>NZ_JBSFVE010000024.1:0-42419 GCF_053592165.1 Streptodolium elevatio
CGCCCACGCAACAAAGACAGTTCCCCCGGCGTCATACCAACAGCAAACCGCCGGAAACAACCCTTGCCAAGGCCACATAACAAAGCACTACTAGACCTGTCCGTCGAATTCGTCGAAGAAGCGGCCGGAACGAGCGGACACCCTCTGAGGGTGTCCGCTCGTCGGCCCACAGGCGTCGAGCGAGGGTGCCTTCGCGTCGGACGCGTCAGGCGGTCGCCGCCGCCGGGACCTTCGGGGCGGGCTCGTGGTCGTCGGGCGCCGCGGCGGCGTCCGGCGCCCCCGAGGCCGGGGCGGTCGGGAACTCCGGGTCGGCCAGTGGCGGGACCTTCTCGCCGGCCAGCACCTTGCGGGCCCGGTCGCGGTCGAGGACGCCCTCCCATGACGCCACCACCAGGCTCGCGACGCTGTTGCCGCAGACGTTGGTCAGCGCGCGGCACTCGCTCATGAACTTGTCGATGCCGAAGACCAGCATGATCCCCGCGACCGGCACGTGGCCCACCGTCGACAGCGTCGCCGCCAGCACGATGAAGCCCGATCCGGTGACGCCCGCCGCGCCCTTCGAGGTGAGGAGCAGCACGCCGAGCAGGCCCAGTTGCTGGCCGAAGGACAGCGCGGTGTCGGTGGCCTGGGCGACGTACAGCGCGGCGAGGGTGAGGTAGATGCAGGTGCCGTCCAGGTTGAAGGAGTACCCGGTCGGCACCGTCAGCCCGGCGACCTGGCGCGGCACCCCGAGGTTCTCCATCTTGGTCACCACACGCGGCAGCACCGTCTCGCTGGACGACGTGCCGAGGACGATCAGCAACTCGTCCTTCATGTAGCGCAGCAGTTGAAAGATGTTCAGCCGGATGATCGCCATGACGACACCCAGCACGACCAGCACGAAGAACAGGCTCGTGCCGTAGAAGACGGCGATGAGCTTGCCGAGGCTGGTCAGGGTGTCCAGGCCGTACTTGCCGACGGTGAACGCCATCGCGCCGAAGGCACCGACGGGGGCCGCGTACATCACGATACGCAGCACCGAGAACAGCACCTGCCCGGTCTTCTCGATGCCGGCCGCGACGCCCAGCGCCGGGCGGCCCACGAGCTTGATCGCGATGCCGAAAAGGACCGCGAAGAACAGGACCTGGAGGACGTCGCCCTCCGCGAATGCGCCGACGATGCTGCTCGGGACCAGGTCGGTGAGGAAGTGCCACCAGCCCTGCGACTCGCCCTTGTCGATGTACTCCTGCGCGGCTCCCGTCACGTGGATGGCGCCGAGGTCCGCGTGCACGCCGTCGCCCGGGCGCAGTACGTTCATCACGACCAGGCCGAGGACCAGCGCGATCGTCGTGAGGATCTCGAAGTAGACCAGCGACTTCCAGCCGATCCGGCCCGCGCTGCGCAGGTTGTCGACGCCCGCGATGCCGGTCACCACGGTCACGAAGATGATCGGCGTGATGATCATCTTGATGGCATTGACGAAGGTGTCGCCAAGCGGTTTGAGGTCCTCGCCGGCGGACGGCCACGCGGCGCCCACCACGATGCCGGCGAGGATCCCGGTGAGTACCCATACGTACAGCTGGGAGTACCAGCGCCGACGCTCGGGCGGCGGTACGGCGGCACCGGGCGTGCCCGGCGTGCCGGGGTCGGTCGTCGCGATGGCCTGGGCCACGGCGAGCCTCCTTGGTCGGTCGAGGGAAACGCCGGGGGAACGGCGATTGACCCGTAGAGTGGCGCAGCTCACACCGACCGCTCGCCGTTACGCGCATTACGCGCACGAGTGAAATGTCTGTTCCGGCGGGCTTGCGGCACTTCCCGGGTGTCGGGCAATACTTCGGCCATGGCCGAAACGACTTTCCCGGGCTGCGGGTCCCGTGCGCACTGACGGCACCGCGCCGGGCCTCCCGCGCCGCGCGCCGAGGCGCCCCAGCATCGCCGCGCAGGTGCTGCTGTGGCAGCTGACGCTCGCGGTGCTGCTGATCACCGCCGGGGCGCTGATCGCGGTCAAGGCCGCGGAGGACGCCGCGCGGAACTCGGCGCGGGACCGGGCGCTGGAGGTGGCGCGTACGCTGGCCCGCTCGCCGGGCGTCGCCGAGGCGGTTGCGTCGGCCGAGCCGACGGCGCGGCTCCAGCCGGTCGCCGAGGCGGTCCGCCGGGAGAGCCACGTCGACTTCGTGGTCTTCATGACGCTCGACGGCATCCGCTTCACGCACCCCAACCCCGCACTCATCGGGCAGACGTTCCTCGGGCACATCGACGACGCGGTGCTCGGCCGCGCGCTCACCGAGACCTACACCGGTTCGCTCGGGCCGTCGGTCCGTGCGGTCGTCCCAGTGCCGTCCGGGCCGGACGCGGGCCCCGCCGACGCGCCGGTCGCGCTCGTCTCGGTGGGGGTGACCGAGCGCCGCATCGACGAGATCGTCGGGGACACCATCCCGCTGGTCGTCGCCGTCGCGACCGGTGCGCTCGCGCTCTCGGCCGCCGCGGCTACCGCGGTGCACCGCCGGCTGCGCCGCCAGACGCTCGGCCTCGGCCCGGTCGAACTGCGCCGGGTCTACGAGCACCATGACGCCGTCCTGCACGCGGTGCGCGAAGGGCTTGTCGTCCTCGACGGGGGCGGCCGGCTTGCCCTGGCCAACGACGAGGCCCACCGGCTGCTCGGGCTGGGCGACGCCGCGGAGGGCCGGCACGTGGGCGACCTGGGTCTGGACGCCACGCTCGCCGAGACCCTGGCCGCCGGGCGTACGGTCACGGACGAGATCCACCTCGCCGGGGACCGCGTCCTGGCGGTGAACGTCAGCCGCACCGCGCGTGACGGCCGCGTGCTCGGTACCGTCGCGACGTTCCGTGACCACACCGAACTTCGAGCGCTTGTCGGAGAGTTGGACGAGGTGCGCGGCTTCGCGGAGGCGCTGCGCGCAGCTGCGCACGAGTCGGGCAACCGCCTGCACACCGTCGTCGCGCTCATCGAGATGGGACGCCCCGACGAGGCGGTGCGCTTCGCCACCGGGGAACTCGCAGCGTCCCAGGAACTGGCCGACCGACTGACCGCCGAGGTGAGCGAACCGGCGCTGGCCGCCCTGCTGTTCGGCAAGCACGCACAGGCGGCGGAGCGCGGCGTACGGCTGACGGTGGCCGCGAACGCCGCGGCCGAGCTCGAACCCGCCATGAGCGCGGGGGACTTGGTGACAGTGGTGGGCAACCTGGTGGACAACGCGATCGACGCGGCGGCCTCCGTCGGGGCGCCGCACGGCAGGCAGGGCGCACAGGGCGGGGCGGAGCGTGCGCGGTGCGTCGCGGTGACCGTGGAACCGACCGCCGCGGGCGGAGTCGTCCTGCGAATCGCGGACAGCGGGCCGGGGCTCGACGAGGCGTCCGCGGCACGCGCGTTCGAGCGGGGCTGGACCACCAAACCGGCGCCCGGTCCGCAGGGGCGCGGGCTGGGTCTGGCGTTGGTCCGCAGCATCGTCGAACGCCACGGCGGCACGATCGCCCTCGGCGACGCGGAACTGGGCGGGGCGGAGTTCACGGTACGGCTGCCGCCGGTCACGTCCGCCGTACCCGGCACGCCTCCCGTACCCGGTAGGTCCGCCGAGCCCGACACGTCCGCAGAACTTGCCACGCCCGCCGAACCGCGCAGGCCCGCGGAAATCGCAATGTCCGGAAGACCCGGCGAAGCACGGGAGGAGGAACGGTGATCCGCACCCTGGTGGTGGAGGACGACCCCGTCCTGGCCGAGGCGCACACCACGTTCACCGGGCGGGTACCCGGCTTCACGGTGGCCGGCGCCGCGCAACTCGGAACCGAGGCCCTGCGGTTGCTGGCCACCCGTGAGGTCGACCTCGTTCTGCTCGACCTCTATCTCCCCGACGTGCACGGCCTGGAGCTCTGCCGCAACATGCGGGCGCGCGGGCATCGTGCCGACGTGATCGTGGTGACCTCGGCGCGCGACCTGGACCTGGTCCGCTCCGCGGTGTCCCTCGGCGTCGTGCAGTACCTGCTCAAGCCGTTCTCGTTCGCCGCGTTCAGCGAACGGCTGTCGGCGTACGCGGAATACCGCCGCCGCATCACCACCGCGACGGACGGCGACCCGGCGACCGGGCAGGAGGCCGTCGACCTGGCGCTCGCCGCGCTGCACCGGGCCCCGCAGGCGTCGCCGCTGCCCAAGGGCCTCGCCCCCGCGACGTTCGAGGCCGTGGTCGCGCACCTGCGCGGCGGGGCCGAGACCTCCGCTGCCGACATCGCGGACGGCGTCGGCGTGTCCCGGCCCACGGCCCGCCGCTACCTCGATCACCTGACCGCTCGCCGGCTGGTCCACCGGGAACCGCGCTACGGCGGAGCGGGCCGCCCCGAGTACATCTACCGCTGGCGCGGCGCGGACGACGAGGCGCTGGGAGTGCCGGGCCCCTGAGCCGTCCCGCCCGGGTCCGGTGACCGGCGGCTGCGACCGGATGACCTGGCGCGGCGGGGGCGGGCGGGTCCGCGGTCCGGCGTCAGGCGGCCAGGACCTTGTCCAGGAACCCCGTCAACTTCTCGCGCGTGCGCGTGACCTGCTCGTCCACGGTCAGCGACTCGTGGAACCGGCCGCCCGGTTCGGGCTTTCTGATGCCCCGCACGTAGAGCGAGCAGGCGAGGTCGGTGCACAGGTAGATGCCGACCGAGTTGCCCTCGCGCCCCGCCTTTCCGGCACGCGGGGCGGTCATGAGCGACACCCCGCTGCCCGGGTGCGTCGTCAGGCAGATACTGCACATGCTGCGGTGCAGGAACCCGCGCTGCTGGGAGGGGAAGCGCATGGCGATACCGACGACGCGGCCCGCGTGTTCGGCCGCCAGATAGCTGCGGTCCGGCGCGCCCGGATCTCGCCAGCCGAGGAAGTCCAGTTCCTCCCAAGGGCGTTCGCCGAGATCGCGGGGGACCGCCAAGCGCTGCGCCTCGCCCTTGGAGCAGTTGACGAAGGATGCGCGGATCTCGCGCTCGGTGAGTGCTTTCATGTCCCGCACGCTAACCTTGCCTAGGACTCCTAGGCAAATAAATAATTGATGTAGGTTTTCGGGTGAGCAGCGGGTGAGCTATGGGTGTGCGGCGGGTGCGAGTCGCGCTATCGGACGGAGGAGGAGCGGCGTGGTGCGTGCCGGGCTGACGGCGGAGCGGGTGGTCGGTGCCGCGGCGGAGCTCGCCGACGAAGTGGGCGTCGACGGGGTCACGGTGTCCGCGCTCGCGCGGCGCTTCGGGGTGAAGGACGCGAGCCTGTACTCGCACATCCGGAACCTGCGGGACCTGCGGGTACGGGTGGCCCTGCGGGCCAATGCGGAGCTGGCCGACCGCCTCGAACCCGCCGTCGCCGGCCGGGCCGGACGCGACGCGCTCGCCGCATTCGCCGACGCGTACCGCGAATACGCTCTCGCCCACCCCGGGCGGTATGCGGCGGCACAGATGCCGCTCACCGCGGAGGACATCACCGGGCTGGACGCCGACACGCGTTGCGGAGAGCTGGTCTACGCGGTGCTGCGCGCCTACGGCCTCGCCGAGCCCGACCTGACCGACGCCGCGCGCCTGCTGCGCGGCACGTTCCACGGCTTCGTCACGCTGGAGTCCGCCGGCGGATTCCAGCGCCCCCGGCCCACCGGCGCCTCCTGGGCCGCCGCTGTCGACGCGCTGCACGCCGCGCTGGAGAACTGGCCGCGGCCGAGCCCGTGACGCGGGGTGTCGGCGCCACGCCGAATCCGACTTATAGGTACGTTCAGGACATCAGTGCTGCCGTGATCGAGGAGGCGGGCGTATGGCCGCTCCGGTATGGAAGCCCGACCCCGAGAAACACGACTTCCCGGCCGCCGAGGACTTCCTCGACCTGCTGTTCACGCCCGACGCGGTGGCGAACATCGTGCACCGGCTCCAGCACGGCAAGACCGTCGTCAAGAAGGCGAAGGACGTACTGCGCGCCTCCCGCCTCCCGCTGCTGGCCGAGGACAACCTGCATGTCGCGCACAACATCGACAAGGTGAGCGCGGGCCGCAAGCTCTCGCCGGTACTGCTGGTCCGGGGCCAACCGCTGCTGATCGCCGACGGTTACCACCGCGTCTGCGCCATCTACTACCTGAGCGAGGACCTGGACGTGCCCTGCCGTCTCGCCTGACGTGCGGCCGGGCGCGGCGCGGCGTACCGCGGCTACTTCGGATGCACGCGCCCGAGGAAATCCCGGGTGAGATCCACGATTTCCGCGAGATGCGTCTCCATGGCCCAGTGGCCGGCATCGGACAGGACGTGGAACTCGGCGTCCGGCAGGTCCCGCAGGTACGCGCGACCGGCGGCCTCGGGCATGTAGCCGTCCCGCGGCCCCCACACGATCAACGTGGGCGGCCGGTGCTCCCGCAGGTACGCCTGCTGCCGCCCGAACCAGTCCATCGTGGTGCCCTGGTCGGCGAGAAGGTTCACCAGATTCTCGCGGCGGCCGGGAGTTCCGGCGACCTGCGCCCAGGCGAGCGTCCACAGGTCGGGGCTGACGCGCGCCACCAGATGGTCGGGAATCTCGCCGATGAACTCGCCGCGGAAGCCCTCTTCGTCGACCGCGTCCGCGATCCGCTCCCGGCCCTCGGGGGTCGGGTTGGTCCAATACTCCTTGAGCGACGCGTACTTCGGTCCGTGCTCGGCGGGGTAGATGTCGCCGTTCTGGACGATGAGCGCCGCCACGCGCTCGGGCGCGTGCATGGCGAGCCGCAGGCCGAACTGCGAGCCGTAGTCGTGCAGCCAGATCGCATACCGGGTCAGGCCTAGCACCTCGGTGAAGCGCACCAGGAACTCGGCGTACGCGTCGAACGTGTACGCGAATCGCTCGCGCGGCGGCGTCCCGCTGCGCCCGAACCCCGGGTAGTCCGGCGCGACCAGCCGCCACCGGTCGCCCAGTTCGGGCATCAGGCCGCGGAACTGGAAGGACGAGCAGGGATATCCGTGCGGCAGCAGAAGCACGGGTGCGTCGGCGGGACCGGCCTCCCGGTAGAAGACCGGGATGCCGTCCACGTCCGTGGTCCGGTGCGCGACGGGGACAGGGCGGGTGGTCACGGGCACCTCCTCCGGGTCGGCCGCGGCCGGATTGCCGCCGTCACGGTCCTCGGTGGCTTCGGTGGTCGCGGTGATCAATCAAGGCTCGGCTGCGACGCTGCCCGTCCCGGTCGGATTCACACGCCGCGCGTCAGCGCACGAGGACGGCGAAGCGCGTGGCGGCGACAAGGTCCGCCTCGATGGCGGCCGCGGCGGCGCGGAGCGGAGGCAGCAGGGCCGCCTCGGCCTCGGCGGGGGAGCGGCGGCTCGCGTGCATCGAGACGTTGACGGCGGCCACCGCCCGGCCGGAGGCGTCCCGCACGGGGACCGCGATCGAGCGCAGTCCCTCCTCCAGCTCCTCGTCCACGAGCGCAAATCCGCGCTCCGCCGTGTCGACGAGGACGGCCGCGAGCCGGGTGCGGGAGGTCACCGTGTGGCGCGTCAGCGCGACCGGCTCGACGCGGGCCAGGCGCGCGATGCGTTCGTGTTCCGGCAGGTCGGCCAGCAATACCCGGCCCAGGGAGGTCGCGTACGCCGGGAACCGCGTGCCGACGCTGATCGCGACACTCATGATGCGGACCGTCGGGACGCGGGCGATGTACTGCACGTCGTCGTCGGTGAGCACAGCCATAGATGCGGACTCGTGGACCTTGCCCACGAGTTCGACGAGGTGCGGTTCGGTGATGCCGGGCAGGGTCAGGCCGGACAGGTGCGCGAAGCCCAGGTCGAGAACGCGGGGGGTGAGCCGGAACAGGCCGTTGTCGTGGCTCGCGTAGCCGAGGTGTTCCAGGGTGATCAGGGCCCGGCGGGCCGTCGCCCGGGGGAGGCCGGTGGCCTCGGCGACCGCGGTCAGCGGCAGGGCCACCGGACGGCCCGCGGCGGCGTCCCGGGCCCGTGCGCTCACCTCGGGGTCGAACGCCGGGATGACCGCGAGCCCCCGGGCGAACGACTCGACGAACTCGGGGCCGAGTTCACGCTTCGACGCCCGCAGCACGGCCGCGACCGCCGGCGCCGGATCACCGGAACCGCCGGTCGCGGTGGACGTGGTGGGCCCGGCCGGTTCAGGGGCCCGCATCGGCGCGGCGAGCCGTGCCCGCATCGCCTCGGCGGTCGCCAAAAGCGCGTCGAGTGTCGCCTCGCGCAACGACGCCACGTCGTGCCTGCTGGTGTGACTCACCACGCTCAGCGCGCACACGGTGCGCCCGGCGGCATCCCGCACCGGGACGGCGACCGCGACGAGCCCGGCCTCGATGAACTGGTCGTCCTGTGCCCATCCCGCGTCCCCGGCGGCCGTGGCGCGGTCCGCGAACGTCTCGACGGGCGCGGTGCCGCGCGGCGGCGGTACGGCCGGGAATCCCGCGTCGTCGGGGTCGCGCTCGCGCCGTCGGCGCCACGCGCGCCACGCCGCGTCGTCCCATTCGGCCGCGAACAAGGAGCCGGGCGCCGCCCGTTCGGCCGGGACGAGGTCTCCGATGCGGAACGCCAGCGCCATCGTGCGGCGGCGGATCGCCTGGTGCACGAAGCGCACGCCGTCGGCGTCCGGCACCGCCAGCGACACCGATTCGTCGAGCGCGTCCGCCAGTTCGTCGGCAAGGCCGCCCAGCCGGGCGGGCAGGCCGGTGGCGGAGAGGTAGGCGTTGCCCAGCTCCATCAGCCGGGGTGTCAGCACGACGTCGCGGCCGTCGAGCCGGGCGTACCCGATCCGCGCGACGGTGGCCGCCACCCGGTCGACGGTGGAGCGCGCGAGGCCGGTCGCCCGCACGAGGTCGCCGAGGCTCGCCCGGCCGTCGGCCGCCGCCACCGCGCGCAGCACCGCGAGCCCTCGGCTGAGCGGCCCGACCGCCTCGGTCGGCGGCTCGTCGGTGGTGTCGGCCTGCATGGGGTCTCCGGGGATTTTGTGGCGCGCATGACGGGACGCGACGGTTGACAGCCCTTCGGGGCACCCCGCAGACTCGGGCCATCGCACTACGGTGAACAATAGTTCACCAGGCGAACACAATCAAGGCGGCGCTCGCGCCGCGCCGCTCGGCACCGTGAGGGCTCCTCGACTGCCATGGCTGAGATACGTACGCTCCGCGACGCCGTCGCGGACCTCGTGCACGACGGCGACACCGTCGCGCTCGAGGGATTCACGCACCTGATCCCGTTCGCCGCCGGGCACGAGATCATCCGGCAGGGCATCACCGACCTGACCCTGGTCCGGATGACCCCCGACGTCGTCTACGACCAGCTCATCGGCGCCGGCTGCGCCCGCAAGCTGGTTTTCTCGTGGGGCGGCAACCCCGGCGTGGGCTCGCTGCACCGCTTCCGCGACGCGGTGGAGAACGCGTGGCCGCGCCCGCTCGAACTCGACGAGCACAGCCACGCCGGCATGGCGAACCGGTACGTCGCGGGCGCGTCCCGCCTCCCCTTCGCGATCCTGCGCGGCTACCGCGGCAGCGACCTGCCGACCCGCACCGACACCGTCTCGACCGTCGTGTGCCCCTTCACGGGCGAGGAACTGGCCGCCGTCGCGGCCCTGCGGCCCGACGTCACGGTGATCCACGCGCAGCGCGCCGACCGCCAAGGCAACGTGCAGTTCTGGGGCCTGCTCGGGGTGCAGAAGGAGGCCGCGCTCGCCGCCGAACGCGTGCTGGTCACGGTCGAGGAGATCGTCGACGAACTCGCCCCCACGCCTGGCGCGGTGGTCCTGCCGACCTGGGTCGTCGACGCCGTGGTGCCGGTGCCGGGCGGCAGCCACCCGTCGTACGCCGCCGGCTACTCGGTCCGCGACAACGGCTTCTACCAGGACTGGGACGCGGTCTCGCGGGACCGCGCGGCCTTCACCGCATGGCTCGACACCCACGTGCGAGAGGAGTCGGCCGGATGACCGACACGACTGCCGCGGACACGACTGCCGCGGACACGACTGCCGCGGACACGACTGCCGCGGACACGACTGCCGCGGACGCGACCGCTGCCGACAAGGCTGCCGTCGGCACGGTGCCCGCGGACACGCCGCCGACGCCCGACGAGGTCATGGAGGTGAACGCCGCCCGCGCGCTCGCGGGCGCGCGCACCTGCTTCGTCGGCATCGGCCTGCCCAGCACCGCCGCCAACCTCGCCCGCGCCACCGCGAACCCGGACCTGGTGCTCATCTACGAATCCGGCACCATCGGCTCCAAACCCACGCGCCTGCCGCTGTCCATCGGTGACGGCGAACTCGCCGAGACCGCCGACTCGGTGGTGTCGGTCCCCGAGATGTTCAACTACTGGCTCCAGGGCGGCCGCGTCGACGTCGGCTTCCTCGGCGCCGCCCAGATCGACCGGTTCGCCAACGTCAACACCACCGTCGTCGCCCGCGGCCCCGACCGCCCGGAAGGCCGCCTCCCCGGTGCGGGCGGCGCTCCGGAGATCGCCTCGAACTGCCGCCGCGTGCTCATGGTCCTGCGGCACTCGGTCCGCAACTTCGTGCCCGCCCTCGACTTCGTCACCACCCTCGGCCACGGGGCGGGACCGCACGACCGCGCCCGCCTGGGCATGCCCGGCGCCGGACCCGTCGCGGTCATCACCGACCTCGGCATCCTGCGCCCCGACCCGGCCACCGCCGAACTCGTCCTCACCGACCTGCACCCGGGCGTGAGCACCGACCAGGTGCGCGCGGCCACCGGCTGGAACCTGCGCGTCGCCGCCCAGACCGCCGTCACCGCACCCCCAACGCCCGCCGAACTCCTCGCGCTGCGCGGCCTCAAGGCCGCTGGGAAGAAGGCCGCTCCGTGACCTCCGGCAACGCACCCGCCACGACGCACGGCACCGCACCCGGCGCGGCTCCCGGCTTTCGGGGCGCGGCGGGACTCAAGGACGTCTACATCGTCGACGCCGTCCGCACGCCCATCGGCAAGTACGGTGGCGCGCTGTCCGGCGTACGGCCCGACGACCTCGCGGCCCACGTGCTGCGTGTGCTCGTCGCCCGTACGCCGGACCTCGATCCGGCGCGCATCGGCGACGTGTTCTTCGGCGACGCCAACGGCGCCGGCGAGGACAACCGCGACGTCGCGCGAATGGCCGTACTGCTCGCGGGACTTCCCACATCCGTCCCGGGCACCACGGTCAACCGGCTGTGCGGGTCGGGCCTGGAGGCGGTCGTCCAGGCGTACCGCGCGATCGCCGTCGGCGACGTGTCGGTGGCGGTCGCGGGCGGCGTGGAGTCGATGAGCCGTGCCCCGTGGGTGCTGCCCAAGCCCGAACGCGCGTTCCCGGCCGGCCACCAGCAGATGGTGTCGACCACGCTCGGCTGGCGCCTGGTCAACCCTGCAATGCCGCCGCAGTGGACCATCGGACTCGGCGAAGGCGCCGAACTCATCGCGGACAAGCACGGCATCACCCGCGAGGCCCAGGACGCATTCGCGCTCGCGAGCCACCGCAGGGCCGCCGCGGCCTGGGAACAGGGGCTGTACGACGGCGAAGTCACCGCCGTCGACGGCCTGCCGGGCGTACGGACCGCGCTGACCCGCGACGAGTGCGTACGCGACAACACCTCCCTGGAGGCGCTCGGCAAGCTCGCGACCGCCTTCAAGGCCGACGGCACCGTCACGGCTGGAAACTCCTCGCCCCTCAACGACGGCGCGGCGGCCCTGCTCCTCACCGACGAGGACGGACTCGCCGAACTCGGCCGCGAACCCCTCGCCCGCATCGGCGCGTCCGCGGTCGTGGGCGTCGAACCGCACCTGTTCGGCCTCGGCCCGGTCGACGCCGTCCACCGCGCCCTGGCACGGGCCGGGCGCACGTTCGCCGACCTGCACACGTTCGAGCTGAACGAGGCGTTCGCCGCCCAGGCCCTCGGCTGCCTCGCCGAATGGCCGGACCTGGACCCGGCCGTGGTCAACCCGCGCGGCGGGGCGATCGCGCTCGGCCACCCGCTCGGCGCCTCGGGCGCCCGGCTCGCCGGATCGGTCGCGCACCAACTCGCGGCGGCGGGCGGCGGAACCGGACTCGCCGCACTGTGCATCGGCGTCGGACAGGGCCTCGCCCTCGTGCTGGAAAGGTAGGACCCGGACCCATGACGGCACCCACCCAGGCCGACATCGACCGCGAGATGCGCGCCGCGGGCGACGCGTACGCCGGGCGCCGCGCCGCCGGTTCGGCACCGGGCGAGCATCCGGCCCGCGACTACCCGCCGTACCGCAGCAGCGAACTGCGTCACCCCCGGCAACCCCTGACGGTGGTTCAGGACCCGGACGCGATGGAGCTGAGCGGCCCGGTGTTCGGCGCCGCGGACGTCACGGCCCTCGACGCCGACCTGACCGCGCACCACATCGGCGAGCCCCTGGGGGAGCGCATCACCGTGCAGGGCCGCGTCCTGGACCGGGCCGGCCGACCCGTCGCGGGACAGCTCGTGGAGGTCTGGCAGGCAAACGCCGCCGGCCGGTACGCCCACCGGCGCGACCGCCACCCGGCGCCGCTCGACCCCAACTTCACCGGCGCCGGACGCTGCCTGACGGACGATCAGGGACGCTACGCCTTCACGACCGTCAAGCCCGGGCCGTACCCGTGGCGCAACCACGTCAACGCGTGGCGGCCCGCGCACATCCACTTCTCGGTGTTCGGCACGGCGTTCGCGCAACGCGTGGTCACGCAGATGTACTTCCCCGGCGACCCGCTCTTCGCGTACGACCCGATCCTCCAGTCGGTGACCGACGAAGCGGCTCGCGGACGGCTCGTCGCGAGCTACGACCACGGCCTGTCGGTACCGGAGTTCTCGCTCGGCTACCGCTGGGACATCGTGCTGGACGGCCCGGTCGCCACCTGGACGGAGGACACCCCGTGACCGACCTGACGACAGCCGTCGACGCGGTCGCCGCCGACGACGCGGAGTCCGAGAACGCCGCGAAAGCCGCGACTGCGGTGACCGCCGCGACGTCGCGACTCGCGCCCACTCCGGCGCAGACGGTCGGCCCGTTCTTCGGCTACGCGCTGCCGTTCCCGGGCGGCGGCGACCTCGTACCCCCGGGACATCCGGGAGCCGTAACCCTGCACGGCCGGGTCCTGGACGGTGCGGGCACCCCGATACCCGACGCTCTCCTGGAGTTCTGGCAGGCCGGGCCGGACGGTTCCCGGCTCGGGGCACCGGGATCGATGCGCCGCGACGAGACCTCCGGTGGGTTCGCCGGGCGCGACGGAGTGACCTTCACCGGGTTCGCCCGGGTGGCCACCGACGCCGACGGGCGCTACGCACTGCGGACGTTGGCCCCCGCCGGCGTGCCCTACCTGTCGGTCTGCCTGTTCGCCCGCGGTCTGCTGCACCACCTGTTCAGCCGCGCGTACCTGACCGGCGAACCCGGGTACGCCGAGGACGCCTTGCTGGCGTCGCTGCCGCCGGCCCGCCGGGCCACCCTGGAGACGGTCCGCGAACGTGACGGCGTCCACCGGTTCGACGTCCGGTTGCAGGGCGGCGAGGACGCGGACGGGGGCCGGTACGAGGAGACGGTCTTCCTTGACTTCGCATGAGCCGACTCGGTACGAGCCCCCTTCGCACGGCTCGACTTCGCATGGGCCCGGAGACGTGGGCCTGACCGCCCCGGTCTCCGCGGGTACCGCGGCCGAGACCGCGACCGGCGACGCGGCGTTCCTGCGGGCGATGCTGGACGCGGAAGCCGCGCTCGTCCGGGCCCTCGCGGAGACCGGGCGGGCACCGGCGTCCGCCGCCGACGCCGTGGCGCTCGTGACGGCGGACACCGGACGCTTCGACGCACGCTCGATCGCCTTGCGGGCCCGGGCCGGCGGCAACCCGGTCATCCCGCTGGTCGCGGACATCGCCGCTCGGGTAAGCGAAGTCGACCCGGCAGCGGCCGAGTTCGTGCACCGGGGCGCGACCAGCCAGGACATCGTCGACACGGCCTGGATGCTGGTGGCCGCACGCAGCCGCGCCGTCCTGCTCGACGACCTGGACGCCACAGCGGGGGCGCTCGCCCGGCTGGCCGCGCGGCATCGGGACACCGTCATGGCCGCACGTACGCTCGCCCAGCACGCGGTGCCGACCACGTTCGGGCTGAAGGCCGCGGGCTGGCGCGCGCTCGTTCTGGACGCACGCGACCGCCTCGCGGGAGTCCGTCTTCCCGCGCAACTGGGCGGCGCGGCGGGGACGTTGGCTGCCTGGGCGGCGGAACCTCCGGCGGGACGCCAGGCGGACGGCCCGGACGACGACCCGTTCGGGGGGCCTGATGACGGCACCGGCATGCTGGTGCCGGCGGCGTACGCTCGTGCGCTCGGGCTCGCCGAACCGGTGTTGCCGTGGCACGTTCTGCGTACACCCGTCGTCGACCTCGGCGCCGCACTCGCCTTCACGGCCGGGGCACTCGGCAAGATCGCCGAAGACGTCCTGACCCTGTCCCGCACCGAGATCGCCGAACTCGCGGAAGGCACCGGCGGTGGCTCCTCCGCGATGCCGCACAAGGCGAACCCGGTCGGTGCCACGCTGATCGCCGCCACGGCGCGGCAGATCCCGGCACTGGCAGGGGTGTTGGCGGCATCGCTCGTAGCGGCCGACGAACGCCCGCCGGGCGCCTGGCACGCCGAGTGGGTCCCGCTGCGGGACGCGCTGCGGCTCACCGGCGGCGCGGCCTCGGCGGCCCGCGTCCTGGTGTCCGAACTGCGGGTGGACCCGGAGCGGATGCGGGTCAACCTCGCGCTGACCGGCGGACTCGTCGCAACCGAGGGCCTGGTGGCGGCGTACGCACCGGTGATCGGCCGAACCGGGGCTCGCGCGGCGATCGAGCGGGTGGCCGCGAGGGTGACAGGCGGCGCGGTGACGCTGATCGGCGCGATCGACGACGAACCCGCCCTCAAGGGCGTCTTCGACGCCGACCGACTCGTCGAACTCACCGACCCGGCACACCACACCGGGGCGGCGGGCAGCCTCGTCGACCGCGCCCTACGGCGCCGCCCGGCCGACCGCACCGACGCCCACGCCGACGGGCCCGACGCGGCACCCACCGACACGGATGCCGCCGTGCCGGACCGCGCGCCCGCCGCGGCGCCTGCCAAGCCGCGCGCCGGCGGACCCGCCGAAGCGCCCGACGATCAGGAAGGTACGACCCCGTGACCACCCCCGTGCCGCATCACCGTGTCGACGGCGCCGGAGGTCCGCCGCTGATCCTGGGTCCCTCGCTGGGTACGACCCTGCATGTCTGGGATCCCCAAGTCGCGGTTTTGGCAAGGGCCTTCACCGTCATCCGCTGGGACCTGCCCGGCCACGGCGGGACCTCGTACCAGCCCGGTGGCGAAGTCCCCGCAGAGCCGCTGACGGTCGCCGCGCTGGCCGCCGGAATTCTCGCCCTCGCCGACACCCTGGGCCTCGACCGCTTCGCGTACGCCGGGATCTCGCTCGGCGGCGCGGTAGGGGCGTGGCTGGCCGCACACCACCCCGAACGCGTCACCGCACTGGCCGTCGTGTGCTCGTCGGCACGGTTCGGTGAGCCTGGCCCCTGGCACGAGCGCGCCGCACTCGTGCGGGCACAAGGTGTCGGCCCCGTCGCCGACGGCGCCGCCAAGCGCTGGTTCACCGCGGACTTCGCCGACGCCTCCGAGGCCCGGCGCCTCGTCGACGCCATGCGCGGCGTCGATCCCCACGGGTACGCCGCGTGCTGCGACGCCATCGCCGGGTACGACCTCCGCACCGAACTGCCCCGCATAGCCGCGCCGACCCTCGTCGTCGCCGGCCGGGACGACCCCGCCACGCCGCCCGCGCACGCCCGCGAACTCGCCGACGGAATCGCCGACTCCACGCTCGTGGAGATCGCCGGCTCCGCGCACCTCGCCAACGTCGAGCAGCCCGACCGCGTGCTCACCGCGCTCGCGGAACACCTGCTCGGCCCGTCGCGCGCGCGGGGGACCGCCGTGCGCCGCGAAGTGCTCGGCGACGAGCACGTCGACCGCGCGATCGCCGCCACCACCGAATTCACCGCGCCGTTCCAGGACTTCATCACGCGCTACGCCTGGGGCGAGATCTGGACCAGGCCGGGCCTGGACCGCCGCACCCGCAGCTGCATCACCCTGACCGCACTGGTCGCGCACGGCCACCACGACGAACTGGCAATGCACGTACGGGCCACGCTGCGCAACGGACTCACCCGCGACGAGATCCGCGAAGTCCTGCTGCAGACCGCCGTGTACTGCGGGGTACCCGCGGCGAACTCGGCGTTCGCCGTGGCCGCCCGGGTGCTCGCCGACATAGATTCCCCGACCGCGCGGGCCACCCGCTCCACAGCCCAGGAAGGCACCCCGTGATCCCCGAGCACACCACAGTCGCCATCGTCGGAGGCGGGCCCGCCGGGCTGCTACTCGCCCGCCTGCTGCACCTGCGCGGCGTGGCCTGCGTAGTACTGGAGAGCCGGGACCGCGCGTACGTCGAGCAGCGCCAGCGCGCCGGAATCCTGGAGCAGGGCACCGTCGACGTCCTGCGTGCCGCCGGCGCGGGGGACCTCCTCGACCGCAAAGGGCTCGTGCACCACGGCATCGAACTGCGGTTCGACCGCCGCTCGCACCGCATCGATTTCCCGGCACTCGCCGACGGCGCGAGCGTCACCGTCTACGCGCAGACCGAGGTGGTGAAGGACCTCATCGCCCTGCAACTCGCCGAAGGGCCACCGCTGTTGTTCGGTGCCGAGGTCCTCGCCGTCGAGGGCGCCGACACCGGTCGTCCGACGGTCCGCTACCGCAGCGAGGGCCGCGACCGCACGCTGACCTGTGACTACGTCGTCGGCTGCGACGGGTTCCACGGGGTCGCGCGGCGCGCGGTGCCCGAGGGCGGGCTCACGACGTACGAGCGCGAGTACCCGTACTCCTGGCTCGGCATCCTCGCCGACGTGGCACCCTCGTGCGACGAACTCATCTACGCCCACTCGCCGCGCGGGTTCGCGCTGCACAGCATGCGTTCGCCGAGCGTCAGCCGGCTGTACCTCCAGGTCCCCAACGGCACCGACGTCGCCGAGTGGTCCGACGAGCGGATCTGGGACGAACTCGACGCCCGGTTCGCGGTGGACGGCCCCTGGCGACTCGAACGCGGTCCGATCACCGCCAAGTCCGTGCTGCCGATGCGCAGCTTCGTCACCGAACCGCTCAGGCACGGTCGGTTGTTCCTGGCGGGCGATGCCGCCCACATCGTCCCGCCGACCGGGGCGAAGGGGCTCAACCTCGCGGCGGCCGACGTCACGGTGCTGGCCACCGCGTTCGCCGAACTGCACGACACCGGCTCCACCGAACTCCTGGACGCCTACTCGGACACCTGCCTGCGGCGGGTGTGGCGGGCCGAGCACTTCTCGTACTTCATGACCACCACGCTGCACGCGGACCCGGCGCAAAGCGCGTTCGAGACCCGCCTGCAGATCGCGCAGCTCGGCCGCATCGCCGACTCCCCGCACGCCGCGGCCGAACTCGCGGAGAACTACGTCGGCTTGCCGCTCACACCGCCGGTGGGCGAGCCGACGAGGGAGCCCGCGGCGCCGGTCGGGTGACGTACGTGTGTCGGGGCGGCCTTGTCGGGTCGGCTGAAGTGAGGGCCGGGCTGATGTGTCGGTGGGCCGAGGGGGCTGCGTGGACGGGCGAGTTCCCGTGGCGGCCCCCTACGACGGCCGGCAACCGTCCGGACGTAGGCTGTGACCGTGTCCAGTCCCCCCTCCTCGGCGCCGCAGGACGTCGCCGCGATCCGCAGGCACAACCTCGCGCTCGTCGCGCGCCTGCTGCGCGAACAGGGGGAGTTGTCCCGCACCGAGATCGCCGCGCGCACCGGACTGGCGGCAGGCGCGGTGACGAGCCTTGCGGCGGCCCTGATCGATGCGGGCATGGCCCGCGAAGCCGGCATCCGCCACGTCGCCGGAAGCGCCGGACGCCCGCGGCGCATGCTGGCGTTCGACGGATCCTCGGTCGCCGTGGTGGCCGCCCACGTCGACGCATCCACCGTCGGCTCGCTGGCGGTGGACCTGGCAGGCCGGGAGCTGCACCGGGCCACCGTCGGGCACAACGCCGCGCACGGCGACGTCGATACCGTCATTGCGTGCCTCGCGCGCGAGGTCGGCGACGCGCTCGCGGCGGCGGGGTCCGCCGGCGTGCGGGCAGCCGCCATCGGCATCGCCGTGGCCGGGGTGGTGGTCACCGGGTCCGGCGAAGTGGCGTTCGCGCCGAACCTGGGATGGCGGCACGTACCGCTCGCCGAGGCACTGCGCGAGGCCCTCGGGACCGGCCTGCCGATCCTGCTGGACAATGACGCCAACCTCACCGCCATCGCCGAACTGCGGGCCCTGCCCGCGGACTCCGCGGCGCGACACCTTGTGGTGGTCAGCGGGTACGTCGGAGTCGGCTCGGGAGTCGTCGTCGACGGACGCCTGTTCCGTGGGTCCGCGGGAGGAGCGGGGGAGGCCGGGCACCTGGTGGTCGCGCCCCGCGGCCCGAAGTGCTGGTGCGGGCGTCGAGGTTGCCTAGAGGCGATGGCCGCGCCGCCGGAACTCGCCCGCCTCGCCCGCTTGGCGCCCGAGGATCCGGCCGATCTCGGCGCGGCCATGGCGGAGTTGGTGGTACGTGCCGAACGCGGCCACAAAGGAGTACTGCGGATCCTGGACGATCTGGGCGGTCGCCTCGGCGAGGTGGCCGTCACCCTGGTCACCGTGCTCGGCTCACAGGCGGTGGTCCTGGGCGGATACTACGCCGCTCTCGCGCCATGGGTGCTGCCTCGTGTCGAGGCGGCCCTCGAGGAGTTGCGCGGCATCGACGCGTACCGCGACGTCGAGGCCCGGGCCGGAACGCGCGGCGCCGCCGCACCAGTGTGGGGTGCGGCGGCGCTGGCGGCGGACCTGGTCCTGGACGACCCGGCCGCATTCTGAGCGCGCCCGCCCGCGAGGCATAGGTCCGCGGACGGTTGTCGCGCTAGCGTCCAGGCGCTGCGGACGAGTTCCAGAATCCGCAGTGGTGCTCGTCGTCGAAGCTCCTGAAGCGGATGTCCCCGGCGGGGCGGACCTTGAGCACCTCACCGCGCGCTGTCAGGGGCGGCCAGAGGGTCAGCCCCCAGGCGTTGGGCGTACTCGTCCACGCGAACGCGGCCCAGGCGTGCTTCATCCGGCCCGCCATCGCGGCCTGCTGCGCGGTGAACGGCCGCGCCTGCATTGTGAAGTCGAACAGGTACGCCAGTTCCGCGCTGTGCGCGTTGCCCATGTCCAGCCCCGGCAGGTCGAGGCCGACCAGCGGGGGCGATTCCGGGTCGTCGAACTCGTACCGGTAGGTCGGAACCTGACGCCGCAGCAGTTCCGCGGTGACGGATGTCTGGCAGATGAACGACGCGTCGCCGACGACGGCGGACACCGCGTGGTAGGGGGAGGCGTACGCCGACAGGGGGTAGCGCGTCAGCACTTCCGGAGCAAGTGGGCCGTACTGCCGTGCCAGGTACGCCGGATACTGGTCCGGGGTCATCGCCACCTGGTCGAGCGCGAACATCCTGCCCTCGGAGCGGGTGCTGCCGATCAGGACCGGCATCTTGTTCCAGTGCCCGGATCCGATGGCGGCCGCGGGGTCGACGGGCAGTGCCGGTACGCCCGACGTCAGTCCCGGCACCGGCAACTGCATGCCGGCCGCGGTCAGCGCGGCCGCCGGTACCGCCCGGAGGCAGGCCGCGGCGGTCGCCGGGTCGGGGCAGCCCAGGCCGGTCGCGAACGCGGTGCCCTGCGCCTGGGCGTCCGCGCGGGACCGTGCCGCCAGGAGGGTGCACGGACCGCTCTGCAGGACCGCCTTCGCGGCGAGGCCGGAGGCCAGGGGAGAGGCGAGGATGCCGCAGACCGAACCGCTGCCCGCGGACTGGCCGGTCACCGTGACGTTGCGCGGGTTGCCGCCGAACGCCTTGGCGTTGTCCTTGATCCAGCGCAACGCGGCGATCTGGTCGAGCAGGCCCCAGTTGCCGGACCCCTCGGGCGTCTCCGCGTCGAAGCCGGGCAGGCCCAGGTATCCGAGCGCGCCCAGGCGGTAGTTGATGCTCACGACGATGACGTTGTGGTCGTCGGCCATGGTGCGGCCCGCGAACTGCGTTCCGGTGCCCTGCACGAAGCCGCCGCCGTGGATCCACAGCACCACCGGCAGGACGGCGCCCGGCCGGGTACCGCGGGGCCGATAGACGTCCAGGTTCAGGCAGTCCTCGCTGCGGGGCTGCGCGGGGTCGATGCCGAAGGCCGCGAACTGCACGCACGCCGGGCCCTGCGTGGTCGCCTCGCGGACGCCGGACCATCGGGCGGGCGGCCGCGGCGCCCGGAAGCGGCGGTCGCCCACCGGCGGGGCGGCGTACGGAATGCCGAGGAACTCCTCGGCACCGTCGTGGACTTGGCCGCGAACCGTGCCACTGCTCGTGGCGACGACAGGAGCCGGCGACCCGCCCCTTCCGGCGGCCGCCGGGCCCGCGGTGGTCAGGGCGACGAGCACGCCGAGGGCGACGGCCGCGGCGACGGTCCGGGCCCGGGACCTGAGCGGGCCGCGATGGACTTGTCCTGGTCTGTGCATCACGCCTCCACAGGAACGGGGACGGAAAGCAATTATTTCTAGCTCTGAAGTAATCGAGGGGAGAGTACCTCCGGCCCCTTCATGACCACCAGGCGTCCGAGCGGAATGCAGGAATCCACCACCCCGGCGATTCCGAGGTGCGACACCCGGACGGGTGATGGCGCGGCAACCGCCGGGCGGTGTATGCCAGTACCAGGCACAGCCGACGGCCAGGGGGAGACCAGCATGAGCGTGTCCGAGCACGTACACGGAACCGGCACGATCGAACCGGCCCGCGTCGAGGAGGTCGCCGACGGGGTGTTCGCGTACGTGCAGCCCGACGGCACGTGGTGGATCAACAACACGGGCTTCCTGATCGGCGACGGTGGCGTGATCGCCATCGACAGTTGTGCGACCGAAGCCCGGACGCGGGCGTTCCTGGCGACGATGGCCCGCGTCTCGGGAGGGGCCCCGGTGCGGACTCTCGTCAACACACACCACCACGGCGACCACACGCACGGCAACTACCTGTTCCCCGCCGCGACGATCGTCGCGCACGAGAAGACACGTGCGGAGATCCTCAAGTACGGCATCATCGAACGGGAATTGGTGTGGCCCGGCGTCGACTGGGGCGACCTGCGGGCGGTGGCGCCCTTCCTGACCTTCACCGAGTCGGTCACCCTGCATGCCGGGGAAGCCCGGGCCGAGGTACGGCACTTCGGGGTGTCCGCGCACACCTCGAACGACTCGGTGGTATGGCTGCCGGATCAGCGCGTGATGTTCACCGGCGACCTGGTCTTCAATGGCGGCACCCCGTTCCTGCTCATGGGCTCGCCGAGCGGGTACCTGCAAGCACTGGAACGCCTGCGGGAGTTCGGCGCGCAGACGCTGGTGCCCGGACACGGACCGGTATGCGGCCCCGAGCAGATCGACGTCGCGGCCGGCTACGCCGCGTTCGTCAAGGAGACGGCGCTGCGCGGCCGCGCGGCCGGACTCGACCCGCTGGCCCTCGCGTACGAGACCGACTTGGGCGACTACCAGGCGCTCACCGACAGTGAACGGCTCGTGGGCAACCTGCACTCCGCCTACGCGGAACTGGACGGCGGCGTGGTCGACGTCTTCGGAGCCCTTGCCGACATGGTCGCGTTCAACGGCGGCAGGCCGCTGAGCTGCCGCGCCTGATCGACGGACCGGAACACCAAGGGGCCCCGCGCGCGTTGCGCGGGGCCCGATCCACTACGCTTTGGGGCCGACCGTCATCGCGTCACATCGGAATGGCGAGCAGCATCCTGCCCTCCACGGTCCGGACCTCGAAGCGGTCGATGGCTTCCTTGCCCATCGAGGTGCCGCCGTGGAACACCAGCGGCTTCTCGCTCTCCGGCACGCCGTAGCCGGACGCCGGCACGGACCACGTGCCCATGACCTCCGACGTGCCGTCCTTGCCGACGGCGATCAGGTTGCAGCGCAACGGTCCGCGCAGGCCCCGGAGTTCGAGGCCGATGTGGCTGCCCCAGCCCTTGCTGTCCACGCCGAGGTAACCCTGCACACCGTCCGGCCCCTGCACGAAGCCCTTGGCGGGGTGGCGTTCGCCGGCCACCAACAGCTCGCCCGCCGGACTCATGTGCCTGGCTTCGGAGGACGAAGACTCGAATCCGCCGCCGATGCCGATGCCCGCGACCAGCAGGACGACGGCCGCCGCGGCCGCGGCGATGCCGATCCCGACCCGGCGGGCGCGTTCCCGCGCGGAACGCCGGGCGCCGAGGTCGACGACCGGTGCCCCGGACGGATCCGCCACCGGCGTCCCCGCTACCGGCGTCCCTGCGGATGCCGTCCGCGCCGCCGCCTCGACGCGCGGGACCTCGGGGGCAGGAAACCGGGCGACCCGCGGCGTGCCGCTCGGTTTTCCGATCCCGGGCATCGGGGTGAACGCCTCCGCCTCGACATCCGCGAACAGGCCGCGCATGTCCCCCAGGTCGTCCAGCTCCGCCTGGCATCGCTCGCAGGTGACCAGGTGCGCTTCGAAGGCGTCGCGGTCTTCGTCCTCGAGAAGCCCCAGGGCGTACGCGCCCACATCGGTGTGCTCGACCGGCGCGCTCATGCGTTCACCCCTCTCTCTTCGAGTGCGAGCTTCAGGGCCCGCACCGCGTAATACACGCGGGACTTGACCGTGCCCACCGGGATGCCGAGGGCCTCGGCCGCCTGGTTCACACTGCGGTCGCGCAGCACCGTCTCGACCAACACCTCGCGGTGCGCTTGGGACAACGACTGCAAGGCATCGGCCACGACCATGCTACGCAGCAGTGGTTCGACCTGGTCGTCAGCTGGTACGTGCTCCAACGGTTCCGGGTTCACTTCCCGGGGGCGCGCACTTTTGGCTCTACGGTCGTCGATGACGATACGCCGGGCGACCGTCGCCAACCACGGCATGAGCGACCGAACTTCGTCGTTCGGGTCGATGCGGTCGGCGTTGCGCCACGCGCGCACCAGGGTCTCCTGGACGACGTCCTCGGCCCACTGTCGGTCGCCGCCCGTGTGCTTGAGGCAGAACGACAGCAGCGGCACCGAGTAGCGGCGGTACAACGTTTCGGCGAGCTCGTCGCCGCGCGGGGGCCGGTCGGCGGCCGACGGCGCCGCGGCCGGCTCCTCGGGTATTCGCCCGTCCCCGGACCGCATGGCCGCCGGGACGTCCTCGTCGCCGCGCGCCGCGGGCACGCTCGCGTTGTCGGCCGGAACGGCCGCCAAGCCGCCCGCCGAACGGCCCCACGACCGTCCGCCCCGGGCGGAGAAGATCTTCATGACTCCGGGTCCTCGATTCCTCGGCCGACGGGATGGCTGTCGCGGGAAGGCTAGCGCCGTCATGTTTCCCGCAGGGCAAACGGTGCGCGGAACCTGGGAATTCAGGAGAATTCCGGCCCGCTGTGAACCGCGCGCGGCAGGTTCCGCGTACCCCCAGTACCGGGGCCTCGACGGGCGGCCGAATCCGCGATCCGCCCGACTGCTTCCGGGCGACGGCACGGAAGGAGCGTACGGACGCCCCCACCACCGAAGTCATACCGGTTCTCCCAGCGACCAACTCCCTTGTCCACAGAGGCGGTTACGTGACCGATCGACTCGCGCGCCCTGCGCTATCCGAGAGCGAGCATCGCCTCGGCGACCTTGCCGAAGGCAGTGTCGGGGATCGCCGTGCCGGCGTCCTCGAGGACGAGCAGCCGCGCGCCGGGGATCTCGCGGGCGATCGCCTCGCCGTTGCCGACGGGGAAGAACGGGTCGCGGCGGCCGTGGATCACGAGCGCGGGGACCTTGATTTCGGGCAGGCGCTCGCGCCAGCGGGGTGTGCAGTCGAGCGCGGAGAACACCACGCCCAACTGGTTGGCCATCTGGACCGGGGGTGCGGTGCCGGGCGTACGGTCCCAGATGCGCACGGCGGTTGCGCGCGCGGCGGCGGGGTCGTCCCCGAGGATCTCCGCGCCGCCGGCGGCGAAGTCCGCGACCGCCTCGCGGTCGGTCCAGTCGGGCATCGGACTCGCGAACAGTCGGCCCATGGCCGCCTCGTCGTGGTCGGGGAGGTCGTCGTCGGGCGGCCCGGGCGCAACCGCGCGGGTACCGACGAGCGTGAGCGCCGAGAACGCGGCCGGATGGTCGAGCACGGCCACCTGGGCGACCATCCCGCCGACGCCGATCCCCGCGAGGTGCGCGGGCCCGCCGCCGAGTGCGTCGGCAAGGGCCGCGGCGTCGGCGGCGAGGTCGCGCAGGGTGTACGCGGGCGCCTGCGGATCCGCGGTCGTCGACTCGCCGCTGTCGCGCAGGTCATAGCGCACCACGCGGCGCCCGCCGGCGGCGAGGCGTTCGCAGAGCGCGTCGGGCCAGGAAAGCATGGTCGTCCCGCCGACGAGCAGGACGAGCGGCGCGTCGGCGGCGCCGAACGACTCGATGCCCAGGACGATTCCGTTGACTTTGATTCGGGTCATGCCGGTGCAGACCCGATCCGCCGCCCGAACTCATCGGTCGCGCGCAAAGAGGGGGTGCGGCCGCCCCCGTTACTTTCTTCGTGGTCCCGGAACGGGGCTCCTGGCCTCCGGGTCCGGCATGACTGTTCCCCCCTGTCGTACGCATGACCTGGGGGGTGGTGTCACCGGGCCCGGAGCACCGTCTGACCGCTGATGAGAGGCCTGACCGTCGCCCGGCCGAGCGCAACGCCCGGCAGCCACAGGGTGGTTGGTCTGCGTAACGTGGATGCGCGCGTGCGGTGCGAAGGCATGAGGCCGGGACCGGTCACGACCACCCTCGGGGGTGCGGTGCTCGACACGAGTGAGATCGCGGTGTTCCTCGGCCTGGACGTCGGCAAGGGCGACCACCACGGCCACGGCCTGACCACCGCCGGCAAGACCGTCTACGACAAGCGGCTCCCCAACAGCGAACCGAGGTTGCGGGCCGTCTTCGACAAGCTCACCGCGAAGTTCGGCCGAGTCCTGGTGATCGTGGACCAGCCCGCCTCGATCGGCGCCCCGCCGCTGGCCGTCGCCAGGGACGCGGGCTGCGACGTCGCCTACCTGCCCGGCCTGGCGATGCGCCGCATCGCCGACCTCTACCCCGGCGAGGCCAAGACCGACGCCCGCGACGCCCGCGTCATCGCCGACGCCGCCCGCACCATGCCCCACACCCTGCGGGCCCTGGAGCTCGCCGACGAAACAGCCGCCCAGCTCACGGTGCTGACCGGGTTCGACCAGGACCTCGCCGCCGAGGCGACCCGCACCAGCAACCGCCTGCGCGGACTGCTCACCCAGTTCCACCCCTCCCTCGAACGCGTCCTCGGCCCCCGCCTCGACCACCCCGCCGTCACCCACCTGCTGGAGCGCTTCGGCTCCCCGCAGGCCCTGCGCAAAGCCGGACGCCGCAGGCTGGTCAACCTCATACGCCCCAAAGCCCCGCGCATGGCCGAACGCCTCGTCGAGGACATCTTCGACGCCCTCGACGAACAAACCGTCACCGTCCCCGGCACCGCCACCCTGGACACCGTCGTCCCGTCCCTGGCCCGATCCCTCGCCGCCGTCCACGAGCAACGACGCGCCGTCGAAACCCAGATCGCCGAACTCCTGGAGGCCCACCCTCTTTCCAAGGTCCTGACGTCGATGCCCGGCGTCGGCGTCAGGACCGCCGCAACCTTGCTGGTCACCGTCGGCGACGCCAGCTCGTTCCCGACTGCCGCCCATCTGGCCTCCTACGCCGGCCTCGCGCCGGCGACCAAGTCCTCCGGATCCTCCATCCACGGCGAACACGCCCCACGGACGGGCAACCGCCTGCTGAAACGGGCCATGTTCCTCTCCGCGTTCGCCGCACTCCACGACCCCGCCTCGCGCACCTACTACGACCGGCACAGAGCCCACGGCAAAACCCACACCCAAGCCCTCCTCCGCCTCGCACGACAACGCATCAGCGTCCTGTTCGCCATGCTCCGCGACGGCACTCTCTACCAGACCCGAACCCCACAACCCGCTTGACGAAAGACATAGAGGCACCCCCCCGGGTGACGACTACTCCATGCGCCGTCACCCGTCCTGGGCAATCGCGCGGATCGGAGTCAAGCGGACGCCGGCGCCTGCCGATCGTGAGGATGAATGCGTCCTGTGCGACCGTCCGCGACCGGCTGAAGGCCCGCGCGCGACCGCCGGACGACCGGCGGATGATCGAGGTGCGTTGTGACGGGCGGCCGGGTGCGCGTGCAGTCGTTGGTCTGGTCGACGGGGTCCTTACCCGTCGCCACCCCCGCAGCGAGTGGCGAGACGCGGGGGTGCGGGGACGACGAGGGGGCCGCGCCGGCCGCCGTACGTCCAGCCGTCGTCCGCCCGGGCGGCGCCGTGCGCGACGCCCTGATGCGCCTGCTGCCCCGGCCCCGGCGTCAGGCGTCCGTGCCGCGGTCGCCCGACACCGCCGGCAGCTTCGCGCCGGAGGGCGCCACCGGGACGGCCATCGCCGACCGCGGCCGAGCCCTGGGCAGCGCGAGCGCGGTGAGCGACGCGCCGGCGGCGACCGCGCAGGCGATCCCGAAGATCAGCAGGTAGGCGTCCAGGTCGGCGAAGCGTACGCCGCCGGCGGTCATCGTCAGCTGGGTCAGCACCACCGCGACGATCGTGCTCGACACGGCCTGCCCGATGGTGCGCATCAGGACGTTGAGGCCGGTCGCCGCGGCCGTCTGCTCCTGCGGGACCGCCTGGATGATGAGCGTCGGCAGCGCCGAGTAGGCCAGCGTCGTACCGAGCGAGCACAGCGACGCGCCGAGGGTGATCGTCCACAACTGCTCGCTGGTGAACACCCGGAACAGGTACGCCGCGGAGATCACCGCCGTGCCGAGCGCCAGCGTCACCCGCGCGCCGCGCGCGTCCGACAACCGGGCGGACAGCGGGGACAGCAGCACCATGATCACGCCGCCCGGCAGCAGGCACAGGCTCGCGACCACCGCCGATTCGCCCAGCCCGTACCCGGTGATCTCGGGGGCCTGGACCAGCTGTGCCGTCGCGAGCCAGTTGGCGTAGAACGCGATGCCGGTCAGCAGCGCCGCGATGTGCGGCAGCAGCACCGTGCGGCGGGCGGCCAGCCGCAGGTCGACCACCGGCTCGCGGGTGCGCAGTTGGTGCCACCCCCAGACGAGGAGCACCAGGACGCCGCCGCCCGCGAGTGAGGGCACGACGGGGGACGTCCAGCCCCACTCGCCGCCCTTGGACGCGGCGAGCAGGATGGCCACCAGCCCGGCGCCCAGCAGCACGGTGCCGACGATGTCGAAGCGCCCGGGGGTGCGTACCGGCGATTCCGGGACCACCAGCCAGGCCGCGGCGAAGCCGGCGAGGCCGAGCCCGGTGGTCACCCAAAACATGGTGTGCCAGTCGGCGTGCTCGACGACCACCGAGGCCAGCGGCAGGCCGAAGGCCGCGCCGAGCCCGACCGTGGAGCTCATCAGCGCGGCGGCGGACCCGACCCGGTGCGGCGGCAGTTCGTCGCGCAGGATGCTGGTGGCCAGCGAGACGACGACGGCCGCGGTGCCCTGGAGCGCACGGGCCGCGATCAGCACGCGGATGTCGCTGGTCACCGCGCAGAGTGCCGAGCCGGCCGTCATGGTGGCGAGCGAGCCGAGCAGGACGCGGCGCTTGCCGTACATGTCGCCCGCCCGCCCGAGCACCGGGTTGAGCACCGCGCCGGTCACCAGGGTCGCGGTGAGCATCCAGCTGACGGTGGCCGGTGAGGAGCCGGTCTGCGCGGGCAGGTCGGGCAGCAGCGGTACGACGACGGTCTGCATGAGGGCCATGAGCACCCCCGCGAACGCGAGGACCGGGACGATCAGCCGCTCACGGAGGCTCCGCTCGCCCCGCCGTGTCCGCCGACTCGTGTCCACTACCGCTCCGTCCCCGCCGCCGGGGCGCGGGCCGCGGCGGACGATCATGCCCGCAAGCGAACATAGGGAACGTCCGGGAGTGCAGCAATGCTCCGCGGCAAAGAATCTGACGATCCGTCAGGTAATTCTCCTCACAGGTGTGCTGCGACACCCGCCCGGGGTGCGCCCCGCATCACCGCGCCGCGTCGCGGCGGTTGCGGGCGAGCACCGAGAGCAGCTCGTACGCGGTGTGCGCGGCGGCCACGCCGGTCAGTTCCGCGTGGTCGTACGCCGGGGCCACCTCGACGATGTCCGCCCCCACCACGTCCAGCCCGACCAGCCCGCGCAGCGTGCCCAGGAGCTCGCGGCTGGTCAGCCCGCCCGCCTCGGGAGTGCCGGTGCCGGGAGCGTGCGCGGGGTCCAGGACGTCGATGTCCACCGACACGTACACCGGGCCGTCGCCCAGCCGGGCCCGCATCCGCTCGACCACCGACGCGACCGTGGCGTCCTGGTAGTCGTCGCTGTGCACGACCTGGAAACCGAGGACCCCGTCGTCGGTGAGGTCCGCCGGACTGTAGAGCGGCCCGCGGATGCCGACGTGCAGGCAGCGCCGCGGATCGAGCAGGCCCTCCTCGGCGGCCCGCCGGAACGGCGTTCCGTGGGTGTACGGCTGGCCGAAGTACGTGTCCCAGGTGTCCAGGTGCGCGTCGAAGTGCACGACGCCGATCGGGCCGTGCTCGGCCGCCGCGGCGCGCAGCAGCGGCAGCGCGATGGTGTGGTCCCCGCCGATCGTCAGCAGCCGGGTGCCCTGCGCGGCGAACACGCGCGCGGCGTTCTCGACCGCGGCGATCGCCTCGGCGATGTCGAACGGGTTGACCGCGATGTCGCCCGCGTCGGCCACCTGGAGCTCGGCGAACGGGGAGACGTCGAGGGCCGGGTTGTATGGGCGCAGCAGCTTCGACGACGCCCGTACGTGCGCCGGCCCGAAGCGGGCGCCCGGCCGGTAGCTGACGCCGCTGTCGAACGGCACCCCCACGACGGCGACGTCCACACGGTCCACCTCGTCGGCGCGCGGCAGCCGGGCGAAGGTGGCGGGCCCGGCGAAGCGCGGCACACGGGTCGCGTCGATCGGGCCGAGGGGCGTGGAGCTCATCGGAGTGCCTTTCGTGGTACTTGGTCGGTGCCGTGGTTGTCGCTGCGGCAACAGCCGGTGCCGCACGTTCGGTGCCGCGGTTGTGATGCCGCGGTTGTGGTGCTGCGGTCGTCGTCCCGCGGTTTCCGGTCAGGATGCGGCCGGCGGCGGTGTTCCGAGGACCGGGCCGTACAACTCGGGCCTGCGGTCGGCGAACACGTCGTTGAGCGAGCCGATGCGCTTGTCGCGGGCCTCCGCCAGGGCGCACCGGGCGAGCAGCAGGCGCTCCTCGCCGGGGTACGGGCCCGCCAGCGGGAACCCGTCGGCGTCGGTGATCACCGAGCCGCCCACCCAGTCCGTGCCGCGCTCCGGCCCGACCCGGTCGCAGGCCGCGACGAACATGCGGTTGACCGCCGCGTCCGCCTGGACGCGGACGACCTCGGCCGGACGCTCACCGGCAGGCCGCGGGTAGTACGGCCAGTTCACGGGCGCGCACAGCAGGTCCGCGCCGCCGAGTGCGACGAGCCGCACCCATTCGGGGAACTCCACGTCGTAGCAGACCAGCACGCCGATCCGGCCGAACGCGGTCTCGACGACCGGGGGAGCCTCGTCGCCGGGGACGAACATCTCCGCCTCCCGGCCCCACAGGTGGGCCTTGCGGTAGACGGCGCGCACACCCGAAGCGTCCACGACCACCGCCGAGTTGCGTACCGTCCCGTCGGGCGTGCGCTCGCACAGGCCGCCCACGACGACCAGGCCGTGCCGGCGGGCGGCGTCCGCCCAGGCGTCGGCGGTCGGGCCCGTCGTGGCGGACTCCGCCAGCGCCGTGGCCTCCGCGGCGTCGCGCAACACGTAGCCGCTGTTCGCCAGTTCGGGGAGCACGACGACCTGGGCACCCGCCGCCGCGGCCCGCTCGACCGCGTCGACGGTGGTACGCCGGTTAGCCTCCGGCTCGCCGACGACCGGCGCGATCTGGGCGCAGGCCACCATGACAACCGCAGGAGCCGCCGGGTCCATCGTCCGGTCCGCGACCGGGTCCACCACGTCGAACTGCCCGTCGTCGGCCAAACCAGCCACCCTCATGTCAGTTCCGGCACGCGGTCGGCACGTGCGCCGCCCGCCGGGGTGCCCTCGTGCGGCACCGGGTCCGGAACATCCGGCTCCTCCAACTCCATGCCCCGGCACAGCACCACGTACAACACGCCGGACACGACCAGGCCGACCGCGAATGACACGTCCGCACCACCCAGCTCCTCCGCCACCGGGCCGGTGAAGAACGTGGTGGCGAAGAAGGGCACCATGGCCGCGAAGCCGACCGCGTACGCCGTCATGCCGCGCCACGACCAGTTCCCGTAGGGGCCGTTCGGGTCGAAGATCGCCGTGATGGAGTATCGGCCCCGCCGCACGAAGTAGAAGTCGGTGAGGTTCACCGCCGTCCACGGGACCAGGAAGTAGAGCATCATCAGGACGAAGTCGTTGAAGTTGCCCAGGTAGTCGTCGGGCAGCGCGAGCGCGGTCACGAAGACCACCACCGCGATGGCCGAGATGCCCGCGATCCGCACGCGCACCGTCGGCCGCACCGGGCGGAACGCGTCGACCGCGCTGGTCGTGGTGAGCATGGCGCCGTACGCGTTGACCGCCATGATCCCCACCAGCGCCACCGACGACAGCAGCACGGCGAACGTGCCGAACCCGGGGACGATGTCGTTGCCCACCTGGCGCACCGCCGCGATGGCGCCGGGCTCGGGCAGCGCCGACGCGATGAGCGCGCCGAGCGACATCAGCCACGCGGCGGAACCGGCCGCGCCGGCGTACGTCCACCAGATCACCTTGCGGGCCGGGACGTCGGCGGGCAGGTAGCGGGAGTAGTCGGAGACGTACACGGCATAGCTGATCTGGTAGCCCGCGGCCGCCGAGAACACGATCAGGAACGACGTCCAGTCCCAGCCGCCCCCGCCCGCCGGGGACTGCACGTCGAGGTTCACCGCGGCGCCGACGGTCAGCACGCCGAAGACCGCGATGAGCACATAGGTCAGCCAGCGCTGCACCAGATGCAGCAGGTCGTGTCCGACGATCGCGAGGACGACGGCGACCGCGATGAGGACCACGTACCAGAAGACCTTGCCGCCGGGCAGCACGGTCTGCAGGCCCTCGGTCGCGAGGATCACGTTGAAAACGTTGAAGCCGACGTACACGAACACGACGGCGGCGAACGGCAGGATCGCGCCGCGCAGACCGAACTGCGCCCGCGACTGGATCATCTGCGGCAGGCCCATGCGCGGGCCCTGGTTGGCGTGGAAGGCCATGAAGAAGGTGCCGAAGCAGGCGCCGAGCACCACCGCGAGCACCGACCAGCCCAGCGAGAGCCCGAGCGACGGGCCCAGGAAGCCGGTCACCATGGTGGTCAGCACGAAGTTGCCGGTGAACCAGAACGGGCCCTGGTGCCACACCTTGCCGTGCCGCTCGTCGGCGGGCACGTAGTCGATCGACCGGGTCTCGACCAGGCTGTCGACCCGTCCGGCGCCGGAGCCTCTCACCGGCCCGTCCGCGGCGCGTGCGGTGGCATCCATACAGATCTCCTGGGGTGCGCGGGGTGGGACCGTGCGACCGTACGCCCGCTTCTCAACCGTAAACGATCGATGGAATGTCGAAACTGCGCGAAGCTGATGGACAATATGTCCATGCACCCCACGGACGACACGCTGCGCATCGCCGACCTCGTGGCGATCCCGGAACTGCGCCTCGCCGTCGCCGCCGGGGACGCGAACCTGGACCGGCCGGTCGAGGCGGCCCACGTCTCCGAGCTGCTGACCCCCGGCCAGTGGCTCCAGGGCGGCGAGCTGCTGATGACCATCGGGCTGCTGCTCCCGACGACCGACGAGGCCTGCGCGGCGTACGTGCGCGACGCGGCCGCCGACGGCGCCGGGGCCTGCGGCCTGGTCCTCGGCCTCGGGCACGAGCTGCCCCACCAGAGCCCGCCCGCCCCGCTGGTCCGGGCGGCGCGGGCGGCCGGGATGCCGCTGCTCACCGTCCCCGACGAGGTCCCTTTCATCGCCGTCACCAAAGCGGTGTTCGAGGCCCGTGCGGCCCTGCGCCGACGTGCGCTGGAACGCGCCTTCGAGGCACAACGCAGGCTGACCACCGCCGCCGCGTCGGGCCAGGGCCTCGCCGCGACGCTGCGCGCGTGGGCCGCCGCGACCGGGGCGGACGCGCTCGTCACCGACCCCCTCGGCCGCCTCATCGCCGACGCCGCGCGGGACCCCGAGAGCCTGCTCGGCGACGCCGAGGACCTGGTGCGGCGGGTCGCGGCGCGCGGGCTGCACGGCAGCGGAAGCAGCACCGCCGGGTCGGCGGAAGGCACCGCGGTACGCATCGAGGTGCTGCCGCTCGGAGCCGAACGCCTGCGCGGTCTCCTGGTCCTCGCCGGCCGCATCGACGCCGACGCGCGCCTGCTCGCCTCAGGGCTGGTGTCCCTCTTGTCCCTCGAACTGGAGCGGCGCCACCTCGCCGACGAACCGGTACGCCGCCGCCGCGCCGCGCTGCTCGGCCGGCTGCTCGCCCCGGACACCACGCCGGAACGGGCCCGGGACGTCCTGGCGGCCGCGGGCCTCGCCGCCGAGACGGTGCGGGGCTTCGCCGTCGAAAGCACCGGGGCCGCAGGGGGCCCGGAGCGGAGGCCGTCGGGCGGGAGCGGCGCCGGCGGCGAAGTCGGTGGGGAGGGGCCCGAGGCGGCCAAGGGCACCGACCTCGCGGCCGACCTCGCCCTTGCCATCCCCGGCGGCCTGGTGCGGGTCGTCGGCAACCTGGTCGAGGCGGTGTGCGGCGGCGACCTCGACGTCTTCGACGTCCTCGCACGGTTCGCGCCGGGCGCCGCGGCCGGGATCGGGCCGCTCACCGCACCCGAGGACGCGTCTTTCTCGATGCGCGGCGCCCGCGCGCTGGTGCCGCTCAGCCGCCGGGCGGGCCGTCCGGTCGAGAACGAACGCGGTGCGTCGAGCGACCTGTTGCTCTCGCTTGCCGACCGCCGGGCGCTCACGGGATTCGCCGACGCCGTCCTCGGCCCGCTCGAACACGCCGACGGCAACGGCGAGTTGACCGCGACGCTGGAAGCCTGGCTGGAGGCGGGCGGGTCCTGGGACGAGGCCGGCCGCCGCCTGGCCGTCCACCGGCACACCGTGCGCAACCGCGTGGACAAGGCGATGGCCGCCACCGGCCGCCGCCTCGACGACGGCGGCGACCGGTTCGACCTGTGGCTCGCGCTGCGCATCCGGCGCCAGGGCGGGTGACCTGGACATACCGGGCGTTTGGCGGCCGAATGTCAGGAGCTGAACGCGGACCTCGCAGCGAATGCGGGCCTAGGCTGCGGGATGCGCGAGGGCAGGACGATCATGTCGTGCGGGACGTACTTGTACCCGACCCGGCGTACCGTTGCGAGGCGGGCGCGGTGTCGTGCGCCCAATTTGCGGCGAAGGCGCGCTATGTGGACGTCCACGGTCCGTCCGCCGCCGGCCTCGGGGTAGCCCCACACCGTCTCCATGAGCTGGCGGCGCGAGAAGACCTGGCGCGGGTGCAGCAGGAGGTGCGCCAGCAACTCGAACTCCAGGAAGGTCAGTTCGAGCGTCGACGAGCCGACGGCCACGGTCCGTTCGTCAAGGCTGACCCGCAACCCGTCGTCGACCAGCTCCCCTTCGGTCACCCGTCGCCCGCTCGAACCGCGCGGACGCTGCGGCGACGCCGCGACTGCGCCGGGCGGGCCGGCGAGTGGCCGCAGGCGCCGCTCGGCGACGGAGGCCAGGGCCGCGCGTGTGGGTGCATGCGTCATGGCGCTGTGTCTCCCTAGGGAAGGCCCGCGCTCCGCAACGCGTACGCGGGGCCGCCGGGACGAGCCGGCCTCCTGGTCGTAGCGCCCGGTGGCAGAGGCAGTTCGGTACGGGGGAGCACTACAGGAGCCGCCGGAGCGTATTCGGCCCGGCGGCGTCCACAGTAAGTAGCCGATTCGGCACCGTTCGCGCAGCATCGCGTCACATCCCCCGTGTCTGTGACGCCCAGTCAAACAAACATCACTTTGGGTGTCCAGAGGGCGATTGCGCTCCCGACGCTCGACGTCCCGCGCAGCCGCACGCCCGTCCACGACGTTCCATGAGGCGGCACGAGGCGGGACGAGAAAGCGTGAGATGGCACGAAACCGGTGCCAAGGCCACGCGACGTCAGCCGTGGCCCAGTGCGGACGAGAGCTGCTTCTTGGTCATCTTGGAACGGCCCTTGACGTTGCGCCGCTTGGCCTCGGCGTACAGCTGGTCCTTCGTCGGACCGCCGGACCCGCTGTGCGACCGCAGCCCGCCGCGCCGACCGGACGAGATGTCACGGGTCGAGGACTTGCTCGCGGTCTTCGACTCGCCGTGCCGGGCGCGCTCCTTGTTCACCGTGCGGGCGGCGATCTCCTCGGCGCGCTTGCGGCTCTCGCCGCGGTCGAGGGCGCTGTCCTTGATGTGCTCGTACTGGCGTTCCCTCTTGGGGCTGGATCCGCGGGGCATGGTGGCCGCTCCTCTCCGTTTCGCCGCCGGGCATCGGGCGCCCGGACGGGTTCCGCAGGACGCGGCTACCCCCGTCGACGGGACGCAATCACGCCGCGCGGACGACCCTGCGGGCGATCCGCGGCCGGGTGCGGGCCCGCAGCAGGGCCCGGCGCTGCGGAGTGGTGTGCCCGCCCCAGATGCCCTGCGGCTGCTCGGTGGCGAGCGCCCACTCCAGGCACCGGGTCCGCACCGTACACGCGCCGCACACCCGCAGCGCGGCGTCGACCGCGCGCTGCTCGCGCGGCCCGCTCGTCTCCGTGTCCTCGAAGATCCCCGGTTCCGCGCTCCGGCACGCGGCCAGGACCATCCAGCGCATCGAGTCGCCCATGCGTCACCCACCTCCGGCCAAGCGGTTGCCCGAAACATCCCGGCGCATGCGTCCGAATGCGTGGCCCGGTACGCCGAATGCCCTGCACCTGAGGAGAGTTCGCGCCTCGGGCCGACCCGCTCGCCGACGTCACACCGGACGGGCCCGCGCGGCCTCGGTGAAACGCACGGCCAACCTGTCCGGGTGGTCCCGGAGTTCGGCCGGCTCGACCACCACGAAGTCCACGTCGAGCCTGCCGACCACCATGGCGATCAGGCGCGGGGTCTCGCCGCCGAGTAGCTGCCGCGGCAGCGGGGAACTCAGCCGGCTTCGGGGGAGATTGCGAGGACGAGTTTCCCTGTGCTGGCCCGGCTCTCCAGGCGGGCATGGGCGTCGGCTGCCGCGTCGAGAGGGAAGGCGGTGGCCGGGTCGGGGGCGAGCCAGCCCTCGCGTACGCCCGCCCACACCGCGTGCGCCTTGGCCAGCACCTCGTCCCGGGTGCGCAGGAAGTTCGTCATGTAGCCGCCCGCGACCGTGATCGACTTCGGGATCAGCTCCATCGGGGAGAAGGGCTCGGGTACGCCGCCGGCCTGCCCGAAGACGCAGATGTGGCCGCGCGCCCGGACCACGTCGAGGTCGGCCCGGAACGTGCTGCCGCCGACACCGTCGACGACGTAGTGCACCCCCTGGCCGTCGGTGAGTTCGCGGGCCGCCTTGGCGAACTCCTCGTAGCGGATCACGTGGTCGGCCCCGGCGGCCCGGGCGAGGCCGGCCTTCTCGTCCGTGGAGACGGTCCCGATGACCGTCGCGCCGAGGCGCTTGAGCCAGCGCACCGCGGTCTGCCCGGTGCCTCCCGCGGCGGCGTGCACGAGGACCGCGGTGCCCGGGCCCACCGGGTACTGCTCGTTGGCGAGATAGTGCGCGGTGAGCCCTTGGAGGATGACGGCGGCCGCGGTGTGCAGGCCGATGTCGTCGGGGACGGGCATGACCTGGGCCGCCGCGACGCACGCGTACTCGGCGTACGACCCCCAGCCGCCCGCGCCCGCGACGGGCGACCACGCGACGCGGTCCCCGGCCGCCACGCCGGACACGCCCGGGCCGACCTCCACGACGGTGCCGGCGCCCTCGACGCCGGGAGTGAGCGGGAACGGGGCCGCGGTACGGCCGCCGCGCATCATCACATCGGCGTAGTTGACCCCCGCCGCCGCGACCCGTACCAAAACCTGTCCGGCCTGCGGGACCGGGCGTGCGGCCTCGCGCACCGCCAGCACCTCGGGCCCGCCCGCCTGTTCCACCACGATCGAACGCATCCCGCGACCCTATGTAGTTAACCAGGTCAATAACAAGGCCGGAGTCAGGGGACGCCTGGGTCGTGTCCGAGGGGACTCTTCGCGGGCAGGCCGAGTCGCGCCGGGCTTTGACAACCCTCCTGCGCGCCGTGCACCGCCCCGGGACGGGCGGCCCTCCCAAGCGCGGGCCCGCGGCTCTCACTCGGTCGTACTCGCAGGGGCCTGCAACGCCGCGCTTGGGACGGCCGCCAGGCCCCGGAGCGGTGCACGGGCGGCGTGGCCCCGGAGAGAGCCCTCGGAGACGGCCTAGGCTCGGGGGATGCTGGTTTGGATCAACGGGCCGTTCGGCGGGGGCAAGACGCAGACGGCGTACGAACTGCGCAGAAGGCTGCCCGGCAGTGTGGTGTGCGACCCCGAGCACGCCGGATTCGGGCTGCACCGCATGACGCCCCGACCGCTGCGCGGTGACTTCCAGGACCTCCCGGCCTGGCGGCAAGGCGTGTTCGAGGTGCTCGACCTGGTGCTGCGCCGACACGCCGGACCGGTGATCGCACCCATGACCGTGGTCGAGCCCGCGTACTTCGGCGAGACCGTCGGCCGGCTGCGCGAGCACGGGCACGACGTACGCCACTTCGCCCTTCTGGCCACCCGCGAGACGGTCCTGCGCCGGCTCGCCGAGCGCGGCGTCGGCCGGGCCGTGTCGTTCCTCGCCGGCAACCGCGCCGCGCTGCGCCGCGAGTCGTTCGGCGTCGCCAAGCTCGACACCTGCCTCGACCGACTCACGGACGACGCGTTCGCGGAGCACATCTGGACCGACGACCTGTCCGTCGCGCGGGTCGCGGACCGCGTAGCCGGGTCGGCGGGGCTCGTCCTCCGCCCCAACACCGACACGGCCCTGGGCGGCGTCGCACGCCGCGCCTGGACCAGCGCCAAGCACCTCCGCGTGATGTGACCCGCAGACCGCCGACCACCCACCCTTCCCCGACCACCCACCCTTCCCCGGAGCCCCCCGTGAACGCCGAGAACCGCGGCAACCACCAGTTCAGCGACGCCGACCTGCAACACCTCCGACGCTGCGTCGAACTGGCGGCCGAAGCCCTCGACGCGGGCGACGAGCCGTTCGGCTCGGTCCTCGCGGCGGCCGACGGCATCGCCCTCGCCGAGGACCGCAACCGTGTCTCCGGTGGTGACCAGACCCGCCACCCCGAATTCGAACTGGCCCGCTGGGCCGCGACGAACATGTCCCCCGAGCACCGCGCGACGGCCACCGTCTACACGTCGGGCGAGCACTGCCCGATGTGCTCCGCGGCGCACGCGTGGGTGGGGCTCGGCCGGATCGTGTACGTCGCCTCCACCGAGCAACTCTCCGCCTGGCTCGACGAGATGGGCGTCCCGGCCGGGCCGGTGCGCCCGCTGCCCGTCAACGACATCGCCCCCGGCATCACGGTCGAGGGCCCGGTGCCGGAACTCACCGAACGGATCCACGCCCTGCACCGGCGCTTCCACACGGGGGAGTGACCGTGCGCATGCGGCGGCATGCGAAAAGCGTTGGGAGTGTGGACCACGGCTTTGTGACGATGAGCCCATGACCGACCCGCAAGTTGCGCACACCTCACAACTGTCCGAGAGCACCCTCGCGGCCTCGCGCGCCCTCCTGAACGACGCCTTCGACGGCGACTTCGGCGACGAGGACTGGGCGCACACCATCGGCGGCATGCACGTCCTGCTGTGGGAGGGGGACGCGCTCATCGGGCACGCGTCCGTCGTGCAGCGCATGATGCTGCTCGGCGACCGGCCGCTGCGCTGCGGGTACGTGGAAGGCGTCGGCGTACGCGCGGACCGCCGCGGTCGCGGGCACGGGGGCGCACTGATGGCCGCCTGCGAGCGCGTCGTCGAGCGGGCGTACGACCTGGGGGCGCTGAGCACCAGCGAGGAAGGCACCCGCCCCTACCTCTCGCGCGGCTGGCGCCTCTGGCAGGGCCCGACCTCGGTGCTCGCCCCCGAGGGCATCGTCCCCACACCGGAGGAGGACGGCGGTGTCCTCTTCTGGGAGGCGGGCGTGCCGCTGGACCCGACGGGCCCGCTGACCTGCGACTGGCGCGGCGGCGACGTCTGGTAGCGCGGAACCCATCGGCACCTGCGGTCACCCGTTCCGCGCACTTGGGCGCGCCGACGGCGGGCGTACGTGCTCGACTGGTCAGCGGACCGCCCGCGCGCACCTGCGGGCGGGCGGTCCGAGCCCCACGCAGCACACGATTCGCGATTCGCGAGACGCAAGGAGCACGGCCAGATGGTGCAGACGAGGAACCTCACCGACCCCGTAGTGCGTTCGTTCGTCGAGGCGGTGAACACCCACAACCGGGAGGCGTTCGCCGACGTCCTGGCGCCGAACGCGACGATGGCCGACGACGGCACCGAGCGCGACCTCGAGGAGTGGACCGACCGCGAGATCTTCACCACGCGCGGCCACATCGACGTCGTCGAAGAGTCGGACGAGGGACGCGCGTTCGTCGCGGACTACCGCAACGACACGTGGGGCAGCATGCGAACGTCCTGGCGCTTCACGGTCGAAGGCAACAAGATCAGCCGCTTCGAGACCGGCCAGGCGTAGCCCGCGCCGAGCGCCCCTGCGGCACGCGCCGAGCCCGAGCCGCGGCACGCGGAGGCGCCGCCGGTACGCGTCGGGAGTAGTCGCGGACTCCTTCTCCTGCCGGGGGAGGACCGGCGACGCGCAGGAAATCGTCGGGGTGGGGGAGTCGGCGGCACTGCCGGATCCGCCAGGATTCCCGCATGACGGATCTCGCCCGCTTTGCCCAGGACACCGCCGACAAGCTCACGGCCCAGAAGAACGTCGGGGTGGTGGTGGCCGCGCTCTCGGGCGACGACGTGGCGTACGCCGGGGCGGGCCGGACGGGCGGTGGCGGCAGCGCCCCCGGCGCCGAGACGCTGTTCGAGATCGGCTCGGTGACCAAGGTCTTCACCTCGCTGCTACTCGCCCGGCTGGCGGTCGCGGAGACCGCGCACCTGGACGAGCCGCTCGCCGACCTGCTCCCGCCCTGGTCGCAGGTCCCGTCGCGCGACGGGCGGCACATCACGCTGGAGCACCTCGCGACGCACACCTCCGGACTGCCGCGCCTGCCCAAGGGCATGCTCATACGCGCGCTCCTGCGCCCCAACACGCCCGACCCGTACGTCGACTGCACGGCCGAGGTGCTGCTGCGCGGTCTCGCCGAAACCAAGCTCGGGGCGATCCCCGGCAAGCGCTTCCGGTACTCGAACCTCGGCGGCGGGCTGCTCGGACTCGCCCTCGCGGAACGCTCCGGCATCGGCTACGAAGCCCTCGTCGAGCGCGAGATCGGCACGCCGCTCGGGTTGGCCGACACGCTGGCGGACCTCGACAGCCGGCGCGAGGCCCGGATGGCCCAGGGGCACAACAAGCGCGGCAAGGCGGTGCCGCCGTGGCACATGGCCGACCTGGTCGGCGCGGGCGGCCTGCGCTCCACGGCCGCCGACCTGGTGACCTTCGTACGCGCCCAACTGAACCCGGGCAGCGGGCCGTTCGGCGACGCGGTCCGCCTCTCGCACGCGGTGGACTACGTCAGCAATCCGTTCATGCGGACCCACCTGGGCTGGATGAGCGTCGGCCCGCGCGGCAAGAACTACCGGCAGTTCTTCCACAACGGCCGAACCGGCGGGTTCGCCTCGTTCATCGGATTCACCCCCGCCAAGGGCGTGGCGGTCGTCGCGCTGAGCAACACGGCGCGCTCGCTGGACCGCACGGTGCTCGGCCTGCTCGGGCAGCTGGAGGATGCCCGGGAGGCCAGCAGCACGCATCATCCGATCGGTTGATCCCCGGGTCGACCGGTCGGGCGTGCGGCGGCAGCCGCTTCGCGGACCTGGAGGCGGGCCGCGCGCAGCGACGATGGAGGCAGTCGGCGCGACAGAAAGGACCGGCTGCCATGAACCCCAAGCCCGTCAGGAACCCGGCCCCGGCCTGCGGCGCGGACCAGATCGCGAGCCGCGGCATCAACCATGTCGCCAAGCGCGACGGAACGCGTTCGCCCCGGTGGCGGTCGGCCGCGACCGTGCTGGTGCTCGGAGCGGCAGCGGCCGTGCTGATCAGCGGCTGCGCCTCGGACGACGGCGAGCCGCGCGCCGACTCGTCGGCCGCCGCTTCGGCATCGGCGGGTGCGGTACCGGGCCCCGCGACCCCGTCCGGCCCGGCCGCCCCGCCGAGCGCGAGCACCGCCCCCGAGGCTGCAAGCCCCGCCCCCGCGGCGCCGGGGGTACCCCCGGCGCCCGGAGGCAACGTGGCCACGTCCCCGCCACGCGGTACGGCCGTGGACGACAAGGCGCTGCTCGACGCAGCGCGACGCGGCGACGCGGACGCCGTGCGCGCCGCTCTCGCGAGGGGCGCGAACATCGAGGCGCGCGACGGAGACCGGCGTACGCCCCTACTGCTCGCCGCCATCGACGACCGTGTCGACGCCGCACGCGTCCTGGTCGAGGCAGGAGCCGATCCGGACGCGAAGGACTACCGCAACGACACCGCGTGGCTGGTGACCGGCGTCACCGGAAGCGTCGAGATGGCCCGCGCGCTGCTGCCCGCCGGCCCGGACTTCACCGCGCTGAACCGGTACGGCGGGACCTCGCTGATCCCGGCCGGCGAGCACGGCCACGTCGACTACGTGCGCTTCGTGACCACCAACACGGGCGTCGACGTCAACCACGTGAACAACCTCGGCTGGACCGCGCTGCTGGAGGCGGTCATCCTCGGCGACGGCGGCGCCGACCACCAGGAGGTGGTGCGCCTGCTGCTCGCCGCGGGCGCCGACCCCGGCATCGCGGACAAGGACGGCGTCACCGCGCTGAGGCACGCCGAGCGGAGTGGATACCGGGTGATCGCCGACGCGTTGCGGGCAGCTTCCTGAAGGTTGGTTTGCAGCCATGTGGCGTGAAAATCCCTCTACCACGAAATGTCGCTGTCTGTAGGGAAACCGTCATTCCGGGTACACGCGCGAACTTCCCCTGGATCATCTCGATCAGCCGACGAGAACCACGGGAGGCCACCGTGCGACGCGCATCATGGATCCTCAGCTCGGTATCGGTCCTGCTTGTCGCGGCAGGAGCGGTAAGCAAGTTCGCCGTGTACCCGGCACTCCACCAGATGCCCGAGGATGCCGAAGGCAAGATGCAGTTCCAGGGCACGATCACCGCACTCGACCCGCAAGCCATGCAGAGGGGTGACTTCGCCAACGCGGTCATCCGCGATCTCCCGGTGACCGCCGACCGCAAGGTCGAGGCCGTGCACACATCGGGTTCCACGATTGTCCTGAACGACCGCACCGACGTGTTCGGGCCCACAGGGCAAGTGGTGTCCGTCAGCGAGCACCGGTACGCCGTACACCGCGAGAACCTGCTCGAACGCCCAACGCCGAAGGGCGAGCGGGCCGAACCGCATGTCGGGCTCAGCGCGGGCTTCCCGCTCACGCCGGAGAAGCGCGACTATCCGTTCTGGGACTCCGAGACGCAGACGACAGTCCCCGCCAAGTACGACGGCAGTACCGACCGGCAGGGCCGCAAGGTCTACATCTACCGGATCGTCGCCGCGGGGCCGCTCGCCGACAAGACGGTCAAGGACGCACTTCCGCCCGCACTCCCCAAGACCGCGCTACTGGCCCTGAATCCGGCCGCGCCGCTCGGCTCGCAACCGGACGTCGTGCCGCTCGAGTACGTGTCCACGACCAACATGACCGGATATGTCGACGCCGAGACCGGGGTGACGATCGCGCTCGAGTCGAGCAAGGGCATCACGGCGACCGTGCAAAGCGCCGAGGTGTTCCCGGTGGCGAAGGCGTCCCTGACGACGACCAAGGCGTCGGAACGCGACCTTGCCGACACGGCGGCCACCGGCGCGCTCGTGTTCTGGATCCTGTCCGATGCCGGCCCGTACGGAATGTGGGCGCTGGCGCTGGTTCTTCTGCTGCTCGCGGTCTGGCTGGAGATGCGACACCGCCGCCGCCTGGCGTTGGCCGACGAGGGCGGTGGCGTACCCCAACAGCGCGAGTCCGAGGCGGAGGGCACCGAGCCGCCGCAGTTGCACGAGGTCGACGCGATGGAGCCCGGCCGGGAGCAACGCCCTTAACCGACGCGTGTGCATGCGCCGTGGGCGCCGGGGCGACCCGCCCCGGGCCCACCGGGCCTTTATCCGTTGCCCCCCCATGGGGTGCCCCACAGGGGGGGGGAGGCG
>NZ_JBSFVE010000024.1:42429-126578 GCF_053592165.1 Streptodolium elevatio
CCGCGAGGCCCCCCGCCGGCCCCACCCCCCAACCCCCCCCGCTCTCCCCCGGCCGGGGCCCGCGGCACCCCCCCCCCGCCCCCCCACGGCGCATTTCGCGGAAGCCGCCGCTTGCGGTCCGCCAACGGCGGTGCAAGCCTGTAGATATACGCCGTATATGTACGGTATAAACCCACCCCGAATGGCCCGCCCCGAAGGCCCGCCGACGCTCGACTGCCTCCTGCTCGCAGTCGGCCCGCCGACCGCCTCGGCGCGACCGCGCCAAGCTCCCACCCGCTGCCGATCCGGCCCAGCCGTCGCGTCGGCCGCCGCACGTTTCCTTGTCGCAAGCTCGATCGCGCCCGGATCGCGTCTGCCTACCCGCTGCCACAGGCGTGGCAGCGGGTAGGCAGACGCAGGTTCCGACCGCGCGCTGCGTTCTGAGCCCGGCGTCCCAGGTTCGACGCCCGACATCCGCACCTGCCCCGTCCTCGCGGACGCTTGCATGGCTGCCGCCCCGGGTCTAGGCCCGCTGGGCCCGGGGTCACGTCTAGATACGACCCCCCGATCCTCCATGCCCGCATCACCGCCAAGTCGGGCCCGCTTTCCCGCCGGCGCGCCGGCGTCCGCGGCCTCCCGGGACGTGCGTCTGCGCTCGGTAGCCCCTGCCCTCATGTTGGGCGACCGCGGCTGTCCGTGCCGTCGGTGCCGCTACGTCATGGCCGCCCCGGGCCAGGACTCCAGTTCCCTGCCCCGGCCGTCCCGTCCGGCACGAAATAATTAGTGGAGGAAATCTCTCCACTACTGCTAGTCTCTCTTCTCAACCGGAGATTAATTCTCCACTTGGGACTCGGCAGGCACTGGGGGGCACTCATGGACCGGCACGCAGTCGCCTCGTTCGCCCGCTTCGTCGTCTGTGGCGGCGGGGTCGGCCTACTCTCCAGCGGCGCCCTGCTCCTCATGACCGGGGCCATGTCGATCGCGGTCGCGAACGCGATCGTCACTGTCGTGTCCACGGTGGTCGCCAACGAGCTGCACAGCCGCATCACCTTCCGCCACGGGGCGGCCAGTGTCCGGGTGCACCTGGAGTCCACGGCGACGGCGGTCGCGGCGTACCTCGTCACCACGGCCGCCCTGCTGGCCCTCGACGCGATCGACGGCGGAGCCGGGGCGCTCACCCGCCAGGTCGTCTACCTCGCGGCCTCAGGCCTGGCAGGCGTCGGCCGGTTCGTGGCGCTCAAGGTCATGGTGTTCGCGCGCGGTACGAAGTCCGGGCAGCCGCAAGCGGCTTCGGTTCCGGTGCCGCACGCGGTCCACGCCAACACCCCGGCCCACGTCGTCGCGGCCGCCTGACGCGGCCCTCCGGATCGGATCGGCTCACCGTACGCGAGCGGCGGGGACGATGGGTGCCACCCGGTCGGCCGCAGTGCGGGGTTCGTGGCCCACATCGCCCGGGCCGCCGATCTCGCGTCGCCAGCAAGCGAATTCGAGCAGTATGCCGTCGGGGTCCTGGAAGTAGAACGATCGCACGTAGGTGCCCTCGTGTACGTCTGGGGAGAAGCCGAGCGGGCTGTCGTCGTGGTCGATGATCGGCCCGACCCGGACCCCCTTGCCCTTGAGCTTCTCGCGGTACGCGAGGAACCGCTCCTCGGGAACCGAGATGGCAAGGTGGTTCATCGAGCCCACGGCCGTACGGAAGTCGCCGACGCCGGGCACCGTCGCAGCCGTGGAAATACCGGGCACCGAGTCGGGGGCGTCCGCGAACCAGAAGAACGCCAGGTAGCTGCCGCCTCCCATGTCGAAGAAGAAGTGCTGGCCGGCACCGCCGGGCAGGTCGATCGTCTTCGCCAGGCGCATCCCGAGGACCCCCGAGTAGAAGTCCACGGTGCGCCGCATGTCGGAGCACACCAGGGCGAGGTGGTTCACGCCACTCAGCGCGAACTCCGGGTTCCGCCAAGCCATGAAGGCCTCCCCGGGCCACTCGGCGAGTTCTGGTTCCGAAACTAACGTCAGTTCAGTTTCCGTACTAGCGTTGCCGGCATTCGGATCCGCAGTCGCGTACCGGGGAGACCGTGATGGCCGAGATCCACCGGGAGTTCGTCGGTCTGCCGTCGCCGCTGGTCGGCCGGGCGGGGGCGGGCGGCCACCCCTGCCAAGGGGTCTACCACCGCCCGGCGGGGGAGCGGCCGCGTACCGCGTTCATCGCGACGCACTACAACGTCGACTTCTCCGAGCACTACCTCGCCGAGTACTTGGCCGAGCGCGGGTACGGGTTCCTCGGCTGGAACACCCGCTTCCGGGGCAACGAGGCGTACTTCCTGCTCGACCACGCGCTCGTCGAGATTGGTGTGGGCGTGCGCTGGCTGCGCGAACAGGCCGGAGCGGAACGGGTGGTGCTGCTCGGCAACTCCGGCGGCGGATCGCTGATGGCCGCGTACCAGTCGCAGGCCGTCAAGCCGAACGTGACCCCGGTGCCGGGGATGCGGCCGCTGGAACAGGCGTACGGGCTCCCGTCGGGCGACCTGTTCGTCGCCCTAGCCGCGCACGCCGGCCGCCCCGAGGTGCTGACCACCTGGATGGACCCGTCCGTCACCGACGAGACCGACCCGCTCTCGGTCGACCCCGGCCTCGACCCGTTCGACCCGCGGCACGGCCCGCCGTACGACGCCGACTTCCAGCACCGCTACCGGACCGCGCAACGCGCCCGCAACGACCGCATCACCGACTGGGCACTCACCGAACTCGAGGCGCTGCGCGGCGGCCGGGCCCGCGACCGGCTCTTCGCCGTCCCGCGCACTTGGGCCGACCTGCGCATGATCGACCCGGCCATCGAACCCTCCGACCGCCGCCCGAACTGGTGCTACCAGGGCGAGCCTGCCAAGGCCAACTACGGCGTCTTCGGCATCGCCGACTCGTGCACGCTGCGGACCTGGCTCTCGATGTGGAGCCTGCGGACCTCGCAGTGCACCGCCGCGCCCCACCTCGCCCGGATCACCGTGCCGTCGCTCGTCGTGCACGCCACCGCCGACACCTGCGTGTACGGCAGCGACGCCCGGACCCTGTACGACGCGCTCGCCGCCCCCGACAAGTCGCTCGAGTTCGTCAAGGCCGACCACTACCTCCAGGACCCGCCGACCGCCCGGCCCCGGGCCGCCGACCTCGTCGCCGGGTGGCTCGCGGACCGCACCTGATCATGGACGCCGGTTTCTCTTGAAACTGACGGATCATCAGTTTAGGTTCCGAGGGCCGGGGCGCGGCATGCACGGCGTCCCCGAGACGCGGCAGCCAGGAGGACCCGATGACATACCAGCCTCTGGAAGTGGGCGGAGTCGACGACTACCCGGTCAAGGTCGGCAGCATGTTGCTGACGCTGGTCGACCCGCACAAGGGGTACGAGCGCGCCTACAACCGCTGGTACGAGCGCGACCACTTCTACGGTGGCTGCATGGTCGGCCCGCACCTGTTCGCGGGCAGCCGCTGGGTCGCCACCCGCGCCCTGAAGGATCTGCGCTGGCCCGGCGACGGCACCGAGGTCGCGGAACCCGCCGACGCCGGCAGCTACGTCGGCATCTACTGGGTCGAGAAGGGCCGCCACAAGGACCACTTCGACGACTGGGCGCGCCCGCAGGTGGCCTACCTGTACGGCAACGGGCGCGGCTTCCCGGAGCGCACCCACGTCCACACCGTGCTGTTCGAACACCTGGGCGCCTCGTACCGCGACGACGACCCGGTCCCCGTCGACCTCGCCCTGGACCACGGGTACGAGGGCATCGTGGCCCTGTGGCTGGACGCGCGCACCGGCACCTCCGCGGACCTCCTCGCGTCCCTGACCGCCGACCACCTGCCGGCCCTGCTCAAGGACTCCGCGATCGAGATCGCCTCGGCCTGGGCGCCTTCCCCGGGCGAGGAGGAAGTGCGCACCAAGCAGCCGATGCCGCTGGGCAGCGCCCCCGGCGGCGCCGGACGCCTCGTGCAGCTCTTCTTCGCGCACGGCGACATCACCGACACCCTCGCCGGACTCCGCGCCTACACGGACGGCATCGAGGCGGCCGGACTGGCGGACGTACGCCTGGCCGCGCCGTTCCACCGCACCCACCCCGGCACGGACAAGTACGTCGACGAGCTCTGGTAGGCCGGCCGCGGTAGCGCTGCTCCGGCAGGGCCTTGCCGCAGGACGAGCAAGACCAGCGAGACCGACAACACCCGCAAGACCCGCAAGCCGCTCTCAGCACCGGCCGGGCCTCTCCGCGTGTGGAAACGCGCGGAACGGGCAGGCGCTCAGGAAGTCCGGCCGGTGCCGGGGAACGGAGCGGGTCACCATGGCGGCCAAGACGGATGTCCGGGTCGGAGGGCGTACGGTCGCCCTCACGCGCCCCGACAAAGTGCTCTTCCCGGACGACGGCATCACCAAGGCCGACCTCGCCCGGTACTACGCGGCCGTCGCCGAGCGCATGCTGCCGCACACGCGCGGCCGACCGCTCATGATGGAGCGCTACCCGGACGGCATCGGCAAGCGTCCGCTCATGCAGAAGAACGCGCCGGACTACTTCCCCGACTGGATCCGGCGCGCCGAGGTCACCAAGGTCGGCGGAACCGTCGAGCACCCGATCGCCGACAACGCCGCGACGCTCGTCTACCTGGCCAACCAGGCCTCCGTGACGCTGCACCGGTGGCTGTCGAAGGCCGACAAAACCGAGCACCCGGACCGGCTCGTCTTCGACCTCGACCCCTCCGGCGACGACTTCCCCGCGGTCCGCGAAGCGGCCCTCGGGCTGCGGGAGCTGCTCGACGAGCTGCAACTCGACAGCAGCGTCATGACCACGGGGTCGCGCGGCCTGCACGTCATCGTCGCCCTGGACCGCCGCGCCGACTTCGACACGGTCCGCACCTTCGCCCACGACACCGCCGAGGTGTTGGCCGCGCGGCACCCCGACGCACTCACCACCGCGCCGCGCAAGGACGCCCGCGGCGGACGGCTGTACCTCGACGTGCAGCGCAACGCGTACGCGCAGACCGCCGTGGCACCCTATTCGGTACGTGCCCGCGCCGGCGCGCCCGTGGCCGCCCCGGTCACCTGGGACGAGGTCGAGAAGCCCGGCCTGACCGCGCGGAAGTGGACCATCGCCACCGTGCTCGAACGCCTGGACGACGACCCGTGGGCGGACGCCCCGAGCCGCGGGCAAGGCCTCGGAGCGGCCCGGCGCCGCCTCGACGCGCTGCGTCAGTAGGCCGCCGAGAGTAGGTCGAGCCAAGGGCGGGCGGCTGGCCGGGCCGGGCCGTGCGTACGGCCGAAACAGGCGGCTGGGACGCGCGGCCGAAACAGGCGGTTGCAGCCGACGGTTGCCCCGGCGCCGAGCGGGTAGCGGCCCCGCGTACGACGCCCCACCGGGCACGATCAGCACCACCAGCACCGCCGGAGGAAGCCGTGGCCCAGTCCGACGCCCTGAAGGAGTACCGGCGCAAGCGCGACTTCGCCAAGACCACCGAGCCGCAGGGCGGCCACGAACCGGGTGAGCCCGGCGAGGCGCCGGAGTTCGTCGTGCAGATCCACGACGCGACGCGCATGCACTTCGACTTCCGCCTGGAGGTCGACGGCGTCCTCAAGTCGTGGGCCGTTCCGAAGGGCCCATCGCACGATCCCGCCGTCAAGCGCCTCGCCGTGCCGACCGAGGACCACCCGATGGACTACCGCGATTTCGAGGGCGTCATCGCCAAGGGCGAATACGGCGGCGGCACGGTGATCGTGTGGGACCAGGGCACGTACCGCAGCATGGCGACGGACAAGCGCGGCAACGAGATCCCCTTCGACGAGGCGATCGAGCGCGGCCACGCGTCGTTCTGGATGGACGGCGGCAAGCTGCACGGAGGGTTCGCCCTGACCCGCACGCGCGGCGGGCCGGGCGAGCAGGAGGCCTGGATCCTCGTCAAGCGCAAGGACCAGCACGCGAAGGGCGGCGACGGCACCGATCCGCGGCGCGCCAAGTCGGTGCTCACCGGGCGCACCCTCCGGCAGGTCGCCGACGACGCCGCGCAGGAGAACGCCGGGCCCAAGGAGGGGAAGAAGGGAGAGGCGGCGTCATGAGCACGACCGCGAAGAAGCGAAGCCACCGCACGAGCGACGGGACGCGCGACCGCGTACGCACACTCCTGCGCCTGGCAGGGAGCACCTACGCCCAAGACGCCGGGATCCGCCTCGCCGACAAACCCGCCCCGCTGTGGCAACTGCTCGTCCTGAGCAACCTGCTGTCCGCGCGCATCAGCGCCGACATCGCCGTGGCCGCGGCCCGCGAGCTTTTTCGCGCGGGCGGCCGCACACCGCACGGCATGGCCGAACTCACCTGGCAGCAACGCGTCGACGCCCTCGGACGCGGCCACTACGTCCGCTACGACGAAGGCACCGCCACCCGGCTCGGCGAATGCGCCGACCTGGTCCGCGACCGCTACGCGGGCGACCTGCGGCGCCTGGCCCGCGAGGCGGACGACGACCCGGCCCGCGTACGCGAACTCCTGACCGAGTTCCCCGGTATCGGACCGACGGGCGCCGCGGTGTTCTGCCGCGAAGCCCAGGCCGTCTGGCCCTTCCTCCGGCCCGCACTCGACCGCCGGGCCCTTGCCGGAGCCGAACGCGTCGGTCTGCCGTCCGACGCCGCCAAGCTGGCGAGCCTGGTGCCCGACGACGAACTTTCCTCCCTGGCGGCGGCCTTGGTACGCGCCGACCGGCACCACGACCTGGCCGAGAAAGTGACGGCTTCCTGACTCGGGGAAACCGGTGACCGGGTGATTCTCCCGGCAGTCGGGTTACGTCGGGTGGCGGGCGGCAAACGGCCGTGCCATGGACGGCTGGGCTTCGGAGAACACGCGCACCCCCGGGCCGCCGGCCGGACCGGCCTGGATGCGGTGGCTGGTGCCGCTCATGATCGTGTCCGGCGTGGTGTTCGAGTTCGCGACGCCCGACCCGTACCGCGCCGGGCCCATGCTCGCCGCGGCCGGGCCGCTCGCGGCGGTGACCCTGCGGTTCCGGGCCGCCGTCGCGGCCGTCCTCGCGGACGGCGGCGTCGGCGTCCTGCTCGCGCTCGGCCACACGTCCGACCCCGACGCCCACGTCTGGCTGGACCTCGTGTCGCTGGGCGCGGTGCTCGCGCTGAGCGTGCTCATCGCCGCCCTGCTCGCCCGGGGCGAGGACCGCCTGATCGAGGTACGTGCCGTCGCGGACGCCGCGCAGCGGGCCGTCCTGCCCACGATCCCGCGCCGCCTCGGACACCTGGAGGTCGCCGTGCGGTATGCCACCGCACGCAGCGCGGCCCGCATCGGCGGCGACTTCTACGCCGCCGAGGACACCCGGTACGGCGTACGCCTCCTGCTCGGCGACGTGCGTGGCAAGGGCCTCGACGGCATCGGCACCGTCGGGCAGATCGTCGGGGCGTTCCGCGAAGCCGCGCACCACGTGCCGGCACTCGCGGAACTCGCGGAGTACCTGGAGGAGTCCACCGAACGCTGGAACGCCTCCTCACAGGACTCCGAGGCCGACGAGCGGTTCGCCACCGCCGTGCTGGTCGAACTGCGGCGCGACGAGGCGCACCTGCGCATCGTCAACCGCGGCCACATCGCTCCGCTGCTGTTGCGGGGCGGCGGCCGGCTGTGCGTCCTGGAACCGAGCCGGCCCGACCTGCCGCTCGGTTTCGGGCGGCTCGCGCCCGCCGGGACGACCGGACCCGCCGCGGTCGACGTCGTGCCGTTCGGGAACGGCGACACGCTGCTCCTGTACACCGACGGTGTCAGCGAGGCCCGCGACGAGACGGGAGCCTGCTTCGACCTCGCCGACGCCCTCGCCGGCATCGTGCCGGTGGACCTGTCGGAGCTGTTGTGGCTCGTCGGGGACCAGGTCCGTGCGTTCTCGGGCGGAGAACTCGCCGACGACACCGCGCTGATGGCGGTACGCAGGACCGAGTGATCCGAGTGACCCGCACGGGCGGCCAAACCGGGTGACCGGACTGGACGACCGGACTGGACGACTGGACTGGACGACCGGACTGGACGATCGGACCGGGTGACCGGACTGGGCGATCGAGCCGTGCCCGCCGGTCCGACCGCGCCGAGCGCTACGGCCGACGGCCGAGCAGCGCCACCAACCGGTCCTGGGCCCGCGCGTCCGCGGGCACCTCGACGGGCGGTGCGAAGATGCCCGCGCCCTGCCAGGCGTCGACGTGCGGCGCGATGCGCTCGTACACCAGCTCGGCCAAGGACTCGTCGAGCGTGTCGTCGTCGCCGATGCCCCGGGCCAGGTCCCAGGCGTGCACGGTGAGATCGGTGATGATCTGCCAGCCGTACTCGGACGCGGCCGTGCGCCCGCCGGTGACATGGACGGTCCCCTCGAACGCCCCGGGCGCGTGGAACGCCTCGCGCGACCCGGCCGCGGCGCGCTCCCACGCGCGCACGGGGTGGTCGCCGAGCAGATCACCGTCGTAGCGGTCGCCGACCTCGGCAAGGGTCGAGCCGCGCAGCAGCCACGGTGCCCACATGTGCTCGCTCGTCAGGTGGTTCACCAGGTCGCGTACCGACCAGTCCTCGCACGGGGTGTCCGCGTTCCACCGGCCGACGCCGACGTGGTGCACGCGGTCGTCGAACTCGCGGAGCGCACGGTCGTACGCCTCGACCTGCTCCATGCCGCTCACCCGCCCGCCGCGTTCCGTACCGCGTCCTCGACCGGCGTGTCACCGCCGATCAGTTCGAGGGTGAGGCCGGCCGTCTCCGGGTGCCGCAGCAGCCCGCCGATCACGGCCGCGACGTCATCGCGTGTCACCTCGCCCCGCCCGGTCGTGGCGGCCAGCGCCACCCGCCCGGTGCCGGGGCCGTCGGTCAGCAGGCCGGGGCGCAGGATGGTCCAGTCGAGGGCCTTGCGCCTGCGGATGTCGGCGTCTGCGGCACCCTTGGCACGCAGGTACGCGGCGAACACCTCGTCGGTCCCGGCCGGCGGGTCGTTGTCCGCGCCCATGGCGGAGACCACGATGAACCGGCGCACGCCGGCCTTCTCCGCCGCGTCCGCGAGCAGCGTCGCCGCGCCCCGGTCGACGGTCTCCTTGCGCGCGAGGCCGCTACCCGGCCCCGCGCCCGCGGCGAACACCGCGGCGTCGGCGCCCCGGAGGCGGTCGGCCAGGTCGTCCACCGACGTGGACTCCAGGTCGCAGACGACCGGCTCGGCGCCCGCCTCCTCGAGCGCCGCCGCCTGTTCGGGACGGCGGATGAGGCCCACGCCGCGGTCCCCGCGGGCCGCGAGCAGGCGTTCGAGACGCAGGGCGATCTGTCCGTGTCCACCGGCGATGACGATACGCATGGGCCGGACCGTACCCGCATCCCGAGGAAGTGATGCCTGACCGCCGCCGGGTCAGTTGATCCGGCGCTCCTTGCCGGCCCAGTACGGCTCCCGCAGCCGGAACTTCTGCAGCTTGCCGGTCGCGGTGCGCGGCAGCGACTCCACGAACTCGACGCGCTTGGGGCACTTGTACCCGGCCAACCGGGTCCGGCAGTGCGCGATCAGCTCCTCCGCCGTGATCCCGTCGTCCGCGACCACCAGACCGGTGACCAGCTCGCCCCACTTCTCATCGGGAGTGCCGATCACCGCGGCCTCGCGGACCCCGGGATGCGCCGTCAGGGCGTCCTCGACCTCGATCGACGACACGTTCTCGCCGCCCGAGATGATGACGTCCTTCTTGCGGTCGGTGATCACGAGGTAGCCCTCGTCGTCGAAGTAGCCGCCGTCGCCCGTGTGGAACCAGTTGCCGGCCTGCGCCTTCGCGGTCTCCTCGGGCTGCTCCCAGTAACCGGCGAGGTTGTGGTTGGACGCGGTCAGCACCTCGCCGTCGACATCCAGGTCCACGCGTACGCCCAGCGCGGGCACCCCCGCCCGGGCCAGTCGGCGGGCGCGCTCGCCGACCGCCAGGCCGTCCCACTCGGAGCGGTGCCGGTTGACCGTGACCAGCGGCGACGTCTCGGTGAGGCCGTAGATCTGGATGAACTCCCAGCCCAGTTCCTCGAGGATGCGCTCGATCGTGCGGGTCGGCGGCGGGGCTCCCGCGCAGATGACCCGGACCCGGTCGCGGCCCGGGATCTCGCCCTCCCAGTCGGCGGCCGCGTCCAGCACGGCGTTGACGACGGCCGGCGCCGCGCACATCAGGGTGACGCCGTGGCGCTCCACGCGGCGCAGGATCTCCGCGCCGTCGACCTGGCGCAGCACGATGTGCCGACCGCCCATGCCGGTCACGCCGTACGGCATCCCCCAGCCGTTCGCATGGAACATCGGCAGGGTGTGCAGGTACACGTCGCGGTCGCCGATCCCCGCGTGCAGCGCGAACGTCGTGGCGTTGAGCCACAGATTGCGGTGCGTGAGCTGGACGCCCTTGGGCCGCGCGGTCGTCCCCGAGGTGTAGTTGACGGTGGCCGTCGCGGACTCGTCGGGCTCACTCCACGGCCGCGGCTCGACCCCGGGCAGGTACAGCGCGTCGTCGTCGCCGAGGACGAACTTGTGGGGCACGTCCAGGCCGTCCAGGACGCCCGTGCAGGACGGGTCGGCGTACACGACGGACGCGCCCGAGTGGCCCACGATGTACTCGATCTCCGGGCGCGTCAGCCGGAAGTTGATCGGCACCAGCACGCGCCCCCACCCGGAGACGCCGAAGAACGAGGTGAACAGCCGTGCCGCGTTCTGCGACACCACCGCGACGCGCCCGCCCTCGGGCACGCCCAACGCGTCCAGCCGGGCGGCCTGCGCGGCCGCCAGCTCGCCCACCCGGCGGTAGTCGAGCTCCCCGAGCGAGGGACCGGGCTGGTCCGGCTCGTCCACCACGGCGACGCGGTCCGGGTAGACCTGTACGGCGCGGTCGAGGAAGTCGCGGACGGTCAGCGGGTACTGCACGGCGGTACCTCCGGTGCGTCAATCGGCGTCGGCACCCGCAGAGTATGGCGCACCGGAGCGGGGTCCGTCGCCGACCACGGGCACCCGTTCGGCCTACCCGTCCGGCCCGCCCGTACGCCTCACCGCCAGGCGGGAACGGCCAGTTCCGCACGCATGCGCGCCACGGTCTCGTCCGGCACGCCCAACCCCTCGCGCAGGTACCCGTCCACGCCGCCCCACGTCGTGTCCATCGCGTCCAGCGCGGCGTCCAGGTAGGCGCCGTGCACCTCGATGATGGCGTCGGCGATCCCGGGGTCGCCTCCGGCGGCGGTGAACTCGTCGCGGAACGGCGCGAATCCCACCCGCACCGCCGGGTTGACGGCCAGGAACTCGTCGCGCACGACGCCGCGGTCGGCACCCAGCGCCATCAGCACCAGCGCCGCACCCCAGCCCGTGCGGTCCTTGCCTGCCGTGCAGTGGAACAGCACCGGCCGCGCGTCCGCCACCGCCAGCACGAGCGCCCGGTACGCCTCCCGGGCCTGCGCCGACAGCACCATGCGCCGGTACGTCGCCGCGAACATCTCCGTCGCCCGGCCTCCGCCGAGTTCCCGCTCGGCCAGCCCGGGATCGGCGAGCAGGGCGTGCAGGCGGGCCGGCGCGACCTCAGGGTCGTCGCCGAGCACGTCCTCGACCAGCAAATGCGCGGTGCCCGGCACCCGGTCCGGCTCCGCCTCGCGCTCCTCGGCGGTCCGCAGGTCCACCACCGTGCGCAGGCCCAGGGCGACCACGTGCGGGTCCACCGTCGGATCGAAGTGGCTGAACTGCCCCGAGCGGAACAGCACGCCGGGCGCCACCTGCCGCCCGTCCGCCAGAGTAATGCCGCCCAGATCGCGGAGGTTGCCCACGGTCGCGGCCGGAACCGCCGTCGCGGTGGTCGTCATGACGCCTGCCTCGCGGTCCGGCGGGACCCTCACCGGGCCCTGCGGTTGCGGCCGACCAGCCACACGGTGATCCCGCCCACCACGAACGCGCCCGCGAGCACCAGCCACAGCGGGGCCTCGACCTCGGGGACCCAGAACCGGATCGTCGTGGACTCGGTGTTGGCCGCGATGAACCACAGGCTCAGGACGAGGATCACGACCGTGCCGATCTGACGCGCTGTGATCCGCCGGTCCCGACCGTCGGCAACCTTCGGGTTGTTCTTCGCCATGCTTCGGATGCTAAGCCGCTCAAGGCCCTTCGGCCTGCGCAGCGGGCCGTATGGGCGGCGCGTCGCCGGGGCGCGCCCACGGACGGGTCAATCGAGCGCCCCGGCGCGTCGTCGCGGTGCGGGCGGCGAGAATGATGCGATGACAGAGACACCAACCATGTCCCAAACGCCCGACGCCGTCGCCCACGAGGCGATCCGACGGGTGGGCGTCGTCGGGTCCGGCCTGATGGGATCCGGCATCGCCGAGGTCTGTGCCAGGGCCGGCCTCGACGTCGTGGTCCGCGAGGTGAACCCCGAAGCGGCCCGGGCCGGCGAGCACCGCGTGACCTCATCCCTCGACCGTGCGGTACGCCGCGGCAAGCTCGCCGAGGAGGAACGCGACGCCGCCGTACGCCGCCTCCGGTTCACCACCGACCTGGCCGACCTGGCCGACCGCGACCTCGTGGTCGAGGCCATCGCCGAGGACGAGGGCGCCAAGGCCGAGCTGTTCGCCGCACTCGACAAGACAGTCACCCGCGACGACGCGATCCTCGCGTCCAACACCTCGTCCATCCCGATCATGAAGCTCGGCATGGCCACCGGACGCCCCGAAACGGTCGTCGGCGTGCACTTCTTCAACCCCGTGCCGGTGCTCGACCTGGTCGAGCTGGTGCCGTCGCTGCTCACCGCGGAACAAACGCTGGTCCGTGCCGAGGAGTTCGTCGACGGCTCACTGGGCAAGCACGTCATCCGGTCCAAGGACCGCGCGGGCTTCGTCGTCAACGCGCTGCTGGTGCCGTACCTGCTGTCCGCGATCCGCATGCTGGAGTCGGGATTCGCGTCGCCCGAGGACATCGACTCGGGCATGGAACTGGGCTGCGCGCACCCGATGGGCCCGTTGCGCCTCGCCGACCTGATCGGCCTCGACACCCTCGCGGCCATCGCGGCGTCGATGTACGAGGAGTTCAAGGAGCCGCTGCACTCCGCGCCGCCGCTCCTGCTGCGCATGGTCGACGCCGGTCTCCTCGGCCGCAAGTCCGGGCGCGGGTTCCACAACTACGCGTAGAGGCAACTCTGGTAGCTCAGCGGATCGTTCGTCGTTGTCGGCTTCGGCTTCGGCTTCGGCTTCGGCTCTGACGTCGGCTTCGGCTCGTCGGTGGTCGTGCACATGGCGCCTCGCGGTGGACGCGGGGCGCCACCCTGCCTTGCGGGCATACGCGTCGCGGCGCCCCGCGTCGTATCCGCCTTGCGCGTCAGTGCGCTTGGTACTGCCCGACGTGTGCGGGCAGCGGCCACCAGTTGTCCATGCGGGCGGCGATGACGCGGGCGTCCGCGACGCCTGCGCGCGGCTTGCAGGTCAGCGGAGGCGGCGCCGGGGGGAACAGCTTGGGGGGAGACGGTGTCCACGGGCGCAGGGGCCCGCCCATACCGAGGATCATCGTGGCCCCCACGCGTCGGGCACGGTGCGGAGGCCATTCGACACGCCCCTGACGATAGGCAACACAATGCCGATGCACAACCGATCTTAGGCACTACAGTGCCTCTTCCTGGGTATTGATGTCACCGGCGTGCCGCAACGCGACGGTCCGGGCAACCGGCCGTCAGGGCGGTCTGCGATTCTGAAGCACTGGTCATACCGGTCTCAACGCCCGTCGCGGGACCGGCTGTTGTGTCGTACGGCGAGGGAGAGCGCGGATGACGGCCGAGGAGCCGAGGCCGGACTGGGCGTTCCTCGGGGCGTGCGTCCGCAGGGACCGGCGGGCCCGCCGCTGGACCCAGGAGGAACTGGCCGAGCGGGCCGGCCTGGCGCTGCGCACGATCGGGAAGTACGAGCGCGGGGAAGGGCCGACGGGCGACGCGGTGCCTTCCGGGTGCTTCGCCGTCGGTCGCGCCCTGGGCTGGCGGCGCGGAACCGTCGAGGAGTACCTCTTCGGACCGGAGCCGGGCACGGTCGGCACCGGGCCGGCGGATACCGATTCGACGGCCGCCGACTCGACGCCGACCGGTATGAGCGAGGCGCGCGGGATCGGCGCCGAAGAGCTGGTGGCGGCGTACCGCGGCGTGCAGGACTTCATGGTGCTCGCCGTCGAACTCGGCGCGCCCGCCCCCTCGGTGCGCCGCTTCTCGGACGCCGCGGGCGACCTCCTCGAGGCTGCCACCGCGGGGTCCGGCATCGGTGCCGCGCACGGCCTCGCCGCGAACAGCCCCGCGGGCGGCCCGCCCGCGGACGACGACGCCGTACGGGCCCTCGCGGCGACCGCCGACCTGCCCGACGTGCCGCGTACGCCGTCCGGCCGGGAGGTCGGCGGGAGGTCGGCGGACGCGCGTACCGAGGTGTCCGGCGACCCCGAGGTCACCGGCGAGGACGCCGCCGCAGCCGTACCGCACTCGCGGCGTCGCTCGCCCGCCGATCCGCACGCGCGCCCGTCGTCGGCAACCATCACGAGCCGCCGAAGCGACCTGTGACCTGCATGGGGTCGCCGCCCTCGGCGGGCACCGGCACGATGTCGACCACCTGGAAGTCGGTCCGCGCCGCCGCGAGGAACGGGTCCGCGACCATGGTGTGCACGCGGTAGTGCTGCACGTGGTCCGGATCGTGCCACGGGTGGTCCGGGTCCTTGTCCCACAGCGCCGCCATCACGTACGTCCCGGCGCCGGTGCGGCGTTCACGTGCCGGGATCACCGGCCACCGCTCGCGCCACAGCGGATGGAAGTCCGACAGGTACTCCACCACCGCGTCGAACTTCGGCCTGCATTCCTCGTGGTCCCAGTGCCGGAGCATGACCGCCTTGTAGCTGGCCATGACGGCCTCCAGATGCGGCCGCACCCGCGACGCCGGGATCACGTGCCGGCGGTGCTCCGTCAACTGCATGACGATCGCGTTGTGTGTGACGCCGCCCGGATGGTCGGGCCCCACCAGCGGGGAAACCCACGTGCCCGCCGCGTCGTTGCTCACCACGATCTCTCCGGACGGGCCGCTCACGTACGTCGGGGTGACCTTGGCGCGCACGTAGTCGACCAGGCCCGGCAGCGACGCCGGGACGTCGCCGCACGCCATCGGGGGAGGCGGCAGCCGGGCCGCGCCCGCCAGCGCGGTGGTCTCCTCACGGGTGAGTCCGAGGTCCGCGATGATCTGCCGCAGCGACTCCGCGGTGAGCGGCCGGCGGCCCTTCTCGTACTCGCGGTACGACGCCAGCCCTATCGTCCGCTCGGCGTCGCTCGGCCGCAGCCCCCGGGAGGCCCGCAGCTGACTCAGCAGCACAGCCGCGGGGGGCAGTTCGCGGCGGCCGTCAGGTCGGTCCAAGACGCACCTTCATCGGTTGCACGTCGGAGGGAGCCCCGGGCCCCGATCGCGCCCGAGGGTCCCCTCGCGGTCAGGGCCCGGGGCAGGGGGGACGGGAACACCCGGGAGACGGGAACACCCCGGCGGACTCGGCCGGGACGACCGGCGGATCACCGGTGACCGCACATTGACTGTGCGGTTGCGCGGGGGGTTCTTCCTTGTGACGATGATCAGCCCGGACGCCCACCGCCAAGGGCGTTCCGGGACGGTCGGCGGCACGGGGCACGGGGGTGGTGTGGGGGATGGTGTGGGGGATGTACGACCCGGTGGACGAATTGCGCGGACTCGGCGTGCACGTACGCAGAACGGACCTCCGGACGGCGTGGGCGATCTGGGTTCCGGACAAGAGCGCGGTCGTCGTGGCGGCCGGCCTCACCCGTGTGCAGGAACGCTGCATCCTGGCACACCAGGTGCAGCACCTCATCACGCCCGAGCCGTCCGATGCCGACGCCGACGCCGACGCGGTGGAGCGGGAGCGCCTCGCCGACCTCGGCGCCGCCGAGCGGCTCGTCGACGGACGCTCCGTACGCAAGCTCCTGACCGTCGCTCCCGGCGCCGACCGCGCGGCCGAGGCACTCGGGGTCACCCGCCGGGTGCTCGACACGTGGCTCCACGCCCACTACCGGAGCAAGGGCGAGCCGACCCCCTGGCCGGCGGCCGAGCGCGATTCCCGGTGCGCGGTGGCCACGTTGCGCCCGTGAACCGGCCCCGGGACCGCCCGTGCAACGCCCGCGGTTCGTCCGTGAACCGCGGGCGGACCACCGCTCTCCTGTGCCGCCGGTTGAACCGCCGCGAACCGCCGGTCAGGCGCCTCCGGCCGCGGCCAGGGAATCCTGGAGCCGCCCTGCCCGCCCGCGCCGCCGAGGCCGCCGCGGGCGGAGATGCGCAGGTCGGACAAGTTCGCCGCCATGACGGTCACCGGTGAGGCGGGCAGGCCCGGCTGCCCGTTGCCGCCGTTCCCGCCCGGGCCGCCGGGCCGCCCCGACAAACCCTGGCCGCTCTTGCCCTGGGCGCCCGACGGCCCGGACGGCCCGGTCGCGCCGTCCGCCACGACGGCACCGCCGTTGCCGCGGTAAGTCTCGGCGACCAGCACGAGCGGGTGCCCGGTGAGCCCGGTCAGCACATACCCCGGGTCGTGCACGATCTCGCGTGCCACCAGGGCGAGGGTGGCGGTGGGTGACAACCCCCGGAACGCCGCCTCCGCGCGGATCTCCGCGAGCAACGCGTCGTTCACGCGGATCGTGTCGCGGACGTAGGCCCAGTCCACCGCGATCTCTTCGGACATTTCCTCGGCCAGTGCCGCGGTCAGGTGGTCCGCCGTGTCGTCGGCCGTCGCCTCGGCCGTCGCCTCAGTCGTCGCTTCGCCGGTACGTGCAACCGCCATCGGGTCCCCCTGACCGCCGTCCGATGATCGATCGTCGACCTCCCAGGCCCCCGAACGCGACGGTTGGCGCGGAAAACCATCCGGATGGAGTAAGGCATCCGCAGGACGATTCCCACTCGAACGAAGTGTCGTCTACCGCAGAGAGGTTGGCCCACGCATGATTGCGATGCATGACGACTTGGAAGCGGATCCGGCACCACCTGACCCGGAAGACGCGCAGGACGACAGGAAGACACGGTGCCGCGGCCCTGGGCCTCGCCTGCGTGATGGTGGTCTTCACCGCCGCACCGGGTTCGGCCGGCTCCGGCGGCCCGCCCGCCGCGCCGGACCCGTACTTCCCGCTCGCCGGCAACCAGGGCTACGACGTCGACCACTACGACCTCGACCTCGACTTCACCCCCGCGACCGACCTCCTCGTCGCCCGCGCCGCGATCAAGGCCGAGGCACGCCGCGACCTCACACGCTTCACCCTCGACTTCTCCGGCCCCGCGGTCGAACGCGTCGTCGTGGACGGGCGTTCCGCGGCGTTCTCCCGCGACGGGCAGGAGCTCACGATCGTCCCGGCCGGCAAGATCCGCGCCGGACGCGACTTCACGGTGACCGTCTGGTACCGGGGCACCGCGGCGCCGATCGACGACCCGGCGCTCGGCGTGTACGGCTGGATCAACACCGACGACGGCGCGGTGGCCCTCAACGAGCCCGACGGGGCCCGCAGTTGGTACCCGGTGAACGACGACGTACGCGACAAGGCCACCTACACCTTCCGCATCACCGCCCCCGCCGGACTGACCGCGCTCGCCAACGGCGAGCCGCAGGGCAAGCCGCGCACGGTCGGCGACCGCACCACCGCGGTCTGGTCGATGCGCAAGCCCATGTCCAGCTACCTGTCCATGGTCGCGATCGGCCGCTTCACGGTCACCGACGGCCGCGTCGGCCGTCTGCCGAACATCACCGCGTACGACCCGACGGGCGACGGCGACGACGCCGCCCTGCACCGCACCACCGCCGACGCGGTGCGCTGGGGTCAGGAGCGGATCGGCCGCTACCCGTTCGACTCGACCGGCGGCATCATCGACCGCATCGACGTCGGCTACGCCCTGGAGACCCAGGCCCGCCCGGTGTACGACGGCGAGCCCGACGAGGCCACGATCGTGCACGAGATCGCACACCAGTGGTACGGCAACAGCGTCACCCCCAAGACGTGGGCGGACCTCTGGCTCAATGAGGGCTTCGCCACGTACGCCGAGTGGCTGTGGCAGGAAGAGCGCGGTGGACCGACCGCGCAGTCGGTGTTCGACCAGCTCTGGGCGACCCCCGCGACCGACGATTTCTGGCACCTGAAGACGGCCGACCCGGGACGCGGCGAACTCTTCAACTACAACGCCGTGTACCTGCGCGGCGCGATGGCCCTGCACGCGCTGCGCACCACCATCGGCGACCGCGACTTCTTCACGCTCCTGAAGGTGTGGGCGGACAAATACCGCTACGACAACGCCGACACCCGGGACCTGATGAACCTGGCCCGCGCAATCTCGCACGACAACGTCAAGCCGCTGTTCGACGCCTGGCTCTACACCGCGGCCAAGCCGGCGACCCCGCAGGGCTGACCACGACGCAACCCTCCCGCGGCCCGGTCGTCGCGCGCCGCGGGAGGGTTCGGTGTCACCGGCTGCCGCTTCCGCCCGGTCTACCCGCCGCGGCGGGCGGAGCGCGGGGGCTCGATCAGCGGGCGCCCGGTGCGGAAGACCGCCACCGCGCGCTCGTGCGCGGCGAGGTCCAGCAGAGTGGCCAACTCTGCCGCCGTGGCGGGGCAGTCGAGGATCTGACTGAGCGGGTGTGTGGCCAGTCCGCGCACCGCGAGGGCCAGCCAGCTGCGCATCAGCGCCCGCCCGAGTGCCACCAGCTCCGCGGGGCCCGCCGCCGCGGGGCCGACCAGGACGAGGGCGGTGCCCTCGCCGCGCAGCAGTCCGCGGGACGACGCGGCCAGGGCCGCGGGAAGCCCGGCTCGGCGGAACGTGCCGTACACGCGCGGGCGCAGCATCATCTCCAGGCCCGCAGCCTCGGCGCGTGAGAGGCCGAGTGCCCGGTCGGTCAGCCCGTCCTGGGCGTACCGCGGGTGGCTCGGCCGCAGCCGCAGCCACTCGCGCAGCTCCGCGGTCACCTCGGGAGCCGCGAACATCCACCGGTCCGCGCGCGCCAGCAGCGGGGCCAGCGCCCGGGCCGGCAGGTGCCGGATCCCGCCCGCGTCCTCGACCAGGGCGGCGGCCTCGTCGAGCACGTCGTCGGGCAGCGGGCCGGCGGCGTACGGTCCGCGTGCGCTGCGGCGCGAGGCGACGTCGTCCGCGGTGAAGCGGGTGGCGTACGGCTCCGCCGCCGGGACCAGCCACGCCACCCGGCGCGCGGCCCGGTCGACGTCTACCACGACGTCCGCACCCAACCCCGCCCCCGCGGCCACCACAAGACACGTCTCCAGGTACGCCCCGAGCCCGAGGAACAGGTCGCGCCCGGTCGGGTCCGACACCGGCAGGGCCCGCATGGGATCCCAGTACACGCCCACGCCCGAGTCCTCGTACCGCAGTTGCCACGGCTGCGTGTTGTGTGCGGAGGGCGCCCGCCCGCACTGCGCCGCGAGCGCGCGCATGGCAGCGGCCCATTCCGGCCCCGCCGGCGACGCCGTCATGCGCGTACCTCCCGCCCGTAGAACGTGTGGCCGTGCAGAACACGTCCGCCCATACGGACATACTGCGCCGCGGAAGCCGCGTTGTCGTCCTCTACCCAGGTACTGCGCAGCGCCGTGTACCCCCCGACCCGCAGATTGCGGTACAACTCGCGTGCCAGCAGCGTCAGATAGCCCCGGCCCTGGGCGTCGGGCACGGTCCCCTTGACGATGAGCACAGCCTCGCGCCGGTAGCGCTTGCGGGTGGCCAGCAGACGGACCTGGTTCACCATACCCAGGTCGCCGCCCACCTTCGCCAGGTACTCCGAGATGTCGGGCACCACGAGCACGAACGCGACCGGCATGCCCGCCCGTTCGAGCCACATGAGCAGCGACTCGTCGAGCAGGTAGGCGAGGCCGTCCGTCTGCGCGCGCAACTCGTCCGCGTCGATGGGCGTGTAGTAGCCGAGCTGCGCGAAACTCGCGTTGAGCATTTCGCGCAGCACGGGCAGTTGATCGCCGAGATGGCGCCGCGACCCGTGCCGGATCGTCAACTGCTCGCCCCTGAGCCGTGCGTCGTCGAAGCGGAAGGCCTCGTCCACGTCGACGCCGCGCTTCCCGAGGTCGTCGCAGATCCAGGTCGCGGCCTCGAACTTTCGTGTGAAACCGAGGCTTTCGTACGCCTTCGGGTAATACGCCGGATTCCAGGCGGAGTCCACGAAGCCGCGGGCCTCGAACCCCGACGTGATGACGCCGCCCGTCTGGTTCGGTAGCAGGGCTACCGGGCCGAACAGAGCGTCGTGGCCCTCGGCTTGGGCGCGCTCCTCGGCGAGGTGCACGAGAATGGCGGCCACCTTCGGGTCCTCGGCGAACTCGGTGAGTCCGAACAACTGGTGCCGAGCGCCGAGCTTTTCGTCGAACTTGGGGTTCGTGTGCAGGCACGTGCGCCCGACCGCGCGGCCTTGCGCGTCGCGCACGAGGTGAAACTCGACGGGGCCGTACCGGGCATGCGGGCCGCGTCCGCGCCACAGGTCGGCGAGGACCTGGCGGATCGGCGGGATGTACCGGTCGCGCGGGTGGAGGCGCAGCGGGAGGTCGCAGAACTCGGCGAACGCCTTTCGGGTGGCAACGCGTTCCACGGTCAGACCGCCGGTCCGGGTGGTGCGCGCGGTCATGCGCCGCCGCTCCGTCCCGCGCGGTGCACCGGGGGGCCGGCCTGCTCGGAGGACAGCGCGGTGAAGTCCTCGATGTGTGCCATCGTGCCGTCCTCGGCCCGCCAGACGCCGTTGCTGTAGCCGCCCGGCTCCGCGGTGAAGATCCGGATCCATCCGCCGCTCGCGTACTTCGTGCCGTTGTCGGTGACCCAGCACATCAGGTCGCGGTGGTGCCGTGAGCGGGCGAACTTCAAGAGCGCGTCGGTGTCCTCGAAGAACGCGATGGTGCCCAGCGTGAACGGGAACTCCCACCAGACCTTGTGCCAGCGGTATCCGTCCATGCGCTTCATGTCGCGTACGAGCTTGGACCAGGTGCGGCCGAGCCGGATCAGCGAGAGCGGGCCGGAGTATTTGGTGGCGCCGATGAACATCGCGCCAGAGCGGGCCTGCGGCGGTGCCTTGGAGAAGTCGGTCGTCCTCATGCCGCGTTCTTCCCCTCAGTGACCAGGTACACGTTCTTGATCTTGCTGGTGCCCCGCGCGAACGGGCCCTCGCCGAACGCGTGGACGCGCACCTGGACATCCGCGGTCGAGGGGTCCTCGGCCAGCGACTGGGCGAAGTCCCGGCTCACCCGGGCCAGATGGCCGACCACGCCGTCGCGGCACACCGCCGACAGCTTCTCGCGCTCCGCGTCGTCCAGCTCCGCGCCGTCGCGCAGTTGGAGGTTGACCACGGGGCGCGACTCGAGGTCGGCGTACTCGTCGATGGTCAGGCAGAAGCCCTCCAGGTGCCCGGCCATGGGGTTGTCCTGGTAGAGGCCGTACTCGACGTCCTGCGGGTAGATGTTGGCGCCCATGTAGGAGATCGTGCTGTCCTTGCGCCCGTATAGCAGGAGCAGGGGCAGGCGCATGCCCTCGCTCCGGAACGCCGATTCGCACTCCGCCCAGGCGTCCGGGTCCTCGCGTACCACCGCCTCCAGCGCCGGGTAGCCCAGCAGGCGGCCCTCGTCGCCGATGTTGTAGCGCAGCTTCGGGGCCAGCACCGCCGTGGAGTTGATGGTGCACACGATCTCGTCCCGGTCGTTGATCTCCAGGTATGTCTCCAGCGGGTTGTACTGGAACACCATCGGCACCCGGCCCTCGTCGGGGCCGAGCAGCGCGTCGCGCAGCCGGTCGTCGGTCAGCAGGCGACGCCGCAGCCACACCGTCAGGTCGCTCTCGCCCGCCATGCCGATCGTCAGGTCCGACGCGCCGTACCCCGAGCGCACCTTTACGAAGCGCTCCTCCAGATAGTCGCGCAGCGCCTCGGTCATCCCCTCGCCGCCGACGAACCCGAACAGCCGATGGCGCCGCCAGTCGAAGCCCTCCGCGTCGAGCCGGTCGCGCAGGTGCTTGAGGAACGGCGGGTACGCGGTCACCAGGTAGTTGAAGCGCGGCCCGAAGTGCCGGATCGTGTCCACGATCTTGTCGAGGTCCGGCCCGGTGTTCTTGACCATCGCGATGCGCGCCATCGCAATACCCGTGTTGGTCCCGGTCGCCCACGCGCCCATCGAGTAGGCGTTGATGACGAACAACCGCTTGCGGGGGAACACCATCGACGTGTACCCGGCGACGTTCTTGTGCACCGAGTTCAGCTCACGTCGCGAGCGCAGCCAGTTGTACGGCGTCCCCGACGACCCCGAGGACTCGTCCACGACAGTCCCGGCGATCTCCAGTTCGCCCTGCCAGCACCGCAGTTCCTCCGGGTACGCGCGGACGTACGTGTCCTTCGCCGTCTCCGGGTACGACTCCAGCTTGAACCACCGGAACCGCCAGCCCTGCCGCCGCAGAAAGTCCCGGTACGCCGGCACGTCCAGGGCCGCGAACTGGCACGTCATCCACGCGTGCCGCCGGGCGAATCGCTCCATGCGGGGGTGGTAGTGCGTCGCGGTCCAACGCCACACGGCGGGATGCGCCCGATATCCGCGGTACAGCGCGGTGAGTGCGAAGCTGACGATCCGCAGTAGCCACTGCCGGACGAAACGCACGATTGCCGTCCTCCCCAAGTTGCCCGGTCGCCGTCCGGCACACCGCGGTCCACCGGACGATCCGGTTCCCCTTCAGCCTGCCCGGTCCGGCCGAGCCGGACATGGGGACAACTACTCAATTCCGCACGGCCGCGGCACGGGCGGTGGCCGTGAGTTCGACCACCGTGCCGGAGAAATCGTCGGCGAGCAGCGTGACCGCCGCCAGCCATGCGTCCACAGAGTCCCGGCCCGGGTCCCCGGCGGCCATCGCCCGCAGCCGGTCCTCGGCGTTGTCGTGAAGAGCGGGAGCGAACGCCTTGCAGCGCAGCGCGACTTCGAGAGCCGCGGCGGCGGGCCGGGCGTACCGCAGCAGATCGTCCGCGCCGATGAGCCGCATCCCGATCGCGGCCCAGATCCACCGCGAACCCGGCCGGGCCGCCTCGGTGAGTTCGAGCGGATTGCCGCGCAGCAGACGCAGGCAGGTCTCGCGTGTTAGTGGTTCACGCCACCCGGTGAGCGGGCTGCCGCACCGGCCGGTGCGCGGCGCGAGGCGCCGGTCGGCCCGTTCGTCCGGCTCGAGCCGCGCGGCCACCTGCGCCGCGACCTCGGCGGGGGCCAACGTCATCACGAGCGAGGCCGCCCCGTGCCGGGGGTTGCGCCGGAACGGGGGCCGCGGCGGCGGCACCGGGCCGGGGCGGGCGGCGTACGCGAGCAGTTCCGGGACCGTCCCGCCGAACCGCGGGCCGGCGCGGAGGAGGCGCAGCCACGCGTCGGGGTCCCCGCCGACGGTCCCGGCGGGGTCGAGGTCCAGCAGCGCGTACACGAACGGTAGCGAGGAGAACAACTGGGGATCGGTGCCCGCCGCCGATGGTCTGCCCTGCTCGGGCGCAACTGCTTCCGTCGTCTCGTCGATGAAGTCCAGCAGCCACCACGCCGGGGCTGCGGTATGGACGACCTCATCGGCGGTCGTCGTGCCCGCGTCCAGCGCCTCGGCGAGGACCCGGTCGGGTGACACGCCCCGGAGCAGGCGCGGCACGAACTCCCGTGGGCAGTCCGGGTGCGCGAGCAACGCCGAGCGGGCCTTGCCCCGGAAGGGTTCCGCGAGGTCGGCCCGCATCAGCGCGCCCCAGTCGATCGGCACCGTTCCGGCGAGTACGTCGTGCGCCGGGTACCGGTTGCTCGACAGCCGGAGCCGCCGGGCCGACTCGCCGTCGCGTACGGCCACCTCGTGCAGGCGCGCGAGCTGCGCACGGCCGTGCGGTGCGTCGAGGAACGGCCGCAGCTGCCGGATCCCCTTCGGGTGCAGGCGCGCCGACCGAGGGATCCCCAGGTACCGGTCCAGCGCGTCGCGCAGGCCCGCGGCGCCGAGCCCTTCCCACAGCCGCAGCGCCGCCCCGAGAAAGGCGCTGTCGTGCAGCGGCGCGGGAAGGCGTACCGAGACCAGCGCCTGGAGTGCGACGGCCGGGTCGTCCGCGCCGAGCAGAACGCGGAGCCGGCCGGGAGAGTGGGTGTCGATCGTGTGCGTGAGCCCGACCGGATCGTGGGCGGTCCGCCGGATGAGCGGGGCCACGAGCGACGCGGGCAGGTGGGGATGGGCGAGCAGGACGGCGTGCGTGAGGAAGTCGTCCTGGGCGGCCAACTGTTGCAGGTTGTCCTCGCGCAAGCGGTGGTCGGACGCCAGCACTTGGCGCAGCAGGTCCGCGTGCCGCCTGTTGCCGCCCGTGCGCAGCGCGAGGGCCACGACCTCGTGTGCGGGAAGCCCGCCGTACGCCAGCACCGACATCCGGTGCCCCGGTTCGAGCCGCTCCAGGACACCTGCCCGCACGTCGGCGGGCAGGCAGCGCAACAGCGTGCCCGCCGCCTGAACGCACTGCGGCAGGCCGGTGGCCAGAGCGGCGACCGAGCGCTTGCGCATGCACACCCCTTCTCTGCTCCCCGGACGACGGCCCAACGTACCGGCTCCGCCCGCATGTTCCGTCGGCTTGATCACGGCGGGCGTCATGATCAAGCCGACGGGGAAGGTTGTCTCTGGAAACAAGACTGTTTGTAGAGAGTTTCCGGCAGACTGGTCTCCGCTTTTCGGGCGACGATCGGGGGGTTGTGTGCTCAACCGCGCGGGGATGGGGGACACGCCGCCGCAGCGCACCGTCGAGGTCGTCAACCCGCGCGCCGGAGTACGCGGATCCGGATGCCTGATCGGACCGGGACTCGTGCTGGCCGCCGGGCACGTGGCGTGCCCGAACCGCGACAGCGGCCCCGTCGTCGTCCGCGCCCTCGAGGGCGGCGCGGAGCACGAGGCATCGGTCCTGTGGATCGACACCTCGCTGGACGTCGCACTGCTTCAGGCCGACCGCACCCTGCTCGGCGCCGACCTCGGCATCGTGCGCTGGGGCGCGCTCACCGGCGACCACCCGGGAGCCCGCCCGGTCTGCACGACGATCGGCTTCCCCCAGTCGCTCTACCGCAAGGTCCCCGGCGGCCCCCGGTCCGCCACCCAGGCGCAGACCCTGCACGGCGCCATCGCGCCGCGCGGCCGGGCGCGTTCCGGGATGTACGCCTTCGAACTCGCCGAGCCCGACGACGTCTCCTTCGACCTGTGGCAGGGCATGTCCGGCGCGGCCGTCTACTGCGACGACGCGGTGGTCGGGGTGGCCACCAACGCCGCCGACTACTGGCGCGGCGAAACCCTGCTGGTACTCCCGGCGTTCCGATTGCTCGGCGCCCCCGGGTTCGCCGACGCGGTGGCCGCCGCGACCGGCATGCGGCCCCGGCTGCGGCCCGCCGACCTCGGGCCGATGCTGACCGACCACCCCGACCCGCATCTGTCCGCGTCCTATCTGCTGGACCCGGCCGCGCAGGTGGTGCCGATGTCCGGTGACGCCGCGACGGTGCGGGCGCTGCGCGCCTGGTGCTTCAACGGGCGGCGTACCGACGTCGCCGCGATGACCGGGCCGGACGGCGCCGGGAAAACCCGGCTGGCCCACGAACTGCTCGGCCACCTCACGCGCGACGTGCGCGGGCGGGCCGCGTGGACCGGCGGGTTCGTCGCCCGCGTACCCCGCCAACAGGAGCCCGGATTCGCCCTGTTCACGACCGTACGCCAGCCGCTCCTGCTGGTCGTGGACGGCGCCGAGGCGCGGCTCGACCATGTGCATGCCCTGTTCGACGTACTCGGCGAGCGCCGCTCGGGCCAGCCGGTCCGCGTGCTGCTGATCGTGCGCGGCCGCGAGGACTGGTGGCCGCGCCTGCGCGCCGTCTGGACCGGCAGCACGGTCATGGGCCGCGGGGAGACCTTCCGGGTCGCCACCACCGACGCCTTCGTCGACGTCGGCGCCGAGGCCCTGTACGAACGCGCGGCCCGCGCCTTCGCGGACCGAATACGCCTGCTGCGGCACGCCGGTATCGACGACGACCTCCCCGACCGCGCGGCGACGCCCGACCCGGAGCGCCCGCGCCGCTACACCGTCCCCGAGGGGGACGCCCGCGGACTGTCGGTCGGGACCCTGCATATGGCGGCACTGGCCGACGTACTCACCAGGGTCGACCGCGAGCTCGCCTACCACCAAAGGCCGTTGGACGTCCTCCTGCACCGCGAGGAGGAACATGTACGACGCATCGCCCGCACCCGCATGCCGTCCGGCCTCGTCGACGCGGGTCTCCTGCGGACCCTGCTGGCGGTACAACAACTCGTGGGCGCAACGACGTTCGACGACGCGCTGGGGGCGGTTCGGGCCGGGTTCGAGGTGCACCACCGGGGCCGGGGCGACATCGCGGAGCCGCAAGTGCCGGTGCTTGCCGCGTACGAGGACATACTGTCCGCCGCCTATCCCTCCGGAGACGGCGCGCGTTGGGGCGCGATCGGCCCCGACGCCCTCGCGTCGGCACTGGTAGCCGAGGTCGAGGCGGCGGGCGACGGTACGTTCCTCGCCGCCCTGCTGAGCAGCCCGCACCTGACCGACCCGCAGCGCTACCGGGCCCTGGCCCTTCTGGTGCACGGCGCCGCCACCCAACCGGAGTTGGTGGCGTCGGCGGCCCGCGCCGTGGCCGCGGCCGCCGAACTCCTGGTGCCGATCGCTGAATGGGTGCCCGCCGAGACGACGTCGGCCCGCGGCCGCGACTGGCTCGTGCTGTGTCGGGACGCGATCGTCGAACTCTCCGACTACGGCCGGATCCCGATGCAGACCGCGGCGTGGGCCGCCGGCGTCCTCGATGCGGCGCTCGTGCGCCTGCACGGGCAGGGCGACATGGCCGCGCCGCCCGAGCAACCGTCACCGTTCCAAGGCGTGTTCGTGCCGCGACCCCGAGGCCCGATCCGGCCGGGCGCGGACCTGCGGACGGATCCGCGCGCAGGTACGGGTGTGGGTCCGGATCCGCGCACCGGCTCGGGTACGGATCCGCGCGCGGGTACGGGTATGGATCCGCGCACCGGCCCGTCTACCGGATTTCGCATCGATCCGCGTACTGGCCCGGTGGCCGTCCCGGGGACTCACTCGGGGCCTGCCACGGGTGCGGATCCCGGCACCGCCGAGGAGCGCCGGCCGCCTCGCGCGTCGCGGCGGGACCGGCCGGGGCGGGCCACCACCGACACGCCGCCCACCGGCTTCCCGCGCGCGGACACCCCAGGAGCCGGATTCCGCCGAGCCGACACCCCGCGGACCGGCTTTCCCCGCGCGGACACCCCGGCCACCGGCTTCCCCCGGGCGGAGACGCCGAGCACCGGCTTCCCGCGCGCCGATACGCCGGCCACCGGCTTCCCGCGCGTATCGGAGCCCCGACGGACCCCGCCACCGACCCCGCCGTGGGGCCCTGTGACCCCGATACGTACCGGCCCGCCGTCTTCCGGAACTCCGTTGGAGGGCTATCCGCTTCCGGCCGCGCCACGCGAGCCCCGACGGGATCAGACCGCTCCGCGCGGCATACGCCTCGGCCTGCCGGGCGAGGCGCCGGATTCCGCCGTCTCCGCCCCCGCGCCGTCGGGCGCACGTACTGGCCCGGCGCCGTCCGCCCCCACCCGGTCCGCCACCCCCGCCTCCGGTACACCCGCCACCGGGACACCTGCGTCCGGCAGACCCGTACCCGGTACGCCCCGACCCGCGACATCCCGCTCCGCAACGCCCCCGCGCGGCACGACACCCCCCGCCGGAACTCGCCGCTCGGGAGCAGCCGGCTCTGAACCACCGCGCCCCGCATCGGGGCGCCCTGGCAGCACCACGACACCGTCCACGCAAAGCGGTTCGGCCCCACGCCACCGGGCCACCGCCGCACACGGCTTACGCGCGGTCCCCACCCGCCGCCCCGAACCCGGCCCGGCCCGAGGGCTGTTCACCATCCTCGCCCTCGCGTACCTGGCCCTGGTCGCCTACGCGGCCTGCGACACCTTCTACTTCACCGGACGCTTCTCCGACACACGGCTCGCCTGGGTGTTCCCGCCCGTCGTGCTCCTGGTCGACGTCGAGGCCACCCTCCAGTCCCGCCACTGGCCGGGACGCCCCAAACTCACCGACCTCCCCGCCCAGTTGCTCGCCGTGGCGGTGACGACCGCCGCGATCACGATGTACGCGGGCAACCACTACCCCGACCTCCCGGTCGTCGTCCGCGCACTCCTCGCGGCGACCGTGTCGACCACCGGCATGTTCATCCTCACCGAAGCAGTCCGCCGCTGGATGGGCCGCGTAACCTACCGCCGCGCCTGACCGAGCCCTTCAGCCCACACGTGCCACCGGCGAGTTCACCCGAAGGCGGTCTCCGCGAACGACAGCCCCCACGCTCGTCCCCAGTACGCACAAGCCGCTGCGAATACCGGGGTTGCTGCCGCACGTACTGGCGGAACCCCGAAGCCCGGAACAAGAGGTCGAAGCAGTGGCCTTCAACGTGCCACCGCGGCGCACCGCAGCCGCCCTCCGCCGCCGAACGACCAATCTGGTCGAATGCCCTTGACGTCGAGGTCACCCTGAAGGTCCCACACATCCTCGAACACGAGCGTGGACGGCGCGACCCAGAATCTGAAGTACGTCTCAGGCGCAACCGGCTGCACCGGGTCAAGCGTTCCGGCGTCGGCGACGGCTTTGTACACACACTCACGCAGAGGGACACGATGCGCTGCCGGCAGGCCGCGGCAATCCGGACGGCGACCGTGGTCGCCCTGTGCACCGAAGTCGTCCTGTTCGCCGCGTACGCGTACTACGTCGCGCCCATGACCCGTCACGGGATCGACGAGAGCACCGGTCTGTCCGGTCCGGGACGTGTGAGCGACGGCTGGGAGATGTGCTGCGGGTCCAGGATTTGCGTCAGTGTGGTGCATCCGCGTCGGGTTTCGGTTGCTGATCTCTCCGCCACGAATTGCCGGAGAGCCTGGACCAGACCTGGGCCGAAGAGCGGGCCCGCAACTTGAGGTGGGGTGGTTGATGCCTGAAGATCGGCAACGGATAGGTTTCGGCTCCCGTACGTCAGGAGTCCCAGGTCATGGCAGAGCCCGCCCCCGTCTTTGTTCGCCCGTGGTGGCGGCGCACGTCCGTGGTGGTCGGCGTCGCGCTGGCCGCGCTAGCGGGCGTTGTCATCGCGGTGCTCGCCGTGTCCGGATCGTCGTCCGATGACCAGACCAACGGCCTGCCGTCGGCGGCGGTACCGCGCTTCGACGCGGGCGACTGTTTCGACTTCCTCGCCGGCCCGGAGGGCGGCCCCGACCTCCCGCGAGGGAAGGTGTCGTGTGACCAGCCGCACGACGCCGAGGTCGTCGCGGTGCTCACCCAGCCGGACAAGGACGACTACCCCGGCAGCGCGAGCCTGGGCGCGCTTGCCAGGGAGCGGTGCCCGGAGCGCGTCGCCGAGTACCTCGGCCAGGTGTCCCCGGAGACGGCGAAGCTGTCGATGCGCTTTTACCACCCGACCGACGCGGCGTGGCGATTCGACGGGGACCGGAACGTGACGTGCTTCGTCACCGACCCGGCGGGCCCGATGACGGGTTCGTTGCGCTGACGGCCGCTCTTTGACCGGCGATGCGGCGCGGCCGCAGAACCGTGGCTTCTGCGGGCAGCGGCACGGCGGCAGCGCCGGCTTGGCTTGTCGCTGCCGCCATATGCCACGCGTTACGAACTGGGGTGGGTGGCGCCGGTGATGAACAGGTGCATGTTGTCGTAGTCGAAGGTGATGGCGTACGGCTTGAAGAACTCGTGTGTGAAGTTGGCGATCAGGTCGAAGCCGAACATCCCGGACTGACCCGGTCCGGGGAAGCCGGGGAAGGGCGCTTCGGCGGCGTGGCCTCTGACGTTGCGTCCGATGGCGCGGCCGAGGCTGATCCGGTCGGCTGTGGCGGGGTAGACCCGCGGCCCGGGGCGGTCGACGGGATGGGCGTAGTCCACGTCGATGCCGGCTCGTTCGGCGATCTCCACCGTCGTGTCGAAGGCGCTCGCGATGCCGCCGGTGTCGACTGTGACCATGCGCGGGCCGTGGTCCAGCAGGCTGCCCACGGTGCAGGGGAAGTGGTCGCCTGCGAGCCAGAGCGGAAGCCGGTCGCAGAGCTGTGCCCGGGCGGCCTGCCCGGTGAACTCGCGCTGCTGGGCCGGTGTCTTGCGGCGCAGGCCCAGCGCTCGGCCGGCGTAGTCCATCGTGGTCAGGAAGTGGTAGAAGAGCGTCGTCCCGAAGGCGCCCGCCGGGGCCGATCCGTCGGGCAGGGGAGGGCGCCGTACCTCGTTCCACTGCACGGGGATGTTGCGGATCTCGATGCCGCCGATCCGGAACGAGTCGAGGATCCCCAGGTAGAGCGTGACGGTTTGGCCGTCGACTATGCCGCTGATCGTCGCCACTGCGCGTACGCCCGCCTCTTCGGCCGCCTCCGCCGACAGGTCGAGCGTGGCGTAGGTGTCGAGGAGGAAGCCCTTGGGCGGGCCCCCGTTCAGTGAGGCTTCGACGGACGGGACGGGGTCGATGCCCAGGAAGGGTACGCGCGCGGCCGCCGCGCCGCCGATCCGCCAGGGGGTGCCGATGACGTGTGAGTACAGCTCGGCGTACGCGAGGTCCCGCTGCCTCCCGGTGCTCCGCAACAGCGGGATCGCGCGGGCAGGGGCGTCCTGGCGCACGTAGCACTCCGCCAGCCGCTGCGCGGACGGGACGTCGCCGGGGGCCACGGCGAGCGCTCCGGTCAGGAACCGCTCGGCGTCGCCGAACCGGTTGGCCAGGAGGGCGATGTAGCCGCGCTGCGCCAAAGCCCGGGCGTTGGCGGGGTCCGCGCGCAACACGCGCGCGTATCCGCGGTCCGCGTCCGCGAACCGACCTGCCTTGAAAAGGCCTTCGGGGTCGGCCGCCGAATCTGCCGCATACGCCTGCGTGGCCCCGGCGACAGGCAGTATCGCGGCGGCGCCGACCAGTCCGGCCCGACGTACGAACGCGCGCCGGTTGAGGTTGTGAGGGTGTTCTGAGTGCGCCATGTCGATCCCCGCGTCGTCGTCCAATGGAGTGGACCAGACGTTGGCGAACGGACCTGAGAACGACCTGCACAGAGACTGAGAAAGTCCTGAGAGGAAAAGGGAGTTGGCCGTTTGCATCACTCGAGCGCACTGGTGGAAGGCGCCGTGGTACGCCCCAGTCGCCCTGATGAACGCGTCCAAGAGGCGCACACCGCGCGCAGGAGGAGCCGCCGCCGCGGACCCAGGCCGCGCAACATTCCCTCCAGGTGAACACGGCGAAGGGGCCTTGCGGAGCGTTTCATCACTCCAGGGGCATCTGGTCCGTATGGGCTGGGATGCTGTGGGGGTGATCGAGTCCCAGCATGTCCCATTGGCGGCCGAGGGCCACGTCAAAGTGCTGTTCGGCATGGAGCAGGACGAGGACGGCTGGCCCCCGATCCAGACCGAGAGTCTGTGGGCGGGGGCGCCGTCGAGCGTTCAGGGAACAGCACAATCCGGCTGATCGTCCCCGGTGCCTCCGGCCAGGTGCCGCGCCAAACCGGTGGTCCTGGTGTCGGATCTGCGTGGTGAAGTGTGGTCTTCTGACAATTCCGACGACCGGGAGCGCTTCTTCCGATGACCGCACAGCCCGTACTGCCCGCACAGCCCGTACGCCCCGAGCACCGAGGTCCCGAGACCGCCTCCGTCATGGACGTCCCGCCGTTCAAACTTTCGCTCGTCAAGGCGGTGTTCAGGGACGTGACGTCGATGCACGTCTCCCGGTCGGCCGCCTGGGCCGCCGCATCGGTGGCGCGGACTGTTCTGAGGGAGATCATCGACGCCGCGAAGAGCGCAGCGGCGGAGGAAGCTCGGAAGAAGCTGGTTCCCGGGGACTTTGTCGCGGCGATCAGCCGGAACGTCGAACTCGAGGTGGGTGGCATCTGGTATGACCACAGCCCGACGTTTCGAGGCCTCAACGGCGTTGTGTACGACTCCGAGGGCGTCATCGTGCCTTCCCCCAAGCGCAGCAGGTCGCGCAAACCGAGTGCTGTGGTCGGCGCGCACAGGTTCGAGGCCGGGGTGAAGAAGCTGCTGCGGAGCCGAGAGGCGACGGCCGTCCCCGCGATGGTCCGCGAACTGGACGGAATGGCGAGTGTGTTCCTGACGGACCTCGCCCGGGCCGCGGCCATGGTCGTCCGGGAGGGCGGGGTCAAACGCTTCGGTACGGTCACCCTGGGGGTACCGGGTAAACCGGCCGCACCCCCCTTCCCCAAGGACTTCGCTCTGGCCTACTCCGTGCGCAGTGGGGACGGGCGGACAATCGGCAGGGACGACATCCTTGCCGGCACCACGATTCAGTTGTTCGGCGACGTCAGACAGCGAGCCCTGACGGAGGCACACGAGGCGACACAGCACACCTTGGCCGACTTCAGATCGACGGCTTGACGACACGGAGGCGGTGCCACGATGGCTGCGGCCGTCAGGGCGGCAGGTGCTTGAGTGTGAATTCGGGCAGGGCGTAGGCACCGCCCTGGGGTACCGACGGGTCCACCGGTAGATCCGCCCCGGGGATGTCCGCGGCGTGTCGCTCGGCGTTGTCGACGGGGCGTACGCCAGTTCCGACGGGTCGGGAGTTCCCAGAAGCGGCGGCTGTTGGCGGAGACGGCGTACGCGATGACGAAGCGGAGCGAGGGCGGCGCGGCCAGTGCCGCTCGGAAGTAGCCGACGGCGTCTCGCGGGCTCAGCCAGGTCGCCAGGTGCCGTGGTACGGCGGCCGCCCCTGGGGCTCGCATGCCATTCTGACCGGCGATCCCGCATGGGTGCCCGGAATGGAGGCGGTCTCGCCGCTCATGATCGGAGCGTCGTACGCAGGTCTCGCTTCAGCGGTGGGGTTGCCTTTGACGTGCGCGTCAGGGTTTAGCGTCTTCGCGGCGCCGCTGCCGGACCACGGTGTGGCGCGGCATGGCACACGTTCCGAGGAGTCCGCCGATGGCCTCGTCCCAGCCCCGCTCGTCCCGTGAAGTCCGACTCGTCAGGCAGCCGCAAGGCCTGCCCGCGGTCGAGGACCTGGCTGTCGCCGACGTCCCGCTCCGCGGCCCGGCTGCGGGGGAAGTCCTCGTCAAGAACCGTCACTTCCTGGTCTTTCCCGGGCTGCGGACGCTCATGGGTGACGAGACCGACGGCGTTCCGCTGCCTCCGCTTCGGGCAGGCGACACGCTGTTCGGACCGGCGGTGGGCGAGGTCGTCTCCGTCGGTGCGGGGGTGGCGTTGCGGCCGGGCGAGCTGGTCGTACACCTGGACGGCTGGCGTGAGTTCGCGCTGCTGCCTGCCGAACGCTGCGCCCCGGCCGGGGAATCGCTGCCGGATCCGGTCGCGCACCTGTCCACGGGGTCGGCGGCGTACGGCGCCCTCACTCGGCTGGCGCCCGTCCGGGAGGGCGACACGGTGTTCGTCAGCGGCGCGGCCGGGGCAACCGGCGTTCTCGCCGGCCAGATTGCCCGGCTGCTCGGGGCCGGACGCGTGGTGGGCAGTACAGGGTCGGCGGCGAAGGCCGCGCGACTACGCGAGGAGTTCGGCTTCGACGCGGTCGTCGTACGTGGGTCCGGGCCGTTCGCCCGATTGCTCGCCGAGGCCGCGCCGGACGGCCTCGACGTCGTTGTGGACACCGTCGGCGGCGAGCAGTTGACCGCTGCGGTGGCCAACGTCCGTTCCGGTGCCCGGATCGCTTTGGTCGGCGCACTGGCGGGGCAGTTGTCCGGGGACCGGGCGGGCGGCAGCGCCCCGGCCGAGGTGGACAGTTACCGGCTGGTCGTGCAGGGCGTCACGGTCCGCGGCTATCGCGGTGCGGACCATCCCGACGTACCCGCCGAATGGGAGCGGCAGTTCGGGCAGTGGTTGCGCGAGGACCGGATCCGGTTCCCGTACGCCACCGTCCCGGGCATCGATCGCGCCCCCTCGGCGTTGCAGGAGTTGATCGAGGGCCGCCACTTCGGCACGGTCGTGGTGGCGCTCTGACGGAGTCGGACGCGAGGGAGCAGACGATGCGGATCGGGGACGCCGCCGCGGCAGCCGGGACGACGCCCCGGGCGCTGCGCTTCTACGAGGAGCGCGGCCTGCTCCCGCCGCCGGCCCGCAGCACCTCGGGACAGCGCGTGTACGACCTCACCGACGTCATACGCATACGGGCGGTCCGCGAACTGCTGGGGCTCGGCCTCACCATCGAGGACGTCCGCGGCTTCGCCTCGCGACTGGACCTGTTCACCGAGACGGCAAAACCGCGCTGTTCCCCCGCCCCGACGGCCCCCGACGGCTCGACCGCCTCACCGGCGTCCGCAGCCGTCGCCCGCCGCCTCGCCGCACTCGACGCGGAGATCGACCGCCTCACCCGCCTCCGCGACCGCCTCGCCCACGCCGCCGGCGGTGGATCCGCACAATAGACGCGCCATCCACAAGGGACGCCGCGTCGTTTCGAAACGTGACCAATTGCCGAACGCGGCCGAGATCATCTCTCCGCGGTGCGGCCGCGGTATGGAGATCGGGTAGGCGCGGTGGTGTTGGGGGGCGGAACCGCGACGTGGCGGAGCCAGGTGGATGCGGACACGAACCGCTCGTGGATCACGCGGGCCGGTCTGACGGTCCTCCGCGAGGAGTTTGTCCCCGAAGGCGACACGGGGCACGTCCTGTTCCGGGCACGACGCTCCTCACGGCGCGCTCACCCGAGCCCGGGGCTTCACCGCGCGACAGGTTCGGGGGACTGGACGGGTTCGGGGAAGACTTCGGCAGGTGCGCGGGCTGCGTACGCGGCTGCGGCCAGGCCCAGAACTGCCGCACCTGCGAGGACGAACCGGTGGTCGGCGGTGGCGATCAGTCCGGCGCCGGCCGCCGCGGCGAGTGCATTCGGGGCGAACATCAGCGTGCTTGCGGTCGCGGCGACGCGTCCGATCAGTGCGTCCGGGGTCTCGCGCTGGACCGCCGTCATCGCGGCGATCAGCACGCACGGCAGCCCGAGACCGATCAGCGCGCTGCCCGCCAGGGCCACTTCGACCGACGCGACGAGGCGCAGCGCGACGCCGACCGCGAACACGACGATTCCGGCCGCCGCGAACACCCCTTCCGGGAGCCTGCGCATCGCCGCCCCGGCGACGAGACCGGCGACGACCGAGCCGACGCCCTGGACGGCGTACAGCACGCCGACGAAGGCGGGCCCCTGGTGCAGTCCTTCGTCCGCGACGGCGTAGATGGCGGCGCCGTTCAGTCCGGCGGCGGCCATAGTGAGGGCGCCCGCGAGGACAAGGCGGCGCGGTGCGGGGCGCTGCCGCAGGCCGCGTACGCCCTCCCGGGTCTCGTGCAGCCACCTCCTGCGCGCCTCCGGCCGCTTCGCCTCCTCGCCGGGCCGGACGAGCGCGAACACGCCCGCGGCGGCCACGAACGTCGCGGCGTCGAGGAGTACGACACCGTGCCCGCCGAACCGTACGAAGAGGCCCGCGCCGATCAGGGGCGCCAGCAGCTTCATGCCCTCGTTCGCCGACATCCGCAGACCGTTGAACTCGCCGAGCAGCTCGGCCCGAACGGTCGTGCCGACGAGGCCCGCCTCCGCCGCGTCGAGCAGCACGCCGCTCACGCCGTACAGGGTCATGACCGCGAAGACCAGCCACACCTGGTCGGCGGACCGCACAGTCAGGAGGGTGAGCAGTACGACCGCCATGGCGAGGTTGGTGCGGACCAGCAACGTGCGGCGGCCGACCCGGTCCGCGGCGACCCCGATGAGCGGGCCGAACAGCGTGGCGGCCCACAGGCACACGCCGGTGAGCGCGGCCAGGCTGTTCGAATCGGTCAGCGACTTGACCCACACGCCGCTCACCAGGGCCATCGCCGACGTGCCGAAGCCGGACACGACGACGCCGGTGAGATAGAGCCCGGCGTCGCGGTCGCGCAGCACCCGGCTGACGGCCCAGGACACGGCACCTCCGATCACGCTCGCCGACTGCGTCGAGCCTGCCCGCCGATGACCGCCAAGTCAATGCTTGGAGGTCATCGGGACGGCCCCCGGTCTCCCGCCGCGCGCGTGGTATTTACTGACGTGGGTGACCACCACGGACCCGGTTCTGCGCGCACTCGCCCACCCCACCCGGCTGCGCATGATGTCCCTGATGTGGGCGACACCCCTCTCCGCCGCCGAACTTGCCCGCGAACTGGACGTGTCCCAGGCCCTCGCCAGCCACCACCTGCGCACCCTGGACGCGGCGGGCCTCGTCGAACTCACCGAGACCCGCAGCCGTCGCGGCGGCATCGAGCGCCGCTATCAGGCGGTACGCGGCACGCCGCTCTCCGACAGCGGAACGGACACCGCAGCCGAGGGCGGCACGGCGCTCCTGGCCGAGACCCTCGCCCAGAACCTCCGGGCGCGGGCCGCCCGCCGTGCCCCCACCGGCCCGGGCGTCACCTCCGACGTCGAGGTGTGGCTGAGTCCCGAGGACTGGGAAATGCTCCGCGAAGAACTGGCGGCCATCGTGCTCCGCCTCCACGAGGCGGGGAAGGCACCGCACAGCGAAGGCGCCATCCCCATCGGCGGAACCGTCATGGCCTTCCCGCTGCGCGACGCCGACGCGAAACCGAACGAGACTTCTCCTAACGGGAGTTGAGCCCCGCGAGGCGGCACAACGCCGATACCGCCCCGCCATCGCCGGTCACCAAGCCCCCACCGAACCCGCCACGGCCAGGCAGAAGCGCACCCTGCCGCTGCGCGCTCGTCCGGGTACGTGAACTCCGGCCGCTGCGCCGAGCGCTCGCGTCCGCCGATCCGGTGCCTGGCTCGCGTCACGCCGGATCATGGAGTGAAGTCGCCGTCCGGGGTGGCGTGTTCAGTCCTGCGCGTAGCGCGTCCGGCGCCACCTCGTTTGATCGGCAGCTCACGAGGCCTTCCGCCAGATGTGGACCTCGGTGGCGGGTTGGCGCTCGGAGAAGAGTTCGCCGGGGGAGGAACAGCGGAGGAGGTTGCGCAGGTCCGCCTCGAACTCGGCTCGACGGTCGCCGAATTGGTGAGGGGCGGAGAGCGACATCGAGAACACACCGGCGACGATGTCGTCGCTGGAGCGTTCGAGGGGCTGACCGCCCGGCGCGATGTGGTGTTCCGGGCCGCGGAAGCCCGCTCTTCCGATCGGTTTGCGCTTGACGCCGGTCATCACCGCGACCGCCAACCCGGTGAAAGGCAGCAACTCGAGTCGGCCGCCGATCTCCGCGATGGCCACCACGAACAGCGCCTTCCAGACCGACGTCAGCAGTTCGAGCGACCGCCACGGGTCGCGCAGCCACTGCCGAAAGCTCCCGTCCGCACACGGTGCCTTTGCGTGTGAGGCGAGATCGGGATGATTCGCGTACGAACCCCCCCCGGCGAGCCCGCGGACGCCGCCGCCGACCGATCCCGAGCCGGGTGAACTTACCGGCGGGCAAAGGTTTCTCGGTGCACCCCGAGCGCCGGTTGGCTGTCCCCGGGGCGCGGCGGAGTGTCCGTTGAACGCGACGGGGCCGATCCGTGGTCGAACCTGCGAAGCCTGCAACTACCGTACGAACGCCACAGCTCGACGGACAGCCGAACAGGGAGTCGCACATGCCTTACACCACACCGGTATTGGGCCAGATGGAGACGGTCGGCCGGGCTCGTCCCGCCGCCTGCTCAGCCGACTCGCCGCTCGGCCGGGCACTGAGCCGGGCAGGCGAAGGAGCGGGCGCCGCGGGCGGCTTCAACAGCTTCGTCTCAGGTGGCTTCAACAGCTTCGTCCCCAAGGGCTTCAACAGCTACGTGTCCGGCGGCTTCAACAGCTACGTGCCCAAGGGCTTCAACAGCTTCGTGTCCGGGGGCTTCAACAGCTACGTCGGCAAGAGCTGACGACTGCCGTCTGCGGGTCTGCTAGACGCGGCAGCGACACGCAAAGTCCGCCGTCCTGTAGCCCTGTCCCGGTTCACTGGCCCGGCCGCCGACGCGCGGCCGGGCTCGGCATGTGAGGTGAAAGGAGTACGGGGTGGAGCTGTTGCCCACTCCGGCGCGCGCACGAGGGAGCGCCGAATGGCCGGCGAACCTCCCGTCGCACCGGACCTTCGGCGCATTGTGGCGGCTGGTTCCCCTGCGGCACTTCGTTGTGAAGGTGCACAGCCGCTGCAACCTGTCCTGTGACTACTGCTATCTGTACGAGATGGCCGACCAGTCCTGGCGTGGGGCCAGCAAGGCGATGTCGCCCGAGGTCGCCGAGCGCACCGCGTACCGGATCGGCGAACACGCGCGTGAGCACCATGTGGACAGCGTGACGGTGATCGTGCACGGCGGCGAGCCGATGCTGGCGGGCATGGGGCTGATCGGCCGGCTGGCCGACGCGGTGCGCCGGGAAGTCCCGGAGTACACACGTGTAGCGCTGGCGATCCAGACGAACGGCCTGATGCTGGACGACGCGAGCCTGGACGCGCTGCACGCGCTCGGCATTTCCGTCGGTGTGAGTCTGGACGGCGGCGAGGCCGCGAACGACCGGCATCGGCGCTACGCCGACGGCCGGGGCAGCCATGCCGCGGTGGCGGAGGCCATCGACCGGCTCCGGGACCCCTCCCGGCCGGGTTTGTTCGGCGGCCTGTTGTGCACGATCGACCTGGCCAACGATCCGGTGGAGGTCTACGAGGCGCTGCTCTCGCACGCCCCGCCCGCCATGGACTTCCTTCTTCCGCACGGAAGTTGGGACACGCCGCCGCCGGGGCGAGACGCCGACCCGTCGACCGCGCCGTACGGGGACTGGCTGGCCGCCGCGTTCGACCGCTGGTACGACGTGGAGCAGGCGGAAACTAGTGTGCGCCTCTTCGAGGACACCCTCGCGCTGCTGCTGGGCGGCCCCAGCAGCTCCGAGCAGCTCGGCCCGGGCCCGGCCACCGTGGTGGTCGTCGACACCGACGGCATGATCGAGCAGGTGGACACGCTCAAGGCCGTGTACGACGGTGCGGCCGTCACCGGCTTGTCGGTGGGCTCCCACTCGTTCGACGACGCGCTGCGCCATCCGTCGATGGCGGCACGGCAGTTGGGGCTCGCCGGCCTCGGCGCGACGTGCCGGGCCTGTCAGGTGCGCGACGTCTGCGGCGGCGGGTACTTCACCCACCGCCACCGCGCGGGGACGGGGTTCGGCGGCCCGTCCGTGTACTGCCCGGATCTGATCCGGTTCATCGAGCACGTACGCGGCCGTGTGGCCGCGGATCTGGTGGGGGCACGTAACGTGGAGGGAATGGCGTGAGTTCGGGAATCGGCGGCGGAGACTCGCGGCTGGTGGAGGCGGCCTTCGGCTCCCGGATCGACGTGGAGACGCCCAAGCCCCCGGAGGCTCGGCCGTGGCTGGTCGGGGAACTGGTCGGGATGCTCCGGGACATCGGGGTCGTCGCGGGCGACGTCCTGATGGTGCACAGCACACTGCGGGGCGTCGGCCCGGTGGAGGGCGGCGCGCAGGGGGTGCTCGCGGCCCTGCTGGAAGCGGTCGGCCCGTGCGGCACGCTGGTGATGCCGGCCTATACCGAGGAGAACTCCGACACGTCGTGGGCGTTCCTGCGCGCGACGGACGGGCTCAGCGAGTCGGAGCGGGAGGCGTACAAGCGCGCGATGCCGCCGTTCGATCCGATGTGGACGGCCGCGTCGCGGACCATGGGAGCGTTGCCGGAAGTGCTCCGCCGGACCCCGGGGGCGGTCCGCAGCTCGCATCCGCAGGCGTCGTTCGCGGCGATCGGGCTGCTGGCGGACGGCATCATGCGCCACCACAATCCGGCGTCGCACTTCGGTGAGCAGTCGCCGCTGGCCCGGCTCTACTCGCTGCCGGACGCGAAGGTGCTGATGCTGGGCACGGCATTCGTGACCTTCAGCGCGTTCCATCTGGCGGAGTACCTCCAGCCCAAGCTGGCCACCCGGCAGTACCGGTGTGTGATTCCGGACGGGCTGGGGCGTGCGATGTGGTTCACGTACGAGGACGTGGTCCTGGACCTGCGCGACTTCGACCGGATCGGCGCCGCGATGCTGGAGCACCTGGCGACGGGCGAGGGGTACATCGGTTCCGCCCGGTCGCTGCTCGTGCCGCTGGCCCCGGCGGTGGCCTTCGGCATCGACTGGATGGCCCGCAACCGAGCGGACGGCCAGGCGGCGGTGGCCTGACAGGTCTTTTCGAGATCCGCGAATCCGCCCCGTCCCGGGCGGGTTTGCGGATCTCGACGTGTTGGCCGGCAAACCTTGAAGGTTGCGGGGCGGACGGCTATCGTCCCGGGCGGTACGAACGATCGTTAGTCCGATTTGTCGTCAAGCCCCGGGAGCCGGCCATGGCCACCGACCACCGCCCCTCGCCCCCGCCGGGTGCCGACCCGCTCGCGGGCGACCTCGCCGCCAGGTACCAGGCGATGGCCGACGTACGCGCGGGCGCGGGGCACGTCGCCACCGCCATGGGCCGCTACTTCGCCACCGAGGAAGCCGTACGCCAAGGGCTCCGCGAAGTCGACCGGTTCGTCGGCTCGATGGTCGACACCTCGGCCCTCCCCCCGGACGAAGTGATCCTGCCCGCGGTGCCGGAGCCCGAACACGGCCGCCTGCGCGCCATCGTCAACTCGGTGATAGCCGCCCGCCACCTCGACGACGTCCTCCCGTTCATCCGCGACACCTCCGCCGAACTGGTGGCGGCCGCCCTCGCCGCGGCGTCCGACGGCCGCCCCGTCGACCTGGTCGAGGCACTCGCCGATCCGCTGCCCACCGTGGTGATTGCCCACGTGCTCGGGGTGTCGCCGGACGACCGGGACCGCTTCCGGCAGTGGTCCGACGAACTCCTCGCCGCCCAGGGCCGCGGCGCCGACGGCGATCTCGCCCGGACGCACCCCGAGTTCGCCGCGTACGTGCAACGCGAGATCGACAGCCGCCGGGCCGCCGCGGACCCGCCCGACGACGTCATCACCCGACTGATCCACGGCGAAACCGCCGACGGCGCACGGCTGTCCGACGCCGCCGTGCGCACCCAGACCATGTTCCTGATCGTCGCGGGCAACGAGACCACCCGGAACCTGATCGGCAACTGCCTGCGTACGCTCGCCGAACGGCCCGACATGTACGCCGCGGTCCGCGCCGACCGCGCGCTTGTGGACGTCGTCGTCGAGGAGTCGCTGCGGCACGACTCGCCCGTCCAGATCCTGGCCCGCCAGGCGCTGGCCGACGGGTCACTCGGCGGATGCCCCGTGGCCGGCGGCGAACGCGTCGTCTTCGGCATCGCCTCCGCCAACCGCGACGCGTCGCGGCACGCCGACGCCGACACCTTCCGGCTCGACCGCCCCTACCCCCGCGACCACCTGGCCTTCGGCACCGGCGCACACGTGTGCCCGGGCGCCGCGCTGGCCCGCGCCGAGGCGACCGCGATTCTCCACGAGCTCTGCGAGCGGGTCGAATCCCTGGAACTCGCCCCGGACTTCGTGCCTCGGCCCAACCCGGTCTTCTGGGCGCTCGGGCAGCGCTCCCTGCCGTGCGTGGTGACGCCAGCGGGTGGCGCCGGGTGAACGCCGTCGGCCCTGAAGCTCCCGACCTCTCGGCGGCGCGGCGGCACGCGGCCGCGGCGATGTTGGACGCGGGCACGCTCGCGTACATCGACGGCGGCAGTGGGCAGGAGGAGACGCTGCGGGCGAACACCGCCGCGTGGCGCCGACTCGCCCTGCAACCACGCGTGTTGCGCGACATGACGGTAGTGGAGACCGCCACGACGCTGCTCGGCGCGCCGGTAGCCGCTCCGGTCGCGCTCGCACCCACCGCGATGCACCTGCTTGCCGACCCGGAGGGCGAAGCCGCCTCCGCCCGCGCCGCCGAACGGACCGGCCTGCTGCTGGTCGCGTCCCAGGCGGCGAACCGCTCCTGGCAGGAGATCGCAGACGCGGCCCCCGGTGCCCTGCGCTGGACCCAGATGTACATGCTGCGAGACCGCGGCCTCACCCGCGAACTCGCGGTCTACGCAAAGGAGTCCGGAAGCCGCGCGATCGTCCTGTGCGTCGACGGTGTGGCACTGCCGCGCAGATCCCGCATGGACGGGAACGCCTTCGTGCCACCGGACGGCATGCCGTTCCCCAACCTCGCACCCGCCTCGGCTCGTGGCCGAGGGGTGGAACTCGGCGCCGTGGTGTCGGCGTTCGACCCCGCGGTGACCTTCGCCGACCTGGCCCTCGTCAGGGAGTGGTCGGGACTGCCCCTGGTCGTCAAGGGGGTGCTGCACGCCCGCGACGCGGTGGAGTGTGTGGACGCCGGCGCGGACGCCATCGCGGTCTCCAACCACGGCGGCCGGCAACTCGACGGCTGCGTGGCCACGGCCGACGTCCTGGCCGAGATCGCGGACGCGGTGGGCGCGCGGGCCGAGGTCTACGTCGACGGAGGCATCCGTACCGGGCCCGATGTCGTCAAGGCGCTCGCGCTGGGAGCGCGCGCCGCCTTCGTCGGCCGCCCGGCGCTGTGGGCGTTGGCCGCGGGCGGCACCGACGGGCTGGCTTCGTACCTGGGGGAACTGCAGGAAGACGTACGCCGCACGCTCGCGTTCTGCGGCTGCACGTCCCCGGATGCCGTCCGCGGCGACCGCGTGCGGCCGCGCCCGGGCCCGTGAAGTCTCCGGCGGCTGAGCCGACCGTGCTCAACCGCGCGGGCGGAGTCCGTCCAGAAGCAGGGTGACGAGTGTCTCCGCCCCTGAGGGCGAGGCAGCCGAAGCGGTATCGGTCCCGGCCTCGGCCGACGGCGCCGCGGACGCGTACGGGGCGTCGAAGCGCCGGTCCAGCGACCCGTGCAGCGCGCTGAAGACCACGCGCAGCACCTCGCCCGGGTCGAGCCCGCCGCGCAGCGACCCGTCGGCGATGCCCGCCGCGAGCACGTCCGCCCACAGCGCCCGCCCGGCGTCGCGGCGGGCGACGACCGCGGTGAGCTCCGGCGTCCGCCGGATGTACGTCCAACTGTTCGACAGCGTCAGGAACTCGTCGGGGTACATCCCGGCCACGCCCAGACTCGCCCGGATCATGGCCGCGAGCCGGGTGCCCCCGTCGCCCGGCCCGCCCGCCTCGTCCGGAAGCACCCGGTCCAGGGCGTCCAGGTAGCGGCCGACGATGTGCAGCAACATGTCGTTCTTGTCGTTCACGTGGTTGTAGAGCGACGACGGCCGCATCCCGCACGCGTCGGCGATGTCGCGGACGGACGTGCCGTGGAACCCGCGCTCCGCGAACAGCGCCGCGGCGGTCTGGAGCACCCGGTCGCGGGCGGAGGTCTGGGTACGCGTCACCCCTCCATCATCCCGGCTCGCCAACCGCGGACCACCGTCGGCCCGCCGCGGTTGCCCTGCCGTAGTTGCCCTGCCGCGCCGGACCCCTCGCACGCGCTCGACCGCCGCGGCCTCCCGCACCCGCGGCCGCGCGGTCCGCCGAACGGCCGCCGACCGTTCGGCGGACCGCGGCCATCACGAACCATGGCCAAGTACGGCGTTGGGTAGGAGCACAGGGCGAGAGCCGCCTATCACCGCAGAATGCCCACGCCGAGGAGTGCCCGCCCATGAGCAAGCCGTTCGCGTCGTCCGCCGACCTCGGCGAGAAGCAGCGCACGCTGGAGGTGCTCGCCGACGGCGTCTACGCGCTGACCGCCGAAGGGGATCCCAACGTCGGCGCGATCGAGGCCGACGACTTCGTCGTGTGCTTCGACGCGCTCGCGACCCCGGTCGCCGCCCGCGACTGGCTCGCGATGCTGCGCGAGCACACCGACAAGCCGGTGGGCTTCGTGGTCCTCTCCCACTACCACGCGGTCCGCACGCTCGGCGCAAGCGCGTTCGACGCCGAGGTCGTCCTCGCGCACCGGAACACCCGGGACCTGATCGACGAACGAGGCAGGCAAGACTGGGAGTCCGAGTACGCCCGCATGCCGCGCCTGTTCAAGGAACCCGGGTCGATCCCGGGACTCACCCGGCCCAACCTCACCTTCGCCGACAACTTCACCATCGGCCGCGGCGTCGGGCGAGGGCCCCTCGTCCTCGAATACTGCGGACGCGGGCACACCGAAGGCGACATCGTCGCGTGGCTGCCCGAGGAGCGCATCCTGTTCGCCGGCGACCTCGTGGAATCACAGGCGGCGCTCTACACGGGAGACGCCTTCCATCGTGACTGGGCGACCGAAACCCTGGACAGAGTCGCCGAGTTCCCGGCCGAGACACTGGTCGGCGGACGCGGCGCGGTCGCCCGCGGGCGTACCGCCGTCGAAGCGGCGGTCGCCCAGACCCGGCACTTCCTCGAGGTCATGATCGAACTCGTAGACGGCGTACGCCGCGAGGGCGGCACGCTCAAGGACGCGTTCACCGCGGTGCATCGCGAACTCGCCCCGCAGTACGGCCGCTGGCCGATCTTCGAGCACTGCCTCCCGTTCGACGTGTCCCGCCTCTGGGACGAACTGTCCGGCGTCGAGCGACCCCGCATCTGGACCGCCGAGCGCGACCGCGAGGTGTGGGCGGCACTCCAGGACTGAAACCGCGCGACACGAACCGGTCCGCGAACTGTCGGCCGTACGCCGGGAACCGGCCGACAGGCGGTCCCGCCGACGAGGAGGCACGTACATCCATGCCGGAACCCCTGATCGTCATCGGCGCCGGTCCCGTGGGCCAGACGGCGGCGCTGCTGCTCGCGCGGCGGGGCCTGCCGGTGATCGTGCTCGACCGGCGTACCGCACGCGACGCCGCCGGGTCCAAGGCCATCTGCCAGCAGCGCGATGTCCTCGACATCTGGGCCTCGGTGGGCGCCGAGGCCATCGCGGACGAGGGCGTCACCTGGACCACCGCCCGCACGTACTACCGCGAACAGGAGCTGTTCTCCTGGACGTTCGCCGAACGCGGACACTCGCCGCTGCCGCCGTTCGTCAACATCTCGCAGAGCCGCACCGAAGAGCTCCTGGACGCGTGCATCGCCGCCGACCCGCGCATCGAGGTGCGGTGGGCGCACGAGGTCGTCGCACTCGACCAGAAGCGCGGCAACGGCCTCGGCGTCGGCGGTGCCGGTGGCACCGGCACCGGCAGCGGTGAAGGGAGGCGCGGCGTCACCGTGACCTGCGCCAACGGCGCTGTGCTGCACACCCCGTACGTCGTCGCGTGCCCCGGCGCGCGCGGTGCCGACGTACGGGCCGCTCTCGGCCTCGAGTTCCCCGGGGAGACCTTCGACGACGAGTTCCTCATCTGCGACATCCGCACCGAACTGCCGGGCTGGGAACACGAACGGCGCTTCTGCTTCGACCCGCCGTGGAACCCGGGCCGCCAGGTGCTCATCCACCCCTGCCCCGACTCCGTGCACCGCATCGACTGGCAGGTGCCGCCCGGATTCGACCTCGCCGCGGAAGAGGCGGACGGCGGACTGGACCGGCGCATCCGCCGGATCGTGGGGGAGCGGCCGTACGAGCTGGTGTGGCGCTCGGTCTACCGCTTCCACTCCCGGCTCGTCGACCGCATGCGCGTCGGGCGCGTGCTCGTGGCCGGCGACGGCGCGCACCTGCTGGCCCCGTTCGGCGCACGCGGGCTCAACTCCGGCGTCGCCGACGTCGACAACGCCGCCTGGAAGCTGGCGTTCGTGCTGCGCGGATGGGCCGGGGAGGCGCTCCTCGACTCGTACCACGACGAACGCCACGCGGCGGCGCGCGAGAACGTCGACGTCACCGCCGCGACCATGCGGTTCCTCGTCCCGCACGGCCCCGACCAGGCCGAGCACCGCCGCCGCACACTGGAAGCCGCCGCCGAGAACCCGCAGTCCGCCGCCGCGTCGATCGACTCCGGCCGGTTCGCCGAGCCCTTCTGGTACGCCGACTCGCCGCTCACCACCCCCGATCCGACCCGCCCCTGCGCGGGTCGCCCCGAGAAGGGCCGCGACTGCGTCCCCGGACCCGGCGTGATCGTCCCCGACGTCCCCGTCACCGTGGCCGGGCGCCCGGAGGTCAGCCGCCTGCGGCAACTCGTGCGCGGAACCGGCCTGACCCTGCTCTGCGGCGGCCCACCCGACGACGCGGCAGCGGACGAACTGCGCCGCGCCGCGGGCGATGTCACCCCCGCGCCGCTCACCGTCGCGAACATCGGTGCCCTCGACCCGACCGGCACCCTCGCCGAGGCGCTGGCCACCGGCGACGACGAAGCCTGGCTCATCCGCCCGGACGCGCACATCGCCGCCGTCGTCCCGGTGGCCGAACCGCCCGCCCTGGCCGCGGCGCTGCGGCGCGTCCTGGCCCTCGGGCCACCGGAAACACATGAGCGGGATCCGGGCCCGCCCGACCGTCACCGTCACCGTCGCCGTCGTCGCCGAGGAGCCGAACCCGCATGAGCGCCATGCCGACCACCGCCGGACGCCGCCCGGTCATCGCCGGGCTCGGGATCACCGAGATGGGCCGGATCCACGGCCGCACGGCCGCGCAGTTCGCCGCCGACGCGGTGCGCCGCGCCACCGCCGACGCCGGACTGCGCGTCCGCGACCTCGACGGGCTCCTCACCGGAGCCGGGCTGTCCGGCCGCTTCGGCGTCGGCCTGCAACGCGACCTCGGGCTGCGGGACCTGCGCCTGTTGACCGAGATGCAGGCGTTCGGCTCGACCGCCGGAGCGATGGTGCAATACGCCTCGATGGCCGTCATGTCCGGCACCGCCGACGCCGTCGCCTGCGTGTTCGCGGACGCCCCGCTGCGCGAGCGCGCGTCGGCCGGTGCGGCGTACGCGCGCCCCAGGAGCCCGCGCGGCTGGCACGGCCTGGCCGCGGCCGGCGGCATCGTCGGCGCCAACCCCATGTACGCGCTGGCGGCACGGCGCCACATGGACGCGTACGGCACCACCAGCGAGCAGTTCGCCGAGATCGCCGTCGCCCAGCGCGCGTGGGCGACCGCGAACCCGCTTGCCCAAATGCGCGAGCCGATCACCCTACGGGACCACCAGCAGTCCCGCATGATCGCCGACCCCTTCCGCCTCCTGGACTGCTGCCTGGTGACCAACGGCGGCATCGCGGTCGTGGTCACCTCCGCGGAACGCGCGGCCGACCTGCCGCGCCCGGCCGTGCACGTGCTCGGCTGGGGGCAGGGCCACCCGGGGCACGAGATGGGCCGGGGCAGCGACTTCGGCCTGGTGACGGGGGCGGCCACATCGGGGCCCGCGGCGATGAAGATGGCGGGGATCACCCCGGCCGAGGTGACGGTGGCGGAACTGTACGACTGCTACACGTACACCGTTCTCGTCACCCTGGAGGACTACGGATTCTGCGCGAAGGGCGAGGGCGGCGCCTTCGTGTCGGGCGGAATCCTGGGCCCCGGCGGCTCGTTCGCGCTGAACACGGGAGGCGGCCAGCTTTCCGGGTACTACATGTGGGGAATGACCCCGCTCTCGGAGGGGATCATCCAGGCGCGCGGCGACGGCGGAGAACGCCAGGCGCCCGCGAACGACGTGGTCCTGGTGAGCGGCAACGGCGGCATCCTGGACCACCACTCGACGCTCGTCCTGAGCCCGCACGGCCCGTGAACCCCGTTACCTCCCAGTCCGTTTCCGTACGCGCAGCCGCCCCCGCACCCGCCCCCGAAGCCACCCAACCCCCGAATCCGACCCCGCACCGCCGACCCGGAGCACGCACATGATCATCGGCATCACCCGACGGGACCCCGCCACGGAGGAATTCTTCGACGGCACCGCACGCGGCGAACTGCTCATCCGGCGCTGCTCCGAATGCGCCCATGGCAACGCGCCGCAGACCACCGCCTGCGCCCGCTGCGGCGGCGCCGACCTCGCCTGGACGCCCGCCCAGGGCACCGGCACGATCGCCTCCTGGACGGTCGTGCACGGCCGCCCGGCCGACGGTGAGGACGCCCCCGCCGCGGTGATCGCGATCGTCGAACTGACCGAAGGACCATGGCTGCACGCCCGCATCCTGGGCGCCGACCCGAGGGCCGTCGCCACCGGCCAGGAGGTCGTCGTCGACTTCGTCCAACCCGAAGGCGGCGAAGCCGTGCCGGTGTTCCGCCCACGCCGCCGATGAACCCGCGACCGCGCCCGATCACCCTCTAGGGTGGGCGGATGAAGTACGCGAAGCTCGGCAACACCGGCCTGGACGTGTCCGCGATCTGCATCGGCTGCATGAGTTTCGGCACCCCCGCGCGCGGCACGCACAACTGGACCCTCGACGAGGACGCGGCGCGCCCGCTGATCCGCCAGGCCGTCGAGGCGGGCGTCAATTTCTTCGACACCGCCAACATCTACTCGGACGGCACCAGCGAGGAGATCACCGGTCGGGCGCTCAAGGACTTCGCCCGCCGCGACGAGGTCGTCATCGCGACCAAAGTGCACGGCCCCATGCGCGGCGGACCGAACGCGGCCGGGCTGTCCCGCAAGGCGATCATGACGGAGATCGACAACAGCCTGCGGCGGCTGGGCACCGACTACGTGGACCTATACCAGATCCACCGCTGGGACCGGCGTACCCCGATCGAGGAGACCCTCGAAGCGCTGCACGACGTCGTCAAGGCGGGCAAGGCCCGGTACATCGGCGCCTCGTCGATGTTCGCGTGGCAGTTCTCCAAGGCCCAGTACACCGCCGAGCGGCACGGCTGGACAAAGTTCGTCTCCATGCAGAACCACTACAACCTGCTGCACCGCGAGGAGGAGCGCGAGATGCTCCCGCTGTGCGCGGACCAGGGGGTGGGCGTACTGCCGTGGAGCCCGCTCGCCCGGGGCCGACTGGCCCGCCCGTGGGGTACCTCGACCGAGCGGAGCGGCACCGACGCCTTCGGCCGCACGCTGTACGCCGACGACGCGGCCCGGCCCATCGTCGAAGAGGTCGCCCGGGTGGCCGAGGAGCGCGGCGAGGCGCCGGCCCGGATCGCGCTCGCCTGGCTGCTGCGCAATCCCGTCGTCGCCGCACCGATCGTCGGCGTCGGCAAGCCGGACCACCTCGACGACGCACTGGCCGCGCTGTCCGTGGACCTCACGGACGACGAGGCGGCCCGCCTGGAAGCGCCGTACACGCCGCAACCGGTGGTCGGTTTCGGCTGAGTGGCCGAAGCCACGGGAGCGACGTGCCCGGCGAGCACCGCCGTCACCCGAACGCCATACCACATCCTCCCCATGCCGCACTGGGGCGGGTCCGGCGCGCGCGATGATCTCCACCCTCGTACGCTCCGTCCCATGTCCATCCCCACGCCTCCCGCCGCGCCGTCGCCCACCGAGACCCTTGAGCTGCTCCTCGCCGGCAACCGCCGTTTCGTGGACGGAGCGCCCAAGCACCCCAACCAGGACGCCGCCCGTCGCGCGCACCTGGCGCCCGCCCAGACGCCCTTCGCGGTGCTGCTGGGCTGTTCGGACTCCCGCCTGGCCGCCGAGATCATCTTCGACCAGGGCCTCGGGGACCTCTTCGTGGTCCGCACCGCGGGGCACGTCCTCGGCGCCGAGGTGCTGGGCAGCATCGAGTACGGCACGGGCGTGCTGGGCTGCCGCCTAGTCGTGGTCCTCGGCCACGACTCCTGCGGCGCCGTCGCCGCCGCCCGGCTCGCGGTCAAGGAGGGGCTGCCGACCTCCGGCTACGTCCGCGATGTCGTGGAGCGGGTGACGCCCAGCGTGCTCGCCGCCCGCGCGGCCGGGCTGGAGCGCGACGGCGACATCATCGACGAGCACGTCCGGCACACCGTCGACGTCCTGCTGGACCGATCGCGCGTGCTCGCGGACCTCGTCGAGGCGGAACATGCCGCGGTCGTCGGGATGTCGTACCAACTGGCCGAGGGCAGCGCCCGCATCGTCACGACGCGCGGCGTCACGCTGCCTGCCTGACGCCGCGTCACCCCGGGCTCGGAATTCCCGGGCCCGGATGTCCCGGCCCCGGATGTACATCCATGAGTGCTGCTACAGGCTCATGTTCGGATGGCGTACGCGCTTCAGCGCGCTGTAGTCCTCGCCCGGCAACTGGCGGAAGCTGCCCGGGGGGAGCGTCAGTTGCTCGTCCCAGGGGACGACTTCGCGGCCGTCGTCCGACCACCGCGGCAGCTCCACGACCGCGTACCAGCGCCCGTTGGCGCGTTGCTCCAGGCGCACGATGGGCAATTCGACGTCCTGGCGCGCGCCGCGGAACCGCACCGCGACCCGCGGCCGGTGGTCAACGTGCTCACCAGACGTGCCCATGTGTCAATAGTGGCGCGGGAGTTGGCCTGATGTCACGGGGAAACGGAACGCTGTTCGCCGGGTGCGGAGCGGATTTGTCGATCTTGTTACGGTGTGCCCCGACCGGTGAGTCCGGTGCGTCGCCGCCGCGGGCCCGGACGGTCAGCCGTCGACGAGCGCCGGAAGCGACGCCAGTCCGCGTACGCGCGGCGAGGGCTGCCAACGCGGCGGACTGCCGGGATCCAGAAGGGCGTTCGGGAAGCGGTCGAGGAACACGCCGACGGCGATCCGCGCTTCCAAGCGGGCGAGCGGCGCCCCGATGCAGTAGTGGATGCCCTGGCCGAAGCTCAGGTGCCGGGCGAGATCCGGCCGCACCGGGTCGACCGCGTCCGGTGCGGTGAAGCGCCGCGGGTCGCGGTTGGCGGAGGCCAGCGACAGCAGTACGGTCTCCCCGGCGGGGATCACGACGCCGCCGACGTCGATGTCCTCGACGGGGAAGCGGCGGATGGCCAGCAGCGCGGGTGACTCGTGGCGCGCGACCTCCTCGACGAGTGCGGCGGTCGCGTCGGGGGAGGAGGCGGCGTCCGCCGGCGGGCGTACGCTCCGGCGCAGTTCCGGGTCGGTCAGTACCGCGTGCAGGCAACTCGCCATCAGATTCGCCGAGTTCTCGAATCCGGCGAACAGGAGCAGGAACGCCAATGAGGTGAGCTCGTCCTCGGTGAGCCGGTCGTCGTCGGCATCGCGGGCGGCAACGAGCGCGGACAGCACGTCGGTTCCGGGCGCTGTGCGCTTGTCCGCGATCAGCCCGGTGAAGAAGCGCAGCATTTCCCCGACGATCTCGCGCATGCCTTCGCGGGTCGCGCCCGCACCCAGTAGGCCGGTCGTCCACGCCCTGAACCGATGGCGGGACTCCTCCGGAACACCGAGGAGTTCGGAGATCACGAGCACCGAGAAGGGCGCGGCGTAGTCGGCGACGAGGTCGACTTCCCCGGCCGCCGCCAGGTCGTCGGCGAGCCGATGCGCCGCCTTCTCCAGCGCGGGCCGCATGCGGGCAACGTGCCCGGCGCCGAAGGCCGGACTGGCCAGCCGGCGCAGCCTGGTGTGCTGCGGCGGATCCATGTTGAGCAGGTTCGCGTCCAGGGCGGGTGGCAGTTCGAAACCGCGGTAACCGCCGTCCGGTTTGGCATGCTGCTTGGACAGGGACAGCCGGGGGTCGGCAAGCAGGGGCGCGACGTCCTCGTAGCGCGTGACCAGCCACGCGGCGCTGCCGTCCGGGGCCACGATCTTGTGCGCGGGCCCGCTTTCGCGCAGCCGCGCACCGACGGCGTGCGGTTGCTTGGACATGGCCTCCGGATCCACTTGCCGTCTCCCCTTGCCGTACGTGCGGGTTTTGCGTGCGTGCGGTCCCGCGTACGCCCGGTCCCAAGTACGCCCGGTCCTGCGGTCTCGCGTACGCGCGGTCCTGCGCACTGCGTTTTGCGTCCGGTGATGAGCCTATGTGAACCCGCGCGGCGGACGTACCGCCCTCATGCGCGATCGGGACAACGCGTACCGGCAGGCCCGGGGATCTGGCAACGTCGGGGAACCGGCGGCACGTTGTGACCGGCCGCCACCACCGCGAAGGATCCGCCTGGGTCCCGACACAGAGGGGACGCCGCCTCCGTGCCGTACGGCATCATCCTGCTGCCCGACGACCACACCAACGCCGCCCTGAGCGCGTACGCAGAGCGCATCACCGCTGGCGTGCCGACCATCATGCGCATCGGCGAGCAGTACCTGCCGCACATCACGTTGCTGCACGTCGACGCGCCCCGGGGGTCGGCCGCCGAACTGTGGGGCCGGAGTGTGGCGGCGATCGCGCCCGTGACCGAAGTGCGGCCGTCCGGTGTGCAGTTCGGCGCGATGGCCCGGGGTGACCTCTACCTGCCGCAGGGTGGTGTGTACGTCGGCCTGGAGGCGCTGCGGCGTACCGCGCTGGAAGCTGCGCACCGCCGCGTGCTCGAACACGCACGAGACCTCGACCTGCCGGTGCTGAGCGGCGCCGGCGAGAACTTCCGCCCCCACGTGACGCTGGCCGCCTTGGAGACCGCCGATCGGGTGGCCGCACCGCTGCCGCCGACGGACCTGATGGCGCCGTTTGCCGCACGGCTGGCCTGGGGCGAGATGGGCCCGTACGGCACCTTCTCGCGCATCGAGGCCACCGCCGGCTGATCGCGGCGTCAGGCGGCAACCGCCTTGGCGGTGACGACAACCGCCGACGCGAACGCGACGCCCAGGACGGCCTGGCCGACCGTGCGGCCGGTGAGTCGGCTGCCGAGGCGTCCTCCGATCGCGGCCCCGGCCAGCCCGGCGGGCAGCAGGACCGCCGCGTGCACGGCGTCGGCCCGGCCGAAGCGGCCGGTGGCGGCGAGCAGCGCGAGCGCGACGACCGAGGTCACCGCGAAGTACGCGGACAGGTTGGCGCGCAGACGCGGCGCTGCCGGCGGCCGGTAGACGAGCGACACCGGGGGGCCGGGCGCGGCGATAAGCGTGCCGAGGAAGCCGGACAGACCCCCGGCGCAGGAGAGAGCGGCGGGGGTCGCGGGGATGCGTAGGCCGCACCACGCCGCGATGACGGCGGCCCCGATCACGACCCCGGTGACCAGCGCTATCGGTGTGGCGTCGAGGGCCGACAGCGCCCACACGCCGACCACCATCCCCGGTACGCTCGCCACCGCCGCGCCCCGCAGGTCGCGGACCACCAGCGCCTCGCGTTCCCGCCAAGCGCCGACGCCGCAGACGACGACCGTGAGCGCCAGCACCGGCCCGGGCACGAACGACCGGTCGATCAGCGCCAACAGCGGCGCACTGATCAGGCCGAAGCCGGCTCCGGTGCCGCCCTGGACGACGGCCGCGGCGGCGACGGCCCCGACGGCCAAGGCGAGTTCCACACCGGCCGTCATGCGCCGCGCCGCCCGGCCACGTGCCGTCCGGTAGTTCGGTGTCCGGCAGCTACTCGCCCGGTATCGAGCCGTCCGGTAGTCCGGCGCAGGGGTGCTCTGCGCACGGCGGCTCCCGGACGTGTCCCCCGAGAAGTTCTCGGAAGAGGTCCCGGAAAGGTTCCCGGGCGCGCCGCCTCCGCGCGCGAGTCGGCCGCCGCTTCCGCACACGCCTCCGCGTTCGCTTCGGCAGGGTGTACGCCAGGGAGTGGTGCTCGGGTCGTCATGGTCATCGAGGCTGGCGGGCCGTACTGGACCCGGTAAAGATCCAGAGATCGGCATCGTGACGGGTCCAGATGTCCGTCGGCCGGCCCCCTCAGCGACCGCCCAGCAGCGCCCTGGCCTCGGTGGCCAGTGCGGCGATCCCCGGATCGATGTCAGCCGTGCGGACGGCGGTGAACCCCAGGCGCACGCTGTCGTACGGCCCCTCGTCGGACAGGAACGACGCCTCACCGGTCTCGATCAGGACCCCGGCCGCCGCCGCGCGCCCGGCGAGCAGCCGAGTGTCCAGCCCCGCGGGTGCGCGCAGCCACAGGCTGACGCCGCCCGCCGCCGGGTCGTACCGCCAGCCCGGCAGGTGGCGGTCGACGGCTTGGCGCGCGGCGAGCCAGCGTTCGCGAAGCAGCGAGCGCAGCGTCCGCACCCAGCGGCGGTACTCGCCGCTGCCGATCAGCAGGGCCAGCGCGCGTTGGAGGTGTCCGGGTGGGTGCCGGACCATGTACCGCCGCAGGTCGCGCAGGTAGGCGATGAGCTCCGGTTCGCCGACCAGGTAGCCGAGGCGCAGCCCGGGCGCGAGGAACTTGGCGAAGCTGCCCAGGTAGACCACCGCCGCGGGGTCGGCGGAGGCGAGTGCGGGGGTGCTGCGGCCGACGTACCGCAGTTCGCCGTCGTAGTCGTCCTCGACGACCGGGAAGCCGCGCGCGGTGGCGAGGTCGAGCAGGTGGCCGCGGCGCGGTGCCGACAGGGTGGCGTTGGTCGGGTACTGGTGGCTCGGGGTGACGACGGCCATGGCTATGTCGTCCGGCCACGGGTCGAGGACGACGCCCCAGTGGTCCACCGGCAGCCCGACCAACTCGGCGCCGGCCCGGGCGAGGATGTGCCGGGCGTCGGGATAGCCGGGGTCCTCGACGGCGACGCGCGCGCCGGGGGCGACGAGCGCGGTCGCCAGCAGATGCATGCCTTGTTGGGATCCGCTCGTGACCAGCACCCGGTCGGGAGTCGTGGCGATGCCGCGCGCGGGCAGCACGTCGCGGCACAGGGCGCGCAGGAGCAGCGGGTCGTCGGCGTCCTGGCTGTCCTGGAGGCTCGCGGCGCGGTGCTCGGCGGTCAGCGCCGTACGCAGGCAGCGCAGCCACGCGGCGGTCGGGAACGTCTCGAACGGCAGGTGCCCGTTGACGAAGCGGTAGCGGTAGCGCTGCCAGTCGGCGGGCTTGGCGATGTGCGGGTACGAGTCGCGCGGCGGCCGTGCCGCCAACTCCCGCAGCCACGCGGGACGCGGACGGCGCGGCGCGCTCCCCGGGTCGTCGGCGGCGAGCCGGGCGACCAGCTCGGGGTTGACCACCATCCCGGACCGCGGCTCGGCCGTCACATAGCCGTCCGCGACCAGCTCCTGGTACGCCAGGTTGACCGTATTGCGGCTGACCCCGAGCGAGGCGGCCAGCTCGCGCGAAGACGGCAGACGCCGGGCACCGAAGTCGCCGGCCGAAATGGCGTTCTGCAACTGCCGGCGGACCTGGCGGTACAGCGGCTCGGGGGAGTCGTGGTCGAGCGGAAGGTACACGAGGCCGATCGTGCCCGGTCGCGGGCCGGACCGGGACCGGGCCGTGGTCGGCCTCACATCGGTCGCACGTCCACTTAGCTGTCATATATGGGCTTCCGTGACATTTTGCTCGCGTCTTCCCGCGCCCGGCGGCGCCGCCGGGCGCAGACGATGTTTCATCTGGCACCGTCATCGCGGTCGGATGTGGTTCTTGTTCCGGTTCCAGTGCCCTGCGAGCGTGATCATTCTCCGCCGCAGCGACGAGGAAGGCGTACGACCCATGACCGCACCGCGTACGGCGTACGAAACGCCGCCCTCGGCGCCCCCGCCTCTGCTGCCCATACCCCGCCCGCGCCGCACCGCACAGGCGCCGGCCCCGCACCGGACCGAGGAGCCCTCCCTTGTCGCGCATTGATGCAGATGTGGTTTTCCTCGGCGGCTCCGTGGTGACGGTCGACGACGCCCGACCGCAGGCCGAGGCGCTGGCGGTCCGCGACGGCCGGATCGCCGCCGTGGGCGACGCCGCGGACGTCCGAGCCTTGGTCGGGCCCGGCACCGAGGTCGTGGACCTCGCCGGCGGCTGCCTGCTGCCCGGCTTCGTCGAGGCCCACGGGCACCCGGTGAGCCTCGGCTTCGGCACGGACGGCCCGATCCGCGACATCCGCCCCACGACGGTGCGTACCGCCGAGGGCGTCGTGGCGGCGATACGCGAGGCGGTGGCGACGGCCGACCCGGAGCACGGGGCGTACCTGTTCGGCTGGGACGGCCTGCTCCAGAGGGGCCTGGTCGAGCCGACGCGCGCATGGCTCGACACGCTGTCGCCGGACCGCCCGCTGGCCGTGATCACGAACTCGGCACACGCGGTGTACGCGAACTCCGCGGCGCTGCGCGCGTCGGGCATCACCCGCGACACGCCCGACCCGGTCGGTGCCCACTTCGTCCGCGACGCCGATGGCGAACCCACCGGCAAGGGCCTGGAGGGCGGCGCGCTGGCGGCAATCGTCGGGTCGGCGCTCGCCCGGCGCCCACCGGGGCCGGACACGCTGCGCACGAACCTGGCCGAGCTGAACCGCGTCGGAGTGACCACCGTCGGCGAACTGGCGTTCCACGCGTCCCGCCGCCCCATGGTCGACGCGCTGCGTGCGGAAGGCGGACTGACCGCGCGCCTGCGGCTGTACGAGGCGTCGGACCCCACGCTGTCGACCGCCGTCCCGCTGCTGAACGGCGACGACATGGTGCGGCAGGTGGGCATCAAGACGTGGGCGGACGGGTCGCCGTGGAACGGCAACATCGCCACGTCGTTCCCGTACCTGGACACGCATGCCACACGCGTCGTCCTCGGACTGCCGTGCTCGCACCACGGCGAGACGAACTACGACCGGGAGGCGTACCGGGCGATCGCCGAGGCCTACTTCGCCGAAGGCTGGCAACTGGCCTGCCACGCGCAGGGGGACGTCACCACCGACATGGTCCTCGACGTTTGGGAGGAACTCCTCGCCCAGCACCCGGACATGACGGACCGTCGGCTGCGCCTGGAGCACTGTGGCGCGATGACCCGCGAGCAATACGACCGGGCGGCGCGCCTCGGCGTCACCTGCAGCCTCTTCATGGCACACGTGCGCTACTGGGGCGAGGTGCTGGTCGACGACCTGTTCGGGCCGCGCGGCGAGGAGTGGGTGGCGGCCCGGTCCGCGCTCGGTGCCGGAGTACGGATCTCGCTGCACAACGACGGCACCGTCACGCCGCCGGACCCGCTGGGCAACATCATGACGGGGGTGACCCGCCGTACCGAATCCGGCCGCGTCCTGGCGCCGCACGAGACCATCACCGTTGAACAGGCCCTGCGCGCCCAGACGTTGGACGCCGCGTGGCAGCTCCACGCCGATGACGTCATCGGCTCGCTCACTCCGGGCAAATACGCCGACCTCGTCGTCCTGTCCGCCGACCCCCGCCACACCGCCCCCGAGGCAATCGGCGACATCGCCGTTCGCGCGACGTACCTCGAAGGTGCGCCGGTCTGACCGTCTGCCTGCAACCCCGGTGCGCTGAACGGATGTTGGCGCGGTTCACCGCCGTACGCCGACACTTTCGCGGGTCGCGCCACTACGCTGCGGCCGGGAGCTTTTGATCGGTTGGGGTTGGGGGACACGGTGACTGGCTTGCGTGAGGCCGGAAGTGCGACGAGCGGAGCGGCCGCAGACGCGACCGCGGCGGTCCGGGAGGCGTTCGCGATCCTTGCGGCGGTGCCCGACCCGTATGAGCGGGCGCTTGCGGTGGGGGTGGTCCTGGAGCAGATGCCCGATCTGCAGACGGAGTTGCGGGGCATACGGCAGGAAGCGGTGGTGCAGATGCGCGAAACCCGCACCATCCAGGACATCGCCGCGGCCCTGGGGCTGTCGCAGCCGCGTGTCTCGCAGATCGCCAAGGGCGTGTCTCGAACCGTGAAGCGCACCGGCAACGCGGCGAAAGAGGACGCCTGACGGACGGCCGTGCCGGGGTGAGCGCCACATCGTCGGGCGAAATATACCGATATGTTGCTTATGGCGCAGCCGCCTGGAAGGGTATTCGGGGGAGCCTCGGGGCGCGTGACCGGCGACCCTCCAGGACCTCCCCAGGGTGCGGATCCCGCCGGCGCCGACGCGGGGCGTACCCTCGCCCGGGGGACACTGAAAGCCCTCGCCTCTCGCGACGTCAGGCGGCGGCAGTGGAAGCACCGACAGGAGGGACCTCGACGATGACCGGGCGTACCGAGAAGGCCGTACTGGCAGGCGGCTGTTTCTGGGGGATGCAGGACCTGTTCCGCAAGCAACCCGGCGTGGTCTCGACGAGGGTCGGCTACAGCGGCGGCACGACCCCGAACGCCACGTACCGCAACCACGGCTCGCACGCCGAGGCGATCGAGGTCGTCTACGACCCCGAGAAGACCACGTTCCGCGACGTCCTGGAGTTCTTCTTCCAGATCCACGACCCCAGCACCAAGAACCGGCAGGGGAACGACATCGGCAGCAGCTACCGCTCGGCGATCTACTACGCCGACGACGAGCAGCGCCGCGTCGCCGAGGACACGATCGCCGACGTCGACGCCAGTGGCCTGTGGCCGGGCCCGGTGGTCACCGAGGTCGAACCGGTCGGCGACTTCTGGGAGGCCGAACCGGAGCACCAGGACTACCTGGAGCGCTACCCGAACGGCTACACCTGCCACTTCCCCCGCCCCGGTTGGAAACTCCCGCGCCGCACCACCCACCCCGCCTGACCCGCCCGGTCCCCGTCCAAGCAGAAGACCCCGCGCCGCACCCCCACATGCGGCCAATTTGCCTGCCCGGACACCGGGTGACGGGTAGACCCGGAGGGATCAACGGGGTCCTGGTCGTGCCCCTGTGCGCGCATCCGCCTAAGCGCCCCGCCGAAGCAGCCCAGAGGGCCAAGATCCAGGCACGAACACGGGAGCGCCCCGCACGCTTCGTGCGATCCCTCCCACATGACTCGGCGCTCCAGGGGTGTCAGGCTGGAGAAATGGGGGGTTTCACGAGGGCCAGAGGAGGCGAGTGCCATGACGGCCGCAAACCGTGACGACGTTCCCGTGGTGATCGAGGGCGACGGTGTGGAATTGCGCACGAAACCCATTGGCGGTGACCTGTCGGTCGGTTTCATCCGGCTGCCGAAGGGTGCCCACATGGGACCGGCGATGCAGGGGCTCCCAGGCGACGCGTGTCAATGCCCGCACTGGGGCTACCTGATCAAGGGACGGCTGACGATGCACACCCCTGCGGGTGACGACGTCTACGAGGCGGGGCAGGCGTACTACTGGAGTCCCGGCCATGTTCCGGAGGCGCTTGAGGACTCCGAGTTCGTCGAGTTCTCGCCCACTGAGGACTTCCGGCCCGTCGTCGACCACATCAAGTCCCAGATGAGCTGACGAGAGCGGTCCGGGCCGATGTCGCCGTAACGCCAAACGCCGGCTTGGGTATCAGTGCCGCGACTTCGACGCCGAACGTCGCGCGAATGGCACCGCCAGGCGGCGCTTGCGTTCCGCGGTGTAGGTCCACCACGGCCGCGGTTCGCCGCCGCCGGCCTGGTCGACCACGGAGATGAAGGTGTCCAGAAGGCACGGGTCGTGTCTGCGGCCGTCCCGGTCGCAGAGCCGCTCGTACATCTCGTAGGGGTCGCGGTCCACGAGGTCGCCGGGCTTCGTCACCCCGGCGCGAGCCAGGTGCCGGACGACTGCGGGGCCGACGTTGGCCATCTCCAGGAGTTCCGCGTGTCGTTCTGCCATGTCGCCTGCCTTGCTTGTCGGTCGGCGTGAACGCGCCAAGGCGGACATGCGCCCTCGCCCGGCACGTGACGGGAGCGACTCGACGCGAGCGCGTCGCTCCTCGACCATCATCGAGAATCAGCGGGCGCGCGTCTTGAACGTTTCGGACGCGCCGTTCAGCGCAGGATCAGCCGCAGTACGGCTTCTCGCAGGTCGTCGCGGCGGCCGTCGACCAGTTCCTCGAGCGTGATGTCGAAGACCATCGCGACGAGCATGTGGGTGACCGGCTCCGGCGGATCCCAGCCCAACGCCGCGATCTCCGGTGCGATGAGTTCCCTCGTCCGCGCGTTGCGGACACGTGTCTCCTCGAACAGTTCGGGCTCTGTACGCGCCTGCACCAGCAGTGCCCGCGTACCCGTGGTGGCGAGGCTGGCGTCGAGATAAGAGTGGACGCCTCGGGACACCCTCTCGCGGCCCGACGGTATGTGGCCTATTTCGGCCAGTACCTGTTCCTCGAGCCCGCCGTGGTATCGGCGGTGCAGGGCGAGCAGATAGCTGCCGCGGTCCTTGAAGTGCTGGTAGAAGCTGCCCTTCGCCATGCCTGCCGCCTCGACCACGGCGTTCACCGACATCTTGGAAAGGCCGCGCGCGTCGGCGACTTCAAGCCCCGCGCGCAGGAGCGCCTCGCGTCCCGGTCCGGCCGGTCGCGCCATCTCTCACCTCGACTGGGAGTGGCCAACACCTTGGATGGTCTTGACAGTTGGACCCCGTGCCCACACCTTATGACCGACCGCCCGGTCAAAAACAGGCTCGAGCGCCGTCCCGAGCCAACAGCGTTTGTGTTCTCGCGTTTGGAACGTCGCATTCAACGCCGTGCCGTCGGTGCACCCGGTCGACGCAACCGAAAGGACGTGACCCGCTTCATGCCCGTCCGAAGCACGCTACGACGCAAGATCGCCACGATTCTGGGGGTGTTGAGCCTCGCCGGCGGCGCCCTCGTCACCGTGCCGTCCGCCGCGCAGGCGGCGGGTGACGCACCGGTGGAGATCCGGCGTCTCGTCCCCGCCGGCGCCGACCACGCCGCGGTGCTGCAGTCCAACGTGAACTACTGGAACGTGGCCAGGATCGCCGAGTGGGGCCTCAACGCCGGCGGCGCCGACGCCTATGCGCCGCCCGGTGGTTGGGACGACCTGAGCAAGCCGTGGGTCGGCCCGGGCGCCATCTCGCGTACCGCCGGCAAGATGCTCATGCAGTACCGCAACACCTGGAACGGCGCGATCACGCACTCCGCGTGCTCGGCCAACGTCATCAAGGCCGCCAACCAGAGCACCATCGTCACCGCCGGGCACTGCGTCAAGATCATGGGCCAGATGACCGGACAGGTCTGGGGCGACTCGGTCGTCGTCAACGCGGTGTTCATCCCCGGCTTCAACGGCGCCGCCGTCCCGCGCAACACCCCCGGGACCGATCCGACCACCGCGCCGCTGCCCGGCGCCGACATCGCGCCGTACGGCGTCTGGGGCCTGACCCGCGTGTGGGCCACGCCGACCTGGGACGCCGACAGCACCTTCCGCAGCGGCGGCGACGTCGCGATGGCGACCGTCGAACGGCCCGGCGACCCCACCCCGATCCAACAGGTGGTGGGCGGCCAGGACATCGCGTTCGGGGTGGAAGCCCATCCGCTGACCCTCCACCAGTTCGGCTACCCCGTGGACAACGGCCGCAACTGGTACTGGACGAAGAACAACGACGGTACCTACGGCCACGACTACGGCGTCGACCCGTCCCTGTGGCGCGGCTTCGACGGCCGGTCCCTGATGTACGCGCGCGGCTCGACCATCCCCGACGCGACCCTCGGAACCCTGGGCCACGACATGCCGTCCGCGATGGCGCCGGGATCCAGCGGCGGCCCGTGGCTGATGAACTTCGATTCGGCGACCGGCACCGGCACACAGGTCGCGGTCACGTCGCGCTTCACCAACTCCTCCGGCAATTCACCCTGGTGGGACGCCATTTGGGGACAAGTCCCCGCCGGCAGCAGCAACCCGAACTGGGCCTTCGGCCCGTACTCGGTGGGCAACGGCTTCGGCGCCCTGACCCAGGCGATGTACAACGTCGTCCAGAACGCCACCCCCTGACCCCGACGCGCGACATCCACCCCGGCGGACCGCGTCGGACCCTGGTGGGCCGCCCGCCACCGAGCGAGTGGCCCACCAGGTGACGCCTCCCGAGGCCCGCCCGGTCCGCGGCCGCGTACGGCGAGGCCTTCGGCGGAGTGTGGTGCCGGGGCATGAGGCGGTGTAATCGCGTTCTGTCGTGCCCAGTCCGCTCATGGCGCGCGTGGTGACCGGGCGGACCTGTTCGCGGACGTTGCGCTGGACGGTGGCCTCGTAGTCCTCCGGATGCGCCGCCTCGGTCGGGCACCGCTTTCGCCCCGGTGCGGCATCGTCGGTCCTTTCGGTGTCGATTGCGCCTCAGCGTTCGAGCATGCGCCGACCTGCCTCGGTAGGGGGAACAGCAGGGCCCCTCACCGCGCTGACGCGCATGTCAGCGTGGTCGGCGTCGACGACCACGTCCGTCAGGAACACGGCGAGGAGGCGCGCTGCCGCTGTGCGTCTATCGGTAGCCGGTGGTGTCGGCGGGCTTCCCGGCGTCCTGCACCTCCACGACGTAGCGCCAGGCGTCAGGTCGGCTTCCGTCCACGTCGGTGTATCCGTACACGCCTGCGAGCTGCCCGCTCGACAGCGACTCGCCGTTCCACCGGTGAACGTGCGGGTCGGCGGCCAGGGCGGCCACCGCCCGCCCGACGTACGCCGGGGATTCGGAGATCGCGAAGTGCGGCTGACCGCCCAGCGCGTCGCGCCAGTTGGCCTCGGCCACGCCGTAGTGCTCCAGCATCATCTCCGAGCGCAGCCAGCCGGGTGTCAGCGACAGCGCGGTGGCGCCGTACGCGGCAAGCTCCTTCGCCTGCGCGAACGCGAGGCGCGTGACCGATGTCTTGGCCAGGTCGTAGTAGAGCGAGATGCGGTAGTGGTCCTTGTTGTAGTCGGCGGTGCCGTCCGTGACCTCGACCACCAGGCCACCTGGCCGGCGAATCACCAGAGGCAATGCGAAGTGGCTGGTGATGATGTGGGTGTCGACGGCCAGCCGGAGCAGGCGCATACCGGCGTCGATCGGGTGCTCCCAGATCTTGGCGTCCCACCGGAACAGCAGGTCGCCGCCCCAGATGTTGTTGACCAGGACGTCGAGTTGCCCCTGCTCGCGGTCGATGCGCTCGACCAGGGCCTTGACCTCGTCGGGCACCAGGTGGTCCACCCGAACCGGGATCCCCTGCCCGCCGGCCGCCGTGACCAGTTCGGCGGTCTCCTCGACGGTCTCCACCCGGTCCATCTCGGAACGTTGCCCGCGCGTGCTGCGGCCTGTGACGTAGACGGTCGCCCCCGCCGCACCCAGCTCGGTTGCGATGCCTCGGCCGGCACCGCGCGTTGCGCCCGCCACCAAGGCGACCTTGCCCTGCAGTGTTTTGGTCATGGCCGCGACGCTGCCAGGAAAACCTGACAGACCACGTCGGTCATTCTCGCGATGCCACCGACGTGCAGCACCGAATGGCCGCAGGGGGCGCCGCACTCTGCCGGGCCCCGACGTCCGGGTCGGCACCATCGGGCTCGTCCAGGCGGATGCCGACCGCGGCCAGCTTGTTCCGCAGCGCGTCGACGTCCTGTGCCGTGAGATGGGGGATGCCAGGCCGGCCGGTGCCGTATCGCTCCACGAGATCGCCGACAGAACGGACGCCGGATCGCTTGAGGAACGCATAGGCCTGTAGGGGGAGTTCGAGGTCCTCGATCGGAATCGGCAAAGGTGAGAAGGACACCGGATGGCAGCACAGGACAGCATCGTCGTGCTCGGACACAAGTCCTCCGGGGGCCAACCCGTCAACGTGATCGTGTGTGCCCTCTTCACGAGTACGCGAGTTCCGGCGCCGTCATCGAGTCGGGGGAGCGGTCGTAGAGCCAGAACAGGACGATGCCCATCTGGTGGAGCCGCAGCAACTCGGGGATCATTTCCGCTATTTCGGCGTGGAGTTTCCGCGGGGCCGGAAGGTGCGTGATCGGTCACGCGCACCGCAGTCCGGATGCCCATGCCGAGCGTGGTGGCCCCGACAACTCTCAGGCTCGGGGTACCCGGTCAGCCAAGTGCCTTTTGAGTACGTCGAGTTGGGTGGCGCGGGCGGCGGAGTGGGCGGCCCGGCCGGCGTCCGTGGCGGTGACGAAGACGCCGCGGCGGTCGGTGTCGCACATCGCGCGTTCGACGAGGCCGCACTTCTCCATGCGGGCGACGGCCCTCGACAGCGCGCTCTGGCTCAGGTGGAGGTCGCCGACGAGTTCCTGGGCGCGTGCCTTGCAGCCGGCGTCCACCAGGCGGTCGAGGACCTCGTAGTCGCTCATCGTCATGCCGTGGTGGTGTTGGAGTGCGCGATCGAGCTCCTGGGCGACCCGGCTGTACTCGGACAGCAAGCTGCGCCACTGGTCGATCAGCACGGACTCCGTGTTCATACGGCAAAGGTAGCGCCGACAACCAGTACCATGCAAGGGAATTTTTTGCACCCGCATTTTATGCGTAGACATTCAATGCATGTGCATCTAAGTTGAACGTCATGTCCCCCTCAGCCGAGACGATCGTGGGGCCGCACCCTCGCGAGCACTCCACTCCTCCCGCCACCCCGTCCGCCACCGATCCGCGCTGGAGCCCCCGACTGTGGGGCATCCTCGCCGTCCTGTGCCTCGTGCTCTTCCTCGACGGCCTCGACGTGTCGATGGTGGGCGTGGCCCTCCCGTCGATCGGCCACGAACTCGGCCTGTCAGCCACGTCGTTGCAATGGATCGTCAACGGTTACGTGCTCGGGTACGGCGGCCTGTTGATGCTCGGCGGACGCACCGCCGACCTGCTGGGCCGCAGGCGCGTCTTCCTCGTCGCCCTCGCGGTGTTCGCCGTCGCCTCACTGCTCGGCGGGATCGTCGACAGCGGCGGCATGCTGATCGCCACCCGCTTCGTCAAGGGCCTGGCCGCCGCCTTCACCGCCCCGACCGCGCTGTCCATCCTGACCACCACCTTCCCCGAGGGCCCCGCACGCAACAAGGCCCTGTCGGTCTTCTCCGTCTTCGGAGCGAGTGGCTACTCCTCCGGGCTGATCCTGGGCGGCCTGCTCACCAGCGTCGGATGGCGCTGGACGTTCCTGACCCCCGTGCCCCTGGCGATCCTCGCGCTGGTAGTGGGGTACTTCCTGATCCCGCGCGACCGCCCCGCCGACTCGGGCGGCCACGACCTCGTCGGCGCCGTGACACTCAGCGGCGGCATGCTCCTGGCCGTCTACACCGTGGTGTCCGCACCCGACCGGGGCTGGGGCGCGCCGCTGACCCTGGGCTCGATCCTGCTTGCCGCGATCCTGCTGCTCACGTTCGTCATCGTCGAGAAACGCGTCGCCCACCCGCTGGTCCGGTTCGGCATCCTCCGCGTCGGCACGGTCGTGCGCGCCAACCTGAGCATGGTCGCGCTCATGGGCTCCTACATGAGCTTCCAGTTCATGATGTCCCTGTACCTCCAGGACGGCCTCGGATGGTCGGCGCTGCGCATGGCGATGGCCCTTCTCCCGGCCGGTCTGGTGGTGGCCTTCGGGTCGCCGGTCATGGGGCGTCTGATCAACCGGTTCGGCACACCGCCGCTCCTGGTCGCGGCGATGGCGTCGCTCAGCCTCGGGTACGTGTGGTTCCTCGCCACCGCCGGCACCACACCGAACTACCTGGTCACCGTCCTGCCCGCCATGCTCCTGCTCGGCGGCGGATTCGCGTTCGGCTTCAGCTCGATCATGGCCCAGGCCACCGAGGGCATCGACGACTCCGAGCAGGGCCTCGCATCCGGCCTCGTCCAGACCTCCGGCCAGGTCGGCGCCGCCCTGGTCCTCGCCGTCGTCACCGCGGTCACCACGGGAGTCACGGCCGGGGACACCGACTTCGGCTCGTTCCGTCCGGGTGCCAACCTGGTCACGGGCGTGGCCATCGCGGGCCTCCTGGTGAACCTGCTGCCGCTGCTGGGTGCCAAGCGTGAGGCGGCCGGGAAGTCCTGACCCAGCCCACGCGCCCGTTCGCCGTATGGCGTCAACCTGTAGTGGTGCCCGCCCCCGTCGCCGCCGCCAGGCGTTCGGGGGCGAGCACGTACTGCACTGTCGCCGCCACGCGCTCGAAGACGTCGGCGATCGTGCACCGGTCGGTCACCCACGTCGTCAGCGCATGCATCAGCACCGACTCGACGGCGTTCCGGGCGATCGCGCGCGGCCGGTCGGGGACGTCGGCGAGGAGGCGTTCCATGACCGCGCTGTTGTTGCGCGAGATCTCCCGCATCGCCTCGCTCGCGAACGGGTCGGTGGAGGTGTAGATCCGCACCATCAGGCCCGCGAAGTGGGCGTGCCGCTGGAAGCCGCGGATCTCGCGGTTGGTGTAGTCGAGGACGCGCTCGACGACCGGCACGGCGGGCACGCCGCGTCTGTCGAAGTCGGCGATCACCCGGTCGGTCAACCGCCGCTGCCATTCCGACATCGCGACGGCAAGCAGGTGGTCCTTCGACGCGAAGTACCGGTACGCCGTGCCCAGCGCGACGCCGGAGCGGTCGGCGACGTCCTTCATCTGGAAGCTGTCCGCCCCGCTCTCCGCCACCAGGTCCACCACGGCCCGGGTCAGCCGCTCCCGGCGGGCGAGCTGCCCACCGGTCATGACCTCGACGGGCAGCGGAGCGGAGGTGTTGGGGAGCATGGGGGAAGTCTATCGACGCGCCGGTCCGGGCCTCAGCCCGAACGCGGGACGCTCAGCGCCGCCCCGTTGTCGCGCATGACCAGGCGGCACTCCGCGTCCGAGAACCCCGCGCCGTGCAGGTCACGGACGAACGCCGTCGGCTCCGCGAGGCCCTCGGCGTGCGGGAAGTCCGAGCCCATCAGGATGCGTTCGGGCCCGATCAGCGTACGCAGTTCGCTCAGCGCGTCCTCGTAGAACGGTGCGACCCACACATGCCGCCGGAAGGTGTCGCGGGGGTCCTCGGACCACATGTGCGGAGTCTGCCCGTACGATTTCTTGAGCTTCTCGAACAGGTGGAACACCCAGTCGGAGCCGGTCTCGATCGCCGCGATCCGCAGGTTCGGGAACCGGTCGAAGAGCCCGTGCGCGAGCAGACTGGCGAACGTGTCCTGCACCGGATTGGCGGACACCAGGCGGCGGAACGGGTGCACGCGGAACGCCTCGACCTCGGCCGGCTCTCCCCAGTCCGCGAGGTACTTCGTGTAGTGCGACTCGCCGCCGTGGTAGACCACGGTCAGCCCCGCCTCGTTGACGCGTGCCCAGAAGCCGTCGAACACCGGGTCTGCGGGCGCGCGCCGCCCGGAAGCCGTGGTGACGGGCCCGCCCACCATCACCACCACGCGCGCATCGCGCCCGATCGCCCACTCGACCTCGCGCACCGCCTCCGCCGGGTCGGACAAGGTGATGTAGGGCGCGGCGAAGATGCGCTCGCGGTACGCGAACCCCCAGTCCTCGTCCAGCCACCGGTTGAACGCCCGGAAGGCCGCGACCGTCGCCGGGATGTCGTGCACCAGCGCCTGCTCCATGCCGACGCCCAGCGTCGGCAGGAACACCGCGCCCTCGATCCCCTGGTCGTCCATCACCGCCAGGCGCGCGTCGCGGTCGCGGTACGCCGGCGAGATCGGCTCCAACTCGCCGAACAGCTCGGAGGTGTCCAGCCCCTTCGGGTTCCGCCCGCGGAAGTATTCGTCGAGCGCACCCGGCTTGGACACCGGGTCGAAGGTGGGGTTGGGGATGTACCGGTTGAGCTTGCCGCCTACCAGCAGCCGCCGCCGCCCTTTGATCTCGACCCACTGCATCGCGCGCCGTGCGAAACGGCGGTCGATGTGGCGGGTGAAGGCGTCCTCGGCCTCGTAGTAGTGGTTGTCGCAGTCGAAGCAGCGGAAGTCGAGGGCGGGTGCGGTCACAGGGCACTCCATCGTTCGGCGGACAAGGTCGAGCATGCGAGCGAAGACTAGAAGAGCATTCTAAATTTCGCCAGAGCCATCCGGTCGCTCTCGATCCATGACCGGACAGGGCAAGAAATATCCTTGCGACGACGCCTGTGTGTTGCCTCTTGTGAGATATGAAATTGTGTTCTAGTTTCGCCCGGCATCGGCACCCGCCGCCGACGACCGTTCCGACCGACCGCCCATACCAGGGGGTGCCGCAGTGTCGAAGCCGCGATCCGGATCCGTTCTCGCCTGGGGCCAGGACGGCGTTCCGCCCGCCGCCCGTGCCGCGCTCACCGGTGCGGGCATGCCGTTCGAGACCGCGGTCGAGGATGTGCTCGGGGCGCCGGCCGAGGTGTTCGTACGCCGCCACAACGATCTGCCCGCGATGCTCGCCCACTCCGCACACCGACGGCCGGACCAGCCGTTCCTGGTGTTTCCCGAGCGCACGACGAGCTACCGCGAGGCGTTGCGCCTGATCACCGCGCGAGCCTCGCTACTCGCCGACGTGTACGGCGTGCGCAAGGGGGACCGCGTCGCGTTGGCCGGCGCCAACAGTCTCGAACACGTGCTGGCCTACTGGGCGGTGCTCGAACTCGGCGCGATTGCGGTCGGCCTCAACGGCTGGTGGGCGGGGCCCGAACTCGCCTACGGCACGCGCCTGACCGAGCCCCGCGTCGTGCTCGCCGACGGCAAGCGCACGGCCATCCTGCGCGAACACGGCGTTCCCGCGGTCGACTTCCGCGCCTTCGCCGGGGCGGCCGACGCACGCCGTGCGACGGCCGAACCGGAACTGCCGCGCGTACCCGTCAGCGAGGACGACCCCGCGATCATCCTGTTCACCAGCGGCACGACCGGCCGCCCCAAGGGCGCCGTGATCTCGCACCGCAACATCGTCTACTTCGCGCAGGCGTGGGCCCTGCACGGCGCGATCGCGGCGGCCCGGGTACGCGCACGCGCCGGATCCGCGGGAACCGGAGCGCTCCCGAACGCCGCCGGGACGACTGCTGCCGGGTCGCCCGCTGCCGGGTCGACCGCCGCCCGGCAGTCCGTCTCCCGGCCGCCTGTGGCCCTCGTGACGTCGCCCTTCTTCCATGTCTCCGGGGCCGCGAACATCCTGGCGACCGGCCCGTTCAACGCCGGCACGGCGATCTTCCCGCCGCCGGGCCGTTGGGACGAGGGCGTCCAACTGGAGTTGATGGCCCGGCACCGCATCACCCGGTGGAGCGGCGTTCCCGCACAGTACTGGCGGCTCCTCGGCCACCCCCGCTTCGGGGCGTTCGACCTCTCCGCGGTGACGGCACTGGGCTGCGGCGGCGCCAACCTCGCCCCCGAACTCCTCCGCCGGATCCGGGGGGGATTCCCGAACGCCCAGGTCAGCAACGGCTACGGGATGACGGAGACGTTCGGTGCGGGCACCGTCCTGGCGAGGGTCGACGCGGCGACGTCGTCGGTCGGCACCCCGATCCCGCACACCCGTGTCCGGATCCGCTCCACGGACGGCGGTGAGGTCGCCGCGGGCGAGGTGGGGGAGATCCATCTGCAAGGTCCCGGCGTGTTCCTCGGCTACTGGGCCGACCCGGCCGCGACCCGGGCCGCGCTCGACAGCGAACGCTGGTACCGCACCGGCGACTTCGGACGCATCGAAAACGGTGTACTGCACCTGGAGAGCCGCATGCGCGACCTGATCATCCGCGGTGGCGAGAACATCTACCCCGTCGAAGTCGAGAACCGACTCGTCGAACACCCGCACATCGCGGACGCCGCGGTCGTCGCCGTCGACCACACCGTCCTCGGCCATGAGGTCAAGGCGGTCGTCGTGCCGGTTCGGGGCGCCGAACTCACCGCGGACGCCGTACGCGGGTGGGTCGCGGACGCCCTCGCCGCCTTCAAGGTCCCGGCGTACGTCGAGTTCCGCACCGAACTCCCGTACTCCGACACCGGCAAGGTCCTCAAGCGCCTTCTCGAAGCCGGCCGCTGACCGCGCTGGAACCAACCACGTTCGGAGCACCCATGGGCTTTCCCCTCGGCCAACCCGTGTTCGACACGATGATCGGCTTTCCGCAACAGGGCGACGACCAGTACGACTTCATCCGTCGCCAGACCAAGGATCGGGAGTCCCGGGAGCGGATGCGCTTCCCGGCCGAGTACATGTTCAAGCATGTTCCCCGGGACCTGCCCGACGATGAACCGATCGCGGTCACGCTGGCCGAGATGGACCGCCACGGAATCGAGCACGGCCTGGTCGGCCTCGGTACCGAGACCGCACGACGCGCCGTCGCGCTTCACCCGGACCGCTTCGTCGGGTGCAGCAGCCTCGACCCGAACCAGGGCATGGAAGCCGTACGCCAACTCGTGGCCGAGCACCAGAAGTTCGGCGCCCGGGCCGCCTCGCTGTTCCCCGCCGGGGCCTTCCCGCAGGTACCCGTCAACGACAAGAAGATGTACCCGATCTACGCCAAGTGCGTCGAGCTCGGCATCCCGGTGTTCGTCTGCGCGGGCGTGCCAGGGCCTCGCCTGCCGATGGCCGCGCAGCATGTCGAACTGATCGACGAAGTCATGTACGACTTCCCCGAGTTGGTCCTCGTCACCCGGCACGGCTGCGAGCCGTGGACCGAACTGGCCGTCAAACTCATGCTCAAGTGGCCCGGACTGCACTACTCCACCAGCGCGTTCGCCCCCCGGCACTACCCCAAGGCGATCGTCGACTACGCCAACACCCGCGGCGCCGACAAGATCATCTACGCCGGGTACTTCCCCATGGGCCTGTCCCTCGACCGCATCTTCGGCGACCTGCCGCAGGTGCCCTTCAAGGACGAGGTGTGGCCGCGTTTCCTGTACGGCAACGCCCGCCGCGTCCTCGGCTTCGCGGACTGACGCCTACCGGACCCGGCCCGTTCCGACCCCGTTCGGCCCCGCCCCCCGCCCCCCGCCCTGGCCCCGCCCCGCCCTCGCTCCCGCCCCCGCCCTTGCCTTTGTTCCTGCCTTGCCCCAGTCACGTGCACACCGCCAGGAGGAGACACCGTCATGCCCCTGAGACGTATTCCGGCCCGACGGCGCGCGCCCGGCGCCGGCACTCGTACCCGTGCCGCGGCCGCCGCCTGCGCCGCACTGGCCATCGCCCTGACCGCGTGCGGCGGCTCGGACAAAGCGAAGTCCCCGGCGGGCGCGACCCAGGAGGCCAAGGCCGGCGGCAGCCTCACCATGCTGGCGCTGAGCGACTCGCGCGCTCTCGACCCGTTCACCGCGAGCGGCGTCGCCGTGGCCGACGAACCCCGGCTGGCCGCGCTGTACGACCCGCTGGTCTACCTCGATCCGACCGACGGCAGCGTAAAGCCGCACCTCGCCGAGAGCCTTACGACGGCTGACCGCGGTGCGACCTGGACGCTCAAGCTGCGCGCCGGCGTCAAGTTCTCCGACGGCACCGACTTCACCGCGGACGCGGTCAAGCTCACCTGGGAGACCCACGCCAAACCGGAAACGCGTTCGACCCAGACTTCGTACGCGACCGGTCTCGCGCTCCGGGTCGTGGACCCGCTGACCGTGGAGATCACCCCGAAGTCCGCCAACCCGAACTTCGACCGTCTCGTGGCCACCCGCCTCACCTACATCGCGGCGCCGTCCGCGCTGGCCAAGGGCGTCGCCGAGGCGGGCGCGAAGCCGGTGGGTGCCGGGCCGTTCGTCCTCCAGAGCTGGACGCGTGGCAGCGAGCAGGTGTTCGTGCGGAACCCGAACTACTGGCAGAAGGACAAGGGACTGCCGAAGCTCGACAAGCTGACCATCAAGGCGGTGCAGGACCGCGAGCAGCAGTACACGACCGTCAAGGCGGGCGGTGCAGACCTGGTGCCCAGCTCGTACCCGGACTATCTCGACCGCGCGGCGAAGGAACTCCGGGTCGCGCAGCTGAGTCTGATCGGCGGCCAGCACATCGCGTTCAACCTCCGCCAGGCGCCGTTCGACGACATCCGCGCCCGGCGCGCGCTGGCGCTGGCGCTCGACCCGACCGAGGTGCCGAAGGCACTCGGCAACGGCTTCGTGCCGGCGAAGAACTTCTTCAACCACTCGTCGCCGTTCTTCGACCCGTCCGCGACGCAGGCGGCACAGAACGAGAAAGAGGCGCAGAGGCTGTTCGACGAACTCGCCGCGGAGGGGAAGAAGGTCGACTTCACGTACACGATCTCGCAGACCGGCATCAAGGTGGCCGAGCTGATGAAGAGCCGCCTCGACCAGTACCGGAACGTGTCGATGAGGATCGAGCCGCTGGACATCGCCGCGTTCGTCATGAAGTTCAACGTGCAGCGGAACTTCCAGGCGGGGCAGTACCAGTCGTGGCTGCCCGACCCGGAGCCGGAGATGTGGAGCCTGTTCCACTCGGCGAGCCCGCTCAACCAGAACGGATGGAAGAACGCGCAGGCCGACAAGGCGCTCGACGACGCCCGCGCGAGCACCGACCCGGCGGTGCGCAAGCAGGCGTACGCGACGCTCCAGAAGGCGATGGCCGAGGACCTGCCCGTGTGGGTGTACGCCGAGTCGACCATCGGGATCATCTACGCGGAGCGCGTGACAGGGGTTCAGATGTACAACGCGGGGAGCCTGTTCATGGACCGGTTGGGACTGAGCGGCTGAGCAGTCGAGTACGGCGCCCGGCGGCAGGTGGTGGCCGTCGAGCGCCGTCGCCGCGTCACCCGAACACCCTCGTTGCCGAATCGCCGGAGGAGTCAGCCATGACCACCGCCAAACCCGACATCTACAGCCCCGACCTGTACATCGCCGGCCCGCCGCACGAGCTGTTCACCGAACTCCGCCGCATCCGGCCGGTGTTCTGGCAGGACATGCCCGGAGAACCCGGCTACTGGGCGGTGCTCAAGCACGCCGACGTCGAGTACGTCTCGCAGCACCCCGAACTTTTCTCGGCGGAGAGCGGCGGGGTGGTCCTGGAGGACATGGAGGAGTCCCGCCTCGCCGCGTTGCGCGGGACCCTGCTGGCGATGGACCCGCCCCGGCATCGGGCGTACCGCAAACCGCTGGTGAAGTCCTTCACCGCGAAGGTCGTCGGCGGGATGGAGGGCCGGATCCGGGAGATCTGCCGCGAGATCTTCGCGCGGCTTCCGGAGGACGGGGCCGTCGAGTTCGTGCACGACGTGACCTCCAGCCTTCCGACGCAGGTCATCGGCGAGCTGATGGGCCTGCCGCCGGAAGACTGGAACCACCTCCACCGCCTCGCGGAACGGACCACCAGCCAGCAGGATCCCGAGGTCGGCGGCACCGAGGGCGACGGCTACGGCCCTGGCGCGGCAGCGCGCGAGATGGTCGGGTACGCCATCGGTTTCGCCGCGAAGCGTCGTGCCGAGGAGCCGCGAGAGGACCTGACGAGCCTGATCCTGGAGTCCGAGTTCGGCGGCAAGATGATGACCGACGCCGACTTCGGCTCCTTCTTCATGCAGCTCGTCACCGCCGGGAACGACACGACGAAGACGATGCTGGCGGCGGGTCTGCACGCGTTGCTCACCCATCCGGAGCAGTTGGCCGCCGTACGCGCCGATCCGTCGCTGGTGCCGGGCGCCGTCGAGGAGGTCCTGCGCTGGGCGAACCCGCTGCACTACTTCCGCCGCACCGCGACCCAGGACGTCGAACTGCGCGGTGTGCGGATCAAGGCGGGGGACAAGGTCGCCATGTATTACACGTCGGCGAACCGCGACGAGGAGGTGTTCGAGGACGCGCAGAGCTTCGACATCTTCCGCCGTCCCAACCCGCACCTGTCCTTCGGCTTCGCCGAGCACTTCTGCCTGGGCGTGCACATCGCCCGCCTCGAAGGCCGCGTCTTCTTCGAAGAACTCCTCGCCACCTTCCCGCGCATCGAACTGACCGGCGAGCCCCGCCGCGTCCGCTCGAACCTCAACAACGCCCTGGCAAGCCTGCCGGCGTACCTAGGCCGCTGACCACGGGCGCGGCTCCGGTGCCGCGCTGTACAGACCCTACGGGCACGCAGCGTGAGAGCGCCGGGACAGCAGGGTCGCCGGTGGTGTGCCGGGAATTCCGGTCGGCGAGCAGGGCATTGCTCCCTTCGCTGACCGGGGTTGCTTGTTCGCGTGCGTGGTCCGGCTTGAGGTGCGCGGACGATCGCTGTCCAACCACGCACCGCACGAGACGGCCCTCCTCGTATGCCGCAGGCACGGGCAGCGAGGACCCGCTCAGGCCGTCAATCAGCGCAACGGCGGTCGTTCGTGGGTGCCGATGCCGTCGGGGACGATGAAGTCGCGGACCAGCTTTTCGGCGTCGCGGACCAGGGGGCGGATGAGTTTGTAGCGGGAGAGGCTGGTGATGCGGGCGACCATGGGGGTGGTGCGGCGTACGAAGTCGCGGGTGCGCGCCGAGTCGGGGGAGCGGTCGTAGACCCAGAACAGGACGATGCCCATCTGGTGGAGCCACAGCAACTCGGGGAGTATTTCCGCCATTTCGGCGTCGAGTTTCATGGCGGAGCCGGCGAGGACGTCGCGGTAGAGGTCGACGACGGTCTGGCGGGCCGGGTAGGACTCGGCGGAGAACGGGGAGAGCGGGCTGTCGGGGTCCGCGGCGTTGCGGAAGAACTGGACGGAGAAGCCGTGGTACGGCTCGGCGGCGTCCAGCCAGGCCTCCAGGGTGACTTGGAGTCGCGACGCGAAGTCGGTACGGCCGCGCAGGCGGGCTTGTGCGGCTTCGATGTGGTCGTTGGTCACCCGGTCGTAGAACCCCTGGATCAGGTGTTCCTTGGACTCGAAGTAGTAGTAGGCGTTGCCTACGGAGACGCCGGCTTCGGTGGCGATGGCCCGCATGGTGGTCTTGTCGTAGCCGCGGTCCTGGAAGAGGCGCAGCGCGGTCTCCAGGATCAGGGACCGCGTCTGCTCGCTCTTGCTCGGTTTGGCGGCGGCCCGGGGATGGTCCGGTTGGGATTCCGGGCTGGACTTCGGGCGGGACGTGCCGGGCGGCCGACTGTCGCCGGGGGGTGGGGCAGGGGGCGTGCGGGCCGCTGGTGCGTCGTTTTCCACGCGAGGAACCTTAGTCGTGCGGCCCGCAGCCGTTTGCGCAGTCTCCGGAGGCGCGGCGGGTCGCGGCGGAGATCTTGGCCGCGGCGACGACGGCGGCCTTGGCGAGGGGGAGTCCGGTCGGGGTGCTGAGGCGCGTGGCGAGGGTGCGGTAGCCGCGAAGGGCCCACAGGCAGACGACCCACGCGTTGGCGCCGCTGTAGACCTGGCCCGCGTCGCCGATGACGGTGACCTCGTGGAGCGTGCGCTCGTGGTCGAGGTCCGGGTAGCGGTTGCGGGCGCGGGCGGAACCGGCGGCGACCAGGTCGACGGCGACCAGCTTGGGGCGGCGGGCCAGCCAGGTGCTGACGGCGATGCACAGGGGACAGCGGGCGTCGTACAGGACGGTGATGCGGCGGATGGGCGGGACCGTGGGTGCGGGGTGGAGGGCGTAGGGGGCCGCACCCCCGTAGAGGCCCCCTACGCCGGTCCGTGCGGACATCGGGCTCACACCCCGACGGCCGGGCTGGTCCAGCCTTGCGGCGGGACGGGTGGCACGGGCTGGTGCTCGGCGAGCGAGCGGCGCCGGATGCGGCCGAGCACGAACACGTTCGCCAGGTGCAGCGCGCCGAGTACGAGCAGGACCGTACCGATCTTGACCGACAGGGCCTCGAAGGACTCCCGGACGGTGTCGACGCCGCCGCCGAGTTCGAGGTGCAGGGCGACGAAGCCGAAGTTGACGAGGTAGAAGCCGACGGTCAGGAGGTGGTTGACCGCGTCGGCGAGTTTGCGGTCGCCGTGCATGACGTCGACGAGGAACACCCGGCCGCTGCGGGCGAGTGTGTGCCCGACCCAGAGGGTGAGGGCGATGCTGATCAGCAGGTAGACGGCGTACGTCACCACGGTGAGATCCATGGAGCACCCCTTTTTGAACGCGTTCAGTGCGCGTACCGGCACTCTAGCGGGTGATTTTGAACGTGTTCAAGCCGCCCCGCCGAGGAGTTCGGGTACGGCGGGTCCGGTCGTGGGCGCGCGCCGTTCGGGTGCGTCGGTCAGGCGTGAACCGGGTGGCGGCGTGGCAAAGTACCGGGATGGCGAGTGTCTGGACTGAACTGTTGATCGACTGCGAGGACCCGCACCGGCTGGCCGACTTCTGGCGCGCGGTGCTGGGCTACGCCCACATCGAGGAGGACAAGGACGGCGACGTGCTGATCAGCGACGTCGCCCGTACGCCCGAAGCGAGGAGCTCGGGGGCGTTCCCGCCGGCTCTGCTGTTCCAGCGGGTGCCGGACGGCCCCAAGAAGGCCAAGAACAGACTGCATATCGACTTGACGCCAAATGACCGCACCCGCGACGCCGAGGTCGAACGCGTGCTCGCGCTCGGCGCCACCCGCGTCGACATCGGCCAGGGCGAGAAAGTCAGCTGGACGGTGCTGGCCGATCCGGAAGGCAACGAGTTCTGCGTGTTGCGCGGGTACGTCGGCACCTGAACCGTGCCCAGCGGCCGGCGGGTCAGCCGCCCCGCGCACCCCGCGCACGTTCCCTCGGCAGTTCGCCGCGCGCGTCGGGCGCCCTGGGCGAGTTGATCTACGTAGGCTCCGATGCAGGCCTGCCGTGCGTCCCGCGCGCACGGCGTACAAGCTCCAGACGTTGGGAGTGCGCTCCATGTCGCGTCCGAAGATCGTGGTGGTCGGCGGTGGCTTCGCCGGCGTCGAGTGCCTGCACCGGCTCGAACGCAGGCTTGCCCCACCCGAGGCCGACCTCACGCTGGTCACACCCACCGACTACCAGCTCTACCTGCCGCTGCTCCCGCACGTCGCGGCCGGGGTCCTGACCCCGCAGTCGGTCGCCGTCTCGCTGCGCCGGCGCCTGCGCCGCACCCGGCTCCTGCCCGGCGGCGCGATCGGCGTCGACACGCGCGCCAAGGTGTGCGTGGTCCGCAAGACCACCGGCGAGATCGTGGACGTCCCGTACGACCACCTCGTGCTCACCGCCGGCAGCACCACCCGGACTTTCGACATCCCGGGCCTGACCGAGCACGCGCTCGGCATGAAGACGCTCGCCCAGGCGGCCTACCTGCGCGACCACGTCATCGCGCAGCTGGACCTCGCCGCCGTCACCCAGGACCCGGCCGAACGCGAGGCCCGGCTGCGGTTCGTGGTGGTCGGCGGCGGATACGCCGGAACCGAGACCGCCGCATGCCTCCAGCGCCTGACCACCGCGGCGGCCAAGCGCTACCCGCGGCTCGACCCGTCGCTCATCGAGTGGCACCTGATCGACGTCGCGCCCAAGCTGCTCCCGGAACTCGGCGACAAGCTCGGCGCCAAAGCCATGCGGATGCTGCGGCGGCGCGGCGTGCTGTTCTCGCTGGGCACCTCCGTCGCCTCGGTCGAGCCGACGAAGGTCACGCTCACCGACGGCCGCGTGCTGGCCACCCACACGCTGATCTGGACGGCAGGGGTGGCCGCGAGCCCGCTGGTGCACACCCTGTCGACCGACACGATGCGCGGACGCCTGGTCACCACCGCCGAGTTGACGGTGCCCGGGGTGGACGCGGTCCTCGCGGCCGGCGACGCGGCCGCGGTACCCGACCTGGCCAAGGGCGGCGACGCGATCACCCCGCCCACCGCGCAGCACGCGCAGCGGCAGGGCCGGGTGCTCGCCGACAACGTGGTCGCCCGGCTGCACGGCACGCCGCTGAAGCCGTACCACCACCGGGACCTCGGACTTGTCGTGGACCTCGGCGGCAAGGACGCGGTGTCCAAGCCCCTCGGTGTCGAACTGTCGGGCATTCCGGCGCAGGTGGTCGCCCGCGGCTACCACGTGATGGCGCTGCCGACCGTCACCGCCCGTACGCGCGTCCTGGTCAACTGGGCGCTCAACGCCGCCGCGGGCGACGACTTCGTGCGCACCGGCTTCCAGGCGGGACGGGCCGCCCGACTCCAGGACTTCGAGCTGACGGACGCGTACATGACGGCCGATCAGGTGGAGGAGCGGCACCACGACGAGCCGAAGAACGAGCTCGCGGAGCACAAGAAGCACAAGGAGCAAAAGGAGCAGCAGGACGGCTGATGCGGGCGAGGGCGAACGGTCCGGGCCTGTCGACAGGCCCGGACCGCGCACCCCCGACGACTCGTCGGCGCGCCGACGACACGGCGCCGCGCCGCGGTCACCCGCGGCGCCCCCCGTCGCCGGACCCGCCCCGCGGCTAGCGCCGGACCACGCCGTACGCCCGTTCCACCGTCTGGGTCAGCGTGTTCCCGTCCGCATCGCGCACAGACGTCCGCAGCGCCACGTACCCGTCCCCGCCCCGCGGCGGAGGCGGCGCGAGCACGGTGTACCCCCGGCCGTTCGGCACAGCCGGCAGGCGGCGCCACGTCGTACCCCCGTCGTACGACGCCTCGACCGTGAACTGCCGCACCTGCGGCCGGGATCCGTCCGGCCGCTCCACAATCGCGGTCAGCGTGTACGGCCGGTCGCCCGCGACCCGGTTGCGCAGGTCGAACTCCCCGTCGAAGCGGACCAGCGGCAGCGGCACCGACGCCGCGTCGCAGCCGCCGTCCGGCGGACGCACCGACGAGAAGGTCCACGTGGCGTCCACCCGGCTGCCGAGCCGCCACAACGGGTCGTCCCGCTCGGCCTCCAGCCGCAGCGCGTACGTCGCCTTCTCCGGCGCCATCCCCGGCAGATACGGGTAGAACACGTCCTCGCTCGACGCGATCTCCGCACCATTCCGTGACAACGTCACCCGCCCCCAGGCACTGCCCCCTTCCATGACACGCCCCGCCCCCGACGGGTTGAACGGCCGGAACGCGGCCGAGCCGTCGTCGCCGCACCGGCCGAAGGCGGCAAGGGGGCCGACTGGCGCCTCGTTCCAGTCCTCGGTGGTGGTGTGCCGGGCCGGATACGCCCGCGGCGTACCCGTCTCCATCCACTGGTCGGCCTGGAGGATCGACTGCCAGGTCAACCCGGGCTGCACGCTGAAGTACTCCTTCGCGACGCCCGGCAGCGGGACGGAGTGGAACCACCCGCCGTAGTTGCCGTCGCCCCACCCCGCGAGCCGCGACATGGACGCGGTGCGCGGCTCGTGGTCGCCCAGCGTGTGCACCCGGGTGTCCACGGCCGCGAGTTCGGCCGTCCTGACGGACAGCACCGGGTTCTGCGGAATCGCCTGATCGTGCGACAGCGCGAGGTTGAACGTCGCCGCCGGCTGCTTGCCCGACGCCGGCTTCGCCAGGAAGGCCGTCACCCGATAGGCGTACTGCGCACCGGCGTTCGCCGTCGGCACCGCGAAAGCCTCGGTCTGCAGGTTGTAGAACGACGCCTCGATCCCGGCCTCGCCGCCCGGGAACTTCTCCCCGAACCCGAGCCGGCGGTGCTCCACCGTCGTGCCCGTTCGGTCGAGCGCCGCCCCGGCCGGCAGCCCGGCCCGGGCATCCGCCACCACGGTGGTGTCCGCGGTGACCGGCGTGTCCGGCAGGGACACCAGCGTCCAGCTGCGCAGCCGCGTGTCGGTGGCAGGCGTGTGGACCATCGCGTCGACGCTGTAGCGGCCCTTCGGCACCCGCGCGGTCAGGAACTCGCCCTGCGCGCGCACCTCGTAGCCGACGCCGGTCTCGACGTTCACGACGACCACCGCACCGCCGTCGAGCGGCGCGCCGTTGCGGTCGATCGCGTTCACGCGCAGGTCGTACACCTCGGGCTCGTGGAACACCGACAGCGCGGTACGCACCAGCGCCTTCCCGTCCGGCCCCGACGCGACCAGCACGCCGCCGTACGTCCCGGCCTCACCCGCCGCCGGATCCACCGTCACCACCACCGGAACCGTCCCGTGCGGCGGCACCGTCAGCCGGCTCGTCCCCAACCGCAGCGGCATCGCGACCTCCGACGCCACCGCGAGGTCCAGCACCAGCGGCGCGTCCCCGTCGTTGCGGTACACGACCGTGCGCTCCACCGGCTCGGTGCTCGGCCAGCGAAGGTACGCCGACAGCGCCGCGGGACTCGCCGACACCGTACGCGTCACCGCCGCCGCCACGTCGACCCGCCCGGTGCCCTGTTCGAACACACCCATGTCCGGACCCGGCGCCGTCGAACCGACCAGCGCCTCCTTGATCCGCTCGCCCGTCCAGTCCGGGTGCTGCTGGGCCAGGATCGCCGCCGCGCCCGCTACGTGCGGCGTGGCCATGGAGGTGCCGCCGAGCCGCGTGTAGAAGTCGTCGATCGGCTCGCCGCGCCACGTGTCCGCCGCCCGGGCCGCCGCGATGGCGACACCCGGAGCGGTGATCTCCGGCTTGGCCGCATGGTCGCCGACGCGCGGACCCTGCGACGACGACGGCGCACGCCGGTTCTCGGCGTCGACGGAACCCACCGAGAGCGCCGAGTTCGCGGTCGAGGGGGCGCTCACCGAACCGGGCGTACCGTCGTTGCCCGCCGCGATCACGAACAGCGCCCCGGACGAGGCACTCAGCGCGTCGACCGCCTGCGACATCGGATCGGTGCCGTCCGAAGGTCCGGACCCCAGGCTCATGTTGACGACCCGCGCCTGCTGCCCGACCGCCCACTCCATGCCAGCCACGATCTGCGAATAGCTACCGAATCCCGTGTCGTCGAGCACCTTGCCGACCACGAGTTGCGTGTCGGGGGCGACGCCCGCGTAGCGGCCGTCCGACGCCGCGCCGCTGCCGGTGATGATCGACGCGACGTGCGTACCGTGCCCGTTGCGGTCGACCGCGCCTTCCGCGTCGCCGGTGAAGTCCGCCGACGCGGCCACCGCGTCGGCGAGGTCCGGGTGTTCGGGGTCGATGCCCGAGTCCAGCACCGCCGTCTTCACGCCCGCGCCGGTGAGGCCCGCGCTCCACGCCTGCGGCGCGCCGATCTGCGGCACGCTCTGGTCGAGCGACGCGCGTACGCGGCCGTCCAGCCAGATCCGGGCGATGCCCGGTGCCGGTCTCTTGGCCGCCCCCGCGTCGGCCGGACCGGCGGCGACGGTACGCCAGAACGCGCCCGCGTCGGCCTTGCGTTCGGCAACCGCCTGGGCCTGGATGCTCGGCAGTTCACGGCCCGGCACGGCGTTCGCCGCGACCGAGGAGCGCGCCGACGCCGCGGTGCCCGCGCCCTCGTACCGCACGATGAGTGGCAGTACGGGCGTGCTGCGGTCGTCGAAGCCGTCCCGCACCAACGCCGTCACGTCGAACAGCGCCGGGTCCAGCACCCCGCGGTTGAGCAGCCCCAGGGCGTCGGACGGCACGACCGTCACGGCCCCGTTCCGCGTCGACCGCAGGAAGGAGACGTCCTCGCGCCCCGGTGCCGGAGTCGTCGTCACCGCCTGCACGCCGCCCGGGAACGTGTCTACTGTGACGACGTCGCCGGTGATCAACGTGACTGACGCGCGGGCGGGTTGGCCGCCGCCCGCCCTACCGTCCCCCCGCGGGCCCTCCGGCGGAGGCCCGGAGCCGGGCCCGCCCGCCGCATAGGCGCCCCCCGTTCCCGCCGCCCCCACGGCGAATAACGCGCCCGCCACCACACTGGCGGCGAAACGGCGTCTGGCACGACGATTCATATGGGCTCTCCTTCCGGAGACGCACACGCCGCCGATCGGCATGGACGCCTCGTCGAGAGACGACCGGGAACCGCCGGTGAGTTGCCTGTCACACCCGACGAATTCCCGGTCTCACTCGAATGCGTGCTCGCCTACGCCGTTGGCCTGAACGGCGGACGGCACCCCGGCCGCCGATTCGAGGTCTCGGGCGGGCCCTCCGCGTCCACGTGACCTCGCTCGGGCGCCCGGAGCGCGGTCCAACTACGGTGGGCGCCGGGCGGACGCGACAGATCCGGCGGGCGGCGAACCGGCGGCACGACGCGGCCGAAGAGTCAAAAGCCGCCGGTGGGGCGAGGGAACCGGCCAGACGAGGCGGGGAAGGACAGGAGGCCAGGGTGCGGGAAGTGGCAGGGCGGGTGGCGGGTGTGGTCGCCCTGCTGCTCATCGGCGCGATCGTCTACGCCCTGTACGCGCCCTCCGGCGGTTCCACGTCCGGAAGCGGCGGCCCCTCGCGGCAGCCGGTCGCGCCGTCGCTGGGTGGCCTGCCGACCGACCCCGCGGACGAGCGGGCCGTGCGGATGACCGCGGAGCAGGCCGCGCCGTACCTCGCCCGCGACGTCGCCGTGCGCTCCGACGCGAGCGGCGTCATGGTGACGTGGCGCCCGGCCCGCGTGGACGGCGTGGTCGGCCATCTCGTGGCCGTGGTCGCCGCCGACGGGCGGATCATCGAACGCGGCATGGTGGAACCCTCCCGCTCTACAACGGTGTTCGGTCCGCGACCGGACGGGGCCGCGGTGTGCGCCACGGTCACGACGGTGGTCGGCGGGGGAGGCACGCTGTGGTTGGCACCGGGGGAGCGGGTGTGTCCCGAACCCGGTGGGGCGGCCGCGCCGACCGGATAGTCGCCCCGTACACGCACCCCCTACGTTGCCGAGTGCCATAGGTACCGACGGTCACGAGGTGAGGTCTGCATGCGACGGATTCGGGGTCTGCGCGCGCCGCGTGCCGTGATCGTGGGAGGCTTGGCCGTCGTCCTGGTCGGGGGAGGGTTCACCGCGCAGGCGACCCTCGGTGGCGACCACAAGAGCGACGAACTCATCGCGAACGGCGGCTTCGAGGACGGCTCCGCGTTCTGGTGGAGCTCGGGGCGCGCCGTCAAGGAAACCGTCGCCGACGGGGCCACCGGCAAGGGCAAGGTGCTCCGCGTCCAGGTCCCGGGCGGGTCGCCGCGGCAGTGGGACCACATGGTCGGGCAGACCGGGTTCGCGCTGGCGAAGGGCAAGCCGTACGTCCTCAAATTCACCGCACGCGCCGACCGGCCCGTGACGATCCGGGTCACGATGCAGCACGAACGGGCGCCGTACACGGCCGCGTTGGACAAGCAGGTCACCCTGGAGACCGGCAAGCGCGAGTTCGTGCTCCCCTTCACCGCACGGGAGAAGGTCGACCAGGCCGCGCTGACGTTCCAACTCGGCGGCGCGGACAGCCGCGTGTCGGTCATGATCGACGGCGTGTCGGCCAAGAAGGGCGGCAAGGACAAGCCCGGCAAGGACAAGCCCGCAACGCCCGACCCGGCCAAGCCGCCCGCGACCAAGCCCACGCCCGCCCCGTCCCGACCCGCGGCCACGCCGTCGGAGTCCTCGGCGCCCGAGCCGCCCTCCGCCGGACCGTCGGACACGAAGCCGGCGCCGCCCAAGCCGAGTCCGCCCGCCAAGCCGACCGCGCCGGTCCCGCCGCCGCCGTCCGACGGACCGGTCCCGGACCTGTACGTCGACCCCGAGTCGAACCCGGCCGAGTGGGTCGCGCGCAATCAGGGCGACCCGCGGGCGGCCCGGATCGGCAGCGCCATCGCCTCGAAGCCGATCGCGCGCTGGTTCGGGGACTGGAGCACCGATGTGCGTGCGGACGCGTCCGCGTACGTCGGGCGGGCCGCGACCGCGGGCAAGCTGCCGGTGCTCGTGGCGTACAACGTTCCCGGCCGCGACTGCGGCCAGTACTCGGCGGGCGGTGCGGCGAGCGACGCCGCATACCTGGACTGGATCGGGAAGTTCGCGGCCGGCATCGGGGCCAAGCCGGCGATCGTCGTCCTCGAGCCCGACGCCGTGGCACAGATCGGCTGCCTCCCGGGCGCGAAGGCCCAGGACGACCGGCTCGCGCTGATCCGCGCCGCCGTCCAGCGCATCAAGGCCGCCGCCCCCGCCGCCAAGCTCTACATCGACGCGGGCAACGCGGCGTGGATCGACGCCGCGACGATGGCCGACCGGCTGCTCAAGGCCGGCGTGGGCGACACCGCCGGGTTCGCCGTAAACGTCTCGAACGACGATACGACGGCCGCGAGTTCGGCGTACGGCAAGCAGGTCGACCAGGAGATCCGGAAGCGCGGCGGAAAGCCTGCCGCGTTCGTCGTCGACACCAGCCGCAACGGCAACGGCGACCGGGGCGACTGGTGCAACCCGGCAGGCCGCAAGCTGGGCGCGACGCCCGGATCCGGCGCGGCCGGCGCCGAGTTGGTGCTGTGGCTGAAGGTCCCGGGCGACTCCGACGGCACCTGCGGCATCGCACCCGGCACCCCCGCCGGCCAGTTCGACCCGGACCTCGCGATCCGGCTGATCGACGGCACCTGACCGGCACCCGACCGGCACCTCGCCGGAAGCTGGCCGGGACCCGGTCGGGGACCTCACAGGGGAACCCGACCGGGCCGGGGCGGGAGGGCGCGGACCGACGAGCCGGGCTACCGCAGCGCCTTGGTGAAGATGTACTCCGTGACGCCGGGCGGGTAGTCCGGCACCTCGCCGACCAGCGTGTAGCCCTGCCTGCGGTAGAACTCCGGGGCCTGGAAGTCCCATGTCTCCAAACGGGCGTGGCCGCAGGCGTGTTCGGTGCGGGCGGTCTCCTCGGCGCGGGCGAGCAGGTCCGCCCCAAGGCCCTTCCCGCGCCGGTCCGCCCGCACCCACAGCAGATCGACGTGCAGCCACCGCCCCCAGACCTTGCCGGTCAGGCCGCCGACCACGGCGCCGTCGTCGTCGACGGCGTAGACGTGCACCGGGATGTCGTCCTCGGCCGGGGTGCCGCGCAGCCGTGCCATCGCGGGCGACGCCGCCGTGTTGGTCTCGTCGAGGCGATGGCCGAGCCAGTCCTCGCGCTCCTTGTCGACTTCGGTGTCAAAGCGAACCATGCGGACACCCTAGGACGCCCGATGATCACCTCGTGACCGTGTTGCGCCATCCGCGGGCACGGGCAGATGGGTCCGCGGCCACCGTCTCGCATCCGCGCTGCACTCGCGCTCGTCGCCGTCCGAGCGCCGGCTTTCGTCCTCGTTGCCTTCGTGCCTACCTCGCGGTGCCCTCGCGTGCCTAGTAGTGCTTTGTTAGCTCGGTCTGGGTTTGCGGTGGGCGGTGGGGCGTCTGCAGGTGGGGCAGGTGCCGTGCCAGGTGGCGAGGAGTTGTT
>NZ_JBSFVE010000025.1:0-116537 GCF_053592165.1 Streptodolium elevatio
TCCGCGCCCGGCGCGCAGCCGCGCCCCGCCCCCCCCCCCCCGGCCGGGGGCCCCGGCCCGGGGCGGCGGGGGGGGGGCGGGGGGGCCACCCCGGCCCTCCCGGCCCCCGACCCCTTCGTCGTGTCACGCGCCCGTGTCACGCGCCGTGTCACGCACCGTGTCACGCGCCCGTGCGGAAACCGCCCGGGCCCGAGGTTCCGGGGCGGGCGGTTCGCGGGGCGTGGGGTTCAGCCGGTGATCGGGGCCGCCTCTATCTCGCGGATTTCCGTCGAGGTCCCGAAGAGGCCGCGGAGAATGTCGCTGATGCTGTCCCGCAGCGCCGCGCAGGCGACGGGGTCGACCAGCGACGCCAGCGACGCGATGCCGAGATCGAAGCGGCTGGAAAAGGTGACCAGAGCACCGCCGGGAGCCGGCTCCACGGTCCATGTGCCGATGAATTTGGCGAAGTCGCCTTTCGTCTGCGTGAACTCCAGGCGGCGGGCGGCGGAGTCGACTTCGTCGCGTTCCGTCCACTCCAGGATGCCGCGGCGGAAGTTGACCGCCCACGTGGACTCCATGTCGCCTTCCGCGCGGTGGAAGATCTGCACGCTCCGCACGTTCTCCGTCAGCCTCGGATACTGCTCGAAATCGGCGACCAAGGCGAAGGCCGCATCCGGGTCCTGCCCGGGCAACCGGGCATCCAGTACAACCGAGCATTCCATCGGTGATTCCCTTTCCGGAGTCTTGGTGGGGACGGACTCATTCGTCCCACGAGAACGCCGGCTTGGCCCGGCTCGGCGCGTTCATGTCCTGGATCAGCCGCCGCACCGAAATGCGCCAGGCCTCTTCGAAATCGTCCGCGTCGAGCGGTACGTCGCCGCCCAGCAGCGCGCCGAGAGAGCTGGGGAGCTTCTCCGGGATCACGACACAGCTGCACACCGCCAGCAGGCCGTCGAGCTTGCTGAGGTCCTCCGGGCTCAGCACGTCGGCGAATGCCGGACGTACCAGCCGCTCGACCATCTCCGGGTCGACGACCCTGGTCGCGGGCACGTCGATCCCGGCCTCCCGGCCGATCTCCGCCACCAGCCCGACGAAGCGGTCCATGGACAAGGCGTGTTCGCCCGCGCTGAGCCAGAACTCGCCCTCGCGGTAGCCCGCGTCGAGCACGCTCTTCACGCCGAGGGCGACATAGTCGCACGGCACGACGTCCACGCAGTCGCCGTCGGCGGCCGGAATGAACGGGATGGTGCCCTTGAGCGTGGCCTCCGCGAGGCTGTGCACGCCCTGCGCCTCGCGGATCTCGCCGGACTTGGAGTCGCCGATGACCACGGAGGGGCGCACGATCACCACGTCGAGCCCGCTCGACCGCACGATGTTCTCGCCGATGTACTTGGAGTCGACGTACTCGTCCGGACGTGCCGAGGACTTGGCCGCCGCGACCCCGCCCAGCGTTCCGCCCGCGTCCACGTGCCGGATCACGAAGGCGGTGCTGACGTGCACGAGCAGGGCGTCGGCGTCCGCGGTGAACTCGACCACGCGGCCGAGCCCCTCGATGTTGACGCGGTCCACTTCGGCCTGGTCGGCGGTGAAGTTGACGATGGCGGCGGAGTGCACCACCACGTCGATCTCCGCACAAAGGCGGCGATACGCGGCCGCGTCGAGGCCGAGCCGCGGCCTGGTCAGGTCGACCTGCACGACGCGCCCCGAACCGGCCGGGAGGCGGCGGTGCACCGCGGACACCACGTCGTAGCCGTCGAGGGCCTGGAGGATCGCGGTGCCGACCACGCCGCTCGCGCCGGTCAGCAGGATCGTCTTGCCGGCCACCGCGCTCTCTCCCCCGCCCGCCGGCGAGCTGCGCACGGTCACGCGCGCGCTCCCTCGGGACGCGGGAAGCGGCGTGCGCACGCGACGCACGCGGCCTCGACGGCGGCCTCCAACTGCTTCTCGTCCTCCTCCGTCAGCACCGCGGGCGGCGTGAAGCGGATGACGGGCAGGGCGTTCATGGAGTGGTTGGCGATCACGCCGTTGTCCATCAGGTCCATCAGGAACTCGGCGGCCAGGTGGCCGTCGACGAACTCGACGCCGATGAGCACGCCGCGGCCGCGGACTTCGGCGACCAGGTGCGGGATGTGCGTGTCGGTGAGCCGGCGCAACGTGGCCACCAGGCGCTCGCCCAGCAGGCGTGCCCGGTCGACGAGCCCTTCGGCCTCGATGGTCTCCACCGTCGCGCGGACCGCCGCCATCGCCACCGGCGCGGCCGAGTACGTCGACGTGTGCAGGTACGGGTCGGCGTCGAACGGCGCGAAGTACTCGCGCGACACCAGGGTCGCGGCGACCGGCACCATGCCCCCGCTGAGGCACTTCCCGACCAGCACGGCGTCCGGCACCACGCCCTCCAGGTCGGCCCCCCACCAGGCGCCGAGCCGGCCGAGCCCGGTCATGACCTCGTCCAGGACGAGCATCGCCCCGCGCTGCCGGCAGACCTCCTCGACGGCCTTGAGGTAGCCCTCCGGCGGCACCAGTACGCCGCCTTCGCTCTGCACCGGCTCCACGATCACGCACGCGTCGGAGGCGTCGTCGCCGAGCGAGTCGGCGAGCGCCCCCACGTCCGCAAAGGGCACGTGCGCGACGTTCGGCAGCAGCGGCCGGAACGGGTCCTGGTACACCGAACGGGCGGTCACGGTCAGCGCGCCCATGGTCTTGCCGTGGTAGCCGCCGGTCATCGAGATCAGCCGCCCCCGGCCGTTGACCCGGGCGATCTTGATCGCGGTCTCCACCGCCTCGGCCCCCGAGCAGGAGAAGTGCACCTTGTCGAGCCCGGGCGGCGCGACGCGGGTCAACGCCTGGGCGGCGCGGGCGGCGGCCTCGTTGATGAGCACGCGCGTGGAGAGCGCCTGGCGCTCCAGCTGCTCGCGTACGGCCGCCAGCACCGCGGGATGGCCGGCGCCCACGAAGAACGCGCCGTAGCCGCCGCAGTTCAGCATCTCGCGGCCGTCGATGCAGCGGACGCGCGCGCCGCTCGCGGATTCCTCGACCGGCAGGTCGAGGAGGGTCGCGACGCGGCCCTGGCCCTCGCCGAGATGCTTGCGGTACAGGTCGATGATGTCGGAGCGATCCATCATGTTTGGCCCGTCGCTTCGCCCGAATCGGTTGTCAGCAGACACGTCGGTCAAGCTACCGACCGCAAGGCCGCTGTCGTCCATTCCGTGGTAACCGCCCGGTTTCACACCGGCCGCGAGCGCGCGGTTAACGGACGGTGGGCCAAATGGCCCGGTTCGCGGCTAACTTGGCGGCCATGGCCAGTGACGAACCCAGGGATACCGCGGCTTACCAGCAGATCACGTATTCGGTGGCCGACCGGATCGCGACGATTTCGCTGAACCGCCCGGAAGCCCGGAACGGCTACACGCTGCGCATGTCCGAAGAACTCGTCCGCGCCTTCGACCAGGCGGATGCCGACGAGGACGTGCGCGTGGTGGTGTTCACGGGCGCCGGCGACCACTTCTGCACGGGGCTCGACCTCGCTCCCGAGGAAATAGCGCTGATCGCCGAAAAGGTGCCGGACTCGTCCGCCGGGGAGACCTGGCAGGAACCGGCCGGGCATTGCACCATGCGCATTTTCGCCATGAACAAGCCGGTGATCGCGGCGATCCGCGGTGCCGCGGTCGGTGCCGGCGCGACGATCGTGCTGTCCGCGGACTACCGGCTGGTGGCCGCCGACGCGCGCTTCGGATTCGTCTTCAGCCGCCGCGGGATATTCGCCGAGGGCGCGTCCACGTGGTTCCTGCCGCGCCTGGTCGGAATGGGCTGCGCCCTGGACTGGCTGATCAGCGGGCGCGCGTTCGACGCCCAGGAGGCCGTCGCGTCGGGCCTCGCGCACAGCATCCACGAGTCGGAGCAACTCCTTCCCAAGGCCTACCAGTTGGCCAAGGCGATCGTGGACAAGACCGCGCCGGTGTCTGTCGCGGCGATCCGGCGGATGGTATATCGGACGGGGATGATGGCGTCCCCGGTGCCGACGCACGTGCTGGACTCCCGCCTCATGGCGGACAGTCTCGGCAGCCCGGACGCCGGCGAGGGTTTCGACGCGTTCCTGTCGCGCCGCGACCCGGTGTTCCCGGGCCAGGTCGGCAAGGACCTGCCCGACTACCTGCCGCCCGTCTGACCTGGCGCGAAGGCGCGCCGCCCGTCTCTGGGGAGGGACCATCGCATCCGGAGCAGTCTCCGAGTCCGTGACCGTCGCCGTGTCGCCGGAGGAGGCGTACGCCGCGGTGAGCGACGTGCGCACGGTCGGTACGCGCAGCCCCGAGACGGTCGCGGTGACACTCCGCGGCGCCTCGGTGCCGCTCGCCGTGGGCGCGCGGTTCAAGGGCCACAACCGCAACGGGCGCTTCCGCTGGTCGACGCTTTGCACGGTCACCGAGGCCGAGCCGGGCCGGGTGTTCGCGTACGACGTGAAGTCCGGCGGCCTCGCGATCTCCAACTGGCGCTACGAGTTCGCGCCGGCGCCGGACGGCTCCGCCACCCGGGTCACCGAGACGTGGACCGACCGGCGCAACCCGCTGATGTACGTGCTCAGCACGATCGTGACCGGTGTACGCGACCGTCCCGCGCACAACCGGCGCACGATGCGCACCACACTCGACCGGCTGAAGACCGCGTTGGAGGAGTGAGCCGGGCCCGCGGTCCCCGGCCCTGGTCAGACGGTGCCCCAGTCGCCGTGCCAGGTCGTTCCGGGCGCGCCGCCTGCCAGCCGGATCCGCAGGCGCTCGGTCAGTGCGGCCAGTCGCACCAGTTCCCGCGAGGCGGGCCCGGACGCGGTGAGCTTGCGCAGCGCGTCCGGATCCTCCTGGGATTCCAGCCACTGCGCGACCCGGGTCTGGGTGGCGATCCGGACCGCGCGCGGGACGCGCGTGTAGGCGACGTGCCGGACCGGGCCGTACCGGAAGACGTACTGTGCCTCGTCGCGTAGCTCGCCGGCCGTCACGCGGGTCAACAGGCCGTAGTGGGCCAGCATTTCGAGTGCCGCCTCGGTCTCGGCGGGATCGCGATCGGACGCCGCCGCCACCGCCCCCGGCCACACGGTGTCCCCGACGACGGCGGCGTCGCGCAGCACACTGCGCGCATAGTCGGGCAGGTGGTCGAGGCGCGCCGCGACGACCCGGCGCACCGCGTTGGGCAGCAGGCGCGCCGCGAGGTCGTGCGGCTCACGGTCGACCGCACACGGCTCCCCCTCACGCACATGGCCCACGAACGCCTTCACGAACTCGTGTGCGAGCAGAGGATTTCCGGCGGCCAGGGAGACGAGCAGTGCACGGGCCTCGGCGGCCACCTCGTCGGAGTGCTCCGCGTCGCCCGCATATTCGGGCAGACCGTGCTCGTCCAGCAGCGTGCGGATCAGACGGTCGATGACGGCGTCCGGGAGACGGGACATCGACACCATGGTGACGTTGCGCTCGTCGGCCGTGTAGAGCGAGCGGCGTTCGGCGAGTTCGGGACGGGCCGTGGCCAGGACGAACAGTTCGCTCGCGGCCGACGGGGTGACGTGCCTTCCGACGAGTTCGAGGATCGTGTCGTCCGCGGTGTGCAGGTCGTCGATGAGGACGGCCACCGGTCTTTCCAGTGCGGTGTGTTCGAGCAGGCGCCACCATGCCGTGACGATCGTGTCGAGGTCGGTCGGGGCGCCGTGCTCGGGGACGCTGCCGAACGCCGCGTGCAGGCGGGCGAGCATCCACTCCGCGTCGCGCTCCGTGCGGACCGCGCGCCGGATCGCCTGCCGCAGGCGTTCCCTGGCCTCCTCCGGGGTGTGGTCCGGGGTGATGTCGCAGCAGTCGCACAGGCCGTCGGCGATCAGCGGCAGCAGGCTGGTGTCGACGAGGCGCGGCGGGAGGCGTACGACCAGCGGGCGCGGCTCGGTGCCGGCCGTCGAGCGCAGCACGTGCTCGAACTCGTCGATCATGCGGCTCTTGCCCATGCCGGCGTCGGCGACGACGAGGGCCGGGCTCGGCCGTTTGCCGGTTCGGAACAGGCCGACAATCGTGTCCAGTTCGCGGGAGCGCCCGAGCAGCGAACCGGCGGCGGGCGGTTCGCCGGGCAGCCGGATTCCGGTGGCCGCCCAGGCGTTCGACGCCGCACCGGCGCGCCGGTACGCGATCGCGCGGGCGGTCTGGCGCCGGGTCTCGTCGCCGACCCACACCTCGTGGGCGCTGATCAGCGGCAGCACCGAGTGGCACATGTCGAGGATCGCGCCGGTGACCCGGGGCGCCGCTCCGGCCCCCGTACGGCCTCGGACCAGGGCGGGTCCGGTGGCGACCGCCGCGCGGACGACGGCACCGGGGACCATGCCGGACGACGCCTCCACGTGGTGCCGGACGGCCATCGCGGCGGACACCGCGCGGACCGGGTCGTCGTCACGGGTGCGGCGCGCACCGAACACCGCCACCCACAGGGAGCCCAGGCGGGTGGTGAGCACTCCCCCGAAGCGCGCGATCTCGAACCGGATTGCGCTGTCCACGCGTTCGGTGGCCGCCTCGACGTCCTCGGGGTCGGCGTATTCGGCACGGGGCGCAAAGGCCACGCGGACGAAGACCGCGGTGACCTCCTTGTGCTCGGTGGCCGCGGCCTCCTCGCGGCGTTCGGGCACCGCCGGACGGGCCGCCGCGGGATTGCCCGGCGGACCGGTGGGCCCGGGGTCCTGCGCGGCGTCCGGCGGACCGGTCCGGCCCGCGGCCACGGGGGTGGCGCCGGGTGCGGCGGGCCGGGGCAGGGCAGTGATCCGGGTGCGCGGGGCGTAGAGGAGGGCGGGGTCGTGGGTGAGGATGGACTGCCGTAAGTCGCGCAGTTCGCGGCCGGGTTCGAGGCCGAGCTCTTCGATGAGCGCGAGGCGGGCCCGGTCGAAGGTCTCCAGGGCCTCGGTGTGCCGGCCGCAGCGGTAGAGAGTGAGCATGAGCAGCCCGAGCAGGCGTTCGCGGCGCGGCTCGGCCCGTGCGGTGACCTGGAGTTCCGCGGCGATGGCCTCGTGCCTGCCGAGGGCGAGTTCGTTGTCGAAGTGGTCCTCCAGCAGGTCGAGGCGGGCGTTGGCGATGGCCTTGAGCTCGGGCCAGGTGATGCCGTCCTCCACGAGGTCGGCGAGCACGGGCCCGCGCCACAGGTGGAGGGCGTCGCGCCAGAGCTGCGAGGCGCTTTCCGGCGAGCCCGCGTCCAGTTCCTGGCGTCCCTCGGCGGCGAGGCCGCGGAAACGGTGCAGGTCGATCTGCTCGGGTGCGACGCGCAGCAGGTATCCCGGGGCGCGCGTGAGGAGTTCGACGCGCGTGCGGGACGTCCGGTCGCGGCGGTCGTCGGCGTCGAACAGCCGGCGCAGCCGCCAGACGGTGTTCTGCAACACCTTCCGTGCCGACACCGGTGCGGACTCGCCCCACAGTGCGGTGATCAGGCGGCTGGTGGCGACGACCTGGTTGGGATACAGGAGCAGGTAGCCGAGGGCGGCGCGCTGCCGGGCGCCGCCGAGCGGGAGATCGGTGCCGTGGCGCTCCGCCGCGAGCGGCCCCAGGAGCGTGAATCTCGTGCCGTGGTGCATCAGTGCCTCCAGGTTCCGGGCGGGACGGAGCGTGGCGGCGGCACGTCGGGCCGGTCACGCAGTCGCGGGGTGACTCAGTCCGTTGATGACCGCGCGGCCGATCTCGTTCCCCCCGTCCGACGAACGGTGCGGCCAGTCCACGAACCTGAGCACCGCCTCGGTCGCGTGCAGGACCGGGTCGTGCAGCAGGATTTCGTTCTCCAGCCGGATGAGCTCCGCACCGGGCGCCGGACCCGGGTCCGCCGCCGGCGCGCGGCACGTGCGCCGGTACGCGTCGAGCGCGTCGGTGTGCCGTCCGCTTCGGTACAGCGCGAGCATGAACTGCCCACACATGCGCTCGCGCGCGGGGTCGGCGTCGAGCGCGACGGCCAGCTCGGCGACGACCTCGGTGTGCCGTCCCAGCATCAGGTCGGCCGTGACGCGGTCTTCGAAGGCGGCCACGCCCGCCTCGTTGAGTTCGGTCAACTCCGGCCAGCGCAAACCGACTTCGAGCAGGTCGGCGAGTGCCTCCCCGCGCCACAGGCCGAGCGCCCGGCGCAGTGTCGCGGCCGCCTGCCGCCACTGGCCGCGAACCAGTTCGCGCCGTCCGCGTTCGGCGAGGTCGCGGAAGCAGGACGCGTCGATGTGCTCCGGGGCCACGCGCAGCAGGTACCCGTCCCGGCAGGTGACGATGGAGCAGAGCAGGTCGTCGGAGCGGCGCAGGCTGGACACGGCGTTCTGGAGTATCTTGCGGGCGCTTTGCGGCTGCTCCTCGTGCCACAAGGCGTCGACCAGACGGTCGACGGGCACGGTGCTGTTGGCGTGGAGCAGCAGGTAGGCAAGCGTTGCCCTGCGCCGCAGGCCCCCTAGCGGCACAGATGTGCTGTCTCGTACGACTTCCAAGGGGCCGAGCACGTTGAACGGCGTCACGTAGTCCCCTTCGGGTGCCCGTGGAGCGCACGGCATCCGCACTCCGTCCCCCGCGACGGATGCTAGCGATCCCGGGTAGACGATTCGTCGACACTCTGTAGACGCGCGGCGCACCAGGTCCGCGGTCCCCCATCTGCCGCCTCCAACTCTCTTGTGTCCGTCCCATACCCGTGCCGGCCGGTGCGGTCGCCGGTGGGGGAAGTGCCGTTCACGCGCGGAAATCCTGTGGCGCGCCACTGTCTTGGCCCGGGTGGCGGCCGCGGGACCTCGGCCGAGGGGGCAGGTAGCAGCGGCCGGACGGCCGCGCGGCGCCTCCCCATCGAGCCACCAACTGCCTTTCTCAATAGGCCTGTCGGCCCTGTCGGGGGATTCGGGCAACGATCCATACTGGCGCCCATGACGACTACAGACGTGCCCGCACTTGCTCGCCGGCTGTGGCAGGCGATCGAGCCGATCCACGGCGTGGCCTACTACGCGCCCGAGCCGGCCGAGGCGTCCCGGTCACTCGGGCTGGTCGGATACTGGATGGGTTACTTCGTGGGCCGGTTGGCCCCGGTGGGCGCCCTGGACGCGCCCGCGGCCCAGGCGCTGAGCTTCTCCTTCGCGCCGCGCCGGGTGTCGCGCGCCCTGCCGGACGCCTGGGCGGTGACGACTCCCGAGAAGGCGGTGCGGGCCCGGCTGGACGCCGTGTCCGCGGCCCTGACCCGGGCGATGACGGAGGTGCCCGGGTCCTCGGGCCGCCCGCCCCTGGTGCTCGGGAGCGCCGCGGCGGCGGACGCCGCGACGGCCGCGGCCCCCGGTACGGGTGCCGGCTCCCCGGCCGTGTCCCGCGCGGACCTCGCCCGCCTGGTCGAGTTGCTGGAGGCCGCCGTCGAGGGCTGCTCGTACGAGGGCCGCACGCTTGCCGCCGCGTGGTCCGGCGTACCGCGCCCGGACGACCTCGAAGGACGCCTGTGGCTCGCGACCGCGGTGTTGCGCGAGCACCGCGGCGACGGGCATGTCGTCTCCGTGGTGCACCACGGGCTTTCCGGACTCGAGGCCGGGGTGAGCCATGTCGCGACCGGTCAGGTGGCCCGGGAGATCATCCAGGGGACCCGGGGCTGGACCGACGAGGAGTGGCGCGGGGCGGAACAGCGGCTTTCGGAACGCGGGTTGCTCGACCGCGACGGGCTGATCACACCCGCCGGACTGGCATTGCGGGAGTCGGTGGAGGCCGCCACCGACCGACTGGCCACGGGACCGGTCGACCGGCTCGGTGCCGAGGGTGTCCGGGAGGCGGTCGGACTCGCGCTGCGACTCGGGCGGCGCATCAGCGACGACGGCCTGTTCCCGGTGCCGAACCCCATCGGGGTCCCCAGGCCCTGAGCCGGTCCGCGACCGACCCACATAGGGTGCTTCTCAACCCTACGCGGCGGCGCGGGACGTGCCCCGCGCCGCCGCCGGCCCGCCGGTCAGGAGGCGTACAGGCCGTCGATCTCGGCCGCGAAGTCCGCCATCACCACGTGCCGCTTGAGTTTCAGCGAGGGGGTGAGGTGGCCGGACGCCACGGTGAACTGGATGTCCAGGACACGGAACTTGCGGACCGCCTCGCCGCGGGAGACCGCAGTGTTCCCGTCGTCGACAGCCTGCTGGATCTCGGCCAACAGGTCGGGGTCGGCGCGGAGTTCGGCCAGGGAGATGTCCTCCGGCTTGCCGCTCTGCCGGGCCCAGCGCGGCAGGAACTCCTCGTCCAGGGTGACCAGCGCCGCCACGAACGGTTTCGCGTCACCGACCACCATGCACTCGGCGACGAGCGCGTGCGCCCGGATGCGGTCCTCGATGACCGCCGGGGCGACGTTCTTGCCGCCCGCGGTCACCAGGATCTCCTTCTTGCGCCCGGTGATGGTGAGGTAGCCCTCGTCGTCGAGTGCGCCGAGGTCCCCGGTGTGGAACCAGTCCCCGGTGAACACCGCCTCCGTGGCCTTCTCGTTGTTCCAGTACCCGGTGAAGATGTGGTCGCCGCTCAGCAGCACCTCGCCGTCGTCGGCGATGCGCACCCCGCTGCACGGCATGGGCAGGCCGACGGTGCCGATCTTCTGGCGGTCGTGCGGGTTGAAGGTGCTCGCCGCGCAGGACTCCGCGAGACCGTAGCCCTCCAGGACGGTGAAGCCGAGGCCGCGGTAGAAGTGGCCCAGGCGCGCCCCGAGCGGGGCGCCGCCGGAAATGGCGTGGGTGGCGCGACCACCCAGCACAGCGCGCAGCTTCGCGTACACGAGCCGGTCGAACACCTTGTGCCGCAGGCGCAGCGGCAGGCCCGGTCCGGACGGGGTCTCCAGCGCCTTGCTGTACGCGATGGCGGTCTCCACCGCCTGGTCGAAGATCTTGCCCTTGCCGCCCGCGCGTGCCTGCGACCGGGCCGAGTTGTAGACCTTCTCGAACACGCGCGGCACGGCGAGGAGGAACGTCGGCCTGAAATCGGCGAGTTCCTCGGTGACGTTCTTGACGTCACCGAGGTGGCCGAGTTTGACGGGTGCCATGATCGCGACGAGTGCCGCGACGCGGGCCATGACGTGTGCGAGCGGCAGGAAGAGCAGCACGGACGCGTCGTCGGAGAAGAGCGGCTTGTTGAGCGCGATCGTATTCCCGCACTCCGCAAGGAAGTTGCGGTGGGTGAGCTTGCAGCCCTTGGGGCGGCCGGTGGTGCCCGAGGTGTAGACGATGGTGGCGAGCGAGTCGGCGTCGGCCGAGGCGCTGCGCTCGTCGACCTCCGAGTCGGCCACGTCGCGGCCCGCCTCGGTCAGCTCCGCCACCGCACCCGCGTCGATCTGCCAGAGGTTCTTGAGCAGCGGCAGGCGATCGCGCACCTCCTCGACCACGGCCTGGTGCTCCGCGGACTCCACGATGCACGCCACCGCGCCCGAGTCACCGATGATCCACTCGATCTGCTCGGCCGAGGAGGTCTCGTAGATGGGCACCGAAACCGCGCCGGCGAACCACAGCGCGAAGTCCAGGAGCGTCCATTCGTAGCGGGTGCGCGACATGAGCGCGACCCGGTCGCCCGGCTGGACGCCGGACGCTATGACACCCTTGGCAGCAGCACGCACTTCGGCCAGGAACCCGGCCGCGGTGACGTCCTGCCAGCGTCCGGAGACTTTGCGGGCGAGCACCGCCCGGTCCGGGTACTCGGAGGCGTTGCGCAGGACCAGTTCTGTCAGATTTCCGTCTGGGGGAACGTCGTACAGGGATGGCACGCTGAACTCGCGCAAGTCTCTAACTCCTTGTCGGCGCCGACTGCAGTTGGTTGCGCTCCGTCAGGAAACCCTTCCGGCCGGGCAGGCTGGCGGCCGGCAGGAGGGCGGGACATATGTCCAATCACCGTGATTGTCAATAGAGTTCGTTATACGGAGTTCACATTATCGTCATGTGAGGGGCCGACGGAACATGCCGGAGCCCGCTCCGCCCGGCGTGGCCCGCATCGGCCCGTGCATGGTGAACCCGCCCTTCCCCGCGGGCCGTACTGGTTTCGAGGCCGTAGAGCAAGGTGAAGGCCTCGTCACACACAAGAGGTTCCTCGACGGCCGACTTCAGTGAGGGGCACGAGGTTGAGCGACGTCACAGGTATTGCGTCCACTGCCCGGTACCGCCATCCCTTGGCGGCGTTACGAGCCAAAGCAGGCTACACACACGGCGAATACGCGCACTTGATCGCCAAGACACACGCCGAACTCGGTTTCGGCCAGATGGCCGCACGGCGGGAGAAGGTCTCCCGGTGGGAGGCCGGTCGTGCAGTGCCGGAACTCACCGCCCAACTGGCGATGGCACACATCCATGCGGTCCCCCAGGAAGAGGTGATGAGTCGCAAGTGGCCCGACTGGCTGCACCTGGCCATCGGGGACGCGCGTCAACTGGAACTGCCCTGGACCAGCGCGGCAGTCCCGGAAGCGATACTCGACGCGGTCGTGGGCCGGAAGCTCATCCAGCAGGAGTACCTCCTCGCGACCGGCAAGGCGGCCAGGTCTCTCGCGGAGGCCTGGACGGACGCCATGTCCGAGGCGCTGGGCAGATCTTCCGACGACGTCGCCCGGGACGGCTCGGGGCTCCTGCGCCGGCCGGGCACGGACAGCGAGAGCGGGTCGGTCCTGGAGGCCTGCACCCGGCTGCGCGAGCTCCAGACGTTCACGAAGCGGTTCACCGCCGACTGGCTGGTGCACGCGAGCGAAATGGAACTGCGGACGCTGGCCAACCACTTCCTGGCCGCGCCCGAGGCCCTTCGGAGCGGCCCGGATCTGCTGATCATCGCGGCCGAGGGCCTGGCCGTGTGCGGGTTCATCGCCCGCCTCCAGGGCGAGCACATCAATTCGCAGCGGTACTACCTCGCCGCGCTGCGGTGCGCCACGGCCGCCGCGGACGCCGAGACGGCGGCGGCGATCGTCACGCTGCACGTGGGTCAGTACCTCGACCTGCAACTGCACGAGGAGGCCGCCGAACTGGTCATGGCGGTCGGCAAGTTGCTCAACGACCAGCAGATCAGCGTGAAGGACCCCGCGCTGGTCGCGCTCATGCACGCGCAGACCGCCCGCATCCACGCCATGCGCGGGGACGATCTGGGCCGCAGGAGGGCGCTGTCGTCGGGAAGGCAGGTCCTGGACACCGGAGTCGCCTCCGGCAGCCTTCCGATCCTGCCCATCCGCTGCCACGCCTGGCTCCGCCTGATGGACGGGGTCTCGCTGCTGGATCTGGGCCAACCGGACCGCGCGATCAAGCACTTCGCACCGGTCCTGTCCACGGCGGAGGCGACCCGCCTGCCGCTGCCGCCGGCCGCACGCGCCATGTACATGCTGCGTGCCGCCGAGACCCAGGTCGCCCTCGGGGACGGAGTGGCCGCCGCCGACACGGCGGCCAGAGCCGCGACCCTGCTGGGCGGCGTACGCGCGGCGGCAGCCGAACGCGTGCGGTTCGCGCTGCATGCGTACACCCATCTGCCGTCGGTGAACAAATTCCTCGAATCCATCTAGGAAGGCCCTTGGGAGCTCCGGAAGTTCCCGCGGGACCCAGTGGAGGAACAGCGCGGCTCGCTCCGTGACCGCCCGCCCGGGCCACCGGCTCGGGCGGGCCCCGGACCGACACGAGACGACCGACACGAAACAACGAGCTCGACACGACCAGCTCGACACGACCAGCTCGACACGACGAACGCGAGCGACCGACACGACACGCCCGTATCGCGGCGGTCGTGGCAGGGCGGGGCCGGGTGTCTTCCGGCCCCGCTCGGCACGTTTCCGGGCCACCGGGCACCGGCGGACCGGTACCAGGCGGCCTGCGGACGGATTCCGGGGGCGTACCAGGCACACCCCGCCGCACCGAACGCCGACGCAGGCTCGACGCCGTACACACTGCGGTCACAGGTATACCCGGAGCGTGGTCGCCGGCTCGGGGCCAGTTTGCAGCACGGCCGACGGGCGAAGCACCCATATCCCCCTGTGCCTTGGGTGTGCCTTGCCCTACTGGCCCGTAATGAGGCAGCAGGAAGGCACAGCGCGAGACGTGGTGTTTCGGGTGCACTGGCGATGAGATTTGCCCATCCCCCGAAGGCGTACGAAACACCCGTGGGGGTGGGTTCTGCCCCACGGCGCGGACCGGGCCGCGCATCCCCGAGCGTCAGGCTGGAGACCTTCTGATGAGCCGTTCTGTCCTGGTTACCGGTGGAAACCGTGGAATCGGGCTGGCCGTCGCCCGGCGGCTCGGGGCCGGCGGCGACCGGGTGGCGGTGACCTACCGCTCGGGGCCACCCCCCGAAGGCCTGTTCGGCGTGCGGTGCGACGTCCAGGACACCGCCGCCGTGGACGACGCCTTCGACAAGGTCGAGGCCGCGCAGGGACCGGTCGAGGTGCTGGTGACGAGCGCCGGCATCACGAACGACACGCTGCTGATCCGGATGTCCGAGGACGACTTCACCTCGGTGGTCGACACCAACCTCACCGGGACGTACCGGGTGGTCCGGCGCGCTGCGCGGCACCTGATGCGGGCCAAGGCCGGGCGCGTCGTCGTCATCTCCTCGACCGCGGCCATGAGCGGGGTCGTGGGGCAGGTCAACTACGCGGCTTCCAAGGCGGGTCTGATCGGCATGGCCCGCTCGCTCGCCCGCGAGCTCGCGCCGCGCGGGGTGACGGTCAACGTGGTCGCGCCGGGTCTCACCGACACGGACATGGCCGCCGCACTGACCCAGGGGCAGCGCGACAAGATCGTCGGCCAGATCCCGTTGGGGCGCATGGCCACCGCGGACGAGGTGGCCGTCACGGTCGCGTTCCTGGCCTCCGCCGAGGCCGCGTACATCACCGGCGTGGTCATCCCGGTGGACGGCGGCATGGCGATGGGGCACTGATGCGCTCCCCGCACCGAGATGACTCACTGGCGACGTCGGGAGGGTGCACGTGAACAGGCAATCCGGGCCACGTCGGGCCGGCAGGACGGTCGCCGTCACCGGGATGGCGGTGACCACCGGCTACGGGCACGGGGTCGACGCGCTGCGCGAGGGGATCTACTCCGGTGAGCCGGCCTTCGTCCCGGTGACCAGGTTCGACACCAGCAGGTACCGGGTCGGCGTCGCCGCCCAGGCCGACGCCGGACTCGACCTCGACACCGAACTGGTCCTGCTGACCGAGGAGGCCTGCAAGCAGGCCGGCCTGTCCGCGGACGAGCGGGCGGGCGCCCCCGTCGTGCTCGCCCGGCACGCCGACCCCGAGGTCTCCCGGCTGCCCCGGACCGAGCAGGAGTCGCGGCCCATCAGCGACACCGCGCAGCGGCTGTCGGCCGCGTGCGGGCTCGGCGGGGCCGGGCGTACGTACATCAACGCCTGCGTCGCGGCCAGCGCGGCCATGGCAGACGCGGCTGCGCTGATCTCCACCGGCCGACACGACCGGGTGGTCGTCGCCGGCGGCCACCTGGTCGACGCCGAATCCTTCACGACCTTCAACGCCGGCAAGGCGCTGGCGCCGGACGGGCGGCTCCGGCCGTTCAGCGCCGGACGCAAGGGGCTGCTGCTCGGCGACGGGGCCGGGGCCGTGGTCCTGGAGGCGGCGGACAGCCGGGCCGGGCAGCGGCCGCTGGCGCACCTGACCGGCTGGGGCATGGCCGGCGACGCGCACCACGTCTGCCAGCCGCACCCGGAGGGGCTGGGCATGGCCCGGGCGATAGGCGCCGCATTGGACCGGGCCGGGCTGGGACCCGAGAACCTGGACTACGTCAACGCGCACGGCACCGGGACCCCGTACAACGACGCCGCGGAAACCGCCGCGCTGCACCGGGCGTTCGGCGAGCACGCGGAGCAAATACCGGTGAGCTCGACCAAGTCGATGCACGGGCACGCGCTGCAGGCCGCCGGGCTCGTCGAGTTCGTGATCTGCATGCTGGCCCTGCGGTCCGGAAGCCTGCCGGTCAATTCCGGCTACCTGGGTCCGGACCCCGACTGCCGCCTCGACCTCGTCCTCGACACCCCGAGGCAGCGGGACGCGCGACACGTGCTCAGCCTCAATGCCGCCTTCGGCGGTGCCAACACCGCACTGGTGGTGAGCGCCGTATGACCGCGCCCGCGTCCTCGCTGACCACCCTCGCGCACACCGTCTGGCCCGCACCGGACGACGCCGAGGCGCCGAAGCTCCCGGGGTTCACCGCCTCGCCGTTCGGCCCGATCATCGCCCACGTGGCGGACCGCTGCCTGGGCGCCCACCACGGCGAGCACCCCGCGCCGCCGGAGCGCGGCGACCGTACCGCGATCGTCCTGGTCACCCGGCTCGGCGACATGGCCACCGAGGCCGCCGTCACCGGCTCGGTCGACTCCGGCAAGCCGGCCTCCCCGCTGCTCTTCTACCAGTCGGTGCCCAGCGCCGTGCTCGGCGTGGTGGCCGCGCGCTGGGGCCTCGGCGGCCCGGTGATCTGCATCAGCCCGGCCGGCGACGCGCTCGCCGACGGCATGGACCTGGCGCAGCTGCTGATCGAGGACGGCAGCGCCGACGACGTCCTCCTGGTCCTGGTCGAACTCGCCTCCCGGGACGAGCAGCCGGACCGGGCCCGAGGCCTCCTGGTGACCGGCGGCGGGGCGGACGGCGGGGACGCGCGGTGAGCGAACCCTCCTCGGAACTCCCGAAGTCGACGGAGATCGAACTGCTGCGGCAGTTCTGGTGGCTGCACGACGCCCGGTGGTACCAGGCGGTGAAGGCCCGGTTCGGGCAGGACGCCGCCAACGAACTCAACGCCGAGGTCATGCAGTTCGTGGCCCGCCGCGTCGCCACGCTCTACGCGCGCTGCACCCGCCTGGACCTGTCCGGCCGGGACGGTTCGGCCAAGGACGTGGCCGGGGTCCTGGAGGCACTGGCCCGCCTGATGTTCGCCGACACGGTACGCCTCGAGTCGACCGACTTCGGCGACGACGGCACCTGGGACACGGTCGTCAGCGAGCACTACGCGCTGAAGATGCTCAAGGCCAGCCGCTCGCTGGAGAACTACGTATGCCCGTGCCTGGAGTTGCGCGGCGGCTGGTTCGAGGGCCTCGGCGTGGCGGCCGCCGACTCGGTCGTGGAGTGCAAGCGCGAGGGGTCGGCGGTCTGCCGGTTCCACGCCCGCCTCGGCCGGGACGACGGCCAGGGCCGGGAACACCCGACCACCACGGCGACGGCCGACAGCTGACCGCCCGGAGCAGAGGAGCGAGGTGCGAACGATGCGACTGGTCGTGGCCATCACCGGTGCCACCGGGGCGGTCCTGGGCGTACGCCTGCTCCAGGAGCTGCGGCTGCACGAGGACGTCGAGACCCATCTGGTGATCAGCAGGTGGGCCCGCTCGACGCTGACGGTCGAGAGCGGTCTGAGCACCGCGGAGGTGGCCGCGCTCGCCGACGCCGCGTACTCCCCCGACGACCAGGGGGCGGCGATCTCGTCCGGGTCGTTCCCGGTGGACGGCATGGTCGTCATGCCGTGCAGCATGAAGACCCTCGCCGCCGTCCGGATCGGCTACGCGGACGGCCTCGTCGCGCGGGCCGCCGACGTCACGCTCAAAGAACGACGCAAGCTCGTGCTCGTGCCGCGGGAGACCCCGCTCAACGACATCCATCTCGACAACATGCTCACGCTGTCGCGCATGGGCGCGGTGATCCTGCCGCCGGTGCTGACGTTCTACAACCGCCCTTCCGGCGTGGACGACATGGTCGACCACATCGTCTCCCGGGTCCTCGACCAGTTCGGGATCGCCGCGCACCGCGCACGCCGCTGGCAGGGACTGCCGGACGCGAACCTCACCCCGACGGCCGACGGCCTCGAACGCCGCCCCGTCACCGCGAACACCACCCGGGGGACGACCTCATGAGCCACCTCGCCGACCTGCGCAGCTACCTCGACGCCCTTGCCGCCATCGGCGACCTGAAGACCGTCGACCGCCCGGTGAGTGCCGATCTGGAGGCCGCCGCGCACACCCGGCGCTCCTACGAACTACGGTCCCCCGCACCGTTTTTCACCAATATCGTGGACGACCGAATCGGGATGCGGATGTTCGGTGCCCCGGTCGGCGTCAGCTCCCGGGCGGACATGCCGCTGGCCCGGCTCGCGCTGTCGGTCGGGCTCCCGCCGACCACGGGGGCCGCCGAACTGGTCGACCATCTGGTGCACACCCGCGACGCCGAACCCGTGCCGCCGCGCCCGGTGCCGGCCGCGGGTGCGCCGTGCAAGGAGAACGTCCTGCTCGGCGACGACGCCACGCTGGACCGCTTCGTGATGCCGCGCATCCACGAGAAGGACGGCGGCCACTACCTCAACACATGGGGCGTCATCGTCGCGAAGACACCCGACGGCTCGTGGAACAACTGGTCGATCACCCGGATCATGGTGCTCGACGGCAAGCGCATGACCGGTCTGGTGATCCCGCCGCAGCACCTCGGCCTGGTCTGGCAGGCCTGGGCGGAGCGCGGCGAGCCGATGCCGTACGCCCTGGTGCAGGGCGGCGCCCCCGCGATCCCCTTCGTGGCCGGCATCCCGCTGCCGCGAGGCGTCGACGAGGGCGGCTACATCGGCGCGTTGCAGGGCGCGCCCGTCGACGTGGTGCGCTGCGAGACCGTCGACCTCGAGGTGCCCGCGCACGCGGAGGTGGTGATCGAGGGGCACCTGTCGGTGGGCCGGGACAGCATGGAGGGCCCGTTCGGCGAATACGCCGGCTACGCGTCGAACCACACGTCCCTCCAACCGGTGTTCTCCGTCGAGGCGATCACCCACCGCGACGCGCCGATCTGGCCCATCGTCGCCGAGGGACGGCCCGCCGACGAGTACCACACCGTGACCGGCACCGGCCGGGCCGCGAACGCCCTGTACGGACTGCGGCGCGCCGGCCTGCCGGTCACCACGGTGTGGATGCCGTTCCCCGCCGCCATGCACTGGACGGTGGTGACCGTGCCGGACAACTGGCGCGCCGTCCTCCCCGGCGTGGACTCCGCGGAGTTCGTGCACCGGATCGGCGAGGTGATCCACAACAGCGGCGGCCCCAGCGCGATGATGCCCACCACCTTCGTGCTGGACGACGACGTGGACCCCTCCGACGAGGCCGACCTGCTGTGGGCGCTGGCCACCCGCCTCCACCCCCGGGACCGGCGCGAGGCGTGGGACACCGTCGTCCTGCCGTTCATGGCCTGTTACACGGACGAGGAACGCAAGGCGATGCGCGGTCCGGGCGTGCTGCACGACGGCCTGCTCCCCGCATGGGGCGAAGGGCGGCTGGACCACGCCTCGTTCGCCCAGGCCTACCCGGCCGAAATCCGGCGCAGGGTCGTCGACCACTGGGACGACTGACCGTGCCGGGCGACCGCTCTGCCCCGACCGACTTCCGAAGACGTTGATGGAGTGACATGGCGTTGAACCCGAGGTGCGTCGGCACGAAGTACCCGCCGGCGCACCCGTATCCGGTGGAATCCGAGACGATCCGGCGCTTCGCGGAAGCGGTGGGCGACCCCGCCCCCGTGTACACCGACCCGCAGGCCGCACGGGCCCTGGGCCATTCCGCCGTTCTGGCACCGCCGACGTTCTCCTTCGTCGTGGTGGCCCGCGCGATGCACGACGTGTTCGACTATCGGGAGATCGGGTTCGATCCGACGTACGTCGTGCACGGCAACCAGCGGTTCGACTACACCCGGCCGATCCAGGCGGGCGACCGTCTGGTGACCACTCTGGAGATCACCGGCGCCCGCACCCTGCGCGGCCGCGACGTGCTGAGTTTACGGGCCGACCTCGCGGACGCGGACGGCGGGCACGTCGTCACCACGCACATGACCTTTGTCTCCATGAACGCCATGGAGGGCGGTGGCCCCGATGGCGATCAGCGCTGAGGACGCGGAGGTCGGCACCGAACTCCCGCCCAGGACGGTCACCCTCACCCGGGCCGACCTGGTGCGGTACGCGGGGGCCTCCGAGGACTTCAACCCCGTGCACTGGAACCCCCGGGTGGCGCGCGAGGCGGGCATGCCCGACGTCATCGCGCACGGAATGCTCACCATGGCGCTGGCCGCCCGCACCGTCACCGACTGGGTGCGCGACCCGGGCGCGATCGTCGAGTACCGCACCCGCTTCGCCAAGCCGGTCGTGGTGCCCGACGACGAGCGCGGCACGGACGTCGAAATCCGAGGCCGGGTGGGCGCATTGCTCGACGGCGGACAGGTCCGCGTGGACCTCGTGGTGACCAGCGGCGGCGCCAAGGTCCTCAGCGAGGCCCGCGCCGTCGTGCGGCTCGCGCCATGACGCACCGGACGCGTACCCCAAGCGACCGACGGCCGGCGCGCCCCCCGTCCAACGGCGACCGGAACGGAAGAAACGACGGATGAGTTCTCCGGCCTATCTGCTCTCGCCCGGCTACGTTCTGGGCGAGACCGAGCAACCGCACACCGCCATCGAGCAGTTGGAGGCCCGGGTGGCGGGCTACGGCATCCCCATGGCGCCCCGGGCCTGGGGCTGGGGCAGCTACTTCCGTACCGACCGCACCCCGGTCGAGCTGGCGGTCGCCAGTGCCGAGACCACGCTCAAGGCGTCCGGTGTGCCCCGGAGATCGGTCGACGGGTTCATCGTGTGCACCACCGCGTTCCCGAGTTCGGTCGACGACCACGCCGGCCTCCTCGGCACCGTGCTGGGGGAACTCCGGCTACCCGCGGTGTCCTTCGCGTGCGGAATGACCATCAACAGGTGCAACAACCTGCTCGCCGCCCTGCACGTCGCCCGGTCCCTGGTGGAGAACGGCAGCCTGCGCACCGTCCTCGTCGTCACCGCCGACCGCATCGCCGACGAGGCCGAACGCCTGGAGAAATTCGCCCTGTTCAGCGACGGCGCGGCCAGCTGCCTGGTCAGTTCCGTCGAACAGGGACCGGACGCCTACCAGTTCCTCGCCTCGGCCTCCGCACAGGACGCCGAGGTCATGGGGCAGCGCGACCAGATCGACCCCCGGCTCGCCGTCGCGGTCAACGACCAGCTCCAGCGCGCCACCGGCATCCCGCTGGAGAAGGTCGGCGCGATGCTGCCCGCCAACCTCGTCCGGCCGCTGGTGACCCTCAAGGAGCGCCAGGCCGGCTTCACCGCACGGCAAGTACGCACGCAGAACATCGAACGTATTGGCCACTGCTTCGCCGCGGACCCGCTCATCAACCTCGTCGATATTGCCGCGTCCGGAGAGGAGGAGATCGATGAGCTGTTTCTGCTGGCCTCCAGCGTCCCCGGAGCCAGGCACGGGGTCCTGCTCCGAAAGATCGCGTGACGTCGAAGAGAGGTGTCGCATGGTGCCAGGGGTCGAGACGGACAACCCCGCCCGACCGCTCGACGCGCCGTACGCCCCCCGCCCCGGCGGCCGGGGCGACGTGCCGGGTGCCCCCGCCCCGGCACCGTTCCTGAAGCTGGCCGGCGACCCCTTCGAGCTCGGGCGGCAGCACGGCGCGGCCCGCGCCGCGGCGCTGCACGCCTTCCTCGACGACGGGCTCGCCCGGATGAACCATCTTCTGGACAACCGGATTTCGACGGCCGCGCTGCTGCCGATGATCTCGGCGTTCCGGACCGAGATCGAGGCGGCCACCCCCGACCTCGCCGAGGAGATCCGCGGTCTGGCGGAGGGCGCCGGCATCAGCCATCCGGAGGCGTTGCTGCTGCAGATGCGCCGGGAGATCGTCGGCTACCGCAGCACCAGCCGCCCGCAGGGCGACTGCACCACGTACGCGCGGGTGGCGAAGAACGCGCCGAACACCGTGCTGGCGCAGACCGTCGACCTCAACGGCAACCTCGACGACCAGGCCGGCGTCCTCTCGGTACGCAAGGCCGGGGCGCGGCGCGAGGTCCTGGTGCTGAGCTTCGGCGGCCTGCTCGGGTACCTCGGGATGAACAGCGACGGCCTCGCCGTCGGCATCAACCTCGTCCTGGGCGGCAAATGGCGTGCCGGGATACCGCCTTACCTCGCGGTCCGGCACGTGCTGGACAGCGCCGGGTCGGTGGCGGAGGGCCTGGAGGTCCTGCGCGGGCTGAAGCTGGCGAGTTCCCGGTCGCTGATGCTGTGCGACCGGCGCGGTGCCGCGTACGCCGAGTTCCTGGACGGGCGCATGCAGGTGGTCGAAGGTGCCCGCCTGCTGCACACCAACCACTTCCTGCACCGGGAGTTCATGCCGTTCGACGAGCTGAACGTCTTCGCCAAGAACGGCTCGCTGCGCCGCCTGGAGGCGTGCGGGGTGCGGCTGAACGCCCTGCCGGAGACGGCTTCGCCGCAGGACCACCTGGACCTTCTGTCGACACCGCCGATCTTCGTGCCGGACAACGGCGACATCCGCCGCGAACGCACCGTGGCGGTGGCGGTGATGCGCCCGGCGCACGGCGACATGCACCTGCTGGGCTCCCGGACCGCGGTTGCGCCGCAGGTCTTCCGGGTGGACGCGGCCGGAGGCGAGGGGGCATGACCGGTGGCGCGGAGAGCTGGCTGATCGACCTGCACGGGACCGACGACGTATGGGACGACGCGGCGTGCCGCGGCGACCTGTCGCCGGAGGAGTCCCGCCGGGCCGCTCGCCTGCGCCCCGCGTCGGCGGTCACGTACGTCCGCTCCCGCTCGGCCGTCCGCCGCGTGCTCGCCCACGTGCTCGGCGGTTCCCCCGCGGACCTGCCGGTCGCCGCTGCCCCGAACGGACGCCCGGTTCTGCCGAACCACCCCGGAATGCACGTGAGTTGGTCGCGGTCGGCAGGCGTGCTGCTGGTCGCGGTGAGCCGCGGGGGCCCGGTCGGCGTGGACGTCGAGGCCGTACGTCCCGTCAAGTCCCCCGGCCGGGTCCTGCGCACGTTCTACCCGGACACCGCCGCGCTGGGGGACATCGACGACCCCGAGGTGTTCCTGTCGGCGTGGACCCTGCTGGAGGCCGCGGTCAAGGCGACCGGGCGCGGGCTCGCCAAGGGCGCCGGCGACGTGCGGCTGCACCGGCCGCCGGGCGCGCGCCACTGCGCACTCCTCGGCATCGGCGCCGGCACCGGTGGTGCGCGGAAGTGGTCCGCCCGCACCGACCGGTTCACCCCACCCCGGTCCTCCGTACCGGTGATCACGGCGGTGGTGGTGCGGGGCGCCGCCACGCCCGACCGTCCCCATACCTGGCGCTTCCCGGGGACGGCGACCGCCGCAACGCCCCAGCAGCGCCGCCCGCGACCGCTCGCGAGCCGGCGCGGGCACGTCGGAGCCGGGTCCGACGCGGAACCGAACCGCCCAACGCTCGGACGATTGGAGATTGCGCAATGCTGATCAGTGACGAACTCCGCCGGAAGATCCTCGCCGACCGCTCCCTCGGTGCGGGCAACGTGGTGCACCGGCTTCCCGAATACGGGCGGTCCCTCGACGAGCAGGTCCTCTGGCTGGACGGCACCTGGCAGTCGCCCGCCGGCGACTACCCCGAGGTCCTGACCCTCGGCGAGCTGCACGAGGTCGTCGAGACGTACGCCGGCTTCTACCGCCAGGCCGGGGTGCGGGCCAAGGACGCGGTCGCCATCGTGTCCACCTCGATCACCGACTTCGCGATCAACCTGATGGCACTGACCAGCCTCGGCGCGGTCGCCTCGCTGGTGAGCGCGCACATGCCGGCCGAGGTGCGCCGCGAGTACATCCGTCGCCAGCAGGTGACCGGCATCATGACGCGCGAGCCCTGGCACAAGGGGCTGCTGACGCACGTCGACGACGACCCGGCACCGAAGTTCGTCGCCATGCAGTCCGACATCACGCCCGCGCACCGCGCGCACCTGCCGGCCAAGTTCCCGTTCCGGCACACCCGCGTCGACCCGATCCTGATCTCGCACTCCTCGGGCACCACGGGCATCCCGAAGTCGGCGTACCACACCCACGAGACGCTGTTCCACGGCGCGCTCAGCCGGCTTTCGGACGGCCAGGACTGCAGCATCCGCAAGCGTCTACTGGCACTTCCGGGCCACCACGTATCGGCGATGTCCAACACCCTGCTCGGGCTGCTGCTGGGCGCGCCGGTGGTGCACTACACCGACCCCAGCGGCAAGGCCGTCCTCGACGGGATCGAGAAGCACCGCCCGGTCATCGTCTTCGGCTTCACCCACACCTTCGCCGAGATGGCGGCCGAGGACCTGACGGACCGCGACCTGTCGTGCGTCGCGGCGTACTACGCGTCCGGCGACGCGGCACACAAGGTGCACATCCAGAAGCTGTTGGCGAAGGGCCGGAGCCCCTACACCGGCCGGGACCTCAAGCAGCACATCATGCCCGGCGCGATCTTCATCGACATGTTCGGCTCGACCGAGATGGGCTACGTGCTCTTCGACTACGTGCACCGCATCGGCGGGGAGAACGTCGGCCGCTGCATCGGCCGTCCGATGCGGTTCGCGGAGGCGGTCGCGCTGTCCGAGGACGGCGAGGTGCTCCCCCCCGGAGAGGTGGGCCGCCTCGGCGTGCGGTCGAAGTCGCTCACCCCCGGCTTCTGGAACGACAACGTCCGCTGGCACCAGCAGTGGCTGGGCGGCTACTTCCTGACCGGGGACCTGGTCTACCGCGACCCCGGGAACACGTTCTACCACCTGGACCGCACGTCGGACGCCATCCGCTCCAAGGACGGCTGGGTGTTCAGCGCGTACACCGAAGAGCTGCTGCTCTCCGAGTACGCCGAGATCCACGACGTCACGGTGGTCGGACTGGCGGACGAGGGCGTGCGGTTCGGCTGGGAGGACGAGGGCGTCGCGGAGACGTACGCGCTGGTGACCCTCGCCGCGGACGCCGCCTCGCCCGAGGACCCGACGGCCTGGATCAACGCGGCGCTGGCCAAGCACGGGCTGCCCGAGGTGGCCGGCGCGGTCATCGTCTCCGACGACAAGATCCCGGTCGGCATCACCGGCAAGGTCCTCAAGCGCATCGTGCGCGAGCAGGCCGGCGCGCTGGTCGAGGGCTGCCGCTGACCCGGACCGCACCACGACCGGCGGCCTCCGGCGCCGCCGCGGTCCCCCGAGGAAGGAAGGCAATGACCGACTACGACGTGATCGTCATCGGCGCCGGCAACGCCGGGCTGAGTGCGGCGGCCACCATGCAGCGCGGCGGCAGGCGGACGCTCCTGCTGGAGCGCCACAACGTCCCGGGCGGGGCGGCGCATTCGTTCGTCCGCGGCCGGTTCGAGTTCGAGGTGTCGCTGCACCAGCTGGCCGGCATGGGCGACGAGGGCGGCAACGGCCCGCTGCGTGCCGTCTTCGACATGCTGGACGTCACGAAGCGGCTGGAGTTCGTCGTCGACGACGACCTCTACCGCACGGTCGTCCCCGGTGTCCTGGACGTGACGCTGCCGGCCGACTGGCAGGGCGTCGTCGACACGCTCGACAGCCACTACCCCGGCAACCGCGCCCAGCTGACGCGCTTCATGGAACTGGTCCGGGACACCGGCGTCTGGCAGCTGGTCGCCCGCGCGAACCTGCACAAGATGCAGGAGCAGATCGAATGGCTGTCGGGCATGTCCGACGTACGCCGCTACGGGTTGAAGTCGTTCCAAGCGGTGCTGGACGAGTTCTTCACCGACGAGCGGTTGAAGCACGTGCTGGCCTCGTACTGGAGCTACAACGGCCAGACGGCGTCGGTGTGCGCGTTCATGGACCTGGCCCGGCTGCTGACCCTGTACATCGAGTACAAGCCCTACCAGGTGGTCGGCGGCAGCATGTCCATGTCCTCGGCCATGCTGGCCTCCTTCCTGGAGGCCGGCGGCGAGGTCAAGTTCAACACCGACGTGTCGAAGATCGTCACCCGCGGGGGTGCGGCGGCCGGCGTGCGGCTGGCCGACGGCACGGAGATCTCGTCGAGGATGGTGATCTCCAACGCACCCACCGTGACGACGTACACGCGGATGCTCGACGACGGCGTGGTGCCCGACCGGGTGCTCAAGGACCTGCGGGGCCGGGCCCTCGGCCCGTCCGCGACGGTGCTCTACCTCGGGCTGGACGCGCCGGCCGCCGAACTCGGCTTCCTGACCTCGACGAGCTTCATCACCGCCGACCTCGACGAGGGCAACCTCGATCGGGCCAACCGCACCCTGGAGCCCGCCCGGTACCTGGTCGCGACCTGCTACGACGTCCGGCCGACCGGCTACGCGCCACCCGGCGCCTCGCAGGTCGCACTCGCCTCGCTGCACTACGGCGCACCGTGGGAGGCCCTGGCGCCGGAGGAGTACGCCAGGACGAAGTTCGCGTACGCGCAGTCCCAGCTCGAACTCCTCAAGGCCATCGCCCCCGGCGTGCGGGACGTGATCGAGGAGGCCGAGGTCTCCACACCGCTCACCTTCAAGCGCTACCTCAGCCAGCCCGCCGGCACCATCTACGGCTTCGACCAGGACATCTCGGACAGCTGGCTGTTCCGCAACGAGGATCTGGCGCCGAACGTGCCGGGCCTGGTCTGCATCAGCAACTGGACCGGCGCGGGCGGCTACAACTCGATGATCGTCATGGCGGCCCGGGTGTGCCAGCGGATCTTGTCCATGTAACCCCAGAACGGAGTCGGATATGACAGCCAATCCGCTGGCCCTGTTGTTCGACGGGGCCGACGACGTGCTCGCCGCGATGCGGCGGCGGGAGGAAGCCGGGGAGGTGGACCACCCGGCGGACGCCTGGGGCGACCTGGAACCGCTCCATCCGCGCCGGCTGGACCTCACCGTCGCCGAGGTCGTCGACGAGACCGTCACCACCAAGACCTTCAGGCTGCGCAAGACCGGCGGCGGGCCGCTGCCGCCGTTCCTCGCGGGACAGTACATCAACCTGCACGTCCAGGTCGGCGACGTCCGGACGAGCCGCGCGTTCTCCATCTCGTCGTCGCCCAACGCCCGCGAGCACTACGACCTGACGGTGCGCCGGCTGCCCGGCGGACGGGTCAGCAACCACCTGCTCGACACCACCGAGGCCGGGGACCGCTTCACCAGCGGCGGGCCGATCGGCACGTTCTTCCACGACCCGCTCTACCACGGCGACGACCTCGTCTTCCTGGCCGGCGGATCCGGTGTCGCCCCGGCGATGAGCATGATCAAGGACATCGCCGACAACGACCTGGCCCGCCGGATGACCCTGGTGTACGGCTCCCGCCGCGCCGACGACGTCATCTTCCGCGAGGAACTGGACACACTGGCCGACCGGCTCCCCGGCCTGACCGTGCACCACGTCATCGCCCAGCCCGGCCCGGACTGGACCGGGGCGGTCACGCCGCTCGACGGGAAACTGATCACCTCCCTGGTGGGCCCGCTGGCCGGCCGGATGACCTACCTGTGCGGCCCACCGGGCAAATACGAGTTCCTGATCGACGAGTTGACCGCGCTCGGGCACCCGCGCCGGCGCATCCGGTACGAGGACAACAGCGTCGCGGTGCAGCCGGGCGACGACCCGCGCTGGCCCGCGGACCTCGACCCGGCCGGCACGGTGTCCGTCACGGTCCGCGGTCGCAAGACGTTCGCCATGCCGCGCGGCCAGAACATGCTCGAGGCACTGGAGGACAACGGCATCCCCCAGGAGCCGTCGTGCCGCTCCGGCGAGTGCTCGCTGTGCCGGGTCCGGGTCTGCTCCGGCGAGGTCTTCCACGCCCAGGAGGCCAAACTCCGCATGGCCGACTCGAAGTTCGGATTCGCGCACAGCTGTGTCGCCTATCCGCTCACGGACGTCGAGATCGACGTCTGACGCGACCCGTCGGGGCATCGCCCGTCAGCGGGCCGATCGCCGGGCCGATCGCCGGGCCCGTCTCCGCCCCCGGTGCGCCGCCGAACCGCCGCCTGGTCGCCACCGAGCCACACGTACCGCCCCGCACCCCTCACAGGAGGTTCACCAAATGCCCACCGACCTTCGGGAAGTCATGGTCGACGCACTACGCAGCATGCATTTCGAAGTGGACGCACTGACCGACGAAACGCCACTGGGCGACGGCGGACTCGAATTGGAGTCGCTCTCGCTCGCCGAATTGGTGATGCAGCTCGACGAATTCGGCATCGAATTCTCGGACGACGAGATGGAGACGCTGTCGACGATGACCTTCGGCCAGTTCGCCGAGGAAGCCGCGCGGCGCAAGTCGGAGAAGTAGCACTCGGCTCGACATTGTCCCGGCGCTCGTCTCGCGGCGAGCGGACCGATTGAAGGAGGAGTGACCGTGTCTCGACCGGCCAAGGCAATCTGCGTCGTGGGCGCCGGTCCACGCGGCCTCGCGGTCCTCGAGCGGTTGTGTGCGAACCACAGCGGCGAGCGCCGGCTGTCGATCCACGTGGTGGACCCGTACCCGCCGGGGGCCGGGCGCACCTGGCGTACCCGGCAGTCCCACCACCTGCTCATGAACACCGTGACATCGCAGATCAGCCAGTTCACCGACACCAGCGTCAACTGCGCCGGGCCGATCCGGCCGGGGCCGAGCCTGTACGACTGGCTCCAACCGGTGGAGTTCGGCGCCGGGAACATCTGGGCGGGCGCGGAGCGGCTCGGTCCCGACGACTACCCCTCGCGCGCCCAGTTCGGCCGGTACCTCGAATGGGTCCTCGGCCGCATCAAGTCCACCGCCCCCGACTCCGTCCGCATCCTGGTTCACCGGGGCACCGCCATAGCCCTGAACCAGGACCCGAGCGGGCAGTGCGTCACGCTCGACGACGGCACGCTGCTGGCGGGTTTGGACGCGGTGGTCCTCACGCTCGGCCACGGCGCCAACGAACCCACCTCCGAGGAAATGCGGTTGGCGGCGTACGCCGGGCGGCACGGGCTGCGCTACATCCGCCCGGGCAACCCCGCCGACCTCGACCTCGACGGCATCGGGGTCGGCGAGACCGTCGGCATCCGCGGGCTCGGGCTGGCGTTCTTCGACGTGCTCGCCCTGCTGACCGAGGGCCGGGGCGGCAAGTACGTTTCCGGCCCCGACGGCCTGCACTACCTCCCCTCCGGACAGGAGCCCGTCCTGTACGCGGGGTCCCGCCGCGGCGTGCCCTACCAGGCCCGCGGCGAGAACCAGAAGGGCGCGGCGGGCCGCCACGAGCCGCTGTTCCTGACCCTCGACGCCATCGCCCGGATCCGCGCCACGCCGAACGCGACGTTCAAGCGGCACGTGTGGCCGCTCCTGGACGCCGAAGTCCGGTCCGTCTACCACCACGCGCTTGTCGCCGGGCGGACCGACCGGCCCACGGCCGACCGGTTCCTGGCCGAGTACGTGGCCGCCGAACCGGCCGAACGCACCGGCGTGCTGCGCCGGCACGGCCTCCGGACGGCCGACGAATGGGACTGGTCACGGGTGGAACGCCCCTGGGGGAACCGGGTGTTCACCCATCAGGAGGAATTCGGCCGATGGCTGGTGGGCCACCTGCGCGAGGACGTCCGGAACGCCCGCGGCGGCAATGTGGACAACCCGCTCAAAGCCGCTCTGGACGTGCTGCGCGACATGCGCAACGAGGTCCGGCTCGCGATCGACCACGCCGGGATCACCGGCAGCTCCTACCGCGACGAGGTGGCGGACTGGTTCACGCCGCTCAACGCGTACCTCTCCATCGGTCCGCCGCTGTCCCGCATCGAGGAGATGACCGCGCTGATGGAGTGCGGCCTGCTCCGCGTGGTGGGGCCGGGCACCCGGGTGCGGTCCGGTCCCGCGGGCGAGGGCTTCCTCATCGGCTCGGCGGCGATCCCCGGCTCGGAGGTGCCCGCCACCACGCTCATCGAGGCGCGCATTCCCGACACGGACCTGCGCCGCACCACCAACGCCCTGTTGCGGCACATGCAGGCGACCGGCCAGTGCCGGCCGTACCGCATCCCCGATCCGGACGGTGACGCGTACGAGACCGGCGGCGTGGAGGTGACGCCGCGCCCGTACCGCGTGGTGGACGCCTCCGGGACACCCCACCCGCGCTGCTTCGCCTACGGGGTGCCCACCGAGTTCGTGCACTGGGCGACGGCCGCCGGCATCCGCCCCGGGGTCGGCTCGGTGATCCTCGAGGACGCGGACGCGATCGCCAGGGCGGTGCTGGGGTCATGACGCGATGCCACGGCCCGGCAGGGCCGCGCCGCGATCCGGCCCGTCGTCCGCAGGGACAGCCGCAGGGAGCGCCGCAGTGGACCTGAACACCAGTCACGACCCGGAGGTTCTCGGGCTTCCTTTCTACGACGACGGCCACCGTCGTCTCGCGCAGCAGATCGGCGTCTGGTGCGACATCTACGGCGAACTGTGGGAGACCGTGCGCCGGATGCCGCCGGACGAGGCGGGCCGCCGCCTGGTCCGGCTCCTGGGCGAGGAAGGCTGGTTGTCCGGCCTGGACCCGTCCGCGGCGTCGCCCGACCTGCCCTGGGACTTCCGCGCGGTCTGCCTGACGCGCGAGGCCCTGGCCTACGCCGAGGACCTGGCGGACTTCGCCTACTCCATCCAGTCCCTGTCCGCCACGCCGGTTATCCGGTACGGCGACAAGGAGCAGCAGGCCCGCTACCTGCCCGGCATGGCGAACGGCACCCTGATCGGCGCGTTCGCCGTTTCGGAGAAGGAGGCCGGCTCGGAGGTCGCCGCGGTCGGGCTGACCGCCCGGCGCGCCGCGGACGGCGGTTACGTGCTGGCCGGCCGCAAGGCGTGGATCGCCCACGCCACCATCGCCGACCTGTTCGTCGTGATCGCCCGCACCGGCGAAGGACCGGGACCGCTGGGCCTGTCCGCCTTCCTGGTGCCCGCGGACACCCCCGGCCTGCGCGTGGAGCGGCTCGACGCCATCGCGCCGCGCTCCTTCGGGCACGTGCACTTCGACGACTGCCCGGTCCCGGACGAAGCCCTGCTCGGCAGGAAGGGCCGCGGCTTCGTCGTCGCCATGGACCTGCTCGACCGCTTCCGGATGACGGTCGGCGCGGCGGCCGTCGGGTTCGCCCGGCGGGCCGCGGACGCCACACTCGCGCACACCCGCGGCCGGGAGGCGTACGGCCGCACGCTCTTCGACCTCCAACTGGTGAAGGCGAAGCTCGCGGACACCGACATCCGCCTGAACGCCGCCTCCCTCCTGGTGGCACGGGCCGCCTGGGAGTGCGACCAGGGCAGCCGCGGGTTCGCCCGGCACTCCAGCATCGCCAAGGTGTACGCCACCGAGGCGGCCCAGGAGATCGTCGACGCGTCCGTGCAGCTGTTCGGCGCGGCCGGCGTGGTCCGCGGCGGCGTCACCGAACGCCTCTACCGGCAGATCCGGTCGCTGCGCATCTACGAGGGCGCGACCGACGTCCTGCGCCTGGCGATCGCCGACGGCCTCGACATGCGCCGGGCCGACCGCGGTGGCTGACGGCCTGCCCGAGACCGCACCGCCGCCCAATCCCACCACCCGAAGGCAGGCAAGGTTGACGCACCCGATTGCGACGGCAGCTCCGGTGCCCGTGGCAACGCACTTATGGATGCGGTGCGAGTCGCGCGCCACCGAACGCCGCGCGCCGCTCGTACCCGAGGACGCCGCACGCCTGGTCGACCGGGGTGTCCGGATCACCGTCGAGGAGTCGCCCCAGCGGGTGTTCCCGCTTTCCGACTACGCGGACGCGGGGTGCGACACGGCGCCGGCGGGCGGCTGGCCGACGGCGGCGGACGGCACGTACATCCTCGGACTCAAGGAACTTCCCGGCGAGCCGGCGGAGTTGCGGCACCGCCACATCTACTTCGGGCACGCCTACAAGGGCCAGCCCGGCGCCCGCGAACTGCTCGCCCGGTTCACGACAGGCGGGGGTGCGCTCCTCGATCTGGAGTACCTGACCGACGGCGGCGGTCGGCGTCTGGCCGCGTTCGGCTACTGGGCGGGGTACGTGGGCGCGGCACTTGCCGTGCTGCACCGGCGCGGCACGCTCGAAGTGCCGCTGCGCTCCCTTGACCGGGAGGAACTGGACGCCCGGCTCCGGGCCGGTGCCGGAGACGGGACCGGAGGCGTGGCCGACGGCGACGCCCTCGTGATCGGGGCCCTGGGCCGGAGCGGGCGCGGTGCCTGCGACGCCCTGGAAACCGCCGGAGTCAGCCCGCTGCGCTGGGACTTGGCGGAGACCCGCAACCTTGACCGGGACACCCTGCTCGGCGCCGACATCCTCGTCAACACCGTCCTGACGACCCACCCGGTGCCGCCGTTCCTGCGCCCCGCCGACCTCGACGCCCCCGGACGCCGCCTCTCGGTGATCGCGGACGTCACCTGCGACGTCGGGTCGGAGTGCAACGTCCTGCCCGTGTACGACGCGGTCACCGACTGGGAGCACCCGGTCCGGCGGCTGCGGGACGGCGGGCGCCCGGTCGACCTCGTGGCGATCGACAACCTTCCCTCGCTGCTTCCCGCGGAGGCCGCCAGGGCGTTCTCCGCGGACCTGTGGCCGGTGCTCGCGAGCCTCGGTTCCGACGATCCCGCGTGGGCCCGCTGCCTGGGCGAGTTCGTGCGGGCGGCAGCCGGTTCCGGAACCGAGTCCCGCAACGAATCCCGGAGCGAGTCCGGGAGCGAATCCCGGACCCATACCCAGGCCGCATCCCCGGCCGAATTCCAGGAGGACGCGCATGTCCGGTGACCGAACCGCCCCCGCGAGCGGCACCGTCCACTGGATCGGGACCGGGCTGTCCACCGGCCGGACCGGCCTCGGACTGGTCTGCGACCGCGCCGAGCGCGTGGTGCTGTGGGACCGTACCGCCGAACGCGCCGCGGCACGCCTCGCGGCGCTCGGACTCACCGACCGCGCCGACGTGCGCGGCCTCGAACCGGGCGCCCTCGAAGCCGAGGTCAAGGCCGGAGACGTGGTGGTCTCCATGCTGCCGGCCGCCGAGCACACCGGCCTGCTGCGCCTCGCCGTCGCGCGGGGCGCCCACTTCGCCTGCACGAGCTACACCACCGAGGCGCTGAGCGAGCAGGCCGCGGTCGCGGCCGAGGCCGGCATCGTGGTGCTGACCGAGGCCGGCCTCGATCCCGGCATCGACCACCTGATGGCCCATGTGCTCGTGGACCGGGCCCGCCGCGAGGCCGGCGACGGCGCGGCGTCCGTGGCCTTCACCTCGTACTGCGGCGGCATCCCCGCCGAACCCGACGACTTCCGCTACCGGTTCAGCTGGGCGCCCTACGGGGTGCTTGCCGCGCTCGGCTCGCCCGCGCAGTACATAGACGAGGGCGGCCCCCGCACCGCGCGGCATCCCTGGCAGGCCACGCGGTCGCTGGTGCTCGCCGGGGAGGAGTTCGAGGTCTACCCCAACCGCGACAGCCTGCCGTTCCTCGCCCAGTACGCGCTGCCGCAGGCGTGGCGGGCCACCACGTTCATCCGCGGCACGCTCCGCAACGCGGGCTGGCGTGCCGCGTGGCGCGACGTCTTCGAGACCGTCACGACCGGCGACGAGACCCGTATCCGCGCACTGGCCAAGGAACTTGCCGACCGCTACCCGACCACCGAGGCGGACCGGGACCGGGTGGTGCTCTCCGTCGAACTGGAAGTCCGGGGCACCGACGGCCGTACCCGCTGGCGCGGAGCCCATTTGCTCGACCTGACCGGCGACCCGGAGGAGAGCGCCATGGCCCGATGCGTGTCGGTGCCGCTCGCCCTCGGCGTGACCCGCGTCCTCGACTCGGCCCTCCCGGCCGGTCTGAACCGCGCGGCCGAATCGGCCGACGAGGCCGCCCGGTGGCTGGACTTCCTGGGCGGCCACGGCATCCGCGGCACCTTCGACGACTCGCTTCCCGACGCACCGGGAGGCACGCCGTGATCCTGGGAGCGCAGCCGCCCACGGCCGGCCGCCCGCGGACCTCCGTACCGATCCGTCCCACCCCATCGAGCGCGGCGATCCGCCCGAAGGAGAGGCCCAAATGGCGCACGAGCCCCAACGATCCGGTCCCACGCACTACACATGCCTGGGCGTGGGCGTGGGTCCGGCCAACCTGAGCCTGGCGTCACTGCTGTACGGCCGGCCCGACGTGAGCAACCTGTTCCTGGACCGGAAGCAGTCCTTCACCTGGCACGACGGCCAGCAGATGCCCGGAAACGCGCTCCAGGTCTCGCTGTTCAAGGACCTGGTGACGCTCGCCGACCCCAAGAACCCGTTCACGTTCCTGGCGTACCTGCACCAGAACGGACGGCTCTACCACTTCCTGAACGCCCAGTTCGACGCCGTCCCGCGCGCGGAGTTCCGCAACTACCTTGCCTGGGCCAGCCGCAGCAACGAGAACGTGGTGTTCGGCGAGGCCGTGCGCGAGGTCACGTTCGACCGCGTGTTCCGGGTGCGCACCGACCGCCGGACCGTCACCGCGGACAACGTGGTGGTGGGCATCGGCAGTGAGCCGCACGTCCCAGCGCAGCTCTGCGACAAGCTGGGGCCCAAGCAGTTCCACGTCAGCGACTACGTGCACACGTCCGGAACACTGGGCGGGAAGCGCGTGGTGGTCATCGGCGGCGGGCAGTCCGGGGCCGAGGCGTTCCTCGACATGATCTCCCAGCACGGCAGCGCGCTGCCCCGCCGGGTCTCGTGGATCTCCCGGCGCGGCAACTACTTCCCCATCGACGATTCACCGTTCACCAACGACTACTACATGCCCTCGCACTCGGACTACTTCTTCGGCCTGGAGCGCGAGTCCCGCGAGGCCTTCAACCGCCAACACGTCCTGACCAGCGACGGCATATCGCTCAGCACGCTGCGCGAGATCTACCAGCGCACGTATCTGCACCGTTTCGTCGACGGCAACGTCGACCTGGTCGGCCTGTACCCCAACCGCGAGGTGTTCGACGTCAGCCCCGGCCTGTACGGCGACTGGCAGGTGTCCGCGCGGCACAACGACAACAACGAGGCGACCGAGGTCTTCGAGGCCGAGGTGGTCATCTGGGCGACCGGGTTCCGGCCCACCCGGATGGACTTCCTGGAGCCGATCGCGCACCGGCTGGAGCGCGACGGCGACGAACTGCGCATCGACGAGGACTACGCCGTGTACTGGGACGGGCCGGACGACCGCCGGGTGTTCGTGCAGAACGCGGCACGCAACCAACGCGGGCTCGCCGACCCCAACCTCAGCCTCAACGCCTGGCGCAGCCGCCGCATCGCCGACCGGCTGAGCCGCGAGTCGAGCACCGAGCAGCTGCCGTCGTTCATCGAGTGGTCGACCAAGCCCGGTCCGCAGCCGGGGAGCGCGCCGTGAACGCGACACACGGCACCGGGATCGCGGTGGTCGGCGCGGGGGTGCTCGGGTGCCTGATCGCGCGGGAGATCCTGGCCACGGACCCGGGGGCCGCGGTGACGGTCCTCGACCGCGACCTCGTCGCCGGCGGGGCCACCCGCCGGTCGGCCGGTCTGCACTTCCCGCGTGGCGCCACACCCGAGACGCGCGCCATGGCCGCCGAGAGCCAGCGCTACTACGCCGAACTCACGGCCGCCCGAACCGACTTGCCGATCCACCGGCTCGGCATGACGGTGGTGGCCCCCGAGACGTCGGAGCCGGCGGTGCGGGAGGTCTACCTGCCCGAGGCGAACCTGCGGCGCGTCGGCGGCGCCGCGGTCCTGCCGGACGGGACCGCCCTGCCGGAAGGCGCGGCCGCGTGGGCCGGGGACGGCTGCCAGTACGCGGACGTGGCGGCGCTCACCCAGGCACTCGCCGCCGAACTGCGGCCGTCGGCGCAATTCCTCGAGGGCGTGACCGTGACCGGTGTGGCGTCGGACGGGGACGGCGTACGCCTCACCCTGGGCACCGGCGACACCGTGGCCGCGGACCGGGCGGTGCTGGCTCCCGGTCCCTGGCTCGCGGCCCCCGCCTGGCGGCACCTCGTCGAGCCGCTGGGCGCCCGGGTGAAGAAGATCGTCGCGCTGCACGTGGAGCACCCCGTGTCCGAGCGGGACGGAGCGGTGGTCTTCCACGACGAGGACGCCTTCCTGCTGCCCTACCGGCACCGCGGGCACTGGCTGTTCAGCTACACGTGCCCCGAATGGGGTGTGCACCCCGACACCGTCGACCCCGCCCTGACCGCGGCCAACCGCGACCAGGCCCTCGATGTGCTCGGCCGTTACGCGCCCGGGCTGGTCGACCGCGCCGTGTCGGGCCGGGTCTTCTGCGACGCGTACGCCCCCGGCGGGATCCCGATCGTGCGCCCGGTCACCGACGACGGGCGCGTGGTGTTCGCGGGCGCGGCGAGCGGGTCCGGCTACCGCTTCGCGCCGGCGATCGCCGCGGCGACCGTACGGCTGCTCGCCGAGGCCTCCCCCGAGACCGCCGAAGTCTCCCGACCCGAAAGGCAGATCGCGACATGATCTACGACCGGTACGACGCCGAGACCCTTCATGCGGCCTTCGGCATCCGCATGAGCGACATCGACGGACTGGGCGTGGGGGCCGGTTGGGGCCGCGTCGCCCCGGGCCAGGCGTCGACGAGCCACCAGCACGACGAGACCGAGTTCTTCGTCATCGTCGAGGGCCGTGGCCAGTTCGTCGTGGACGGCCGCCGGTACGACGCCCGGCCGGGCACGCTCGCCCTGTTCGAACCCTTCGAGTCGCATGTGCTGGAGAACACCGGCGACACCGACCTGGTCTTCCTCACCCAGTACTGGCGGGACTCCGGGCGGGCTCTCAAGTCCGCCGGCAACCAGGAGCGCATGGCGTTCGGCGACCGCCCGGTGTTCGTCTTCTCCACGCCGCCCACGCCCAACGGCGATCTCCACCTCGGACACCTGTCCGGCCCCTACCTGGGCGCCGACGCGTTCGTCCGGTTCCAGCGGATGAACGGCACCGAGGCATGGCACCTGACGGGCAGCGACGACTACCAGAGCTACGTGATCGCCTGCGCCCGCAAGGAGGGTCGCGAGCCGGCCGAAACCGCGGCCCACTACAGCGCCGAGATCGCCGAGACGCTCGCGCTGATGGACATACCCCTCGACCAGTACACCGTGACGAACGTCGACCCGGGGTACCGCGAGGGCCTACGCGACTTCTTCTCCCGGATGGTCGCCTCGGGATGGGCCTCGGTTGCCGCGAAGGACGCGCTGTTCGACGCCGAGAGCGGCCAGTACCTCTACGAGGTGGACGTCAGCGGGGACTGCCCGGGCTGCGGCGCGCCGACCGGCGGCAATATCTGCGAGGACTGCGGCGAGCCCAACACCGTGGCGGACCTCGAGGCGCCGCAGTCCAGGATCTCCCCGGCCGAGCCGCGCCGCGCGCCGCTCGCCCGCTGGTCCCTGCCGCTGCACGTGTTCCGGGACGACGTCGCCGCGCACCACCGCCTCGGCCGGGTCCCGGCCCGGCTGCGGGAGTTGGCCGACCGCCTGTTCGCCCGGCCCGAGCTGGACATCCCCCTCACGCACCCGTCGTCGTGGGGGGTGCCGCCGGCCGAGACCGACGTCGACGGCCAGGTGATCTGGGTGTGGCCGGAGATGTCGTACGGCTTCCTGTACGGCATCCAGGCGCTGGGCGGCCGGCTCGGCCGCGCGTGGCAGGCCGACGAGCCGGGCGCGGACTGGAAGATCGTGCACTTCTTCGGCTACGACAACAGCTTCTACCACTCGGTGCTCTACCCGGTGCTGTACCAGCTTGCCCACCCCGACTGGTCGCCGGACATCGACTACCACGTCAACGAGTTCTACCTGCTGGACGGCGCCAAGTTCTCCACGAGCCGGCGGCACGCGATCTGGGGCAAGGAGATCCTGACCCCGGACTCGGTGGACGCCGTCCGGTACTTCCTCTCCCGCAACCGCCCCGAGGCCGAGCGCACCGACTTCCGGCGCCCGGCGTACGACGCGGCGCTGCGGGACACGCTGATCGGCACCTGGCAGCACTGGCTCAACGACCTCGGCTGCCGGGTCGCCAAGCACTACGACGGCAAGGCGCCGGACGCCGGGAACTGGACCCCCGAGCACTCCGCGTTCCTGGCGAGGCTCGGCAACCGCCTGGCGGCCGTCACCGCCGCGCTGGGCAGCGAGGGGTTCTCGCTGAACCAGGCCGCGGCCGAACTCGACGGGCTGGTCGACGACACACTGCGCTTCTCGCGGCGGGAGGCCCTGACGGCGCAAAGCGCGTACTGGCAGAACGAGACGCGTACCGCCGTCGCGCTGGAGCTGGCCGCGGCCCGGCTGCTCGCGCATGCCGCGACCCCGGTGATGCCCCGCTTCGCCGGCCGGCTGGCCGCCGCGCTCGGGCTGCCGGCGCCCACGGCCTGGCCGGACACCGTCGAGCTGGTCCCGCCGGGCAGCGAGATCCGGCTCGCCGACGCGGTGTTCTTCAAGCCCGCGACGCTGTCCGACGAGCCGGCCGCGCGAGCCGCCGCGGATGCCCGGGGGGCGGACGGATGACGGACGAGACGCTCGGCAAACTCGTCGCGGCCGGCCCCTCCGGCGGCCGGATCTCGGTGGCCAGTCTGCTCGGCACGCAGAGCATCACGCTGCACGAGTTGTACGAGCGGTCCGGCCGCGTCGCGCACTGGCTGCTGGAGCAGGGCGTCCGGCCCGGCGACCGGATCGGCATCCTGGCCGCGAACAGTCTGGAGTGGGTGCTGCTGGACCTGGCCGCGCTGCGGCTCAAGGTGCAGACCGCGGGGCTGGAACCGGGCAAGTTCGTGCCCGGCGTCGGGCTGATGCGGCGCTACGGCATCCGGCTGTTGTTCACCGACCGGTCCACCGAGACGGCGGAGTCCACCGACCACCTGGACCCGGGCGAGAGCGGCGGCATCGTGCCGATGAGCGAGGTCGCGGCCTGCTCGTCGGGCCGGGACGCCGGCGAACTGTCGCCGCTGCCGCCGGTCACCTGGGCGCCGAAGGACGTGACCACGGTCAAGTTCACGTCCGGCAGCACCGGCGAGCCGAAGGGGCTGGGCGCCACCGCGGGCAGCATCGACAGCTCGCTGCTGGCCGTCCAGGAGATCTTCGAACACGGGCCGGGCGACGACCTGTTCGTGTTCCTGCCGCTGTCCCTGCTCCAGCAGCGGTACTGGGTCTACTCGGCGCTGCTGTACGGCCACGACGTCACGGTCAGCACGTACGAGGCGGCCTTCGCGGCCCTGCGCCGGGTGCGGCCGACCGTGGTAATGGGCGTACCGGCCTTCTACGAGACGGCCAAACGGCAGATCGAGGCCCGCGTCCGCCGGACCGGCGACTCCGGCGGCACCGGCGCTGACGTCCTGCGGCAGGAGGCCCGGGCCGTCTTCGGCGAGCGCATCCGCTACCTGTGGACCGGCTCCGCCCCCGCGGCGCCGGCCGTGCTGCGCTTCTTCACCGAGGCCGGCCTGCCCATCTACGAGGGATACGGCCTCAACGAGACGTGCATCGTGACCAAGAACCACCCGGCGGCGCACCGCGAGGGCAGCGTCGGCCGGGTGCTGCGCGGCAAGGAGGTGCTGATCGACGAGCACGGCGTCGTCAGCGTGCGCAGCGACCACCCGGTGAACGACCACTACATGTACGCCAAGCCCGGTGACTCGGAACGGGTGTTCGGCCCGGACGGCACCGTCCGCACCGGCGACCTCGGACACCTGGACGAGGACGGCTTCCTGTTCATCCGCGGGCGCGCCGACGACGTGATCGTGCTCGACAACGGCAAGAAGGTCGTCGTCCGGCCGATCGAGGAGCGCATGAAGGCCGATCCGGCGATCGCCGAGTGCGTGCTGTTCTGCCCCGGGCAGACCGACCTGGTGGCGGTGGTGTCGCCGGCCTCGCCGGACATCGACCCGAAGGCGGTCGCCGCGTGCCTGGACGCCACCAACGCGGCCGTGACCGCCGACGAGCGGATCAGCCGCGCCGTCGTCGCCGACCCGCCGTTCAGCATCGAGAACGGCCTGCTCACCTCGCAGTACAAGCCGAAACGGCAGCAGATCCTGGACGCCTACCGCCAGGCCGTCCACAACCCCGAGGAGGGAATCCATGCCCGCTGACGTGGAAACCGCGGCCCGCGAACAGTTCTCCGCCGTCCTGACCCACGACATCGAGCCGGGGACCCTCGACCTCGACGCCGACATGGTCGGCTCCTACGCGCTGACCTCGCTCAACAAGGTCCTGTTCCTGACCGAGTTGTGCGAGGCTACCGGGGTCGACCTCGCCCACTTCACCGAGGACGACCTCGCGGACATGCGCACCCTCCGCGACGTCACCAAGGCCCTGTCCCGGCACATGAGCAACGGAGCCTGACACATGACCTGGGCAACGATGGCACCCGCGGTCCTGGAGAACGACCACGTGCGGCTCCAGCCGGTCACCGAGGCCGACCGCGAGGGCCTACGGGCCGTCGCCATGGACCCGGACATCTGGCGGTACTTCGTCTCGGCCGTGGAGAACGAAGAGGACTTCAAGCTGTTCTTCGACACCTGCCTGGCGGACCAGGCGGCCGGCCGGCGCGTGGTCTTCATCGTCACCGACAAGGCCTCCGGCCGCATCGCCGGCAGCATGAGCTACGGCAACATGGCGGAGGCGGACGCCCGGCTGGAGATCGGCTGGTCCTGGCTCGGGCGGGACTTCCGCGGCCAGGGCGTCAACCGCTGGGCCAAGTACCTTCTCCTGCAACACGCGTTCGAGGATCTGGGCGCGGAACGCGTCGAGTTCAAGACCGACATCCTCAACGAGCAGGCGCGCCGCGGCCTCCGCAACATCGGCGCGGTGGAGGAAGGCACCCTGCGGAGCTTCAACTACATGCCCGGCGGGCGCCGCCGCGACGCCATCTTCTACAGCGTCCTGCGGGCCGAGTGGCCGAAGGTCGAGGAACACCTCACGACCCTCGGGACCTGAGGCGGGCGGCGGGCGCTGCCCGCCGCCTGCGTACCGGGTGTAGCGTCGCGCGCATGTTGCGGTCCTCCGCTGTGCCGCTCGCGGTCCTGGTCATCGCGGGTCCGCTGGTCCTGGGGGCGGGTTTCGCCGTGTGGGCGTCGCGCGGCCGGCGGCATCTGGGCACCGCGACGGAGCGGGCCACGTTCGAGACGCTGCACCACGCCTCCCAGGCCGCGCCGCTGCTGCGGGCCGGGCTGACCGCCGATTCCGCGAGACGCTCGGCCCGGCACCTGCGCGCCCTCCTCGGCGTTCCGGCGCTGGCACTGTGCCGCAGCGACGGCGAGGTCCTGGCGTGGGAGGGGCCCACGACGGGCGGCGACCACGGCCACGCGGCGGCGGTACGCGCCGGGTCGGAGCGTACGTCCCGGCCGGGCCGGGTCACCGTGCTGGGCCCCGACCAGGTCGAATGCGGGGTCTCGGAGTGCCCCTTGCAGCACGCGGTGGTGGTGCCGCTCGTGGTGTCCGACCGGGTCGAAGGGGTGTTCGCGGTGTTCGCGCCGCAGGCCTCGACCGGGCTGGTGCGCGCGGCGGGCGAGGTGGGGCGGTGGATCTCGACGCAGTTGGAACTCGCCGAGCTGGACCGATCCCGGGCGGCCCTCGCGGACGCCGAGGTCCGCGCGCTGCGGGCGCAGATATCGCCGCACTTCATCTACAACTCGCTGACCGCGATCGCCTCCTTCGTACGCACCGACCCCGAGCGCGCCCGTGAACTGATCGTCGAGTTCGCCGAATTCACCCGCTACTCGTTCCGCCGGCACGGAAGCTTCACCTCACTGGCCGAGGAACTGCGCTGCGTCGACCGCTACTTGCTGCTGGAACGCGCCCGGTTCGGCGACCGGCTGTCGGTGTCGCTGCGCATCGCCCCCGAAGTGCTGCCGGTGGTCGTGCCGTTCCTCTGCCTGCAACCCCTCGTGGAGAACGCCGTGCGGCACGGGCTCGAACGCAGCCCCGGTCCGGGGCACCTGGTCATCACCGCCGAGGACAAGGGAACCGAGGCCTGGATATGTGTCGAGGACGACGGTGTCGGCATGGAGCCCGCGGCGCTGGCGGCCGTCCTGGCCGGCGGCCCCCCGGCGACCCGGCCCGGCTCGGCGGGGGCGGAGCTGTCCGCCGGCCCGAGCGGCGGCGAACCACCGGTCCGGGGCGGGGGGTCGGGCGCCGGGATCGGGCTGCGCAACGTCGACGAGCGGCTCCGGCAGGTGTACGGCGACGTCTACGGGATCGTCGTCGAGACCGCGCCCGGAGCCGGGACCAAGGTGCGCGTCCGCATTCCCAAATTCCATCCCTCGGCCAACGACCCGCACTGAACCGGGCGGCCCGCCGACGGGTTCCGCGGCGGCCCCGGCACGGCTAGCCTGCCCCGTATGCTGCGGATTCTGGCCGTGGACGACGAGCTTCCGGCGCTGGAGGAGCTGACGTACCTGCTGCGCCGCGACGCTCGCGTGACGGACGTCGAGCCGGTGCGGGACGGCGCCACGGCGCTGCTCGCGCTCGACCGGTCGCTCGCCGAAGGCCGGCCGTTCGGGGCGCTGTTCCTGGACGTGCGCATGCCGGGCCTGGACGGGGCCGCGGTCGCCCGGGTGGCCTCGCGCTTCGCGGACCCGCCGAGCGTGGTCTTCGTGACGGCGCACGACGACTTCGCGGTCGACGCGTTCGCGCTGCGCGCCGTCGACTACCTGCTCAAGCCGATCCACCCGGACCGCCTGGCGGAGGCGGTGCGCCGGGTCGCGGCCCATGCCGGGCAGGCCGCCGGGACCGCCGCGGGCCCGCGTGACGCGCTCGAACCGGCGGGACCTCACGGACCGGTCGGACCCGGCGGCTCCGGCGGTTCCGTCGGCTCCGGCGCGCGGCCTTCGGGACCCGCGGCCTGGTCGCACGGCGTGCCGAACGATGTACGGGCAGGCCGGTCGGCGGGCGTGCCGGCCGACGGGTCGACCGGCACGTCCACCGGCGGCTCCCCCGACGACGAGGTGATCCCGGTCGAACTCGCCGGTGTGACGCGCTTCGTCCGCCGCAGCGAGGTCATGTACGTCGAGGCCCACGGCGACTACGCGCGCCTGCACACCGCCGCCGGGAGTCACCTCGTCCGCACGCCGCTGGCGACGCTCGAGGAACGCTGGGCGGACGCGGGGTTCATCCGCATCCACCGCAGGCACCTGGTCGCGGTGCGGCACGTGCGCGAACTGCGCCTGGAGTCCGGGCGCGCGTTCGTGCGCGTCGCCGACTTCGTGCTGCCGATCAGTCGCCGGCACACGCGCGGCGTCCGCGACGTCCTGGTCCGCGTCGGACCGGACACCCCGCCCGGCTTCCGGCCCGACGCGGGCACCTCGGCGGCCAGATCGGCGGGGCATGGCTGAGGCCGCCGAAACACCCGACGCCGCACGGGAGTTCCGGGAGCCGACGGATTTCCCGCCGCGCCGGGAAGTGGTGGCGCATCCACGGACCCTCGCGGCGCTGTCCCGGGCGGCCACGGGAGGTGGCGGCGGACCCACCGGGGCGGCGGGCGACCCGGGCCGCCCGCCCTACGCCGCCACCGCCGACGACCTCGGCGCCCCGTCCCGCCTCGGCGACCTCTATCTCAGGTCGCTGATGCGCACGCAACTGCGCCTCGGGCTCGCCGTGGTCGGCGCGCTCGTGGTGCTGCTCGCGGGCATCCCGCTGGCCTGCGCGACCGTGCCCGAACTGCGCGACGCGACGGCGGGCGGCGTACCGGTCCCGTGGCTGCTGGTCGCGGTGGCGCCGCACCCGGTCTTCGTGCTGCTGGGCATCCTGAACACGCGTCAGGCCGAGGCGAACGAGCGGGATTTCGCCAATCTGATGGACCGTCCCGACAGCGGGTCCGGGGCAGCGCCGGAGCGGCTCGGGTGATCTCCGGGCACCCGCTGGTCGCCGTCGTGCTGGTGTGCGCCGCGACGGCGCTGTTCGGCGTGCACGGACTCCGGCCCGGCCGCGCGACCTCGGACTTCTTCGTGGCGTCGCGCACGGTCTCGCCGATGCGGAACGCGGCGGCGATCGGCGGGGAGTACCTGTCGGCGGCGTCGTTCCTGGGGATCGCCGGCCTGGTGCTGGCGTTCGGCGCCGACATGCTCTGGTACGGCATCGGCTACACGGCGGGCTACCTGGTGCTGCTGGCGCTGGTCGCGGCTCCGCTGCGGCGCTCGGGCGCGTACACGCTCCCCGATTTCGCCGAGGTGCGGCTCGGGTCGGTGCGGGTGCGGCGGCTGGCCGCGGTCATGGTCGTGCTGATCGGCTGGCTGTACCTGCTGCCGCAGTTGCAGGGCGCCAGTCTGACGCTGCGCACCGTCTCCGGCGCCCCGCTGTGGGCCGGCCCGGTGACCGTGACGGTGGTCGTCGTGTGGGTGGTGGCCTGGGGCGGCATGCGCAGCGTCACGCTCGTGCAGGCCTTCCAGTACTGGCTCAAGCTCACCGCCATCGCGCTGCCGGTGGTCTTCCTGCTGCTGGCGTGGCGCGCCGACGGTGCGCCCTGGCCCGACTCCGACGCGCCGCCGCGGTTCCGTGAGACGACGACGGTGTCGATACGCCAGCCGGTCGAAATCCGGGTCACCGAACCGGTTGTGGTGACGGTGCGCGGCCATCTGGACGACCGCCCGTACGACGGCGGGCAGGTGCTGCTCACGCCCGGGACGCACCGGTTCGCGGACGGTGCCAGGGCGACGTTCCCGGCCGGCGCCGACGTTCCGCACCCGGTCGGCACGCCGCCGCGCGAGGGCCGCTCGTGGACGCTGCCGCTGGCCGGCACCGAGCACCCCCTGTACGCCACCTACTCGTTGCTCGTCGCGACCCTGCTGGGCACCATGGGCCTGCCGCACGTGCTGGTCCGCTTCCACACCAGCCCGGACGGCCCGTCCGCGCGGCGCACGACGCGCAACGTGCTGGGGCTGCTGTCGGTCTTCTACCTCATGCCGCCGCTGTACGGGCTGCTCGGCCGCATCTACACACCCGAGTTGCTGATGACGGGCCGCACGGACGCGACCGTGCTGCTCCTGCCGGGCCGCGTGGTCGGCGGCACCCTGGGCACGCTGCTGGGTGCGCTCGTCCTAGCCGGGGCGTTCGCCGCGTTCCTGTCCACGGCGTCGGGGCTGACGATGTCGGTGGCGGGGGTGTTCGCGCAGGAGATCGAACGGGGGCGGGCGGATCGTGGTCGGGGCGGCGCCCGGGAGGCGGTCGCCCGGCCCGCGCGGCGCGAGCTGCTGACGCTGCGGCTGTCGGGTGTCACCGCCGCGGCGGTGCCGTGCCTGCTGTCGCTGATCGCCACGCACTATTCGGTGGCCGATGTGGTGGGCCTGGCATTCGCGGTGGCCGCCTCGTCGTTCTGCCCGTTGCTGCTGCTCGGCATCTGGTGGCGGGGCCTGACCCCGCAGGGCGCGGCGGCGGGGCTCCTGGTGGGCGGAGGCACCGCGATGGCCGCCGTCGTGCTGACGATGGCGGGCGGGCCGGACGAGGGCTGGGCGGCCATTCTGCTGAGCCGCCCGGCGGCGTGGACGGTGCCGCTGACGTTCGCGGTCATGGTCGGGGTGTCGTACCTGACGCGACGGCACATCCCCGAAGGCGCCGGCCGCGCGCTGGCCCGGCTGCACGCTCCCGAGTCGCTGGGCCTGTCGCCGCGCTGACCGTTCGGCGCACCGTTGGCACCGTTCGGCGCATCAGGGCAACCGGCGGGCGCACCGGCCGGTCCGCTCGCCGCACGGCGTGCCCCGCCCGGTCCCGCGGGCACGCCCCGCGCCGCTAGCGTGACGCCGCGTCAGGTTCGGTCCGTACGCCCTGGCGGTCCGGTCGGCTCCCGACCGACCGACCGCGGTCGAGGAGGACAGATGCGCAGGACCTCAGGTACCGACGGACCGCCGCCCGGGGGTGCGGGCGCGCCCCCCGCGGCCGCATCCCCCGCATCTCCGGCGTCTCCCGAGTCCCCGGCGTCTCCCGAGTCCCCCGCGTCTTCCGGGTCTCCCGCGGTCGCCGCGGCGGGCGGCGGCACCGGGAATCCGGACGGACCGCTCGCCGTGCAGGCGAGCGACGACTTCCGGAAGCTGCGGCGCTCGTTCCGCTCCTTCGCGTTCCCGGTCACGGTGGCGTTCTGCGCGTGGTACCTGCTGTACGTGCTCCTTGCCGTCTACGCCCGCGACTTCATGGGGACGGAGGTCGTCGGCAACGTGAACCTCGGATTCGTCTTCGGGGTCCTGCAGTTCGTCACCACCTTCCTCATCGCGTGGGCGTACGCCCGGTACGCGCGCACCCACATCGACCCCGCCGCCGCCACCGTGCGCGAGCGCATGGACGGCGCCGCCGCCGCGGACGCCGGTGCCGCCGCAGCCGGAGGTGAGGTGCGATGACGTTCGCCGCCACCAGCAACGCCGGGGACCACCGCGCGCTCATCATCAGCCTGTTCCTGGCATTCGTCCTCGCCACCCTCGCCGTCACCGTGTGGGCGAGCCGGCAGACCAAGGACGCGACCGACTTCTACGCGGGCGGCCGGTCCTTCTCCGGGTTCCAGAACGGCCTGGCCATCTCCGGTGACTATATGTCGGCGGCGTCGTTCCTCGGCATCGCGGGCCTGATCGCGCTGTCCGGCTACGACGGCTTCCTGTACTCGATCGGCTTCCTGGTGGCGTGGCTCGTCGCGCTGCTGCTGGTCGCCGAGCCGCTGCGCAACTCGGGCCGGTTCACGATGGCCGACGTCCTGGCGTTCCGGATGCGCCAGCGGCCGGTGCGTACCGCCGCGGGCATCTCGACGATCGTCGTGTCCATCGTCTACCTGATCGCGCAGATGGTCGGCGCGGCCTCGCTGGTCGTGCTGCTCCTCGACGTGTCCGGCGACGGCGCCAAGCGCTGGGTCATCGCCCTGGTCGGGGCACTGATGATCCTGTACGTCACGGTCGGCGGCATGAAGGGCACCACCTGGGTGCAGATCATCAAGGCCGTGCTGCTCATCCTCGGCACGCTGCTGGTGACGATTTTGGTGCTGTTCAAATTCGACTGGAACATCTCGTCGATGCTCGGGTCCGCCGCCGACGCGTCCGGCCAGGGCCAGAAGTTCCTGGAACCCGGGCTCAAGTACGGCAAGGACGCCACCACCCAGCTCGACTTCATCAGCCTGGGCATCGCGCTCGTGCTGGGCACCGCCGGGCTCCCGCACATCCTCGTGCGCTTCTACACCGTGCCGACGGCACGGGCCGCGCGTACCTCGGTCCTGTGGGCGATCGGCATCATCGGCGGCTTCTACCTGATGACCATCGCGCTCGGCTTCGGCGCCGCGGCCCTGGTCGGCTCGGACGAGATCAAGAAGTCCAGCGCGTCCGGCAACACCGCGGCGCCGCTGCTCGCCGAGGAGGTCGGCGGCGGGGCCGGGTCCACGGGCGGAGCGATCCTGCTGGCGGTGATCTCGGCGGTCGCGTTCGCCACCATCCTCGCCGTGGTCGCGGGACTGACGCTCGCGTCCTCCTCGTCCTTCGCGCACGACCTGTACGCGAACGTCATCCGCAAGGGCAAGGCCACCGAGAAGGAAGAGGTGGCCGCGGCGCGGCTGTCCGCGGTGGCGATCGGCGCGGTGGCCATCGTGCTCAGCATGTTCGCCGACAAGCTCAACACCGCGGCGCTGGTGGCGCTGGCGTTCGCGGTGGCGGCGTCCGCGAACCTGCCGACGATCCTGTACAGCCTGTTCTGGAAACGCTTCAACACCACGGGCGCGCTGTGCAGCATCTACGGCGGACTGGTGGTCTCGGTCGGCCTGGTGGTCTTCTCCCCGGTCGGCTCGGGACGCCCCACGTCGCTGGTCCCGGGCAGCGACTTCCACTGGTTCCCCCTGGAGAACCCCGGCATCATCTCGATTCCCGCCGGCTTCCTGCTCGGGTGGCTGGGCACGATGCTGTCGCGCGACCGCGCGAGCGAGCAGAAGTACGCGGAGCTGGAGGTGCGTTCGCTCACCGGTGTCGGCGCACACTGAGCGTCGTCCCCGGGGGGGGCGTGTCCCACCCCCGGGAAAGAGAGAGGCACGGCCCGCCGCAAACTCCCCCGCGGCGGGCCGTGCGCATGTCCGCGGCAGGGCCGGGTCCACACGAACCTTGTCTGCAAAGTGCCGTGCCGCGCTCCCGTCCTCGCGAAGTGCCGTGCCGTGCCCACGCCTTCGCGAAGTGCCCTTGCCACGCGAAAACGTTTGGCCGAGGAACCGCGTGTCCGATGCCCGGAACCCGCGAACAGCCGCTGCGGAGAGTCGGCTTCGCCGCCTTCCCGGTGTCGCGGAATAGTCCCGAAAAGGCGCGTGCTGTGGCTCCGCACAAACCTGCCGAAAACCGTTGTCCCCAAGGCACTTCCCCGTGCCGTGCGAGCAGTCGTCGCGGTAGCGTGACACGCCCGGAAACCGCGCAAAATAGCCCTGGATTCTCACCGCCGCATTCCACGAAGGTGAGAGAGCCTTGACCACTTGTTCCCCGCGTTGTCATCGGTGGGAAAACCGCTGTGCCCACGATCGCCGGATCGCACTCTGGTCTCGGCATGCCAGACGGCCCATGCCACCTACCAGTTGCCCCAGCGGAGGAGTGACTTCATGTCGTACGTGAGTCCACCTGAACTCGTCGGGAAGATGGTCGACGCGGGCGAGTCCAAGGTCTTCATGTCCACGCGCGACACGGTGATCCGCGCCTTCATGGCCGGGGCCATCCTCGCGCTCGCCGCGGCGTTCGCGGTGACCGTCACCGTGCAGACCGGCGAGGCGCTGGCCGGGGCGCTGCTTTTCCCCGTCGGGTTCTGCCTTCTCTACCTGCTCGGGTTCGACCTGCTGACCGGCGTGTTCACGCTGGTGCCGCTCGCGCTGATCGACAAGCGGCCCGGCGTACGGCCGCGGCTCGTGCTGCGCAACTGGGGGCTGGTGTTCATCGGCAACTTCGCCGGCGCGTTCCTGGTGGCGGTGATGATGGCGGTGACTTTCACGTACGCCTTCACCGTCGACCCCAACCCGGTCGGCCAGGCGATCGGCAAGATCGGCGAGGGGCGGACGGTCGGCTACGCGGACCACGGCGCCGCCGGGATGCTGACGCTGTTCATCCGCGGCGTGCTGTGCAACTGGATGGTCTCCACCGGCGTGGTCGCCGCGATGATCTCCACGTCGGTCTCGGGCAAGGTGATCGGCATGTGGATGCCCATCCTGATCTTCTTCTACATGGGCTTCGAGCACTCGATCGTGAACATGTTCCTGTTCCCGTCCGGCCTGATGCTCGGCGGCGACTTCTCCGTGATGGACTACCTGATCTGGAACGAGATCCCGACGCTGCTGGGCAACCTGATCGGCGGCCTGGCCTTCGTGGGGCTCACGATGTACGCCACGCACGCGCGCACCGGCCCGACCCGTCCCGTCGCGAAACCCCCGGCCCCGGCCCGCTCGGAGAACGGCGCGGCGCCCAAGCCGGCGCCCGCCGAGGACGCCGCCATCCCCGGCGCGCCCGACCGCATGGCGGAGGCCTGAGCCGGTTCCGGCGGCTCGGGACGGCGTAGGACCCCACACACATTTGTGGGGTTCCTACAAAATGGGAGCCCCGGGCCGTGCGGCGCGGCGCATTGGTGGGGCATACGGTGATCAAGCAGGGTGATAACCAGGTGCAGGCGACGCTCCAGCCGGACGTCGCCTGCGGTGCGTAGGTTCTTGGGAGGCTCGACCGGTGTTCAGTCGTATCGCCATTGTCAACCGCGGAGAAGCCGCGATGCGGCTGATCCACGCGGTGCGGGATCTATCGGCAGAAACCGGGACAAGAATCGAGACGGTCGCCCTCTTCACCGACGCCGACCGCAACGCCACCTTCGTCCGGGAAGCCGACCTCGCGTACCCGCTGGGCCCCGCGTCGGCCCGGCCGTACCTCGACCACGCCGTGCTGGCCCGGGCGCTCCAGGAGACCGGCGCGGACGCCGCCTGGGTCGGCTGGGGCTTCGTGGCCGAGGACGCCGAGTTCGCCGAGTTGTGCGGGCGCATCGGCGTCACCTTCGTCGGACCGAGCCCCGACGCCACGCGCCGGCTCGGCGACAAGATCGGCGCGAAGCTGCTCGCCGAGGAGGTCGGCGTCCCCGTCGCACCCTGGAGCCGCGGCGAGGTGGCCACCCTCGACGAGGCACTGCGCGCCGGCGAGGAGATCGGCTACCCGCTGATGCTCAAGGCGACCGCGGGCGGCGGAGGGCGCGGCATCCGGATGGTGGCCTCGCCCGACGAACTCGCCGACGCGTACCAGCGCACCAGCCAGGAGGCGCTGCGCGCCTTCGGCTCCGGCGTGGTCTTCCTGGAGCGCCTGGTCACCGGCGCCCGGCACGTCGAGGTGCAGGTCATCGCGGACGGCCAGGGCACCGCCTGGGCGCTCGGCGTACGCGACTGCTCGGTGCAGCGGCGCAACCAGAAGATCATCGAGGAGTCCGCCTCCCCGGTGCTGGACCCCGCGCAGACCGCCGAACTGAAGGCCTCCGCCGAACGGCTCGCGCTGGCCGTCGGCTACCGCGGCGCCTGCACCGTGGAGTTCCTCTACCACCCCGGCGAGAAGCTGTTCGCCTTCCTCGAGGTCAACACGCGCCTCCAGGTCGAGCACCCGATCACCGAGGTCACCACCGGCGTGGACCTGGTCCGGCTGCAACTGCACGTCGCCGACGGCGGCAAACTCACCGGTACCCGCCCCGCGGAGATCGGGCACGCCGTCGAGGCCCGCCTCAACGCCGAGGACCCGGACCGCGACTTCGCCCCCGCACCCGGCCGCATCGCACGCTTCGTGCCGCCCGCCGGACCCGGCATCCGGGTGGACACCGGGGTCAGCGAGGGCGACACCATCCCGGCCGACTTCGACTCGATGATCGCCAAGATCATCGCGTACGGCGCCGACCGCGAGCAGGCCCTCGGCCGACTGCGCCGCGCGATGGCCGAGACCACGGTCGTCATCGAGGGCGGCACCACGAACAAGAGCTTCGTCCTCGACCTCCTCGACCAGCCCGAGGTGGTCGGCGCGACCGCCGACACCGGCTGGATCGACCGGGTGCGCGGCGAAGGCCGCCTGGTCTGCGACCGGCACTCCGGCGTCGCCCTCGCGGCCGCCGCCGTCGAGGCGTACGAGGAGGACGAACGCGTCGAGCGGGCACGGCTGCTGTCCACCGCGTTCGGCGGCCGCCCGCAGGTGCGGCACGAGTCCGGCCGACCGCTGGACCTGCGGCTGCGCGGCGTCGGCTACCGCGTGCGGGTCACGCGCGTCGGCGCACACCGCTTCCACGTGGGCATCGAGGCGGGCGACTCGGTGCGCACCGCCGACGTCGAACTCGACCGCTTCGACCGGCACTCCGGGCGGATCGTCGTCAACGGCACCCGCTTCCGCCTGCTCATCGGCACCCACGGCCCGACCCACCTCGTCGAGGTCGACGGTGTCACCCACCGCATCAGCCGCGACGAGGGCGGCGTGGTCCGCTCCCCCGCACCCGCCCTGGTCGTCGCCACCCCGCTGGCGGTCGGCGCCGAGGTGGAGGCCGGCACGCCCGTGCTGGTGTTGGAGAGCATGAAGATGGAGACCGTGCTCCGGGCGCCGTTCAAGGCCCGGCTCAAGGAGTGCGTCGTCTCGGTCGGCAGCCAGGTCGAGACCGGGGCGCCGCTGCTGAAGCTGGAGCCGCTCGCCGACGAGGAGGCCGAGGAGACCGCGGCCGCGCCGCCGGTCGAACTGGACCTGCCCGAGCGGCCCGCGGACGTCGCGGCGCGCGAGCGGGCCGTACGCGGCCTGGAAGACCTGCACAGCGTGGTGCTCGGCTTCGACGTCGACCCGTACGACGAGGGGCGGGTGCTCGGCGACTTCCTCACCGCACGCGCCGCCGCCGCGGAGGAAGGCCACCGGCTGCTCGCCGAGGAGGTCGACCTCATCGGCGCGTTCGCCGACCTCGCCGAACTGAGCCGCAACCGGCCGGCCAGCGAGGACGGCGACGACGGCCACGCGTACAGCGCCCGCGAGTACTTCCACCTGTACCTGCAGAGCCTGGACGCCGAACGCGCCGCCCTCCCCGAGGCGTTCCGCGCCCGGCTCGGCAAGGCGCTCGGCCGCTACGGCGTGACCGACCTGGACCGCTCCCCCGACCTGGAAGCCGCGGTGTTCCGGGTCTTCCTCGCCCAGCGCCGGGCGTCCGCCGACGCGAAGATCGTCACCGCCCTGCTGCGCGAGTGGCTGCGCGAGCCCCCGCCCGGCGAGGCCTTGCGTGAGCCCGTCGGCCTGGCACTCGAACGGCTGGTGACCGCGACCCAGGTCCGCTTCCCCGCGGTCGCCGACCTCGCGCGCGGCGTGGTCTTCGCCTGGTTCGCCCAGCCTCTGCTGCGCCGCAACCGCGCGCGCGTGTACGCCGGGGTGCGCAAGCACCTGCGGCACCTGGACGCGTTCCCGGACGCCCCGGACCGCGCCGAGCGCATGGCCGAGATGGTCCGCAGTACCGAGCCGCTCGTACGGCTGCTCGGCCAGCGCCTGATCCGTGCCGGCCTGGACCACGCGGTCATGCTGGAGGTGCTGACCCGGCGGTACTACGGCAACAAGGGCCTGACCGCGATCCACACCCGCGAGTTCACCGGCTGCACCTTCGTGGTCGCCGAGCGCGCCGACTCGTGCGTCGCCTCGACCGCGGTGCGCTTCGACGCGCTCGACGACGCGCTGCGCGGGCTCGCCGCGCTCGCCGCCGACGAGTCCGCCGTCGACGCCGACATCTACCTGGCCTGGGAGAACCAGCCGGAAGACTTCGACAGCATGGCCGCGGCCCTGCACGACGTACTGGTCGCGCACGCGCTGCCCCGCTCGGTCCGCCGCATCACCATGACCGTCGCGGGCCGCGGCGGCGCCGTGATGCACCACCACTTCACGTACCGCCCGTCGCTCGTCACCGGGATGACCGAGGAACGCCTGATCCGCGGGCTCCACCCGTACATCGCCGAGCGGATGCAGATGGAGCGGCTGAGCGGGTTCGACCTGACCCGGCTGCCGTCGTCGGACGAAGAGGTCTACCTCTTCCGGTGCGTGGCCCGCGAGAACCCCTCGGACGACCGACTTGTCGCCTTCGCACAAGTCCGGGACCTCACCGAACTCCGTGAGCACGACGGCAAGTTGGTGGCACTGCCGACCACTGAGGACACGGTCGCGGCCTGCCTCGACTCGATCCGCAGCGCCCAGTCGCAGCGGCCGTCGAAGAAGCGGTTCCACACCAACCGCATCGTGGTCTACGTCTGGCCGGCCATAGAGCTCACCCGCGAGGAGGTGGAGACGATCGGCCGCCGCGTGCTGCCGACCACCGCGGGCGCGGGGCTGGAGGAGATCCAGTTCATCGCGCGGCAGCGCGACCGCGAGACCGGCGAACTGGCCAAGGTCGCCGTACGGTTCGTCTTCGACGCGGCCGGCGGCGCCGAGCTGGTCGTGGGCGAGCCGCCCGTCGAGCCGGTCGAACCGGTCGACGACTACCGGCAGAAGGTGCTGCAGGCCAGCGCCCGCAACACCGTCTACCCGTACGAACTGACTCGCCTCCTGGGCGACTTCGTCGAGTACGACCTCGACGAGGCACACCAGCTGGTGCCCGCCGACCGACCGAAGGGACGCAACTCCGCGGCGATCGTGGCGGGCGTGGTCACCACACGGACGCCGCGCCACCGGCGGGGCGTCACCCGCGTCGTGCTGCTCGGCGACCCGACGAAGTCGCTCGGCGCGCTGTCCGAGCCCGAATGCCGCCGCGTCATCGCGGCGCTGGACCTCGCCGAACGCATGCGGGTGCCGCTGGAGTGGTACGCGCTGTCCGCGGGAGCCCGGATCTCCATGGACTCGGGCACCGAGAACATGGACTGGGTGGCCGCGGCACTCAAGCGGATCGTCGAGTTCACCCAGCAGGGCGGCGAGATCAACATCGTGGTGGCCGGCATCACGGTCGGCGCGCAGCCGTACTGGAACGCCGAAGCCACAATGCTCATGCACACCAAGGGCGTTCTCATCATGACGCCGGACTCGGCGATGGTGCTGACCGGCAAGCAGTCGCTGGACTTCTCCGGCGGCGTCTCGGCCGAGGACAACTTCGGCATCGGCGGCTACGACCGCGTCATGGGCCCGAACGGCCAGGCGCAGTACTGGGCGCCCAACCTGGCGAGCGCGCGGAACATCCTGATGGCGCACTACGACCACACGTACATCGCACCCGGCGAGAGCGCGCCGCGCAGGGCCGAGACCAAGGACCCGGTCGACCGCGACATCTCGTCCTTCCCGCACATGGTCGAGGGCAGCGACTTCACCAGCGTCGGGGAGATCTTCTCCGCGGAGCACAACCCGGACCGCAAGAAGCCGTTCGACATCCGCACCGTGATGCGCGCGCTGTCCGACCAGGACCACCCGGTGCTGGAGCGATGGGCGGGCATGGCCGACGCGGACACCGCGGTCGTCCAGGACGTCTACCTGGGCGGGCAGTCGGTGTGCCTGATCGGCATCGAGTCCCGGGCCGTACCGCGGCGCGGCTTCCCGCCCACCGACGGGCCGGACACCTACACCGCGGGCACGCTGTTCCCGCAGTCGTCGAAGAAGACCGCCCGGGCGATCAACGCGGCCTCCGGCAACCGGCCGCTCGTGGTCCTGGCCAACCTCTCCGGCTTCGACGGCTCACCGGAGTCCATGCGCAAGCTCCAGCTCGAGTACGGCGCGGAGATCGGCCGGGCCATCGTGAACTTCGACGGGCCGATCGTCTTCTGCGTCATCTCGCGCTACCACGGCGGCGCCTTCGTGGTGTTCTCCAAGGCCCTGAACCCGAACATGACGGTCCTGGCCCTGGACGGCTCCTTCGCCTCGGTCCTGGGCGGCGCTCCGGCCGCGGCGGTGGTCTTCGCCGGCGAGGTCGACAAGCGTACGGCGACCGACCCGCGGGTGACCGAGCTGAACGCCCGCGTCTCCGCCGCGGGCGGCACGGAGCGGGCCGCGCTGCACGCACAGCTCGTCGAACTCCAGCCGGCCGTACGGGCGGAGAAGCTCGGCGAGGTGGCAGCGGAGTTCGACCGCGTCCACAGCATCCGGCGCGCCGTCGAAGTGGGTTCCGTCGACGCGGTAATCCGAGCCGCCGAAATGCGCCCCCGCATCATCGAAGCCCTCGAACACGGCGTAAAACACTGGTCCGGAGGCTGACCCCCGCCTCCAGCAGCCCCACAAAGCCACCCCCACACCGACCCCGCCGCTTTCCGCGCATCCCTTGTCCCAACAAGGCGACGCCCAGAAAACGGCGGGGTCACCCCTCCACCCCGCACCGCAGGCCACCGGCACCCCAGGAAACGTCCAGTCCTGCCGAGCAGACCCGCCGCTTCACGACAGTCCACCTGAGCCGGCGCCACGCTCTGTTGCAGCGTCCATGAGGGTGCGGCGCTGCCCCATCTGGCGCAGCGGGTTCGATCGGGCGATTGATGCGCCCGTCTGATGCGGCAGTTGATGTTGAGGTGAACTCTTATGCAGTAAGGGCCTGTTACTAAAGGAGGCATGCTGTCCCCGCCGGGCCGATCCGGGAACCGCCGGCCGCCTCAGGCTAGTTCGAACACTCCACGTCCTCAGTCGAACAACTCCGCATCACTGGTTCGGCCCAAGCGTGGGAACGCGCGGTGGAACTCGGGGCAGTGGTGGGGGGATGGTGGCGTTTCTGTCTGCCTGCGGGGGGTGCAGGCGGCGGGGGTCAGGGGGTTATGAGGACTTTCAGGGCGGTGCGGGTGTTCATCGCCTGGTAGGCCTCGGCTATTGCGTCGAGGGCTACTGTGCCGTCGAAGACCGGGGACGGGTCGATGGTGCCGTCGAGGATGCGCGGGAGCAGCGTGGGGATGTGGGCGCGGACCGGTGCTATGCCGCCGCGCAGGGTGATGCTGCGGATGAAGAGCATGGCGGTGTCCAACGGGCTGCCGTGCGGGGCGCCGACCCATCCGACCGCGCCGCCGGGCCGCGTCGCGGCGATGGCGGTGTTCCGCGCCTCCGCCGTACCCGCGGCCTCGATCGAGGCGTGGACGCCGTGGCCGCCGGTCAGTTCGCGTACGGCTTCCACCGCGGCGTCGCCGCGCTCGGTGACCGCGGCTGTGGCGCCGAATTTCTGCGCGAGTTCGAGCCGCGCGGGGTGGCGGCCGAGGATGACGATGTTCTCCGCGCCCAGCATCCTCGCCGCCATGACCGCGCACAGGCCGACCGCGCCGTCGCCGACCACCGCGACCGACGCGCCGGGGCGCGCGCCGGCGCTCAGCGCCGCGTGGTAGCCGGTGCCCAGGACGTCCGCCAGCGTGAGCAGCGCGTTGAGCAGGCGGTCGTCGGAGGCGGCGTCCGCGGGCAGTTGGACGAGTGTGCTGTCGGCGTAGGGGACGCGGACGGCCTCCCCCTGGCCGCCGTCGGAACCGGCCGCGCCCCAGATCCCGCCGTTGGGGCACGCGCTGGGCAGGTCTTCGGTGCAGTAGACGCACGAGCCGTCGGACCAGCTGAGCGGTGCGATGACCAGGTCGCCCGGGCGCAGGGAGGTCACCTCTGGCCCGATGTCCGTCACCGTGCCGAGGAATTCGTGGCCGAGCCGCTGGCCCGGTTGCCGTGCGGACTCGCCTCGGTAGGCCCACAGGTCGGTGCCGCACACGCAGGAGCGGAGCACTTGGACGACGGCGTCGCCGGGCTGCCGGACGGATGCGTCGGGTACGTGCTCGACGCGGATGTCATACGGGCTGTGAATGGTGGTGGCGCGCATGCGGAACGTCCTTGTCCCCGGCGGCGGGCCGGTCTGCGATGAGGGTGATGAGGTCGAACTCCGCGACAGGGCGGCCGTCTTGGTTCACGACCTCGACGTGCCAGCACACGTCGCCGTTTCCGGCGCCGGGGCGCGGGGTGATGCGGCGGGCGGTCAGGGTGGCGGTCAGCGAGTCGTCCGGGCGTACCGGGGCGAGGAATCGCAGGTTCTCGAGCCCGCGATTGGCGAGCACCGGGCCGGGTTCCGGCGGCACGAACAGGCCCGTCGCCAGCGACAGGACCAGAAAGCCGTGAGCGACGATCCCGCGGAAGAACGGGTGTTCCGCGGCCGCGGCGTCGTCGGTGTGCAAGTAGTAGTGGTCTCCGGTGAGTTCGGCGAAGCGGGCGATGTCGGCCCGGGTCACCGTGCGCGGCCCCACCGTGATGGTGTCGCCGATGCGCAGGTCGCCGAGGTGGCGCCGGAGCGGGTGCGTGAAGCTGTGTACGTGTGCCGCGCCGGGTATCCACCGGTCGGTGGCCGCCGCCAGGTGCCGCGCCGAGGTCCGTATGGTCGTGGTGGTGAGGTGGTCGAGCGGCGGACGGTATCGGGGTTCGTCGACGGGCCCGCCGGGCGCGGCCGAGCTGTCGATCACCTCGATATGTCGCTGGGTGGGCGCGAGTTGGCGTACGAGGTCGGCCGCCCTCGCCGGCTCACCGGTGACCACCCAGGCACGCGACCCGCGTGCGCCGAGGGCCAGTGCGTGCGCGATGTCGTCGGACGAGCGGTATGGGATGAGGGTGCCGACGGGTCCGAACGCCTCGACCTGGTGCGGTTCTTGGTACTCCGCGTGCTCGGCGGCGAGGAGGATCGGGGGCAGGTACGCGCCGAACCGCTCATCCCGGGCCACGGCGTCGACCGCGCCCGGCGTGCCACGCACGGTACGCCCCACGCCGCGCAACCGGGCGACGCTCGACAATACGCGGCGCCGGTGGGCCTGGTCCACGAGCGGCCCCATGTCCACCCCGGTCGCGTACGGGTCGCCGAGCCGAATTCCGTCCAGTGCCGCGGCGGTTGCATCCGCAACGGAGTCCAAGAGCGTCGCCGGTACGAAGGCGCGCCGCGCCGCCGCGGGTGTCTGCCCGGCGTGTGCGGTCATGCCCGCCACGAAGCGGGACACGAACAGGTCGAAAGCCGCCGACCCCGGCGCCGCGTCGGCGCCCAGCACCGCGCAGCCGAGGGCGTCCGCGGCGAAGTCCTGCCGGGGCGGCGCGGCGAACTGCGCGATCCGGCCGCGCAGGTGCCGGGCCGTGGCGGAGGTCCCGGTGAAGCCGAACAGGTCATGGGCGCCGAGATGACGGATCAAGTCGGTTGGCCCGGACAGGATTTGCAGCGCCCCGTCGGGTACGCCAGGGCACTCGGCGATCCGCCGGACCAGGTGGACCGCGATCTGGGCGGTCCGGCGGGAGGGCCGCACGATGACCGGTACACCGGCGACGAAGGCGCGTGCGAAGGCATCCAGCAGGGTCGTGACGGGCAGGGCGAATCCGCTGATGTGGACCGCGACGCCGGGTGGTGCCGCGGCAACTGCCCGCAGCGGCACGCCGTTCACGCCGCTCGGCGCGCCGGAACCCCCGTGCACGAAGAGGCGGCCGTCCGCCGTGGCCCCGTCCCAGCCCGCGTCCCCTTCCCCGGCGAGGTGCCGGGTGACCGTCGCGGCGCAGTGGCGCATGGCGTCGAGACCGCCGGCGACGTCATGCGCGGCGTCGGCCCGCGATGCACCCAGATGGGCAAGCAGGCGTACGAACTCCTCGCGGTGCAGCGCGAGATGCCGAGCCAGACGGGTCGTCAGCCGGGCGCGTTGCGCGGAGTCCAGGCGCCGCAACGCTGGGGTGCCGACTGCGCGAGCGTACGCGAACGCGGGGGCCGCGTCGACCGCGGTCGTGGTGACCCGGTAGACCTCGTGGCCGTGCACGGCGTGTCGGCGCACGCTCCCCGCGTCGGCGGGTATGCGCCACTCCCCGCACAGGTAGTGGGGCACGGGACCCGTCACAGCCGGCTCCTCTCCCCCGGCCCGCACAGCGCCGCCGCGTCCGCGCGGAATTCCGTCGTGCCGCGATCCCGGCCCCGACCCAGCGCGCTCTTTTCGGCCGCGGCGGCGCGGAATGCCGTGGGTGATATCGCGTGTGCCGCCTTGAAAGTGCGCTGGAAATGACTGAGGTCCCGGTACCCGACGCCCAGGCAGATATCGGCCACCGAAAGTCCGCTTTCCAGGAGCAGTGTGCGGGCGCGTTCCATGCGCAACTCGGTGACGAAGTCGATGAACCGCTGCCCGGTGCGCTTCTTGAACGTGCGCGAGAAGTGGTACTTGCTCATGTGCGCGGCACGCGCCGCCAGGCCGAGCGTCAGCTCGTTGTCGGCGAAGTTCTCCCGGATGAACGCCACTGCGGCGTCGACCTGCTCGGCCACCGCGTCGGGGCCGGCGCCCCCGGGCCGGGAGTTTCCGTTCGGCGGGTCCGCGCGCAGTCGGCCGGTGAACCAGAACAACTCGTCGACGAAGCCCGTGAGCGAGCGGTTCGGTGCCGGTTCCTCGCCGGGGACCGCTCTGGCCGCGTCCGCGAAGGCCGCCGGACGCAGGCGCGGCCACCCGGTGCGCGCGGGGCCGGGCAGGACCAAGGCGGTCGGTATGACGACCGCGTCCAACGCCGCCAGCACGACCCGGAGATGGTCCACCGCGTGACTGCCGTGGCCCGCCCCCACCGCGACGAGGCCCACCGGCTTTCGGCGCACCGGCCCGCCGGCGAGTTCGTCGATGGCGAGCGTGATCTCCCCGGAGCAGGAGTTGTTGCGCACCTCGGTGAGCAGCACCAGGGCGTGCGCCTGCCCGGCCGCGGCCCGGAGTTGCTCGCGTACGCCACGGCCCGCCGGCCGCACCTGGAACCATTCCGGAGGCCGGCCCGCGGCCGCACCGATCATGTCCCGGAAGGCCGCGAAGGACGCGGCACCGCAGTCCGAATGCTCCGCGGCGTCGCTGACGACAAGAACAACAGGAGCGGTCGGTAATGTGGACGACTGAGCCATGATCGGCCTCCCCGTGGATCGATTCCCATGAAGACTAGGAAGAATCACGTGAAGTCCCCGTGAGGGTTCTCTGCGCAGTCATCGGAATTCCTTATGTCCGTGTTATCGGTGTCCCTTATGCCAGGAATTGCGGAGCGCCGGACGGCAGAAATCCGACGGACTCGAAGTAGTCGAGGTAGACCGCGATCAGCCTGCCGTCGATCGGCGGGCACGGCGCCCCGGCGTCGTCCGGCCCCGCGGTGCCCGCCGTGAGGTCGCCCGTCGGCGGCCGTCCCGCACCCGTCAGCAGCGCGCGGTAGGACGGCAGCAGCAGCGCCGCCCGGGCCAGTGCGCCGTCCTGCCGGTGCCGCGCGTCCCACAGGCGGGCGAGCCAGACATCGGACGGGACGGTCTCGACGGGGAAGCGCTCCGCGACGTGCGCGAGCAGTACGTGCAGCGGCATCCGGGACGGGTTGAGCAGGTAACGCACGCGCGCGGCAAGGCCGTTGCCGGGAACAGCGGGCGCGCCCGGCGTATCGGGCGCCACCGGCGTGGCCGTCGTAACCGCCGTGACCGGCGTGACCGGCGTGACCGGCGTGACCGGCGGAACCCGCGCACCCTGCGCATCCGGCGCGGACATGCGGACGATCGCCCGCGCCACGTAGTCCACCGGGGCAAAGGACACCTCGGCGTCGGCGGTGTTCGGGGCCGCACCGAGCAGCACGACCGCACGGATCAGGTTCCACACCGCGTCGTCGACCTGGCACGCGCCGGTGACCGAATGGCCGCTGATGCGCCCGGGACGGTAGATCCGCACCGGCACCCCGCGCTCGCCCGCCTCGGACACCAGCCGTTCCGCGGCCCATTTGCTCGTCACGTAGCCGGCCCCCGCGGTCCCGGGCGGCGGCGGACCCCCGGCTGGGTCGGCGCCCACCGCCGCGGTGGAGACGAAGTGCACGGGCTTGGTGTGGTCCGCGCAGGCCAGCCGCAGAACTTCGGCGGTGCCGCGTACGTTGGCGTCCCGCAGGAGCCCGTACGGTGCGATGTGGCTGACCCGGGCCCCGCTGTGCTGGATGACGTCGACCCGTTCGGCCAGCCGCGCCCATTGCCGGGGCGGCAGGCCCAGCCGGGGACGGGTCAGGTCGCCGGGGACCGGGACGATGCGGGCCGCGGTACGGCTGTCCCACAGCAGGTACCGCCGCATGGTGTCCTGGATGCGCTGCCGGGCCTGCTGCGGCGTGTCGGCGCGGACCAGGCACCACACGTCGTCGGGGGTCCGGTCCAGGAGTTCGCGCAGCAGGAAGGCGCCGAGGAACCCGGTGGCGCCGGTGAGCAGCACGCGGCGGTCGGGCGCGGTGCGAGGACGGTTGCGGACGACCGGCCTGATGTCGGGAGCCAGCACGATGTCGGTGCTCAGCCCGTTGCCCACGTCGGTACCCGGCCCTGCCCCCAGCCCCGAACCCAACCCCGGGGCCGACCCCGCGCCCAGGCCGGCGCCCGGCCCCGTCCTCAAATCCGCACCCGGGGCGCGCAGGCGGTTCACGTCCCGGCCTCGAGGCCAGCCCCGAGAGCAGCCCCGACTTCGGCTCCCGCCCCCGCTCCCCCGTCAAGCCGCCCGGCCACTTCCTCGATCCCGACGAACGCCATGGAGCGGTCCCGGCGTCCGAGCTTGAGCAGGGTGTCCCCCGGGCCCGCGTCGACAAGTGCGGGGACGCCCAGCCCACGGACCGCCTGCACGGCGTCGCGCCAGCGCACCGGCAGGACCAACCCCTGGGCAAGGCGCTCACGAACCTCGTCGGGATCGCTGTGGGCCCGCGCGTCGATGGCGGAGACGATCGGCGCGAATCCCGTCCTGAAGTCGGCCGCGGCCAGGCGTTCGCGCCACCGTGGCACGGCGTCCATCATCAAAGGGCTGTGGAATCCCCCGGCGATGGGCAGGAGTTCCGCCCTCAGGCATTGCTCGGCGGCGAGCGCGACCGCGTGCGCCACGGCCTCGGAATCCCCGGACAGGACCATTTGACGCGCGCTGTTGAGCCCCGCCACCTCCAGGATGCCGCCGCGCTCGGCCAGCGCTTGGCGACGCAGCCACTCCGCGTCGGCAGGCTCGGCGCCGATCACCGCGACCATGGCGCCGGGCCTGCGCAGGCTCTGCTCGCGGCACAACGCACCGCGTTCCAGGGCAAGTTCGAAACCCGCGTCACGGTCGAGAAATCCGGCGCAGGCTGCCGCCGCCAGTTCGCCGAGGCTGTGCCCGACCGTCACCGCCGGCCGGGCTTCCGGCCCGAACACCGCCTCGACGGCGGCGATCCCCGCCGCGAAGGTGGCCGGCTGGTTGACCGCGGTGTCGGCGAGATCCAGCGCATATGGGTCGACCGCGCCAAACGTCTCCAGCAGCCGTGCCACCAGGGGATGTGTGCGGTACGCGTGCAGCGCGCCGGTCAGCGCATCCTCCTTGGCCCCCTGCCCCGGAAAGGCGATTCCGTAGTCCGTCATGAGTGCACCCACCCTTCCTGGAGCGCGTCCGCCTGGCCCGGGTCGGGACCGGCCGCCCTGTCGAAGAACCGTTGAACCTGGGTCGGATCGGCCGCGATCGCGGCCAGACGGCTCTGCCCCCGGTCGGGCCGCAGCCGGGCGAGCGCGAGCGCGTCCGTGTAGCGCTCGGCCAGCACCCGGTCGCGCTGCCGGGCGAAGCGCGCCAACCCCGCGCACAGCAAAGACCCGTCGTGCAGGTCGCCGCCGATGCTCGCGGTGAGCAGCGCGGCCTGCCGGAACGCGGCGGTGATGCCGTCCGCGGTGACGGAGTCCTTGTGGTGGCCGGCGTCACCGACCAGCGCCCACCCCGGACCGGCCGCGCGCCGGAAGAAGTTGGGCTGCGCGCCGCAGCCGAAGAGGCGTTCCGTACGCGTTCCGGCGCGGGCGCGCTCGTGGAGTTCGGGCGCGGCGGCCTGAAGTCCTTCCAGGTACGCCGCTTCGGCGCGCGTCCGGATCGCCGGATACTCCCGTTGCGGGAAGTACACGCCGATGAGCGTGCGTCCGTCATTGGTCGGCACACACCCGACCCACCGTCCCCGGATCGCGTACGCCTCAAACCGGTCCGCCTGCACGCCGTCCCAGTAGCCGTAGTAGACGCAGCTCAGCGAAGGGTGTTCGAGCGTCACCGGAGCCGCGACCCCTTCCGCGACGACCGACCGCATCCCGTCCGCGCCGACCACCAGGGCGGCGGTGTCGGTGCCGGTCGCCGTCCCCGCCCGCCAGCTGACGCCCGCCACCCGGTCTCCGGCGAAGGCCAGTCCGGTCACCTGGCACTGTTCGCGGAACTCCACGCCCGCCGCGACCGCGGCCTCGGCGAGCACGTTGTCGAGGAGGTACCTCCTGGGGGCGTACGCCGCGGCGATCCCCCGGACCGGCGTCGGGGTGCCTTCCAGCCGTACGTCGGCCAACTGGTGCATCGCGGAGGTGATCGGCGGGCAGCCGGTCGCCTTGACGCGGTCCAGTACGCCCCAGGCGTCGAGCAGCGCGACGCCCGGCTGGTGGATGTAGAGAGTGGACAAGGTGTCCCGTGGAAACCGGGCCCGCTCCAGCATGAGGACGCGGTAGCCCGCACGGGCGAACAGCATGGCCGTGGGCGCCCCCGCGCAGCGCGCGCCCACGACGATCACGTCATACACGGCGAACTCCTGTTCCCGACAGTGGGTTTGCCGAGACACGTCCGGCGACGCACGGACGTTCGACCCGGTACGGGTGCCGTGCGGGCGGTCACAGGGCGAGACCTCCGTCCACTCCGATGACCTGGCCGTTGACGTACCGGGCCCGGTCCGACACGAGGAAGGCGACGACGTCGGCGACCTCCTCGGGTACGCCCGGTCGGCGCAGCGGAATCCGGTCCTCGATGGACTTCCGTGCCGCGGCCTTGAGTTGCGCGGTCACCTCGGTCTCGATCAGGCCGGGCGCCACCACGTTGGAGCGCACCCCGTAGCGGCCGAGCTCGCGGGCCAACGAGGCGGTGAAGCCGATGATCCCGGCCTTCGACGCGGCGTAGTTGCTCTGTCCGGCGCTACCCGTCCTACCGGCGACCGAGGACATGGTGACGATGCGGCCGCTGCCGTGCCGGATGAGCGCGAGGGTGGCCGCGCGGCAAGCGTGGTACGTCCCGTCGAGGTTGGTGCGCACCACCTCGTTCCAGTCGGCGTCGGACATCCGCACCAGCGGGCCGTCGCGGGTGATTCCGGCACACGTGACGAGAACAGCGAGCGGTCCGAGTTCCGCCTCGGCCGCCTCGACGAGCGCGCGGGCCTCCCCCGGATCGGCGACATCGGCCTTGTACGCGAGTACGCGCGCGGCCTTGCCGCCGACCGCGGTGGCCTCGTCCACGACCTCCGCCGCGGCGTCCGGCCGCGACCGGTAGCAGAACGCGACGTCGAAGCCGTCCGCGGCCAGACGGCGCACCACGGCGCGGCCGATGCCGCGCGATCCGCCGGTCACGACGGCGACCGGCCGCGGGTCGTCGGCCATGTTCAGGCCGCCGCGTCGAGCCGGGCGGTGAGGAGTTCGTGGACGGCCTTGACGGAGGTCAGTGCCGCGAACTCGGACTCCTCCAGGCGCACGCCGTAGCGCTTCTCCAACTGCACCATCAGCTCCATGGTGGTGAGCGAGTCGATGCCCAGGTCGGCCGCGAACTCCGTCTCGTAGGCGATCGTTTCGTCGGGGAGTTCGAGCTCCTCGACGAAGAACGCGCGGAGTTCTTCGCGGGTGGGGGCGTTCTTGGCCATGACAGGTTCCTTTCGGGCGCCGAGCCTGGTTCCGCCAGTTGCGGCCAGAGCTCGCGGTCGGTTGTCCGCGGTCAGGTGCTCGCGGTCAAGTGCTCGCGGTCGGTGCATGTGGGCAGTACTTGCGGGCAGTGCGTGCAGTCGTTGCGTGCAGTTGCTGACCGCGGTCGCTGCTTGCGGTCAGTGGGTGTGCCGGCGGGTGAGTGCCTGGCGCGTCGGGGTGACGTCCGCGATCGAGATGTGGCCGTGCGCGGAGGCGGCGAGGACCGCGGTTCGCGCCCGGTTCTGGCCGGGGGCGGCGAGTCGGCCGAGGACGCGGCGGACCGGGGTCAGGCATCCGCCCCCGGGTGCCGTGGGAACGGCCGTGATGCTGCCGCGCGTTACGCGTCTGCCGAGCCACGCGGCCACCGCTCGGCCGGTAGCGGAGTCGTCGAGCACGGTGTCGATGCGGGCGGGTGGCGGCCCCTCGTCGGCGAGTTCGTCCCAAAGTGCGTCAAGCACCGCGGACACCGTGTCCGAGTCCTGTTCCGGGAGGAACGCGCTGCGCACCGAGCAGTGCCCGTACCCGAATCCGCCGCCCGCGGACTCCTCCGCGGGTTCGCAGACCAGCACGGCCGCTCCCGCGTCGAACGCGGCTCCCGGGTCCGCGCCGTCGTCCCGGCTTCCCCGCGGGTGGTCCAACCGCTGGATCGGCGCGGGCGGTTCCTCGACGGCCCCGGCCAGTACGACCGAAGCGCGTCCGGCGGCAAGGGCACGTGCGGCCGCCTGGAGCGCGTCCAGCCCCGCCACGGCCGGTGAGTTGGTGGTGAGGTCGAAGGCGCGCAGCTCGTGCTCCGGCGCCAGGCGGGCCGCGAACATGCTCATGGCCATGTACGGCGCTCGCGCGGGAGACAGTGCCGCAGCGCCGAGGTCGATGATCGTGCGGTCGAACTCCTCGATGAGGGAAGCCCCGACGTTGTTGGTCCCCACCACCGCTCCCCGGCTCGCCGCCGGCACCGCCGCGATCCACGGACCGCGGTCCGTCCATGCGGCACGTGCGGCCGCCAGCAAGTAGAGGGCACCGGGCGGGAGTCGGCGGTAGCCGCGGCCCGGCAGAGCGGTCGCGGTGTGGAACCAGCCTGCGGGTGCGTCGGGTTGAATCTCCAGGGCCCGGTCCGGACGATCGACGCCCGGGGCCGTCAGGCCCAGACCGGTGACACGGATGCGGGCCGCCCCGGGGCTCATGCCGTCCACCCCCGCCCTCCGGTCAGCACGAACGAGGAGTTGTTGCCGCCGAACGCGCAGGTGTTCACCAGCACCGCCGGATGCTCCAGGCGCAGCGTGCCCTCCTGCGGCAGCCATACGTCGCACGCGGGGTCCTGACGGACGGGAGCGTTCGCGGGGATCTGCCCCCGGGCGATCATCAGCACGGCGGTCAGACACGCGAAGACCGCAGCCGCCGAAGAGTTGTGTCCGACCAGCGACTTGAGTGCGAAGTGCGGGATCTTATGTCGGAGTTCGCCGAAAACCCGGCGCAGGGCCAGGGTTTCCACCGCGTCGTTGACCGGGGTTCCGGTGGCGTGCGGCAGGACGCAGCCGATCCGGTCCGGGCGCAGTCCGGCGTCCGCCAGGGCTTCGCCCATGGCGCGGACCAGCTGCGCCGCCTCCGGATCCGGCGAGGTCAGGTGGTACGCGTCGCAGCTCCACGCCACGCCGGCGAGCTCCGCGTGGACGACCGCCCCGCGCCGCTCGGCGTGCGCGGCCGACTCCAGCACCAGCATGGCGGCGCCGTCGGCGAAAACCGTGCCCGAACGGTCGAGCGCGAACGGGCGGCAGTCGCGCGGGTCGACGGCGCCGAGCCGGTCGAGTCCGCCCATCCCGACGCGGGTGATCCCGTCCGCACCGCCGACCAGGACCGCGGGTGCCTCACCGGACCGGATGATGTCGAGTGCGACACCCAGCGCATAGCCGCCCGACGAACACGCGTTTCCGACACTGATGTTGCTTCGCCGGGAGCCGATGGCCCCACCCACCGCCGCGGCGGCGACCGCGAGCGGCGTCCACGGGGGCCGGCCGGCGCCGGACACGTCGCGCTGTTCCTCCTGCACGCTGGCGTTGCCCATCTCGGCGCCCATGACGACGGGCATCCCGGCGCGCTCGGGTGCGCCGATCCCGGCATCGGCGAGGGCTTCGAACGCGGCGGCGACGGCCATCCGCGGAACCCGGCCGAGCGGCACGCCGCCCTGGCTGCGCGGACGGTCGGGGACGACGGCATCCGGCACCAGGTACATCCGGGTCGCCCTCATGTTCATGTGCGGCAGTTCGACCTCGCGGGTCGAAGTACCGCCCGCGACGAGGCCGCTCCAGTACGCCGGGACTCCCGCCCCCAGACACGAGACGGCCCCCAGGCCCGTGACCACCACCCTGCGGTCATCGGCGTTCGCGGCGGTCATGACGGCACCCGTCCTGAGCCGTCGGGTGCGGGCCGCGTGAGCAACAACGCCGACACGCCGCTCGGATCGCCTTCGCCGTCCGCTTCGCCGGCACCCCCGGTACGGGCCCCGGTGCCGGCCCTGATCGCGGTCCCAGTGCCAGGCCTGACCCCGCCCCCGGGGCCGGCCTTCGCCGAGACGTCCCGTCCGGCGCCCGCGATCGCCAGGACCGAGTCCGCGACCGGGCCCCGGCTGCGTTCCACTTCCCAGGCGGGGCGGTCGAACCACGCCAAAGCGGCCGCGCATTGCAGGACGCCGAGGGCTCCGGAGCACCGGCCCAGGCGGCCGGTCAGGTCCAGGACGGGCCCGTCCTGAGGCGAAGGCCCGACCCCGGCCCCAGCCCCGGGCCCAGGCCTGTCCCGGCCCGCCGCGACCCGTAGCCCGATCGGGCGGTCGTACGCCTTCAACGCCTGCCGGACCGCTTCGGCACGGTCGGTCGCCTTGCCGTAGCCGGAGACCGCAGCCCGGACCCGCGCCCCGCGCGAGGCCGCGTGGGCGGCGTTCTCGACCACGAGGCAGGCCGCTCCGTCCAGCCATGCGGTGCCGCCGCGTTCGCGGTGCAGCCGGGCGACCGGTGCGGTGTCCGGCTCGACGCCGACGACGACCGCGACCTCGGCGCGGCCGGCGGCAAGCAGTGCCGCGGCCCAGAACACCGCGTCCAATCCGCCGGGCGTGCCGCTGCACAAGGTGAGGTTGGGCCCGCGCAGGCCGTGCTCGATCGCCACCCAGGCGGCGGTGACGTGGCTCGACATGTGCGGAACGCGCAAGGGGCTGAGACCTGTCACGGACTCCGCCGCGATGGTGTCGGTGAAGTCGCAGACGGTGTCGAGGTTGCCGAAGTTGCTGCTGACGACGACCGCGGTCGCCGCGGGAGCGTCGATCGCCGCCGCGTCGAGGGCCCGTCGTACCGCGCGAAGCGCCATGCGGGAGGCACGGTCCTTGTGCCGAAGTCCCGGTCCCGATGCACTCGGATCCTCCCCCGTGATCCCCAACGATCCGCCCAGCAGGTCGCGTTCGTCTGCGACCCCGGAGACGGCGAGGCCGCAGGCGGTGATCACCGGACGCGACGCGAACAGCGGGACCGGACTCGTGACGGGCAAAGGCGCCGGGAGCGGCGGTAGTTCCGTCGGCAACAGAGTCATGACGCCCTCCCGACCACGGCCACCGCGTTGATGCCGCCGAGTCCGATCGCGTGGATCTGCGCGGTGGAGAAGCTGCCGAGGGCGGGCCCGTCGGCGACCAAGCGCAGGTTGCCGGCCTCGGGCATCGGGTCGGACAGCCCTCCGATGGGTGGGAGTTCACCCGTTTGAAGGGCAAGTACCGCGACGACGAGGCTCATCAGCCCGGAGGTTCCGCAGGTGTGCCCGACCCCTGACTTGATCGAGGTGACCAACGGCCCCGGTATCGACGTGCCGAACACCTCGCCCAGAACCTCGGATTCGACGAGATCGTTGTGGTGCGTGCCGCTGCCGTGCACCACGACGAGGTCGATCTCGTCGGGAGCGATGGCAGCGCGCCGGTGCGCGTCTCGGACCACTGCCGCGACGCCTTCCGGGTCCGGAACGGCCGGGTGCGCGCCGTCGCAGTTCACGGCGACGCCGCGTACGCGGGCCCGCACCGGCTGCCGGTGGCTGCCGCCGCGGCTCAGCACGACCGCCGCGGCGCCCTCTCCCATCACCATGCCGCGCCGGGCCCGGTCGAACGGCCGGATCGACTGCGGCGGCGGATTCTGCACGCGGTCGAGTGCGCCGAACGAGCTTTCCGCGATCGAGTCGGTGCCGGCCACCACCACGGTGTCGGCCAGGCCGAGGTCGATCAGGTCGGTCGCCATGGCAAGTGCGTACAAGGAGGCCGCGCACGCACTGGCCACGGTGTGGGTACGCGTCGTCCCGAAGGCGTCCCGCATGGCGTCGGCGAAGTGCAGGTCCGCGGGCTCCAGTTCGGTGCCGTCCCGCCACCAGAGCTCGGCGGAGCGGAGCTCGCGCAGGGTCGTTCCGACGATCACCGGGATGTCGGCGACCGCGGCTGCGGAGGCGTCCGGGCTCGCGGGGTCCGTCAGGCCCGCGTCGGCGAGCGCGTCGGCGACGACGGCCCGCAGCCAGCGCGTGGCCCGGCCGGGCTCGTCGCGGATGGGCTCTTCGCGGCCAGGCCGATCGCTGTCGGGCCGATCGCCGTCGCGCCCGGTGCGGTCGTCGATTTCGTAGGCGTTCTTCACCCGGTAGCGGCTGCTGTCGAAGGCCCGGAGCGGTCCGACGCCGGTCTCCGCGCGGCACAACGCCCGGTGGATGGAACAGGGTTCGTCCCCGAGGCAGGCGATCGCGCCCATGCCGATGATGTCCGTCGTCATCGCGCCTGCTGGAGGGTGCGCAGGCGGAAGCGGGCGAGCTTGCCGGTGGACGTGGTCGGCAACGCCGCGATGAGTTCGACGCGCGAGGGGCGCCGATGGGGCGGCAGCTTGTCGCGGATCACGCCGAGTGCGGCCCGGCGTACGTCGGCGTCGACGGCGTCCGGCCCCGGGACGACGTACGCGACGGCCTGTTGCAGACCGGCCTCGTCCCGGTCCGCGACCACCGCGCAGTCGGCGATCCCGGCGACGCCCTTCAGCAGGCCCTCGATCTCCGCCGGGGCCACTTTGTGGCCGCCGATGTTCAGCAGGTCGTCGCTGCGGCACACGTGCCTGAAATCGCCTTCGGGCGTGCGGTGGACCACGTCGCCGGGATAGACGCCGCCGTCGGCGAACGTCCGTGCCTCGGCGTCGGGCCGGTCGATGTAGCCGAGGGCGGCGCACGCGGAGGCGATGTGCAGACGCCCTTGCACCCCCGGCGGCAGGGGCGTTCCGTCGTCGTCGCGCACGGTCGCCGTCACGCCGGGCACCGGTTCGCCCGTGGAGCCGTGCAGCGGCGCGTCCGGCGCGGTGGCGAGGACGATGTGCAGGAGTTCGGTGGCGCCCAGCCCGTTTACCAACGGGAACCCGAAGGCCGCCGTGGCGCGGCGGGACAGGTCCGCGGGCAGGTGCTCGCCGGCCGCGACGGCGAGGCGTATGGAGGCGGTGTCCGGCCGCCCGCCCCGTTCGGCGGCGGCGACCAAGGACTCGTACACCCTCGGCACCGCGCACAGCACGGTCGGCCGGTGCCGTCGGATCGCCGCGGTCACGGAGAACGCGTCGACGGGGCCGGTGAGCAGGACCGAGGCGGCGCCGGCCGCGAGGGGGAAGAGCAGGGAGTTGCCGAAACCGTAGCCGAAGGACAGTTTGGCGGTCGACAGCACGGTGTCCGCCGGGGAGAGGGCCAGGACGCTGCCGAATCCGGCGAGGACCGCCCGCAGTCCGTCGAGGGAATGCCGGACGCCGCGCGGTCGGCCGGTACTTCCCGACGTGTACTGCACCAGCACCTCGGCCGCGCCGTCGAACTCCGCGGGCGCGCCGGGGTCCAGGTCCGGGCTTTCCGCATCCGGGAGTTCGTGCCGCAGCACCGGCGGGCGGGCGAAGGCCGCGCTCAACTCCGGGCGGCGCTCCGGCGGGAGGCGCAGGTCCGCGAACTCGGCGGCGCAGTCCCCGGCGATGAAGGCGAGCTCGGGGTCGCGCAGCATCGGGCTGAGGACGACGGGGACGCAGCCGTGCCACCACAGGCCGAGCACCGCGACCACGGCGTCCGCGGTGTCGTCGGAGACCAGCAGGCCGCGGGAGCCGCGGCGCACTCCGGCCGCGGCGAGCGTCCCCGCGTAGGCCTTTGCGGCCGAGGTCAGTTCGGCGTAGGTCATGGCGCCGTCGCGGTCCGTGACGCACGTACGGCCGCCCTGGCCCGCCGCCACGTGCCGGAGCAGGAGGAGATCGACGGGATTCATCGCGAACCTCCGTCCCTGGAAACGGCACTGGAGCTGGCACTCGCACTCGCACTCGCACTCGCACTCGCACTCGCACTCGCACTCGCACCGGGTCCTGCCCCTGCACGGGCGTCCGACGTCACGTCTTGGGCGCGAACAGGCGTGCCCGCACGGCGCAAGGCCGAGAGCACGTCGCCCAGGGAGTCCATCGCCGCCGCCTCCTCGGCGTCGAAGCGTGCCTGGAAGGCGCGTTCGACGCGTGCGACGAATTCCGTCTTCTGCAGCGAGTCCATCTCCAGCTGCGCGTAGAACGGGGCGTCGGTGGTGATCCGGTCGGGCTCCATCTCCAGCACCGCCGCCGCGATCACGCGCAGGCCCTCGACCGCCGCCGCCTCGTCGTCCGAACCGGCGTACGCGGCGGGCTCCGTGCCCGCCGGTTCCCGGACCTCCGCGGGGACCGCCGCGATCACGGCGTTGGGTGCCTTGGCCAAATAGCCGGGCAGATCACGGTACTTCTCACGCAACTGGCGCTTGAGGACCTTGCCGGTCGCGCCGACCGGCAGATCCGTCTCGTGGACGGCGATCTCCAGCGCGGCCAGGTCGGGTTGGCCGACCGCGGCGAGCGCGGTGTTGGCCCGTGCCAGGAGTTCCGCGGCGTTCGCGCGGTCCCGGGCCTGCGTGCGGTCCGGGCCGGTCGCCCGGCCCGGGCTGTTCGCCCGCAACGTGACGACCGCCACGGGCACGGCCGCGCGGCCCTCTCCGTCTCCGTCGTCTCCCTCTCCCGCGCCGCCGGCACCGCCCGCCACCACCGCGCAGTCGGCGGTCTCCGGCAGGGCGAGGAGGATCACCTCCTCCATGAGCACCGAGTGGCCCGGCTTGGTCGCGGTGTGGATCGCGTCGACGATGCGGTCGACGTGGAAGTAGTCGTTCATGGCGGTGCGGCGTACCAGGTCGCCGGACAGGAAGTAGCCGGCGAGGCGGCTGCGGTGGGAGGTGTCGGAGTCGTTCCAGTAGCCGGTGGTCACCGATTCGCCGCGTACGCCCAGCATGCCGACCTCGCCCACGTCGGCGTGGCTGCCGTCCTCACGCAGGACCGCCGCCTTCATCGCGAACACCGGCCGGCCGAGGTGGCGCGGCGAGGAGGGGGTGTCTGGTGTCGTGGTGCGGCGCAGCGCGGCCCAGCCGAGTTCGGACGAGCCCAGGATGTCGTGGAAGACCGAACCCGGCCGGACGGCGCCGTCCACAGTGCGGTGGCCGAGGCGGACGAGGGAGCGTACGTGCGCCTCGTGGGCGGAGTCGCCGACGTTCACCCAGTCCCGGACCGAGGCGAAGTCGTCGGGGTCGGCCTCCGAGACGGCGAGTTCCGCCAGCGAGTGGTTGAACGCGAAGACCGTCGTCGGCCGGTGCGTGGCCGCTCCCCGGGCCAGCCCGGCGGCACTGCGGTCGGCGAGGGCGACGATCGGCATGCCGGCCAGCAGCGCGAAGGACGTCACCGCGATGGCGGCTCCGTGCGACAGCGGCGCCGCGCACAGCAGCAGGGAGTCCTCGGGCTCCGGCTGGGTCGCGAGCCGGAAGCGTGCGCCCGCGACGCTCTGCCGGTGGGTCCACGTGACCAGCTTCGGGTTGCCGGTGGTCCCGGACGAGTGGCACAGGAAGACCGGGTCGGCGTCGTCGTGCCGGTACCTGGCCTTGTCCGGCAGGACCAGGTCGCCCGGTTCCGCCGCCGCCTCCGCGGTGATCGTCCAGCGCAAACCGGGCAGCTCCCGATGACGGCCGTCGAGGAGTTGGAGGTGGGCGGGATCCGTGTAGAGGCCGACGGGCGCGGCGCGGGCCATCAGACCGAGCGCCGTGTCCGCCGGCATCCGGCCGTTCACGACGACGGCGATCGCACCGATCCGGGCGAGCGCGGCCAGGTGCAGCTGGTCCTCGAAGGAGTCTTCGACGAAAACCACGACCCGGTCGCGCGGCCGGACGCCCCGGTCGACATAGCGACTGGCCCAGGCGTCGGCGAGGGCGTCGAGTTCGGCGATGCTGAAAGCCGTGCGCCGCGTACCGTCGCCGAATTCGAGCGGCGGGTCCGACACCAGCACCGGTACGTCGGGGGCCCGGCTGTGCTCCAACGCGGTCCGCCACAGGTTGCCGCCCCCGAGACCGGGGTCCCCGGCCAGGGCGACACGTGCCGGGCGCGGGAGCAGGGTGCGGTGGGCAGCAAGCATGGGATCCCCGATTCTCGGTGGGCCGACGCGGTGTTCCGCGCTCCGCGCGTCGGCGAGCCGATGCGGCGGGAACAGCCCCAGTGCACCCATGCGGTCCGGTCGGCGGCAACGGCTTGCGCACCCAGCGGGACCGGTTGCGCAAGAATCGCCGCGTGTGGGCGGCGCATCATGTGCGCGTACGCAACTCCCGCAGTCGACCGCGGGCGCCCGGGTCATCTGGGCCGCCTGGGTCATCCGGGTCATCCGGGTCATCCGGGCCGCCCGAGTCGCCCGGGTCGCCCGGGTCATCCGGGGTCGTCCCGCAGAACGGCCTTTCCTGAGCGTTCCCCTGACGCCGCGTCAACCGGCGTTTCCCGTGACGGCTTGCCCAGGACAATTCCGGGCACTGCTTCTGTAGCCGTCCGCAACTGTTTGGGCGACGGTTCCAGGCAGGCAGTATGGAACCGGTGTCCATACGAACACCATTGACAGGGACGTCTGTTGCCGAACAAGGAGTGATCGATGTCCGGCACCGGCATCTGCGTTCGGGGGCGCCTGCCCGGCAGGCGTACGAGCGGACGACCGGCGCGAACGCGGTCGCGGCCAGGAGGGCGACTCCGACCCGCGTCCGGCCGACCGCGACGCCGGGACATCCGCGAGTAGCCCCCGGGCCGTGCTCGCGCGTCTTGGATATGAGCCACCCAGGTCCGCGGCATCTGCCGCGTAGGCCGCCGCCGGTCCGCGAATGCGATCCCGACCCCGGAGAGACCCCGACAACACTCGACACGACCGGACACCGCCCCGTTTCCCCGAGGGGGGGCGGTGTCCTGGGCAGCCGATGGCCCGATTCCCGTACCGAGACGGAGAACTCCATGAGCTATCTGGCACTTCGCGAAAGAGGCCCGTCATTCGACCCCGCGCCGGCCGCGCTCCCCGCCCACCACTACGACCACGGCGCCGGCCTCAACATCCTCGACGGCGACGGATCCGTCCTGGTGGAGACGGTCGGAACCGTCATGTTCGGGTTCACCATCACCAATCATCCACCGCCCATCGGGGCCAAGAAGGACGACGACTGAAATGCCGGTCGGCGCGCGGGAGGTCCGCTTCGTCGTCGTCACCAGCGACGACGACTACACGGCCGACATGGTCGTACGCGGACTCCCGCGGGACAGCTTCGTCCGCCTCGACCCGGGACGCCTGCGTCCCGGCACGCTCCTGAACGCGCCGGCTCCGGACGGCCCGTGCCTGGTGGACAACCGCGTCGTGCCGCCCGGCGCGTCCGTCTGGTGGCGCAAGCCGACCCCGGCGCGCGACCTGACCGGCGACGAGGCGTGGGCGGCCGACGAGACGACCAGCCTGCTGGAAGGCATGCTGCGCAACGCCACCGAGGCCGGGCGCTGGATGAACACCCCGGCCGCGGTGGCGCGCGTCCGCCCCAAGCCGGTGCAGCTGGAACTGGCCCACCAGGTCGGTCTGGCGGTCCCCCAGACCCTGGTGACGACGGACGAGAAGGAGGCATCCGCGTTCATCGCGGGCGGGCCCACCGTCGTGAAGCCGACCACGCAGCGCTTCACCGAGTTCGCCCCCGTCTTCCGCATCTCGCCCGGTGACGACCTCACCGGCATCGGCGGCGCCTTGTGCCTGCTGCAGCGCGAGGTCACCCCGAAGGCCGCGGACTGGCGGGTGACCTTGGTGGGCGACGAGGTGTTCGCCTGCCGGATCACCGATGCGGAGCTCGACTGGCGTACGCGGCCGCGCGAATGCCGTTACAGCGCCGAGGACCTGGACGAGCACACGGCGGCCCGGCTCCGCACGTACCGCCGCCGGGCGGCCCTCAACCTGGTCGCCTTCGACCTCGCCGAGGCCGCCGACGGCACGCTGTGGTTCCTGGACGCCAACGCGAACCCCGAATTCGGCTTCCAGGAGATCGCCACCCGCGCCCCGATCACCGCGACCGTGGCCCGATGGCTGCAAGGAGACGAGCGGACATGACAGCACTGACCTCGTGTGTACGCGCCCTGGAGTACGCGTATCTCGGCCGGTCCGCGGTCGGCGTGCACGTCGGCCGCCCGACCTGCGCGCGGTACGCGCGGAGGACCGTACGCGAGGCGACGGCCGCGGCCGGGCCTGGGCCCGGGCGCGCGCGGCCGCCGCCCTGTGCCGGTTCCGTTCAGGCCACCCACACCGTCTTGGCGTTGCAGAACTCCCGGATCCCCAGGGCCGCGAGCTCGCGGCCGTAGCCGGAGCGCTTGATCCCGCCGAACGGCAGGTCCGGAGAGGACGCCACCATGCCGTTGACGAACACCGCGCCGGCCTCCAGTTCCCCGACGAACAACTCGCGCTCGGCGGCGTCGGTGGTCCACGCGGCGGAGCCGAGGCCGAACGAGGTCGCGTTGGCGACCCGGACCGCCGCGTCCGCGGACGCCACCCGGTGCAACTGCGCGACCGGCCCGAAGACCTCCTCGGCGTACATTCGCATTTCCGGGGTGACCTCGGTGAGCACCGTCGGCGGGTAGAACCAGCCGGGGCCGTCGGGGACCTCGCCGCCGCACAGCACGGTGGCGCCTTGCGCGACGGCGTCCGCGACCAGTTCGGCGACGTCCGTACGCCCCTGCTCGGTGGCCAGCGGACCCACGTCGGTCGCCTCGTCCGCCGGGTCCCCCACCCGCAGGTCGCGCATGCGTGCGGTGAAGGCGTCGGCGAACGCGTCGAACACCGCCTCGTGCACGATGAACCGCTTCGCGGCGATGCAGGACTGGCCGTTGTTCTGTACCCGGGCGGTGACCGCCGTGGACACCGCGGCCGCCAGGTCGGCGGACGGCATCACCACGAAGGCGTCGCTGCCGCCCAGCTCCAGCACGGTCTTCTTGATCTCGTCGCCCGCGATCGCGGCCACCGAGCGTCCGGCGGCCTCGCTGCCGGTCAGCGTCGCCGCCGCGACCCGATCGTCCCGCAGGACGCGCTCGACCTGGCCCGAGCCGATCAGCAGCGTCTGGAAGCAGCCGCGCGGAAACCCGCCCTCGAGGAACAGCTCCTCCAGGAACAACGCGGTCTGCGGCACGTTGGAGGCGTGCTTGAGCAGACCGGTGTTCCCGGCCATGAGCGCCGGAGCGGCGAAGCGGACGACCTGCCACAGCGGGAAGTTCCAGGGCATCACCGCGAGCACGACGCCCAGCGGCTGCCACCGGACCATGGCCGCCGAGGCCTTGACCCGGGACGGGTCGGCGAGCGGGTCGTCGGCGAGGAAGCCTTCCGCGTGCTCGGCGTAGAACCGCATCGTCGTCGCGCATTTGGCGGCCTCGGCCCGGGCGGCCGCGATCGGCTTGCCCATCTCGGCGGTCATCACGCGGGCGATCTCGTCCTGCCGGGCGTCCAGGACGTCTGCCGCGGCGTTCATCCGGCGCGCCCGGTCGGCGAAGGACGTGCGTCGGTACTCCAGGAAGGTGCGGTGCGCGACGGCGATGCGCCCGTCCACTTCGTCCGCGCCCAGGGGCTCGAAGGTCTTCAGCGTCTCGCCGGTGGCGGGGTTCACGGATGCGACAGTCATACGGTGCTGCTTCCCAGTCCCACGGGAATGCCACCGGCTCGGCCCAGGATTCCCCCGCTCGTACGTCAGCCGCTCGCTCGTTTTCCGGGGCCGGCCCGCAACGGTTCAACCGTTCCACAGCCACCACGGCCACTTTGGCCACCACGGCCACCACCGCACTACGCAAGCTTCTTGACCGCGTCCTTTGCCCGGTAGCCGGCCGGCACCCCCTCGATGAGGATGATGTCGGCGACCATGTGCGCGGTGCGCAGCGGAAGGATCTCCCGGTACCCCGGGGATTCCCACCACGCGTTCGCCTCCGCCATCGACGGGAACTCGATCACGATGGCGTCTCCCGGCCAATCACCTTCCACCCCGCGCTTGTTCGGCGACGCGTGCACGATGAACCGGCCGCCGAACGCCTCAAGGGTCTCGTCGATCCGCTCCAGGTACTCGACGATGTCCGGGCAGAACTCGGTGCTGTGCACGTGGGCGATGGCGTACGCGGTCATGGTGTGCGTCTCCTTGTCCGAGGGGCGCCCGGTGCCGCCGGAGCGCCCGTTTTCCTGCCGACACCCGAAAACCTACGGCGGCCGGGGAATCAGTCGCGCATAGGCATTTCCCCGAGGTGACCGCGTACGCCGCGCTGCCCGGTCGAGGCGGTGTCACCGGTCGGGCGCACCGGCCGCGCGCAGTCGTTCGGCCAGCGTCCGGCACTGCTCCTTGAGGTCGGGAGGGTCCAGGACCTCGAAGTCGTGTCCCAGCAACAACACGTGCATGAGCACGGCGTCCAACCGGTCGGCTCCGCTGAGCAGTTCGCAGCTGCCGCGGCCGTGCGCGCGGACCACCGCGGCGGACGCCGGGACCTGTGCGCGCACCGTGTCCGCGGGCGCGTGCACGAGGAAACGCGCCCGGTGCGGGTAGACCCGGCTCGCCACGCCCTCCTGCACGTACGTCGCGGCGTCCGGCGCCGGGCGCGGCCGGAAGCGGAAGGTCCGTGCCGACACGTCGGTCATCCGGTCGACGCGGAAGCTGCGCCAGTCGTCGCGGTCGAGGTCGTAGGCCAGGAGGTACCAGCGCCGGTCGGACGCGACCAGCCGATAGGGCTCGACCCGCCGCCGCCTGCCGCTTCCGGGCACCGCGCCGCCGGAGGGGTAGGCGAACGCCGCCTCGACCTCGTCCCGGCAGGCGCGCGCGAGCAGCATGAGGACCCCCGGGTCGACCACCGCGGATGCGCCGCCGAACGACTCCACCGATCCGGACAGCGCCCGCACCTGGTCCCGCAACCGGACCGGCAGCAGTCGGTCGAGCTTGCTCAGCGCCCGCAGTGCGGCATCCCCGGCGACCGCGCCGCCGACTCCGCCCGCACCGCCGGCGCCCGCGAGCAGCGCGGCCACCACGGCGATGACCTCCTCGTCGTCGAGGAGCAGCGGCGGCAGGTCCTGTCCGGGGCCCAACCGGTATCCGCCGCCGACGCCCTGGTCGGCCTGGACCAGGTAGCCGAGGGTGCGCAGCCGCTCGACGTCGCGGCGTACCGTCCGCGGCGTGACCCCGAGCTGCCGGGCGAGTTCGGCCCCGGTCCAGACCTGGCGCTGCTGGAGCAGGCCGAGGAGGGTGAGCACCCGCTCCGTGGTGTCGAGCCCTTCCGCTTCCGGCGCACTCATGGTGTCCACCTTGCCAGAGATAGCGGACGTGTCCTGTCCGCTATCGGTGTCATGGTGGCTCCATGGACGCAGACGGATTCGACTGGAACGCGGCGTTCCGCGCGCAGTGGGAGTTCCATTGGAACCACCAGGTTCGAGCGCGACTCGACGGCCTCACGGACGAGGAGTACGCGTGGTCGCCGGTCCCCGACGCCTGGGGCGTGCGCCCGCGCGGCACGTCCTCGGCCCCCTTACAGCTCGGCGCCGGAGCCTTCACGGTCGACTACGACCCCTCGCCGTCGGACCCCACGCCGTTCACCACCATCGCGTGGCGGCTGGGGCATGTGATCGTCGGTGTGCTCGCGGCCCGGAACGCGGCACACTTCGGCGCGCCCGCGGCGTCGTACGAGACGTGGGAGTACGCCGGCACGGCCGCCGCCGCGCTCGACCAGCTCGACACCCAGGTCGCGGTGTGGCTGGACGGGGTACGCCGCCTGGGCGACGAGGGACTGCGCCGCCCGATGGGCGACGGCGAGCCGTTCCCCGAAGCCCCGATGGCCGACCTGGTGCTGCACATCCACCGCGAACTGATCCACCACACGGCGGAGGTCTGCCTGCTGCGCGACCTCCACATGCACACTCGGCGCGTCGGCGGGTACACCGCTACGGCCACCCCGACGATTGGAGCAACCCCATGAGCCGCGACTTCCAGGTGACGTTCGACGCCCACGACCCGCGGGCGCTGTCGTCCTTCTGGCGCGACGTCCTCGGCTACGTCCATCCCGGCCCGCCCGGGGTCGACCTGCCCGAAGGCGCCGACCCGCTGGCCGCGTGGGACGACTTCCTGGCGGGCTTGGGCGTACCGGAGGACCGGCGCAACACGCGGTCCGCGCTCGAGGACCCGGACGGCCGGCGGCCGCGGGTGTTCTTCCAGCAGGTGCCGGAAGGCAAGACCGCCAAGAACCGGGTCCACCTCGACGTCCGCGCCGCCCCCGGCCTCGAGGGCGAGGACCGGATGGCGGCGCTGGAGGCCGAGTGCGTCCGGCTCGTCGAGCTGGGTGCCGAGCGCGTCCGGCGCTTCGAGCCCGAGCCGCCGATGAGCACCGGGTTCATCGTGATGGCCGACCCCGAGGGCAACGAGTTCTGCCTCGACTGACGCTGCCCGACGCCGCCGGCCCGCCGGGCGTCACCCATCCGACGTCGTCGGCCCGGCATTCGTCGGCCCGCCGGACGCCGCTCAGGTGTGCATGCGCGTGGTGCGCTCCTGGATCTCCTCCGGTGTCAGGTCCTCGATGGTCCGGAAGACCATCCACATGTGGCCGAACGGGTCGGCCAGCCGGCCGCCGCGCTGCCCGTAGGGATGGTCGGCGACCGGGTGCACCACCGTCGCGCCGCCGCGCACCATGGCGTCGGCGACGGCATCCGGGTCGGCGACGTCGACGGCGATGATCACCGGGGATCCGCCGAGCGTCGTCGGCGCGGGGTCGCCGTCGGCCTCGTCCTTGAGCGCGACCGGCACGCCGCCGATGCGCAGCATCGCGTGCACGATCCGGCCGTCCGGGTCGGTGTAGCGCTCCACCTCCTCGGCGCCGAAAACCGAGCGGTAGAAGTCCACGGCACGGGGTCCGTCGGAGACGACGAGACGGGGGTAGAGCCCGGTCACTGCCTGTTTGTCATCGGTGTTTGTCATGTCTTCATGATCGGCAGGATCCGGCGCGGGGGATTGTAGAAATCGGCAGCCGGGCGTCCCGTCACCCGTCGAGCGGAACGTGGTTGGGCTCGGCGGCGGAGCGCGGCGCGTACGCGGTCGGGGTCATCCCGGCGAGGGCGCGGAACTCGTGGATCAGATGCGCCTGGTCGTGGTAGCCGCCGTCGGCCGCGAGCAGGGCCCAGTCCGGCGGGTCGGCTGAGGCGTTCACGCGCGCCAGCAGGCGCTGGAACCGGCGTACGCGCGCGTACCGCTTAGGCGACAGCCCCATCTCCACGTCGAACCTCGCGGTCAGCCGCCGCGGCGTCCAGCCCAGCTGGTCGGCCGCGGTCCGCACGGACGCTCCGCGGTCGAGCCGCGCGGCGGCCGCCAGCACCGCCGGGTCGGGCCCGTCCTGCGCGGCCGCGCGCGCCAGCAGCGCCGCTTCGAGTTCCCGCAGGCACGCCTGCGCACCGCCGGCCGCATGCGCGGCAAGGAGCCGCTCGCGCAGCACCGTGCCGTCGCCGCCCCACAGGTCGTCGAGCCCGACGAGCTGGTCGCGTACGGCCGACAGCGGGACGCCGAGCAGCGGATGCGCCCCGGCGGTACGGAACGCCACCCACACGACGGCACGCTGCTGGGCCGGATCGACGACGACGGGCCCGGTCGACGGCCCCTGCACCGCGGCGCCCCGGGTACGCCGGTCGCCGCCCGGATCCGCCGGAACGGTCGAGCGCAGCTCGTCCAGGTCCAGGTTCACCAGCAGTTGCGGGCCGCCGTTCGGCAGGACGATCTCGGCCGCGTGCGCGAAACGCGCCTCGGCGTAGCCGAACGACCGGATCAGCGGCCTGAGCGCGGCCGCGGACGGCCGCGCCACCAGCGAAACGCCGCCGGCGCATGCCGCATCCGCCCCCACACTTGCGGAACCACGCTTTCCCACCACGTACGCAGCCTACGACGCCCGCCGGACACCGAGACCGCCCCGCGGTAGGGGCGGGGGTCAGGACGGATGTCAGGGCGCCGAGTCCGCGGCCTCGCGCCGGATCCGCTCGAACTGGGTGCCCATGGCCGCCGACAGCGCCTGCGCGGCGGACAACGGGCGCACCATGACGACGAAGTCGTCGATCAGGCCGCGCTCGTCGACATGCAGGAAGTCACAGCCGTGCACGTCCATGCCGTCGACTTTGGCCTTGAACTCCAGCGCGTGGTCGCGGCCGTCCGCGGTGGACATCTCGCGGACGTAGTGGAAGTCCTCGAAGACCCGGCCGACGCCGCGCAGGATGGCCGCGGTGATGGCCTTCCCCACGTACGGCCGGAACGCGACAGGGCTGCTGAACACGACGTTCTCGGCGAGCAGTTCCTCGATGGCGCGGTGGTCGTCGGCTTCGACGGCCTTGCGGAAGGGGTGCATGCCGGGCCTACTCCATACTCAATTTGTTGACTAGGTAGAGGGGACGCTAGTGCCCAGTCATGCTTTTGACTAGTCACGGCTGCGATTAATCACCCCCGGCTATGCTCCACGCATGGCGCTGCGCAACGCGATCATGGCCACCCTCCTCAGGGGCGAGGCCTCCGGCTACGACCTGGCCAAGAGCTTCGACGCCTCGGTGGCGAACTTCTGGATGGCGACGCCCCAGCAGCTGTACCGGGAGCTGGACCGCATGGAGGCCGACGGCCTGATCGCCGCCCGCGTCGTGGAGCAGGAACGCCGCCCGAACAAGCGGCTGTTCTCCCTCACCGAGACCGGTCGGGCCGCACTCCGCGCGTTCACCGCGGAGCCGACGCGCCCCGGCGCCTACCGCGACGAGCTCCTGGTCAAGGTGCAGGCCGTCGACGCCGGCGACATCGCGTCGGTGGCGGAGGCCGTACGCGAACGCCTGAAGCGGGCGGAGGCGAAGATCTCGCGCTACGAGACCATGCGCACCCGCATGCTCGACGGCCGGTCGGAAGACGAATACCTCGCCGCGGCGGACCGGATCGGCCCCTACCTGACGCTGATGCGGGGCCTGTCCTTCGAACGCGGGAACATCGGCTGGTGCGAACGCACCCTGACCGTCCTCGAGCAACGCGCCGCCGTCACGCGGTAGCGACATCGGACACGGAGGCGGTCCGGGACGCCCCCAAGCCGAGCCCAACCGACCACGGCCCCACCCCCGGAACGGCCCCCGATCCGCGCCGGACCGGCGCCGGCCAGACCAGGAAGAAGAAGATCCCGGAGCGCGAACTCACCGCAGAGGAGCACTGATGGCCGATCTTCCGCCCGCGCCCCAGAGCCCGCCCGAGAACGCACCGCACACCGCGGCGCACCGCACGTCCGAGGCTATGTCCGACAGCGCAGGACCGTCTTCCGGGCTCCCGCGCCGGCGATTCCTCGGGTACGTCCTGGGCGCGTCGACGCTCACGGTCGCCGCGCCCCTCGCCGAGCAGGTGCTCGCACCGCCCGAGGCCGACGCCGCGATACCGTCGCTCCCCGGTCTGTCCGAGTTGGCCGACCTCAACGAACTGCTGACCCTCGCCGCGCTGCCCACCGCGAACCTGATCGGCATCCGGATCGAGGAGGACGGCACCGCGTCGTTCGCGCTGCCCCGTGCCGAGGTCGGGCAGGGCGTCACCACGTCCAGCGCGATGCTGATCGCCGAAGAGCTTGACCTGCCGCTGGACAAGGTCCGCGTCACGCTGGCCGACGCCCGACCCGAACTGCTGTTCAACCAGCTCACCGGGGGCTCGAACACCACCTTCTCGACGTACACCCCCATCCGCGTGGCGGCCGCGATCGCCCGGGGGCGGCTGCTGGAGGCGGCGGCGACCGAGTTCGGCGAGGCGGTCTCGGCCCTGACGACCCGGCTCGGCGTGGTCACCTCCTCCGGCGGCCGCAGCGCGACGTACGGCGAACTCGCGGTCAAAGCCGCGGGCCTGGCGACCGTCCAGGTCTCCGTCGAACTCAAGCCGGCGGACGAATTCACCGTCATCGGGACTCCGCGCAACCGCATCGACGCGCGCGACGCCGTCACAGGGCGCAAGAAGTTCGCCATGGACCTCCAAGTGCCCGGGGCGCTCCCGACGATGGTCTGCCGCCCGCCGACCGTGAACGGCACCGTACGCTCGGTCGCCAACCTCCCCGAGGTACGGGCGATGCCGGGCATCACCGACGTCGTGCCCGTCTCCACCGGCGTCGCGGTGCGCGGCCGAACGTTCGGCCAGTGCATCGACGCCGTCCGCGCCCTGCGCGTGGCCTGGGGGCCGGGCACCGCCGAAGGCGCTTCCGACGCATCGGTGCACGCCAAACTCCGGCAGGCGGAACTGCCCCTCGTCATACCGCCGTTGCCGCTGCTCACCAAGGCCGTGGACATCCGCTTCACGTTCGCGTTCGCCGGCAACAGCGCGCTGGAGACCAACTGCGCCATCGCCGACGTACGCGCGGACCGCGCCGAGATCTGGGGGTCCCTCAAGTCCCCCGTCACCGCGCAGGAGACGATCGCTGCCAAGCTCGGCCTGCCGCTGCACACGGTCAAGGTGCACGTGGTCGAAGGCGGCGGATCGTTCGGGCGGAAACTGTTCTTCGACGCCGCCCTGGAGGCCGCGGAGATCTCCCGGGCGATGGGCAAGCCGGTCAAGCTGATGTGGCACCGGGCCGACGACGTACGGCAGGGCCGCACGCACCCGATGTCGATCTCCCGGGTCCGCGCGACGCACTCGCTCGGACAGGTGCTCAGCTACGAGCAGCGGCACACCTCGGCGGTCACCGACTTCGGGCACGGCCTCGGCGAGTTGCTCACCTCCACGGTCGCCGGACTGCCGGTCGGCGACCTGGCGTTCTCGCAGGCCATCTTCACGCTGACGCAGGAGACCCCGTACAACTTCGGCGTGGTCACGCAACTGCTGAACGAGGTCGACCGTGGCTTCAACACCGGCAGCATGCGCAACATCTACTCCCCCAACGTGCGTTGCGCCCAGGAACTCGTCGTCGACCAGCTCGCCTCCGACATGGGGAGGGACGCGTACCGGTTCCGTCGCGACTTCCTGAAGAACGCCCGGGCGCGGGCGGTGCTGGACAAGGTCGCCGAAGTCGGGTCGTGGGGAAGGGCGTTGCCCTCGGGCATGGCTCAAGGGATCGCGCTGCACCCCGAGTACCACTCGGTGGTGGCCGTGCTGGCGGAGATCGACTGCCGCCCGCAGACCACCGGCCGGCACGTCCCGGACGCCGTCACCGGCCCGCGCGTCACCAAGGTCGCGTGCGTGGTCGACGTCGGGCTCGCGGTGAATCCGCGCGGCCTGGAAGCCCAGATGATGGGCGGCATCATGGACGGCATCGCACTGGCCCTGACCTCCAGCCTGCACCTGAAGGACGGGCACTTCCTGGAGGCGAGCTGGGACAACTACTTCTACACGCGCCAGTGGAACACCCCGCTCGAACTGGAGATCGTCGTCATGCCGCCGACCACCGGCGAGCCGGGCGGCGCCGGGGAGTTGGCGGTCGCGGGCGCGATGGCCGCGGTGGCGTGCGCGTACCGCAGGGCCACCGGGACGATGCCGACCACCTTCCCGATCAACCACAACGGGCCGCTCGCGTTCGAGCCGAAGCCCACCGTCCCGCCTGTCCCGCAGCCCCCGACCGACGGCCGCGACCGCGCCTACTAGGAGCCTTCCGTGCCCGAGCACTCCTTCAAGCTCAACGGCGAGCAGGTCACCGTCGACATCGAGGACGACGTGCGGCTGCTGTGGGTCCTGCGCGACGTCCTCGGCGTCACCGGGCCGAAGTACGGCTGCGGCATCGGCGTCTGCCAGGCGTGCACCAGCCACCTGAACGGCAAGGCGTTCAACCCCTGTTCGGTCCGCGTCACGGACGTCGGCCCGGACGACGAGGTCACCACGATCGAGGGGCTGCCGGCCACCGTCGGCCGGGAGCTGCACCCCATGCAGGAAGCCTGGCTCGCGCGCGACGTGGCGCAATGCGGCTACTGCCAACCCGGCCAGATCATGGCCGCGGTCGCCAAGGTCAAGCAGGCCCGCGCGGCCGGACGCGAGATCGGCGACGTCGACCTCGACGAGATCCGCAACATCTGCCGATGCGGCACCTACCACCGCATCCGCGAGGCCATCCGCGAAGCGGCGGACAACTTCTAGTGCGGTGGCCGCAAACGTTTGCCGGTTCTCGTCGTTCGGTGCCGTGCCGCCGGCCTGGCGGCCCTCCCGGGCAAGGCGCAGGGCCGAAGCTCGTACTCGGCCGTACTCGCGAGATCATGCAACGCCGCGAGGCGCGGTGTCCGGGCGGCGAGCACCGGTGAAGGTTCGTGGTCACCGCACTAGACAAGCGAAGGGAATTCCGCGTGCAGATCACTGGAAAGGTCGCAGTCGTCACCGGCGCGGCCGGCGGAATCGGCGCCGCCATCGCGCAGCGCCTCCTCGAACATGGCGCCCGCGGCGTCGTCGTCACCGACATCGACGCCGAACGGCTCGGCGAGACCGGCAGACAACTCGCCGCCGACCATCCCGGGTGCGTCGAGGCGGTCGCGGGCGACGCCGCGTCGACCGACGGCATCACCCGCCTGATCGAGACAGCCGAGCGCGAGTTCGGCGCAGTGGACCTGTACTTCGCGAACGCCGGGGTGACCGGCGGCGCCGGGCTCGACGCGAGCGAGGACGACTGGAGCCGGTCCCTCGACGTCAACGTGATGGCGCATGTGCGGGCCGCCAAGCTGCTCGTGCCGGACTGGCTGGAGCGCGGCGAGGGGTACTTCTTCAGCACCGCGTCGGCGGCCGGGCTGGTGACGCAGATCGGGTCGGCGAGCTATGCGGTGAGCAAGCACGGCGCCGTCGCGTTCGCCGAGTGGCTTGCGGTGACGTACGGCGCACGCGGCGTCCGGGTGAGCTGCCTGTGCCCGCAAGGCGTCAGGACCGAGCTGCTCATGGCCGGCACCCGCTCCGAGGACGCTGCCGAACGAGCCGCCGCGCAGGCCGTGTTGGACGCCGGCGCGCTGCTGGAGCCGCTGGACGTCGCCGACCAGGTCGTCGAGGCCGTGGCCGACGAGCGGTTCCTCGTCCTGCCGCACCCGCAGGTCCTGGAGTTCTTCCGGCGCAAGGGCGCGGACTACGAGCGGTGGATCGCCGGCATGCAGCGCTACCAGGAGTCGGTCGCCCGACCCTCCCGATAGCGACCGCCCCGAAGAACGGCTCCGAAAAGCCTGGACCGCCACCGGTGTTCGCCTCGTACGCTCTCGAACACACTCGCGGCCGCCTTCCCGGCGCGGGTGCCGATGGGAAGGAGCAACGTGATGATCGACTACGACATCCAGATCAGAGCGGCGGCGGTGCAGGCCGAGCCCGTGTGGTTCGACGCGGACGCGACCATCGGCAAGAGCATCGACCTGATGGCCGAGGCGGCGGAGAACGGCGCGGACCTGATCGCCTTTCCGGAGATCTTCGTCCCCGGCTATCCGTGGCAGTTGTGGATCAAGGACCAGACGACCGCGGCCGGGCTGGCGAAGGCCTACCTCACCAACGGCATGCAGCTGGGCGACACCCGCATGCGTCGCGTCATGGCGGCGGCCAGGGAGCATGCGATCCACGTCGTGATGGGCTACGTCGAGATCGCCGGGTCCAGCGCGTACATGTCGCAGATGTTCATCGACGACCGCGGCAACCTCGTGGGCAACCGGCGCAAGCTGAAGCCGACGCACGTGGAGCGCGGCATCTTCGGGGACGGCAACGGCGGCGACCTCCAGGTGTGGGGCTCCCGGATCGGCCGGATCGGGGCCCTGAACTGCTGGGAGCACTTCCAGCCGCTGGAGCGCTTCACGCTGGCGGCCATGCACGAGCAGGTCCACGTCGCCTGCTGGCCCAGCTTCGCGTCCACCAACCCCAACGGGTTCTACCTGGGCCGCATCGAACCGAACGAAGCGGCGACGCGCATGCACGCCATCGAGACCGGGTCGTTTGTCCTGTGCGCCACCCAGGTGGTCTCGCAGAACGCCGTCGACATGTTGGTGGGCGACGACGCCGGCCAGCGCAAACTGCTGGGCACCGGCGGCGGATTCGCGCGGATCTTCCACCCCACCGGCATGAGCATCGCCAAGGAACTCGACCCGCATTCCGAGGGGATCGTGTACGCCGACCTCGATCTCAACGACATCCTCGCCGCGAAGTCGTTCATCGACATCGTCGGGCAGTACTCGCGCCCCGACGTCTTCGACCTGCGCGTCAACGTGAGCCGGAACCCGTGGATGACCACGCACGGCCCGGACGGCGCGGTGGCCGAGTACGCCTTTCCCGCGCCGGCGGCCGCGCGAAGGGACGACGCCGAGGTGGCACCGCTGCTGACACTGGAGGAGTGAGGCCGCGGACTGAGGCCGAGGACCGGGGCCCCGAGGCCGAGGACCGAGACCGGGCCCGGGGGGCGACAGCGGTCGATCGGTACGGCGGCCTTCGGCCGGGCCGGGGCAGCGTGGTGCGGCGCCACGCGGCCCCGGCCCGGAAGCCGTTCAACCGTGCGGCGCCCGACGTCCGGCTCCGCACGCTCAACGGGGCTCGGCCGACGCGGCTCTGCCGACCCCTTGCGCCCAACGCCGGTCGCCCGACGCCGGTCGCCGGCTCCGACGAACGGCTACTCGCCCCGCAGGCCGACCGCGTTGCCGTCGGTGTCCTCGAGGACGCAGACGCGCGCCCCGGGGGCGACCTCCATCGGGGCGGTCCGCTCGGTGGCGCCCGCGCCGAGCAGGGTGGCGCGTACCCCGTCGAGATCGTCGACGTCGGTGTAGACGACCGGGCCGTCCGCCGCGGGGCCCTGGGGGTTCAGCGCGACCTCGAAGCCGTCGACGTTGTACCCGACGTAGTAGGGCTCGTCGGTGTGCGGCGTCCCGAGCAGTGCGGTGTAGATCGCCTTGGCGGCCTCCAGGTCCGACACCGGGACCACAACACTGCGGATCGACGTGGGCATCTGTTCGTCCTCCTCGCATGCGGGCGGCCGTATCCTCGACCACCCCGACAGTCCCGACCGGATACCCCGTTCGCGACAAAAGCGATCCTGGCTGGCGCCACCCTCGTGGCGGCGGTCAGCGCGCCGGGTGCGCGGCGTACTCGGCGGCGATCTTCGCGCCGAGGTGCGCGTTGTTCTTGACCAGGGCGATGTTGGTCTTGAGGCTGTCGCCGCCGCTGATCTCGACGATCCGGCCGAGCAGATACGGAGTGGCGTCCTTGCCCGTGACGCCGAGCGCGGCCATGTCGGTCAGCGCCTGCTCGATGATCGCGGAGATCCGCTCCGCCGGGATCTCGTCGCCCTCCGGAACGGGGTTGGCGATGTTCAGGCCGCCGACGATGCCCAGGTCCCACTTGATCCGCATCATCGCCGCGATCTCCTCGGCAGAGTCGGCGCGCATCGGGGCCTTGAAGCCGCTGACGCGGGAGAAGAACGCGGGGAACTCGTCGGTGCCGAAGGCGATCACCGGCACGCCGCCGGTCTCCAGGTGCTCCAGCGTCAGTCCGATGTCCAAGATGCTCTTGACGCCCGCACTGACCACGGCGACATCGCTGCGGGTCAGTTCGGCCAGGTCGGCGCTGATGTCGAAGCTCTCCGGCGCACCGCGGTGCACGCCGCCGAGTCCGCCCGTGACGAAGACCCGGATCCCGGCGAGGGCGGCCAGGCGCATGGTGGCGGCGACGGTGGTGGCGCCGTGTCCGCCGCGGGCGATGACGTACGGCAGGTCGCGCACGCTGGCCTTGGCCACGTCCGGGCTGGTGGCGAGCAGTTCCAGGTCGGCCGGGGTGAGACCGACGCAGGGGCGGCCGCCCAGCACCGCGATGGTGGCGGGCACGGCGCCGTGGCCGCGGATGATGTCCTCGACCTCGGTGGCCATGGCGACGTTCTGCGGGTACGGCATGCCGTGGCTGATGATCGTGCTCTCCAGCGCGACGACGGGACGCCCGTCCGCCAGGGCGTCGCGGACCTCATCGGTCAGCACGAGGTCGGGGTGAGGGGTGCTGGTCACTGCGTGCTCCTGGTGCTCGTGGTCGTGCTCGAAGTCGGTGTCGGCGTGCTCTGAGCCGGCTTGCTCTAATTCGGCGTACTGGAACGCGGCGTGCTGGAACGCGGCGTGCCCGTGGGTACGGCACTGGCCCGCGGGTCACCCGGACGGCCGCTGCCGCCGCGCTCGGTGAGGGCCTGTGCCAGCAGACGCGGTGAGAGGTCGGGACGCACAGTGTGCGCGCTCTCGATGGTCAGGGCCGCGGCCGCGGTACCGTGTTCGACGGCGGAGCGGACCGGGTGTCCGGCCAACAGCGCGTGGGCGAAGGCGGCGAGCATGGCGTCACCGGCTCCGGTGACGTCCTTCACCCCGGCGGGCAGCGCCGGAACGAACACATGTCCCTCGTCGAGGCTGCTCAGCAGACTCCCCCGGGCACCGAGCCGGACCCAGACGTGGCTGACGCCGCGCTCGTGCAAGTTCCCTGTCGCAGCCAGCAGTTCACCGTCGGATCCGGTGGGGAGGCCGGTGAGCGCGGTGAGTTCCTCCCGATTGGGGGTGACGGCGTACAACGGGCGGTCCGCCGCGATCAGCGGTGCGAGCGTCGCCGCCTTGGGCACGCTCACCGGTTCCATGAGCGTCGGGACTCCGGCCGCCTGGCCGAGGTCCAGGGCATGCGAAGCGGTGGCCGCCTTCAGGTTGCCGTCCAGCACGAGCAATCCCGCGTGGGCCAGCAACTCGCGCAGTGGGCCTAGGTGTTCGGGCAGCAGGTGCTCGGTGGCGGTCATGTCGGCCACGGCCAGCACCAGTTCGCCGCCCGCGTCCAGCACCGCCGTGTACGTACCGGTCGGATGCCTGCTGCGATGCATGTGGTCGAGCCGTACGCCCGCCGCCGCGGTGTCTGCGAGCAGCCGCTCCCCCGTCGCGTCGACGCCCACCGCGGCGATCAGGTACGTGGGGGTGCCCAGCCGGGCCAGGTTCTCCGCGATGTTGCGGCCCACGCCGCCGGCCGCCATCGAGCCCGAGCCCGGATTGCTGGTGCCGAGGATCGCGGTGGCGGCGCTCCGCGCCTTGATGTCGAGGTTGGCGCCTCCGACGACAACGACGGACGACTCCTCGCTGAGGATGTAGCCGCGCCCCAGCACGACGCCCTTGCGCGTCAGATTCGACAAGTGGACGTTCACCGCCGCACGCGTGGTGCCCAGCCGCCCGGCGATCTCGCCAGGCGAGAGCCGGGGGTCGCCGCGCAGCAGGTCGACGATCTCCCGTTCTCTGTCCGTCAGTGCCATGCTTACAAGACTAAAGAATCTTTACATATATATGCAAGTCTCATCCCATCGCCTGGACGGCTCCGACGCAGGGACGACGCGGTGGTCGCAGCGCAGCCCGGTCGCCCGAGTAGCCGGGGGTCGCCGCGAGGCGGCGCCCGACCGACTCCGGTCGAATCAGATCCGACCGAAGGAATGCGTGCCCCTTCCATGTTTAAGTCATCTGTCTTAACGTGCGCTCTCGGCGGCTCCACTCACTCCTAGAGGGCACTCTCATGACGACCATTCGCAATCGCGTCGCCGAACGCGGCACGTCCATGGGCGCACGGGTGTTGCGCCGACTGCCGATCGGCGCGCAGTCGGCGCCGTACGAGCTGTTCGACCTGCGGCCGTGCGGACCGCTGATCGGGGCCGAGGTCCACGGCGTCGACCTGCGCGAGCCGGTCGGCCCGGAACTGTTCACCGAGCTGGACCGGGCACTGCTGGAGTGGAAGGTGCTGTTCTTCCGCGACCAGCCGATCGACTCGGCCCGGCACCGTGCCTTCGCGCGCCTGTGGGGCGAGTTGGAGGTGCATCCGTTCCTCGCGCAGGGCGACGTGCCCGAGGTGGTGCGATTCGCCAAGGACGCCGCGATGGTCGGCGTGGAGAACGTCTGGCACACCGACGTGACCTGGCGTCAGGAACCCGCGCTGGGCTCCGTGTTGCGCGCGATCGAGGTACCCGACTTCGGAGGCGACACGTTGTGGGCGGACATGGCCGCCGCGTACGACAACCTCCCGGCCGACGTGCAGGAGCGCATCGAGGGCCTGACCGCCGTGCACGACTTCGCTTTCTCCTTCGGCCGGGCGATGGACCCCGACCGCTTTGCCGCGATGCGCGCCCAATACCCGCCCGCCGAGCACCCGGTGGTGCGAACCCACCCGGTCACCGGCCGCAAGACCCTGTTCGTCAACGAGGTCTTCACCGACCACATCGTCGGACTGGCCGACGACGAGAGCGAGGAACTGCTCGCTCTGCTGTGCAAGCAGGCCACGTACCCCGAGTACCAGGTCCGCTTCCGCTGGCAGCCCGACTCGGTGGCGATCTGGGACAACCGCGCCACCGTGCACTACGCCACGAACGACTACCACCCGAACGTACGCGTGATGGAACGCGCGGCCATCCTCGGCGAACGGCCGTACTGACAGCGCGTCAGACTGCCCGTCGGTGTCGACCCGCACGCGACACATAGCCGGCTCCCCGTTAGTCATACCGGGTCGCTGTCCGGGCCACCTCCCAACTTGTCGGTAGCGTTGCGCGTCGGTCCGCCCGCACCCGCAGGATGGGGAACCAGCCGATGAGTTCGACGACGCGCCTGACCAGGACGAAGCGGCTGTCCGCCGCGCTGATGCTGACACTGGGGGTCACGGCCGGCGCGACGGGCAGCGTAGGCACGGCTGCGGCGGAGCCGGCCGCGCGGTCGGCCGCGGCCACGCCGCCGTACGGCTGCGCGGCGGACGCGTCACCCGGGCACACCCGTGCCGAACTGCCGGACGCCGAGATCTTCGCGACGGACAACACGGCGGTCATCACGGACCCGGGCGACCCCCGGCTCGACGCGCACCTGCTGGGATTCGCCTGCGAAGTACGCGGCATCATCCGGGCCCACGGGGCGGACCCGGAGGAATCGTCGCTGCTGGACGGGGTGTTCTGGTCCACCGACCTGCAAGCGGCCACGTACGAGCGGTCCCGCGCCTTCGACGTCGAGGACGTCACCCCCGAGCAACTGCGCACCGTCGCGGAGACCGTCCGCAAGCGCTTCCGGCAGGAATCCGTCCTGACGTTCGACTACCTGCCCGCGTCGTCGCCGCGCGCGACCGCGATCGAGGTGGAGGTGCCGGGCGTGGACGTCACCCGGCTGCACGACGGGCTGCTCGCTGATCCCGAGGCGCGCGAGGTCCTGTACGGCGGCTCGGTCACCGTACGCGGCGGCAAGCTCATTCTCGTCGCCGACCGCACCGACACCGAGGTCGTGCGGCGCTTCGTCGCCACCCTCGGCGCCGACTGGTCCGCGGCGGCGGTCCACTACGGCGCCCGGGAGTTCGTGGGCTGACCGGCCCTCGACCGATGCCCGACCGCCACCCGCCACCCGGCCTCCGGCCCCCCGACGACCGACCCGGCGTTCCCCCTCCGCCCGCGAAACGGCCCGGCGGTCGCGCACGGGTGGTGCGCGACCGCCGCCGCTTTCCGCCGTCGGGCCCGGCCCGGGCGGACCTTGCTAACCGCCGTTCGGGTCCGGCCTCGTCGCGGTGTCCGAGCGCCAGTCGTCCAGCGCGTGCAACTCGCCCTGTGCCTTCGTGGGTGCGGGGGCGGGTATGGGTCCGGTGAACAGGCGGTGCCACACGGGTGGGTCGGCCCGCCGGGTGACGTCGGCGGGACGCTCACCCGCGTACCCACCGAGGGGGCCGGCGTCGAGAGGGGGGCGTGTCGTCATGCGCGAAGTCTGGTCGAGACACCGTCAGTTCGCGAAATCCGCGCGGGCGTTCCGCCCCGGTCTCCGCAGGCATGAGCATGGTCGCCCCGACTCGCGGGAGTTGGCCGAGATTGGCGCTGTGTGGACCGTTCCGCGACGGCGGTGAAGGCCCGCCGCCACGGTCCCGTCCCGCCTCATCCCGCGGCGGCCGCCCGCGGCTTCCACTGGGTGGCGACAAAGGCGAACGCCGGGGGGTGGCCCGGCGTGTCGAAGTAGGCCGTGTTGAAGACCTCCAAGTGGACGACGGTCTTGCCGACGGTCTCGAAGCACCACCCGCGGCCCTTCGCGAACCTGGGGTCCGACCGGAGCATGTCCACCGTGACGTGGTCCGGGATCGTCCGCTGCCGCGCCGCGGTACGGCACCGCTCGACCGACGGGTCCTCGCTGTCCACCACCCCGGCGACCGCTCTCCCGGCCACTATCCGCAATCCGCTCCGATCGCCGAGGGCCGGCCCCCGCGCGCCGCGTCCTTGCCGGGAGTGCTCGTCAGCGGAGTCCGGTAGCGTGCCGGACCGGCGGCAGATCGGCGCGTACGCCCCGGCGCGGACCGCCGCGCGGACCCGTGTTCCCACGTACCCGAGGAGTCGACGATGGCACCTTCGCTGGACGGCCGGACCTTCGCCCCCCGCGGCCGCCCCGAGCAGGGCGAGGTCGACTCCGCGACGCGGTTCCGGTACCGCGAGGCGGACGGCGCGGTGTGGGCGGACTACGCGGGCGGCGAGATCGTACGCGGCCACCTGATCGGCACGCGCGACGGCGACACGATGGACTTCCGGTACGTCCAGCTGAACCGGGACGGCAAGACCTCCTCGGGGCACTGCGCCACCCGGATCACCGAACTCCCGGACGGGCGGCTCCTCCTGGACGAGACGTGGGAGTGGGAGTCGCGACCCGGACAGGGCACCAGCGCCGTCGAGGAGGTCACCGACGCAGCCGCCTGACCCGGGCACCCGCCGCGACACCGATCGCGGGACACGCCCGGCCGCGTGAATCCCCCGGCCACCGCAACCGACCTAGGCTGTCGATCATGACGCGGGCCGTGGCGCGGCTGTGGTGAGGAGTCTGCATGGAACTGCCCGAGGACGTGGCACCGAAGGCACGCACGGTCGCCGAACTTGACGATGCGCTGACGCACTGCCGGGCGTGCCCGCGGCTGGTGGAGTGGCGCGAGGAAGCCGCCCGCGTCAAACGCGCGTCCTTCGCGGACTGGAACTACTGGGCCCGCCCGGTCACCGGGTTCGGCCCCGCGGACGCGCGCGTGCTGGTCGTCGGGCTGGCTCCGGCCGCCCACGGCGGCAACCGCACCGGCCGCATGTTCACCGGGGACCGGTCGGGCGACGTCCTGGTGCGTGCCCTGCACGACGTCGGCCTTGCCTCGCAGGCGACTTCGGTGACCCGCGACGACGGCCTGGAGCTGCTCGGCGTACGCTTCACCGCCCCCGTGCACTGCGCGCCGCCCGCGAACAAGCCGACGCCGCAGGAGCGCGACACCTGCCGGCCCTGGCTGGAACGCGAACTCCGGCTCATGCGACCGACCTTGGGGTCCGTCGTCGTGCTGGGCGCCTTCGGCTGGCAGGCTCTGCTGCCGGCGCTGGCGGCGGCGGGCTGGTCGGTCCCTCGACCGCGACCGGTGTTCGGGCACGGCGTACGCGTCGACCTCGCCCCCGCCGACTCGGCTCCCGCCGCGCTCCGGACGCTCCCCGTCTTCGGCTGCTACCACGTCAGCCAGCAGAACACCTTCACCGGCCGGCTCACCCCGGCCATGCTGCGCGGCGTACTCGCCGAAGCCGCGCACGCCGCGGGACTGCCGACGGGCTGACCGCGCGGCGGGCCGTGTCCTACGGGACCGCCGGGGCGCTGGCCGAATCGTCGTCGTCATCCATCGACCAATTGGCGCTGTTGGCCGCGACGCTGCCGAGGCCGAGGACGATGAACACGCCGATCAGCACTTTGCCCGCGGTGCCGACCCGCAGCGGCCGGGTGGCCGAGCGCGCCGCCGTCTGCGTCGCGCCGACGGTCATCTCGTCCGGCCCCTTCCCGGCCGCGACAGGCTGGGCGGACGCGGCGGACGCGGACCACGCCGCGTCGGGGGCGTCGCCGAACAGGCGCTTGGGGTACGACGAGGCGAGCATCAGCGAGTACGCCCCCAGCCGCATCCGGTACCGCAGGATCGCGCTGGTGGCCTCGAACAGCGGCTCGGGCATGCGTCCCATGATCAGGACCACCAGCCACGAGATGAACGCGACCGACCACCACCCGGCCGAGACGATCGCCTGGATGATCATCGCGGGGATCATCAGCAGGATCCGGAAGAAGACCGCGAGCCGGTTGAGATGCACCGGCTGGATCTCGATCCGCACCGGGTAGCCCGCCACCTCGCCGAGCCGGAACGGCGGGTACCGGTCGGTCAGCAGCATCATGCTGGCGTTCACCCGGGTGTCGTAGCGCAGGAACCCGGTCAGGAACCCCCGGATGGGCGAAGGCAGCCGGCCGAGCACCAGCGCCGCGAACCAGCCCACGATCGCGGTGACGACGGCCACGATCGACAGCACCGCCAGCACGATGTACTGCGGGATCAGCAGCAGGAGGCGCAGGAACACCGTCCAGCGGTTCTGGTGCTCCGGGAACGGCATGTCCAACTCGGGCAACGGCTCGCTTGCGGATGCGGGCACACCTGGCTCCTCTGCGACACGGTCTTCTGCGGTGACCGCGAGTTCCCGCAAGAATCGGCCGCGACACACCGCGTACGCCCGTTCGGCCGATCAGCGGCGATCCGTTTCGCGCCACCCGTGTCTCCGGATCGGTCGGCGAATTCACGGTTGATGTACTGCACGTACTCCGACGCTGCTCCCCTCGGCGGCCGGTCGTTCGACGACCGCCAGTACCTTTTGGCGTGCTACCTGGGCTTGCTGACGCTCCGTCTGCTGCCGACCACGCGCAACCCCGCCTGCGGGTCGGTCGCCGAGTCCGGGTCGGGCTCCGGCCCTAGGGAGTGTCTTCAAATTCGCGTCGGATAGCCCGCGGGCCGTGGTGCGTGCGCTCGCAAGGCGCGGGCCGCAGCTCGGCCTGGGTTTGGCTTGGGAGGGCCGCCGGGCCCGGCGGCAAGGTCCGCAACGCGGCGAGCGTGCGTGCCACGGTTCGCGGGCCCGACGCGAATTTGAAGACACTCCCTAGGGATGGGCGGGCACGATGCGGCCGTCCACGAAGGTCGCCCGGACCACGTCGCCGGTCAGCGTGTCGAGCGCCTCGCGGAGCGGTACGCGGAGCAGGCAGAGGTCGGCCGGCGTGCCGATGTCCAGGTATCGAGGAACCCCGGGGGCCTCCGGCCTTCCGGTGAACAGGCTTAGCGCGTCGAGCGGTTCGAGGGCCTCCGCGCCGTCCCGGTCCACCGCGGCGCGCATGGCCGCCCACGGGTCGAACCCTCCGAATGGCGCATCGGTCCCCGCGGCCACCGGGACTCCCGCCTCGGCGAGGGACCGGCAGCGGTACAGGTGTTCGCGGTCGTCCGGGTCCACATCCGTCGCGTACTCCCGGCCGCGCTCCACCACGAAGTGCGGTTGCGTCACCACCGTCAGTCCGAGCCGCGCGATCCACGGAATCGTCTCGGCGGGGATCACCGAACCGTGCTCGACGCGGTCCCCGGGGACCGCGCCGGCGTCGTCGAACGCCAGCAGCGTCACCAGCAGTTGCACGCGGGTGACGCAGTGGACCGCCACCCGGCGCGGTCGCACCGCCCGGACGGCCGCCGCGAGTTCGGCGGGCGGCGGCAGGGTGGCGTCGTCTAGCAGCACCTTCACCGGGCCGCCGACGCCCATGACGACCACGCGCTGCGGCAGCACCGACAGCAGGGCGGGCAACCCCTCCGCGGGCTGCGGATCGGCGTTGGTGAGGCCGGTGACCCCGAGCGCCGCGGCCCGCCGCCCCAGGGCCGGCAGGTCCAGCGGTACAGGCGGGGTCCACGCACGCAGCCGCCCGTCCTCCCGCCAGAAGCACCCGTCGCCGTCGAGCCCGGCCGCCCGCAGGGCCGCGCTGTTCCAGACCCACAGCTCGCCCGTGCGGTGCTGGACGCGCACCGGGCGGTCGCCGGCCAGCTCGTCCAGCACCCATCGGTCGAGGCGCCCGGCGACACTCTCGTGGTAGCCGACCGCGCGCACCCACTCCCCCGGCGGCCCGGTGCGCAGCGCCGCCGCGAGACCGGCCCGGCCGCCGACGTCGGCCGGGCCGACACGTACCGAGGCCGCCTGGGCCGCGAGTGCGGTCAGGTGGACGTGGTGGTCGTGGAGACCGGGCAGCAGCGCGGCGCCGCGGCCGTCCAGGTCGGCCCGGCCGGGCAGGCGCTCGCCGGCGGCTCCGATCTCGGCGATCCGGCCGCCGGTGACCCGGACGTCCACCACCTCGGCGCCCGCCAGCTCGACACGTCTGATCAGCACGGCGAGCGGGGGACCTCGTCGGCGCGGCCGTCGGCCAGCCACGCGGCACAGTTCGCCATGGCGACGGACACGAGCCGTCCTCCCCCTTCGGCGAGCGCCCGGGCGGCGGCGTGCGCGGCGAGGATCCCGGTCACCGGATCGGCCATGGCGTCGCCGAGGAAGACCGGGTCGCCGGACGTGTCCCGGCCGACCAGGCCGCCCGCGACGGCGGCGTCGTCGCCGAACGCGACGCGGTCGTCGTCCCGCCCGTACCCGGTGATGCCGATCCACAGCCGACCCGGGCGCGCCGCGAGGAAGTCCTCGGCGACCACGCCGAGGCGCCGGAGCGCGCGGGCCCGGGAGGCCTCGATCACCACGTCCGCCTCCGCGACGATTGCGGGCAGCGCCCCCGACGCGAAGTCCACGACCAAGCTCTCGTGCCCCTCGTGCAGACGGCGGTAGAACGCCGGCGATCCCCGGCGGGCGCCGTCGGGCCGCGTGGTGCTCTCGACCTTGGTCACCCGGGCACCGGCCTGCCCGAGCAGACGCGCGCACAGCGGGCCCGCCCACAGCGCCGACAGGTCGACCACGCGGAGCCCGGAGAAGCCCCGTACGCGGCGCTCGCCGTGCTGTACCTCGTACACCGCCCGGGACCCGTCGCGGACGGAGCCGAGGCCCGCGGCGGGCGTACCGAGCAGTTGCGCGGCTGATGCGACCTGATCGGCCGTGCGCTCCCGGGCGGCCTCGCGCAGCCCGGCGACCGGCGCTTCGGTGTCGGGCACGTCGGCACCGAGCAGGGCGTAGAGCGCCGGGAGCGCGGCGGCGTCGTCCGGGCGGGCCAGGTTGACCGCCGCCCAGCCGTCGGAGGCCGGGACGAGATGGCAGGATCCGTTCGCCGAGGTCCGCCCCGGAGGGCGGTAGCCGGCCAGTTCCGCGCGGAGGAACAGTTCGGTCGCCACGTCCACGGGCGTGCCGGTGAGCCGCGTGAAGTCGCGCGCGATCGCCTCCAGTCGACCGACGAACGGTTCGGCGGAGGCCGTCCACGGACTGGCCGCAGTGATCGCCACGCCCGGCATGCTATGCGGTGGCGTCGTACGGGTCACCCGGTCGGCAACGCGTTCGCCTGGTCGGCGAGGCTGCGCTTGTCGATCTTGCCCACCGGTGTGCGCGGGAACGCGGCGGCTATGCGGATCGTGTCGGGGGTCTTGTAGGGGGCCAGGCCCGCTTCCGCGAGGAACGTCTTGAGCTCGGGCAGGGTCGGGGGGTCGGCCGGGTCCGCGGGCACGAGGATCGCGCAGACGCGCTCGCCGAGGACCCGGTCCGGCAGCGGGATCACCGCGGCCTGGCGGATCTTGGGGTGGGCGGTGAGGTGGTCCTCGAGTTCACCGGCCGGCACGCCCTCGCCGCCGCGGTTGACGACCTCCTTGATGCGCCCTTCGACGACCAGATGGCCGGACGGGAGGCGGCGTACCAGGTCGCCGCTGCGGTAGAAGCCGTCGGGGGTGAAGGCGTTGGCGTTGTGGTCGGGCACCCGGTAGTAGCCGCGGATCGTGTATGGCCCCCGGGTCAGCAGTTCGCCCACCTCGCCCTCGGCCACCGGCGATCCGTCGCCGTCGACGATGCGGACCTCGTCGTCGGGGCTGAGCGGGCGTCCCTGGCTCTCCGCGACGATCTCGTCGGAATCGCCGGTTCGGGTGTAGTTGAGCAGACCTTCCGCCATGCCGAACACCTGCTGGACGCGGCAGTCCAGGGCGGGGGTGAGCTCGCGGGCGAGCGCGGCGGGCAGTCGGGCGCCGCCCACCTGGAGGAGGCGCAGCGACGACCGGTCGCCCGGCTCCCACTCCCACATCTGGCTCCACAGGTCGGCGACCGGCGGCACGACGGCGGTGACGGTGACCCTCTCGCGTTCGACGAGCGCGAACGCCTGGTCCGGGCTGGGGCCGGGCGCCAGCACCGCGGTCCCGCCGACGCCCAGGATCCCGAGGATGCCGGGGCAGGCCAACGGGAAGTTGTGGGCGGCCGGCAGCACCGCCATGTAGACGTCGTCCTCGGTCAGGTCGCACACCTCGGCGCTGGCACGCGCGTTGTAGGCGTAGTCGTCGTGTGTTCGCGGAATGAGCTTGGGCAGCCCGGTCGTTCCGCCCGACACGAGCAGCAGGGCGACGTCCTCGGGGCGCGGTCCGGGCGGCAGCGCGACGGGCTCGGCGTCGACGTCGGCGAGCGCGACGGCGTCCGGGCCCGGCTCGCCGGCCACCACGACGTGCCGCAGAGACGGGACGCGCTCGCGGACCTCGCGGGCCAGCTCCCGGTGGTCGAAGCCCGCGAGGGTGTCGGGGATGACGTACGCCACCGCCTCCGACAACGCGGCGAGGTGCCCGATCTCGTGGGCTCGGTGTGCGGGCAGGCACAGCGCCGGTACGGCCCCGAGGCGCGCGAGGGCGAACAGCACCACCACGAAGTCCGCGCTGTTGGGGAGTTGCACCACCACCCGGTCGCCGGGTCGCACGCCGAGTCCGGCGAACCCGGCGGCCGTGCGGTCGGCACGGAGGTCGAGTTCGGCGTACGTGGTGCGTCCGGCCGCGTCGACGAGCGCGGTACGTTCCGGCCACGCGCCGGCCCAGGTTCGCAGCAGCGCGCCGAGCGTGTCGCCGCGCCAGTACCCGGCGGCCCGGTACCGGGCCGCGGCATCGTCCGGCCAGGGGACGAACCCGTCCAGGGAACCGGTGCCGGTCGTGCCGGCGAACTGGCCTGCGGTGTCGGCTTTTTCGTGTGTTTCGCCGGTGCTCGTGGGCACGGTTTCGTCCTTTGCTGGCGTGGGACGTGCGGGAAATCGACGGACGTGGACGGGATCTACGCCGGGCTGTCCGACGCGAGCATCGCGTCGACCTCTTCGTCGGTGAGTGCGGCCACCTGGAGGTACAGCTCGGCGACCGCGGCGGTGCGCCCGGGTGTGTCCTCGTCCGCGACCACCCGTGCGGAGAGCGCCGCGACGGTGCGGTTGCCGAGCAGGGCCCGGACCGACAGCCCGTCGGTGTCGAGGGCTTCCCGAAGGCGTCCCACCGCGGCGGTGGCCAACACGGAGTCCCCGCCGAGTGCGAAGAAGTCGTCGTCGCGCCCGATACGGGCCGGGGCGGTGCCGGCACCGGTGAGGACGTCGCGCCACACCGCGGCGACGGCTTCCTCGACCGGCCCGCGCGGCGCCGCGTGCGCGGTGCTTCCGCGTCCCTGCTCCCACAACGCGGCCAGGCGTGCCCGGTCGGTCTTGCCGTTGCGGGTCAGCGGCAGTTCGGTGAGCACGAGCACCTGCTCGGGGATCATGTGCGGCGGGAGCGTATCCCGGACGGCGGACAGGATCTGTTCCTCCGTCAGTTCGGCCGGCCCGACCACCGCCGCGGCCAACGCGCGGCCCGGTGCGCCGACGACCCCCGCGACGGCCTGCCGGACGCCCGGCACGTCCGCGAGCGCGGCCTCGATCTCGCCGAGTTCGATGCGGTAGCCGCGCAGCTTGACCTGGTGGTCGCGGCGGCCGAGGAACTCCAGCGTGCCGTCGGGGAGATAGCGCGCGAGGTCGCCGGTGCGGTACCAACGTTGCCCGTCGTACTCGACGAACCGGTCCGCGGTGCGCACCGGATCGCCGCGGTATCCGAGGGCCACCCCCTCGCCGCCGATCCACAGTTCGCCCGGCACGTGGTCGGGCCGGTCGCGGCCGAGGACGTCGACGACGCGGCAGCGCACGTTCGCCAGGGGGCGGCCGTACGGGACGGCCCGCCACCACGAGGGCAGTTCGGCGCCCGGCGGGACCTCGTACACGGTGGAGTGGATGGCGGTCTCGGTGGTGCCGCCGAGGCCGACGAAGCGGCAGGCGGGCACCTGGGCGTGCAGGCGGACCGGGAGGTCGGCGGTGACCCAGTCGCCGCCGAGCAGCACCACTCGCAGGGTGTCGGGGAGGCGGCCGGAGCCGTGCTCGGCGCCTTGGTCCGTGCCGGGTTCCGTGCCCTGTCCCGTGCCGGGTTCCGTGCCCTGTTCCACCGCGGTGAGCAGCATGGCGAGCAGTGCCGGGACGCAGTTGAGCACGCTGATGCGGTGCTCGCGCAACTGCCGGAGCCATTCGGAGGGTTCGTGCCGGTCGTCGGCATCGGGCACGACGACGGCGCCGCCGACCGCGAGGGGGGCGAATATGTCGAAGACCGAGAGGTCGAAGTCGAGCGCCGACAGGGCGAGCGTACGGTCCGCCGGGCCGAGCGCGTAGCGGCCGATGAGGTCGTCGATGGTGTTGACGGCGGCGCTGTGCGGGACTTCGACGCCTTTGGGCTCGCCCGTCGAGCCGGAGGTGAACAGCACGTACGCCGCCGCGTGTGCGTCGCCGGGCACCGGCCCCGGCAACGCCAGAGCATGCCCGGCAGCTTCGGCCAAGGAGAGCGAACGGGCGTGCGGGGAGGCCCCTGTTGCCCCGTCGCCGTCGAGCACCAGGCGGGCGCCCGCGGTCGCGTGGATCCGGGCGCGGCGGGACGCGGGCTGCTCGACGCCGACCGGGACGTACGCGGCGCCTGCCGCCAACACCCCGAGCACCGCGAGGATCTGGTCCGGCCCCTTGGGGAGGGTCACCGCGACCGTGTCACCGGCGCGTACGCCCTGTTCGCCGAGGGCAGCGGCGACGCGCAGGGCCCGGTCGGCGAGTTCGCCGTACGTCCAGCGCAACTCCGTTCCGGCGACCACCGCGACGGCGTCCGGACGGGTGCGCGCCAGGGTGAAGAAGCGGTCGTGCAACCGGTGCGTACCGCGCGGCGTGTCCGTGGCGTTGGCGCGGTCGCGGACCCGGCGCTGCGCGGCCGGCAGCAGTTCGCCGACCGGCTGGTCCCAGTCGGCCTCCTCGGTGCCGAGGCGGGTGACCAGGCCGCGGTAGGCCTCGAACATCGCGTCGGCGACGCCGTGGGCGAACAGTTCCTCGCGGATGTCCCAGTTGACGAGCAGGCCGCCGCGCACTTCGGTGACCTGGGCGTCCAGCAGGACCTGGGGGCCCTGGGAGATGATCCACTCGGGTTCGCCGAACAGGTCGCGCACGTCCTCGGCGAAGAGCTCGCCGAGGTTCAGCGCGCTGGTGTAGACGATCGGGGCGACCACCTGGCCGCCGCGGGCACGGGAGAGATCGCGCAGGACGTCGAGGCCGGACCGGTCGGCGTGTGCGGCGTCGTCGTGCAGGCGGGCCTGGATGCCGCGCGCGGTGTCGAGGAACGACGCGGGTGCGCCGAGGTCGGTGTCCAGAAGCACGGATCCGGTGAAGTCGCCGACCAGGAACGGGACGTCGGGGTGGATCTCCTCGCGGTCGAACAGCGGGAGGTTCAGCAGGAAATGCGGCTCGGCACTCCACGCGGCCAACACGTGCGCGAAGGCCGCCGCGAGGGCCATCGCCGGGGTGACCGCGCGTTCGTGGGCGCGCTCCAGCCAACGGCGCTTGTCCTCGGGGCTCAGCCACAGGTGCCGCCGGGTCACGCGGGAGGGGTCGCCGCGCTCGGCCTCGGCACGCAGCGGCAGGTCGGGGGCGCCCGGCAGATCCGCGAGGCGCGATTCCCAGTGCGCGCGGGCGCGTTCGGCCGCGGCGGCCCGTAGTGGCGGCCGGTCGGCGAGGTAGGCGCGGTGGTCGTAGGCGAGCGGCGGGAGTTCGTGGTCGGGCGCGCGGTAGATGCGGGCGAGGTCGGCCAGCAGGATGCGGAAGCTGAGGGCGTCGGCGGCCACCATGTCGACGTCGACGTGCAGGCGGGTGGTTCCGCCGGGCAGGAGCGTGAGCCGTATGTCGAAGACGCGGCCCGCCTCGATGTCGAGCATCTGGTGCGAGCAGGCGTCGCGGATGGCGTCCAGGCGCCGTGCGACGCGGTCCGTCGGCAGGTCGCGCAGGTCCTCGACGGTGAGCAGGGGGCCGGTGGCCTCGGGCATCACCTGCTGGCGGCCGTCGGGCGTGATGCGGGTGCGCAGCGCGGGATGCCGGGCGGTCAGCGTGCGGACCGCGGCCTCCAGGCGCGCGGGGTCCAGGGGGGTCGCGCTGCCGGCAGGCCGGTCGAACTCGGTGTAGAGATGGGCCGCCACGCCGCCGAGGACCTGGTCGTCGCCGCGGCCCACCCAGTAGGCGTGCTGCATGGCGGCGAGCGGGAAGGGCGCCGAGGACGCGTCGGGTCCGGCCGATTCAGCCGGTTCGGCCGTCTCCGTCGGGTCCGTCGGGTCCGTCGGCTGCTCCGTCGCTCCGACGCCCGCGGCCAGCAGCGCGGCCCAGGCCGCGACGGTAGGCCGCTCGGCGAGCTCGGCGAACGTGATCTCCGCGCCGCGCCGTCGCCAGCCGCCCGCCAGCCTCATCAGTCTGAGCGAGTCGAGCCCGTGCTGAATCAGGTTGCCGTCGACGGGTACCGAATCCGGTTCGCATTCGAGGAGTTGCCCTACCTCGCGACGCACGTCCTCGACGCTCCAGTGCACGTTGTTCCCCTTCCGCCCGGCGTACGTCCGCCCCGTGGGCGTGGGTTGACACCCCCGACGGGCGTCACAAATATAGGGTAGGCAAACCTAACTAAGGCAAGCTTCCATACTGTTCTCGTCGCGATTCACGCGGCGGGCCGGGCGCGCCCAGGAGGCGGCACGTTGCGACAGGGACCCTCCACGCCGGGCGGCGATCCAGCCGACCGCCGCCGGGAATTGATGAAGCGTCTGCTCGCCGGGGCAGGTCTCGCCGGCAGTTCGGGCGGAGGGGTCCCGGTCCGCGACCGGTCCGTCCCCGCGCCGCTGTCCCACGCGCAACACAGTCTGTGGCTGCACCACCAGGCGCACCCGCGCAGCACCTCCTACAACGGCTGCCTCGTCATCGAACTGACCGGACCGTTGGACGTCGCGGCCCTGCGGGTCGCCCTGCACGGCCTGGTCGTGCGCCACGAACTGCTGCGCACCGTCTATCGGATCGACGACGACGGTACGCCCCACCAGATCGTGGCGGAAGCTCCGCGTCCGGACATCCCGGTGCGCGACCTCACCGCGGTCCCCGCGGCCGAGCGGCGGCACGCGGCCGACGCCGCGGCCGTGGGACTGGCGTCGCTGCCGTTCGACCTCGCGCACGACCATCCGGTGCGTTGGGAACTGCTGCGGTTCGCCCCGGACGCGCACGCCTTGGTCCAGGTCGTGCACCACATCGCGTGGGACGGCGGCACCTGGGGCGTGTTGTCCCGCGACCTCGCCGTGCTCTACCGGGCGGCGACGGACGGCACCCCAGCCCCCGGCGTACCCGAGGTCCAGTACGCGGACTTCGCCGCCTGGGAGCGCGGCCGTCCGGCCGCGGACCCGGAAGGCACGGCGTTTTGGCGCGACCGGCTCAAGTCCCTGCCCGAACCGGCAGAACTGCCCGCGGACGGCCCGCGCCCCGCGGTGGGCGACGAGCGTGGCGGCCGCCGGGTCCGCAGCCTGGCGCCGGAACTCGCCGACCGGCTCGCGGCGTTCTCCGCCGCCGAGGGAACGACCGCGTTCACCACGGCGCTCGCCGGGTTCGCCGCGGTGCTGCGCCGCCACACCGGGTCGGACGACCTGCCGGTCGGCACCCTCACCATGGACCGCGGCCGCCCCGAGGCCGCCCGCCTGATCGGCAATTTCGGCAACACCGTGGTCCTGCGCTGCGACGTGTCCGAACCGCCGGGCCGCCGCGCCGCCCTGACCTTCCGTCAGCTCGTCGGGCGGACCGCCGAGACGTGCCAGGCCTCGTTCGCCCACCAGGACGTCCCCTTCGACGAGGTCCTGGACGCGGTACGCCCCCGGCGCAGTCCCGGCCGCACCCCCCTGTTCGACGTGATGTTCGGCCTGCTCGCGCATGAACTGGCCGAACTGGACCTGCCCGGGCTGACCGCCTCTTGGCGGCACATCCACAACGACACCACGCAGTTCGACCTCGCGCTCGAGTGCTTCCTGCGACCGGGGTCGCTGGTCGTCGAGGCCACCTATCGCGCGGACCTGCTGACCGCGGAGAGCGTCGACAATCTCCTGGCGCACTTCGAGGCCACCCTCGCCGCCGCCCTCGACTCCCCCGACACGCCTCTGACGCTGCTGGGCGACGCGGTCCTGCCGCCGCAACCCGCCGCCACCCCGGTTCCCCCGGGCGGCGTAGCGGCCTTGATCGACCGTCAGATATCCCACACCCCGGACGCCACCGCCGTTGTCGCGGAACGGACTCTCACGTACGCCCAGTTGGGCGACCGCGCCGCCGAGATCGACCGGATCGTGCGGGACGCCCTCGCCGCCGGGTCGGGCGACAACGCCCCGGGGGCCGGTGCCCCCGGCACCACCGACCCGGCGCCCGCCGCTCCCGCCGCCGCCGCGGCTCCTGCGGCTCCCGCGCCCGGCGCCCGTCCAGCCCGGGAACCCGTGGTCGCCCTGGCTCTCACCCGCTCCGCGGACCTTCCGGCGGCACTGCTGGCCGTCCTGCGGGCGGGGGCCGCGTACCTTCCCCTCGACCTCAACCAGCCGCGCGAACGCGTCGCGCTGATGCTCGCCGACGCACGGCCCGAACTGGTCCTGTGCGACGCGGCGACACCCGGCGACCTGCCGGTGCCGCCCGGCACCCGGCAGGTCCGGATCGACCTGCCCGCACCCGGGGAAGCTCCGTCCGGGGTCCCGGCGACGACCGCCGTGGCCCCCGGCGCCGCCGCGTACGTGATCTTCACGTCCGGCTCGACCGGGCACCCCAAGGCCGTGGTCGGCACGCAGGCGGCACTCACCAACCGCCTCGCGTGGGGCCGGGACGCGGACGGCCCGCGCATCCGCGTCGCCAAGAGCGCGCTGACGTTCATCGACGGCACCACCGAACTCCTCGGCGGCCTGGCCTCCGGGGACACCGTCGTCCTCGCCGACGACGCGACCGCCGCCGATCCGCGCCGCCTGGGCGCCCTCGTCGACGCGCACGGCGTGCAGGTCGTCACCGTCGTCCCGAGCCTGCTCGCGACGCTGCTCGACACCGCCGCGCCCGGGTCCCTGGACTCGGTGACCACGTGGATCTCCTCCGGCGAGGCGCTCCCGGCCGCCCTGGCCGACGCGGTCGCCGTACGGTGGCCGCAGGCCCGCATCGTCAACCTGTACGGCTGCGCCGAGGCGGCGGGCGACAGCCTCGCCCACACCCGAACCGCCCCCGGGCCGGTGGCGATCGGGCGACCCATCGCCAACACCCGTGCCTACGTTCTCGATTCCACCCTGCGACCGGTTCCCGACGGCGTTCCGGGCGACCTCTATCTGGCCGGCACCGGGCTGGCCCGCGGCTACCTGGGACGGCCCGGCGCGACCGCCGAGCGGTTCGTACCCGACCCGTTCGGCGCTCCCGGCGACCGCATGTACCGCACCGGCGACCGCGTGCGCCGGGACGCGGCAGGCGACTTGCGGTTCCTGGGCCGTGCGGACCACCAGGTGAAGATCCGCGGCGTGCGCGTCGAGCCCGGCGAGGTCGAGGCGCGGCTGCTCGAACTCCCGGGCGTGGCACGCGCGGTCGTGATCCCGGTGGCGGGCGGCGACGGTGCCCGGGCACTCGCCGCGTATCTGGTCCCCGCCGACGCCGCGGACGCCGCAGGCCTGGACACCGCGGCCGTACGCTCGGCCCTGTCCGCGGTCCTGCCGTCCGCATTGGTCCCGGCCTCCTTCACCCTCCTGGACGAACTGCCGCTCAACCCCAGCGGCAAGGTCGACCGCGCCGCACTCCCCCGCCCGCGGCCCGCCGACGACCGGCCCGCCGGGCGCGCCGCGGCGGACGCCCGCGAAGCCGCCGTCTGCGCCTTGTTCGCCGAGCTGCTGGGTGTCCCGGACGTCGGCGCCGACGAGGACTTCTTCGCCCTGGGCGGCCACTCGCTCCTGGCCGCACGCCTGGCCAACCGGCTGCGGGCCGCCCTGGGCGTGGAGATCTCGCTCGCCGACGTTTTCCGTACTCCGACGCCGCAGGCCCTGGCCGCCGCCGCGGCCCTGGCCGAGACCGCACGTCCACGCGTACGCGGCACCCGTGTGCCCGAGGACGTCCCGGCGTCGTTCGCGCAGGCCGGGCTCTGGCTGGAGGAGCAGTTGCGCGGCCCGTCGGCGGCGTACCACCTGCCACTGGCACTGGAGCTGACCGGGCAGGTGGACGTCGCGGCGCTGCGTACCGCCGTCGGCGATGTCGTGGCCCGTCACGAGGCGTTGCGTACGCTGTTGTCCGCCGCCGACCACGCGGACTGGCCCGCGCAACGCGTGCTCACGCCCGCCCAGGCCGCCGTGCGGCTGCGCTGCGACGTCGTCGACCTCGGCGACGCCCCGGCCGGGCGGGTGGCAGCCGACGTCGCCGCTTCGGTCGCGCGCCCCTTCGACCTGGCCGCCGACCTACCCTTCCGGGCGGCGGTGTTCACCACCCGTGAAGCCACGCATCTGGTGCTGACGCTTCATCACACCGCGGCCGACCGCTGGTCGTACGGTCCGCTTCTGGCGGACCTCGCCGCCGCGTACGCGGCACGCACCGGCACCGCGCGTCCAGCGGAACAGCCGCACGCCGCGGCGCCCGTCACCTACTCGGCCTACTCCGTCTGGCAGCGCGATCTCCTGGGCGCCCGCAGCTCGGCGCCTACCGGCCTGGCATCGCGTCAGCTCGACCACTGGACACGGGAGTTGGCCGGGCTTCCCGAGGAAGCCGCGCTGCCGACCGACCGGCCCAGGCCCGCCGAGCCTTCGCTGCACGGCGGTACGGCCGACGCATTGCTGCCCGCGGAGCTGACCGCGGCCTTGCGGACGCTCGCCCGCACCCACGACACCGGCCTGGCCACCGTTCTGCACGCCGGCGTCGCGGCCCTGCTGCACCGGGTCGGCGGCGGTGACGACATCGCCGTGGGCGTCCCCGTGGCCGGCCGGACCGACGAGGACCTGCACGACGTGGTCGGCCTGTTCGTCAACACCGTGGTCCTGCGCGCGGATCTGGCCGGCGAGCCTTCCTTCGGTGTGCTGCTCGACCAGATCCGGGACCGTTCACGGACCGCCTTCGCACACGCCGACGTGCCTTTCGCCTGGGTCGTGGACCGGCTCGCTCCGGCGCGCGTGCTGGGCCGCCATCCGGTGTTCCAGGTCTCCGTCGCGCACCACCGCGCCGAGGAGATCGCCTTCGCGCCGCCCGGCATCGCGGCGGAGGCCTACCTGCCGCCGACCGGCGCCGCCATGTTCGACCTGGACCTGCGGTTCGTCGAGACCGCGGAGGACGGCGTGCGGGTCCAGGCCGGCTACGCCGCCGACCTGTTCGACCATGCGACCGTCGCGGCGCTCCTCGACGGCTTGACGCGCCTGCTCACGCACGCCGCCGACGCCGCCCACACCCGTGTCGCGGACTTGAACGTGCTCACGGCGGCGGAACGCACGGCCCTCACCGCGCCTCCCACCGCCCGGACGGTCCCCGCCACCCGGGTGGACGAACGCATCGCCGCGCAGGCCCGGGCCACGCCCGATGCGGTGGCGCTCGTCGAACCCGACGGCCACGCGGTCACCTACCGCGAACTCCTGGACCGCGCCGACCGCCTGGCCTGCGTGCTGCGCGGCTTTGGAGTCCGCCCGGGCGCGGTTGCCGCGGTCGCGCTGCCACGGTCCGCCGACCTGGTCGCAGGGCTCCTGGCGGTACTGCGCGTGGGCGCGGCCTATCTGCCGCTGGATCCCGAGCACCCCGACGCCCGCTTGCTGGAGATGCTCTCCGACGCCGCCGCGGTGTGCGTGCTGACCAGCAGCGCGAACGCCGGACGGTTCGACGGGACGGGTGTACCGGTAGTCGCGCTGGACTCCCCGGAGGTGACGGCCGCTCTGGCCGCAGCGGCGCCCGGCACCGAGACGCCGCCGACTGCGGCGGTCCTTGGGGATGCGGCGTACGTGCTGTTCACCTCGGGCTCGACCGGCCGTCCCAAGGGCGTGGTGGTCCCGCACCGCGCGCTGGGCAACCAACTTGCCTGGGTTCAGGACGAGTTCCCGCTCTCTCCCGACGACCGCTTCCTGCACAAGGCCCCGGCCGGGTTCGACGTGGCGATCTGGGAAACCTTCTGGCCCCTGACGGCCGGGGCGGCCGTCGTCCTCGCCGAGCCGGGCGGCCAGCGCGACGGTGGCTACCTCGCCCGCCTGGTCCGCGAACAAGGCGTTACCGCAGCGCACTTCGTGCCGCCGATGCTCGACGCGTTCCTGGAGTCGTGGTCCACGGGCAGCGCCCCGACCGCCACCCCGGACGCCACCCCTGACACCGACAGCCAGTCCGGGCCCCCCGGGAACGTCCGCACGTCCGACGCCACGCCGAACGGACTCCGACTGCTGCTGTGCGGCGGGGAGAGCCTGCCTCCCTCGACCGCCGACCGGGCCGCGCGAGTGCTGGGCCTCCGCCCCCACAACACCTACGGCCCGACCGAGGCCGCGATCACCGCCACCTCGTGGTCCTCGCCTGGCGAAGACGGGCGCAGTGTGCCCATCGGGCGTCCCGTGTGGAACACCGGCGCACTGGTCCTGGACCGGCGTCTGGCGCCCGTTCCGACCGGGGTACCGGGCGAGCTGTACCTCACCGGCGACCAACTCGCGGACGGCTACCTGGGACGGCCGGGGCTGACCGCCACGCGCTTCATCCCGGCACCGTACGGGCCGCCCGGCGCCCGCATGTACCGCACCGGCGACCTCGTGCGCCGCCGCCCCGACGGGGCGCTGGAGTTCCTCGGCCGCACCGACGACCAGGTGAAGATCCGCGGCGTGCGGATCGAACCCGCCGAGATCGAGGCCCGCCTGACGGCCCGTCCGGACCTGTCGGCGGCGGTGGTCGCGGCCCGGCGGACCGCGTCGGGTGCGCCGCGCCTGGTGGCGTACGTCGTGCCCGAACCGGGCCGCGACGCCCCGGGTGCGGACGAACTGCGCGCCCACCTCGGCAGCGTGCTTCCCGAGCACATGGTCCCGACGGCGGTCGTCGTACTCGACGCGCTGCCGCTGCTGCCGAGCGGCAAGACGGATCGCGGCGCGCTGGCCGAGCCGGCGTTCGACGCCGCGACCCCGTCCGCCGAACCCCGCACTCCGGAAGAGGCCGTCCTCGCCGAGGTGTTCGCCACGGCACTGGGCCTGCCGGGCGTCGGTGTCGACGACGGGTTCTTCGCCCTCGGCGGCGACAGCATCGGGGCCACGCTCCTGGCGTCGCGGGCCAGGGCGGCGGGCCTGCCGTTCACGGTGCGCGACGTGTTCCGGAATCCGACGGTGGCGGCACTCGCACGGACGGCGCTCGCCAATCGGCCGCCGGCCGGCGCGGCGACGGTGCCCGCGGAGGCCACGCGGCGCGCGGTCGAGGTGTCCCCGGAGCAACGCCGGGCACTGGACCGCGCATTGGGCGGTGTCGGCGTCGCCGACATCCTGCCGCTGTCGGCGCTTCAGGAAGGCCTGCTGTACCTCCTGAAGACGGACGCGGCCTCGCGTGCCATCTATACCCAGCAGGTCGTTCTGGACCTGTCCGGGACGGTGGATCCGGACCGCATGGCCGATGCGGTGCGTGCCGTGTTGGAGAAGTACCCGAACCTGCGTGCCGGGTTCGTGCCCTTCGGCGATGCCTCGGTCGCGGTCGTGCCGCGCCGCTGGGAGCCGCCGTTCCACTTCACCGACGCCTCGGAGGCCGCTGATCCGGCCGCCGGGTTCGAGGAGTTCGCGGGCACCGAGCGGGACCGCCCGTGGGACCCGCTGCGCCCGCCCCTGATCCGGTTCGGCCTGGTCCGGGTCGGGCCGGAGGCGTACCGGCTGGTGATGACCTCGCAGGTGCTGCTGCTCGACGGCTGGTCGAGCGGCCTGGTGCTGACCTCGCTCCTCGCCGCCTACACCGACGCGGAGGCCGAACTCGCGCGTCCCACAGCTCCGTTCGGACGGTATCTGGACTGGCTGGCGGATCGTGACGCGGATCGTTCGCGGGCGGTGTGGTCGGCCTACCTCGAAGGCGTCGCCGAGCCGACGCGCCTGGCCCCGGCGGGGCACGACGCGGACGGCGCGACCGCGGAATCCGCCGAGGAGTTCGTCCGCACGCTGCCGACCGCGCTGACCGACCGGCTGGCCGCCCGCGCCCGGGCCGCCGGCGTGACGCTGGGCACGGTGTACGAGTCCGCGTGGGGCCTGCTGCTGGCCCGCCTGACCGGGCGCGACGACTGCGTCTTCGGGGCCCTGGTCTCCGGCCGGCACCCCGGGGTCGCGGGCGTGGAGACCACCGTCGGCCTGCTCTTCAACACGGTCCCGGTGCGGGTGCGGGTACGCCCCGACGAGGCGCCGCGGACGTTGTGGCACCGCCTCCACGAGGAGAAGTCCGAGCTTTTCGACCACCCGGAGCTGGGCCTCGCCGAGATCCAGGCCCGCGTCGGCGCCGGACCGCTGTTCGACACCTTCTTCGTGGTGCAGAACCTCCCGCTGCCGGACAGGGCGACCCGATACGGCCCCGACGGCGCGCTCCGCGTGCTCGACCACGAGGTACGCGACGCCACCCACTACCCGGTGTCGTTCGTGGTGACACCGGGCCGGGAGACCACCGTCCGCGTGATGTTCCACACCGGGGCGTTCGACCGCGACGAGGCCGAACGCCTGGCCGACCGGTTCGAACGCGTGCTGGCCGGTTTCGCCGAGGCCCCGGACGCCGCCTGCGCCCGCATCGACCTCCTCTCGGAGGCGGAGTCCCGGCAGGCGTTCGAGGCCTGGAACGACAGCGCGCACGATCTCCCGGACGTGACGATCGCGGAGATGCTGGAGGAGCAGGCTGCCGCCGAACCGGACGCGGTGGCCCTGGTGTTCCGACCCGACACCCCGGACGCGGTCACCTGGACCTACCGCGAACTCAACGAACGCGCCAACCGCATCGCCCGGCTGCTGCAGAAGCACGGCGCCGGCCCCGAGCGGCTGGTCGGCCTGGGCCTCGCCCGCACCCCGGACATGGTGGCGGCGTTGTTCGCGGTGCTCAAGACCGGCGCCGCGTACCTGCCCCTCGAACTCGACCTGCCCGCACAGCGCCTCGCGCTGCTCCTCGACGACGGCGACCCCGTCTGCGTACTGACCGCGCAGGCGGTGGAGCGGCAGGTCCCCGAACACCCCGCCGCCGCACGGGTCGTGATCGACGCGCCGGACACCGCCGCCGAACTGCTCGCGCTGTCAGGGGAAGACCTCTCGGATGCGGAGCGTCCGGGCTTCACCCGGGCCGATGCGCATCGCCTGGACCACCCCGCGTACGTCATCTACACCTCCGGCACCACCGGTCGCCCCAAGGGCGTGGTCACCCCCTACCGCGGCCTGACCAACATGCAGTACAACCACCGCCGCCACATCTTCGACCCCGTCGTCGCCCAAGCCGGACGACGCCTACGCATCGCCCACACCGTCTCCTTCGCCTTCGACATGAGCTGGGAAGAACTCCTCTGGCTCGTCGAAGGCCACGAAGTCCACATCTGCGACGAACAACTCCGCCGCGACGCCCACGCCCTCACCCACTACCTCAACCACCACCACATCGACGTCATCAACATCACCCCCACGTACGCGCAACACCTCTTGGACGAAGGACTGTTGACCGGCGAGCACCGGCCGTGCCTGGTGCTGCTCGGCGGTGAGGCGGTCTCCGACACGGTGTGGTCGGCGTTGCGGGAGACCCCGGGCGTGCTGGGCTACAACCTCTACGGCCCCACCGAGTACACCATCAACACCCTCGGCGCCGGCACCGACGAATCACCGACCCCCGCACTCGGCCGCCCGATCCACAACACGCAGGTCTACCTGCTCGACCACCACCTGCGGCCGGTGCCCCAGGGCACGCCCGGCGAGCTCTACATCGCGGGAGCCGGGCTCGCCCGCGCCTACCACGACAACGCGGGCCAGACCGCCGCCCGCTTCGTCCCCAACCCCTACGGACCACCCGGCACCCGCCTCTACCGCACCGGCGACCTCACCCGACACCGCCCCGACGGCACCCTCGACTACCTCGGCCGCACCGACCACCAAACCAAAATCCGCGGCCACCGCATCGAACCCACCGAAATCGAAACCACCCTCACCACCCACCCCCACATCACCCACGCGGCGGTCGTACCGCTGCCCGGACCGGACGGCGCCGCGCGGCTGGTCGGGTACGTCGTGCCCGACCCGGAGGCCGGGCGCGGCGCGGCCGGCGAGGCCGAGCAACTCGCCGAGTGGCAGCAGATCTACGACGCGGAGTACGCCGAGATCGGCACCGCGCTGTTCCGCGAGGACTTCGCCGGCTGGGACAGCAGCTACGACGGCCGCCCGATCCCGCTCCACCACATGCGCGAATGGCGGGACGCCACCGTGGCCCGCATCGCCGCGCTGGCCCCTGTGGACCGGCCGCGCCGCATCCTGGAGATCGGCGTCGGCACGGGCCTCCTGATGGGCCGTCTGGCGGCGGACTGCGAGGCGTACTGGGCGACCGACTTCGCGGCCCCGGTGATCGCCAAGCTGCGTGCCGATCTGGAGCGCGACCCCGTGCTCGCGGCGCGGGTGGAGCTGCGGGTGCGCCCCGCGCACGACCTGTCGGGTCTGCCCCAGGGCTTCTTCGACACCATCGTGGTCAACTCGGTGGCGCAGTACTTCCCGAGCGCCGACTACCTGACCGACGTCCTGCGCGGGGCCGTGGAACTGCTCGCGCCCGGCGGCGCGGTGTTCCTCGGCGACGTGCGGGACCTGCGCCTCGCCCGGATCTTCCACACCGCGATCCAGCTGGAACGCGCCGACGCGGCCGCGGACGACACCGAAGTACGCGCCGCCATCGAACGGTCCCTGGTCTGGGAGAAGGAACTCCTGGTCGACCCCGGCTACTTCGCGGCCCTGCCGGAACATGTGCCCGGGCTGGCGGGAGTGGACGTCCTGGTCAAGCGGGGCACCGAGCACAACGAGTTGTCGCGCCACCGGTACGACGCGGTCCTGCGCCGCGCCTCGGGCCCGGCCGACGACACCGGGGCGGCCGTCCCGGAGGCCACCGAAGTCCCCTGGTCCGACACCGGACTGGCGGACCTCGCCGACCGCCTGGCGACCGGCGCCGCGTCCGAAAGCCCGCAAGTCGCCGGAGGACGCGGCAGCGCGCCGGTGTCACTGCGGGTGACCGGCATCCCCAACGCCCGTCTCGTCGGGGAGGCCGCGGCCGCCGGGGTGCTCGCGGGCGGCGGCACCGTCGCCGAGGCACGCGAGGCCCGGGACCGGCGGCGTCCGGAGGCGGTCGAGCCGGAGGACCTGTACGTGCTCGGCGCGCGGCACGGCCACCACGTGGCGGTCACGTGGTCCGCGCATCCGGACGGCACTTGCGAGGCGGTGTTCACCCCCGACCGGGTGGCCGCCCGCGCGGTCGCGCCGTACACCCCCGGCGTGCTCAGGCCCACGCTGGCCGCGTACACCAACAATCCGGCCGCGACGCGCGAAGCCGGGACGCTTGTACCGCGCCTGCGCGAGTACCTGCGCGAGCGCCTGCCGGACTACATGGTGCCGAGCGCCTTCGTGGTGCTCGACCGGCTGCCGCTGACCGTCAACGGCAAGCTGGACCTGCGCGCGCTGCCCGCTCCCGAGGCGGCGGTACGCCCCGCCGGGCGGGCTCCGGAGACCGCCGAGGAGAAGGCGGTGTGCGCGCTGTTCGCCGAGGTGCTCGGCGTCGCGGACGTCGGCGCCGACGACGACTTCTTCGATCTCGGCGGCCACTCGCTGCTCGCCGCGCGGCTGACCGCCAAGGCCCGTTCGGTACTGGGCGTGGAGCTGAGCATCCGGGACGTGTTCGGCGCCCCGAACCCGGCCGCGCTCGCCGAGCGCATGGGGCCGCTCGGCGACCGCGACGCGTCGGACGCGCGTCCCGTGCCGGCGCCGCGTCCGCGGCCCGAGCACGTGCCGCTCTCGTACGCGCAGCGCCGCCTGTGGCTGCTCGGCCAGTTCGCGGACGCGGGCACCGCCTACCACGAGCCGGTCGCGGTGCGGCTGCGCGGCGCGTTGGACACCGAGGCGTTGCGGGCCGCGGTCCGCGACGTCGCGGCGCGGCACGAAGCGCTGCGCACGGTCTGTGTGGAGGCTCCCGGGGCCGGCGGGGACCCGGGCGACCATCTCGCTCAGCACCTGGTGTCCGCGGATCACCCGGCGTTCGACGTCGAGTTCGTGTCGGCGCAGGACTCCGGTAGCGAGAACACCCGCGGCGCATGCGGCAGCGGCGTCGACACCGAGACGCGCGTCACCGCCCTCGTCGCCGAAGCCGTGCGCCGACCGTTCGACCTGGCCGCCGATCCGCCCTTGCGCGTCTCGGTGTTCACGACGGCCCCGGACGAGCACGTGCTCCTTGCGGTGTTCCACCACATCGCGGTCGACGAGTGGTCGTTGCGGCCCTTCGCCCACGACTTGGCGGCCGCGTACGCCGCTCGCCACGCGGGCAGCCCGCCCGACTGGGACGACCTTCCGGTCCAGTACGCGGACTTCACCCTCTGGCAGCGTGACCTGCTCGGCGACCCGGACGACGCGGACAGCTTGCACGCCCGGCAACTCGCCTACTGGCGCGAGGAACTCGCGGGCATGCCACAGGAAGTGCCGCTGCCGACGGACCGCCCGCGGCCGACGCTGGCCACGTACCGCGGCGGCACCGTCGAAGCGATGCTGCCCGCGGATGCGGCCGACCGGCTGCGGGCCATCGCCCGTGCCTCGGGGGCGAGTTCGTTCATGGTGTTCCAGAGCGCCGTGGCGCTGCTGCTGCACCGCCTGGGCGCCGGGGACGACATCCCCCTCGGCAGCCCGGTCGCGGGCCGCGACGACGAGACGCTCGGCGACCTGATCGGGTTCTTCGTCAACACCGTGGTGGCGCGGGCCGATGTGTCGGGCGACCCCACATTCGCCGAACTCCTCGCCCGGATGCGCGAGACCGACCTGCGCGCGTTCGCGCACCAGGACCTGCCGTTCGAGCGGCTGGTCGAGGCCCTCAACCCGGTGCGCTCGCAGGGCCGGAACCCGCTGTTCCAGGTCATGGTCGGCTACCAGAACCAGGCCGTGGGAACGGTCGACTTCCCCGGTTTGGCGGTCGAAGGGGCGCGGTTCACGCCGCCCACCGCGAAGTTCGATCTGGACTTCGTGTTCCGCGAGACCAGCGACACCGGCGCCCCGGTCGGGCCGCTGGAGGTCGCGATCGAGTACGCCGCCGACCTCTTCGACGCGGAGACCGCCGAGACCCTGCTCGCCCGGCTGGTACGCCTGCTGGAACTGGTCGGCGAGGCACCGGACCGCCGCATAGGCGACTACGAACTGCTCTCCGACGCGGAGTCGGCGCAGGTCCTGGTGGCCTGGAACGACAGCGCGCACGACCTGCCCGACGTGACGATCGCGGAGATGCTGGAGGAGCAGGCTGCCGCCGAACCGGACGCGGTGGCCCTGGTGTTCCGACCCGACACCCCGGACGCGGTCACCTGGACCTACCGCGAACTCAACGAACGCGCCAACCGCATCGCCCGCCTGCTACAGGCGCACGGCGCGGGGCCGGAGCGCGTGGTCGCGCTGGGACTTGCGCGTACGCCCGACATGGTGGCGGCGTTGTTCGCGGTGCTGAAGACCGGCGCCGCGTACCTGCCCCTCGAACTCGACCTGCCCGCACAGCGCCTGGCCCTCCTCTTGGAGGACACCGGGCCGGTGTGCGTGCTGGCCGCCGAGGCGTCCGCGGACCGCTTGCCCGAGGACGCGGAACCGCTGCTGCTGGACGCGCCCGAAGTGGCCGCCTTCGTCGCGGCGTTCTCGGGTGCGGATCTGACGGATGCGGAGCGTCCGGGCTTCACCCGGGCGGACGCGCATCGCCTGGACCACCCCGCGTACGTCATCTACACCTCCGGCACCACCGGTCGCCCCAAGGGCGTGGTCACCCCCTACCGCGGCCTGACCAA
>NZ_JBSFVE010000026.1:0-115699 GCF_053592165.1 Streptodolium elevatio
ACCTCGCCGGCTTCAAAGTCCCCAAATACATCGTCGTCACCGACACCCTCCCCAAAAACCCCAGCGGCAAAATCCTCAAACGCGAACTACGTGGCCTCTACGGCCACCTCGCCGCCGAGTGATCTCGGGGGCGACCCGTTCCACCATTGATCAAGGAGCACGTGTTGCAGTACTCAAGCGTCGGCCGCTCGGGCCTCAAGGTGTCGTCCCTCGGGCTGGGGTGCAACAACTTCGGCATGAAGATCGTCCAGGCCGCCGCGACCGAAGTGGTCGACGCCGCCCTGGACGCCGGCATCACCCTGTTCGACACAGCGGACATCTACGCCGAGGGACAGTCCGAGGAACTCCTCGGCAAGGCTCTCGGCGGCCGCCGAGACGACGTCGTCATCGCGTCGAAATTCGGGGCCCCCATCGCGCCTGGACCGTACGGTGGCGGGTCGTCGCGGCGACACATCATCCGGGCCTGCGAGGACAGCTTGCGTCGGCTCGGCACGGACTACATCGACCTCTACTACCAGCACTACCCGGACCCGGAAACACCGATCGACGAGACCCTGCACGCGATGGACGATCTGGTACGCGCCGGTAAGGTGCGCTACACGGCCGCATCCAACCTGGCCGCCTGGCAGCTCGCGGACGCCGTCCACGTGGGACGCGCCAACAATCTCGGGCAGTTCGTCGCCGTCCAGGCCGAATGGAACCTCCTCACGCGCGACGCCGAGCGGGAACTCGTACCCGCCGCCGCTCAGTTCGGTGTCGGCGTCATCCCCTACTTCCCGCTGGCGTCGGGGCTGCTGACCGGCAAGTACCGGCAAGGCGCCGACTATCCCGAGGGCTCGCGGCTCGCTTCGCTGCCGTACTTCACCTCCGTGGCCACACCGCAGAACTTCGCGGCCGTCGAGCGCCTGCGCAAGGTGGCCGACAAGGCGGGCCTCACCATGGTGGGAGCCGCGCTCTCGTGGCTCGCCGCGCAGCCGACAGTGCCGTCCGTACTCGTAGGCGCCACGTCCGCCGCGCAGGTCGCCGCCAATGCCGAGGCGCTCACCGAGCTGACGCCGGACCTGCTCGCCGCCATCGAATCGGCCGCCGCGGGTTCCTGAACCGCGTTGGTCGCCCGTGCAGGGGGCGGGCGACCAACGCCTTCGCTTTGTTCAGAGCCGCTCGGCCTCAAGAGTGTTGCGCCACACAGCTGTCAGGGTGTCGAGCATCGCGGAACGCTCGCGCGTCCAGCGGCCCGCCATCCAGGACGGCATGAACGTCCCCAGCTGCGTGATCAGCAGGTAGGCACGGCGCTTTCCTTCTGGCTTCGAGAAGTGCGCCCAGCGCTCGGGCGGCGTCATGAGCAATGCCACGAACTTGGTCACGTGGTCCTGGTGTTGGCGACGAAGCGTGTGCGGCAGCTGTTCCGCGAAGATACCCAGCGCCTTGCGATTCACTTCGCCTTCGCTGAGGTACGCTTCGAGCCAAGCCCGAATTGTCGCATGTGACCAGTCGGGTAGCTCCCCGAATGCGGCAAACTTTGCTTCGGTGTCCGCCCAGATGCGGTCGGCCAGCGCGCCGACGATGTCGGGTTTGCCGGTGAAGTGCAGGTAGAACGTTGCTCGGGCCGCCCCGGCCTCGGCCACGATGTCGTCGACCGTAGTGGCCTCATAGCCCTTTGTCTCGAACAGGTTGCTCGCCGCTGCGATCAGCCGCTGGCGCGTGTAGATCTTCTGCCGGGCGCGCATGTCCAGGCTCGGCGAGCGTCCCTTGGACTCGGACGATGGGTGGGTCGAGGCAGGCATACCGCCAGCGTACGGTCCCGACGAGACACGTGTCTTGATGTTGCATCCATTCACTGGTCACCGTGTCTGCCCGGTGCACCTTCTGGCAGGCGGGGAGCCGTGAGTGCCGTGCGCACGACATCACAGCAGTAGTCCAGCGCTGCCGAGCATGCCGACACCTGCGCGTAGTACGACAGGAAGCCGTGGCACAGGCCCTCGAACGAATGGAAGGTCACCGGGACGCCGGCCGCCTCGAGCGCCTTGGCGTATGCCACCGCGTCGTCGTGCCCGTGGTCGTAGCCCGGCGCCACGATGAGCGCCGGGGGCAGGCCCTCAAGAGTCTCGGCGTGCAGTGGGGAGATGTACGGCTCACGAAGATCCGTACCATCGGCATACATCCGCCACATGGCTCGGGCGTTCGACACGGAGAGCAACGGCCCCTCGGCGAACGTTGTCCATGACTCGCGTTCTGATACCCCGTCAAGGCCTGGGTACGCCATCCACTGCATCGAGAAGCGTGGTCCACCGCGGTCCCGGGCGAGCAGACAGACCGCCGCCGCGAGGTTGCCACCGGCGCTGTCCCCGCCGACGGCCACCCGGTTCGGGTCTCCACCTACCTGGCGAGCGTTCTCCACGACCCAAGTCGCCGCCGCATAGAAGTCCTCCAGGGGAGCCGGAAACGGATGCTCGGGCGCAAGGCGGTAGTCCACGGCGACGACAACCACTCCCGCACGGTTGGCGATCTCCCGGCAGAGCGCGTCGTGCGTCTCCAGGTCACACATGACCCACCCGCCGCCATGCGCGAAAACCAAGACGGGGAAGCCCGCGCCTGGTCCAGGCTTGTACACCCGAATGGGCACCGGTCCTACAGGTCCCGGGATCGCGCGGTCGACGATCGTGTGCACCGCGGGTCGCGGTTGCCCGGTCATCCCCGCGACGGCGCGTGCCCTGGTCGTGGCGAGGGTCTCTGCGGTGACCTGCCCGGACGCCGGGGTCGCTTGCATGATCGCAGCGAGTTCCGGCGGGAGCAGAGGGTAGCGGGGATCGGATGCGACGAACACGGCAGCTCCTCACGCACAAGCTCTGGGTTCGAACCACGGAGCATCAACTGACTGGACATTATGTCCACAGTGTCCGGTCGGCCTGAGCACGCGGGCGTCAGCCTGAAACAGGCTCCACCACAGGCATTGTGACGTCCACGTGTTTAGCGTAACGTCCACGCTAAATCTGGGTTGCAGGAGGGATTCCGCCGTGATCGTCTATGACGTCGACTCTCATTTCGAACCGGCGCCGGATTGGCTCGACGCCTTCCCCTCGCTCAAGCGGCGGCTGCCCGATCTCCTTCCGGAGCACGAGCCGGAGTTCGCGCTCCGCAGCCCCGAGCACTTCGCGTACTTCGTCTCCGACGGGATCCGTCCGTTTGCCCCGTCGTCCGAACGCGTACCCCTGGACCGGCTGGTGACGCCGTTCCTTCGCGCGATGTACCCCGAGGACGGCCCGGCGACCATCAACGGTCACTGCCAACACCCTTCGGTCGACGGCGACGCGAGGATCGCGGCGCTCGACGCCCAGGGCATAGCCCTGCAGAACGTCATCAGCGGCGCCGGGTACACGCTCATGGCCTGCCTGCGCGATCCCGCGCTCGCCCGCGACACCGCGTGGGCGCTCAATACCCATCTCAGTGAAGCGCTGTCGGCACACCGGGACCGACTCCTGCCGGTGACGGTGACGCATTTCGACGACCTCGACTGGGTGGTCTCCGAGATGGCGCGGATGCGCGCGCTCGGCAGCCGCGCCTTCCACGTCACCACCGAATTCAGCAACAACATCCCGCCGTACCACCCCGAGTTCGACAAGGTCTGGTCGGCGGCGACGGACCTGGGCATGGTCGCGGTGCTCCACGTCGGGATGATGCCGCCGCGCTATCACCCCGCGTACGCCAACACCCAGGACCCGGCGCTGATCACGCGGATGAGCACCAGTCAGTCCTTCCAGGCCGCCCAGGTCTACCTGAACGCGCTGGTCTTCGGCGGCGTGTTCGAACGCCATCCCGCGTTGACCGTCCTGCTGTGCGAGACCGGCATCGACTGGCTGCCGTTCGCGGTCGCCAACATGGACGGGCGGGCGGCGCCCGGCTCGGCCGCCCTGCTCGGTCCGTACGAACTGCCCCTGAAGCCCAGCGAATACGTGCAACGCAACGTCCGCGTCAGTCCGCTGCCCCAGGCCGCCCAATCCCCCGTCGACCTGTTCGAGAGCCTTCCCGATGTCGCGGTCTTCTCCTCCGACATGCCGCATTTTGAAGGCAGCCTGGCACCCGTCGAATTCTGGCGCGGCGAACTTTCGGACGTCGGAAGCGACGCCTGGGAGCAGTTTGTGGGCGGGAGCATGGCGGAGGCGTACGCACGGATGGGCGACCCGCTGCGCAATCCCGTGGCGACCGCCTGATGACCGCAACCAGTAGCGCCCGTTCGGCGCCGCCGACGGAGCTGTCTGCGGCGGACCGTCTGGAGATCGCCGAACTGCCCGCGAAGTTCTGCCACTTCTCCGACTACGCCGAGTACGAGCGGTTTTCCGAGGTCTTCACCGACGACGTGGTGACCGAACTCGTCGGCGTGGGCGAGTACAACGGTCTCGCAGCGCAGATCCTGCACGCCCGCGACACCGGGATTTGGACCGCGGGTCACGCCTGGCACGTGGTGACGAACATGTGGATCCGACCGACGCCGGAAGGCGCTGCCGTGCACTACTACATGCTCGGCATGATCCGGACCGGCGCGGGGGACAGCGGCAGGGTCAACACCACGGGGCGATTCGTCGACCACGTCGTGCGTACTCCTGGCGGATGGCGCATTCGACGGCGCGAGTTCACGATGGATCGCCCCGCGACCCCGCCCGACCTGGCTTGACCCCGGCGCCGGGTGTGGAATGTCCGATCGGCGCGTCAACTCCGCCGATGCGCCGATCGGACTCCCCGAAGTACTACGCCGGCGAGGGGTTACTGAAAAGCGGGTTCATCGGGCCCTTGCGGCCCCGCTTCGACGCGCGGCCCGCCCCGCCCCCCTTGGGACTCAGCGCCTCGACCGCGGCGATGGTGGACTCGATGACCACGTCATCCAGGCGTCCGAACGCGGCCGGCAACGCGTCGAGGATCGGCGCCACACGTACCTGTTCGTCCGCACTCGCCTTGTCGAGAGCTTGGCGCAGTGTCGGGAGCATGTCGGACATCGGCCTCCTCTTACTGGCCAGGGTGGCCTGCCCGACGATGGTCGTGCCGATGAGCGTGATCGCCAAAGCCAGATCCTGCTCGCCCAGGGACAACGGCTCGAGCATCTCCGTCAAGAGGACGAAGGACGGCAGCCACGCCGGTTGGCGTGTAGAGGCGATGTAGGGCAGCAGCTGCGGGTAGGGCCGCAGGTACTCCATGCTCATGGTCATCCAGTTGCGCAGTTGCTCCCGCCACGACGCGCCGACGGGCGGCTCGAAGCTCATACCCGTCGCGACGCGGTCCGCGACCGCGTGCAACAGGTCGTCGCGGTCCGGGAAATACCGGTACAAGGCCATCGGCGCCGAGTCCGCGGCCTCCGCCACCCGCTTGATGGTCAGTGGAGTGGCCGGGTCCTCGTAGACCAACGCAACCGCGGCGTCGACGATCTGGTCGCGGGACAGGCGTGCCGGACGACCGCGCCCACGTGTGGGAGCGCTTCCTGATACCTGAGTCATCCTTCGTCCCTTTCACCGCGCCGCATCGGTGCGGACCGCGTGTGACCTCAGGTACGCGCCCCGACGGCCGCATCGCCGCGCGCAACAGGTCAGTGGAAGATCATCGGCGCGGTGGGACGCGGCGACGCGGCCGGTCCCGCGGTGAAGCCACCGTCCACATAGTAGTCGGCGCCGGTGATGTACGAGGCGCCGGGCGAGGCGAGGAACGCCACCATGTGCGCGATCTCGTCGACTTCCCCCGCCCTGCCGAGCGGGAGCCCGCCGAACCGGGTGTCCTGTTCGGCGCCGCTGCGGTCCCCGGGCAGCATCGCGGTGCGGATCGGCCCCGGCACCAGGGCGTTGACCCGAATTCCGGCGGGCCCCAACTCAAGCGCCGCGGTGCGGGTGAGTCCGCGTACCCCCCATTTGGAGGCCGAGTAGGCGGAGGCCCACGCCTGGCCCTGGACTCCGCTGGCCGAGGCCACGTTGATGATTGCTCCTCCCCCCGCGGAACGCATCGTCGGGGCGACGGCGCGGATGCCGAGGAACGTGCCCACGAGGTTGATGTCGAGGATGCGGCGGAAGGCGTCGGGGGATTCGTCTTCGATGGCCACCAGGCGCATGGCGGCGGCGTTGTTGACCAGGACATCCAGTCGGCCGAACCGGGACACGGCCGCCTCGACCGCCGCCGTCCAGTCCATCTCGTCGCTGACGTCGTGGCGCACGTACGCCGCGCGGTCACCCAGCTCCGCGGCCAGCTCCGCCACCGCATCCTTCTGGATGTCGGCCAGCAACACCCGGGCACCGCACCGCGCGAACATACGCGCCTCTGCGGCTCCTTGCCCTTGAGCGGCACCGGTGATCAGCGCGACGCGGCCGTCAAGGTCGTACATGTCTGGCTCCTCTGATCCGAGTACACAACGGAACGGGTTCTGCATCTCTAAGTCGGTACGTGCCACTGCAGTTCGATGTGCAGGCCGAACGCCGGAAGCCCGCAGGCAAGTACGTTCGTATGCACGAAGACCTGCATCCCACTGCGGACTCCTCGTTTTACGTACGCGTTACACTTATAGACGATCTCCCTTCGATGGGCCAGACATGCGCATCGCCGAGGCCGCCCGGCAGCGCGACCCGCCGACGCCACGGCGTCGTGGCGACCACGTTGGCGGCTGCCACGCAAAGTCCGGACAGGGCAGCTCCTGAAGCGCCCTTCATTTTGCGTATTACATATGTTAATTTCTCGGCGCCCTCGGGGTCGTCGGCATCAACGCCGACCGCACATCTGGCTTGTCCCGGTAGCCCTTCCGGGGCGCGAAATCTCCCTGAACACGCGACGCGTACGACCCCCGCCGGTCCGCGGCGGGCGCCTCGTGCGCCGCCGAGAAGAGGATCCATGGCCGGCAACGAACGCACCACGGAACCACCGGACGACAGAAGCACCGGAACGGCGGGTGTCGACCGCCTGGACGGCGCGTCCACGCGACGGATCATCTCCGTCGCCGCGGTCATCATCCTGTTCGCCGAGGTCGTGCCCCTCCAGTACGCGATGGTCTTGCCGGCGGTGCAGAAGGTCGGCACGACGTGGCCCGAGGTCGGCAGCAACCTGAGCTGGATGGTGATCATCATCGCCCTGGTGGGCGGGGCCACCACCCCGCTCGTCAGCAAGCTCGCCGACCTGTACGGCAAGCGCCGCGTGATGCTCCAGTGCAGCGTCAGCTTCCTGGCCGGCTCGGTCCTGTGCGCCGTGACCGACTCCTGGGCACTGTTCCTGCTCGGCCGGGCGCTGCAGGCAACCGCGTTCGCGATGACCGCGATCGCCGTCGGCCTGATCCGCGACCTACTGCCCCGTCGTCACATCCCGATCGCAGTCGGCGCGCTGGCCGCCGGGTTCGGCTTCTCCGGCATCCTCAGCCCGTTCGTGGGTGGGGCGCTCACCGACCACTACAGCTGGCGCTCGCTGTTCTGGTTCCTGGTCGTATACGGCGCCGTCATCATCCCGCTGATGTGGTTGGTCGTACCGGAAAGCAGCGTTCGCGTGCGCGAGCGCCTCGACTGGCCCGGCGCGATCCTGCTCGGCGGCGGCGTGGCACTCGCCCTGGTGTACCTGAGCAACGGCCAGGTGTGGGGCTGGGGACGCCCGAGCGCCTGGGGCTACCTGGCCGCCGGCGCGGTCGTCCTTGCCCTGTTCGCGGTCTGGGAGACCAAGACGCCTATGCCGATGATGAATCCGCGTCTGCTTCGCTCCCCGAAGGTCTCGATGGTTCTGGCCGTCGGCTTCCTCTCCAACATGGTGATCGGCGGCATCGGCTACATCGTCCCGTACATGGCGCAGACCGACGGCGAAGCCATCAAGAACCAGATCCTGCAGGGCGCCGCGGCCGCCGCCGGCCAACCCGTCGAGGTGATGCGCCAGGCCATCACCTTCCAGGGCGATCTCGGCTACGCCCTCGGGTTCAGCCTGCTCGCGTTCGCCGCGCACATCACCATCGGAATGGCGGTCACCAGCATGGCGGCGGGGCCCGCGGCCGGGCTTTGGGGGCGTCGTTCGGGCCTGCGCAGCCCGCTGATCGCGGGCATGGCGATCATGGCGGGAGCCTCGGCGCTCCTCGCGCTGCGGCACGGCGACTGGGTGACCGTGCTGATCTTCTACGGCATCTACGGCATTGGCTTCGGCTTCTACTACTCGGCGGCCAACAACCTCATCGTCGAGACGGTCCCCGAGCGGGAATCGGCGATCGGCGCGGGCATGCTCGCGGTCGCCCAGTCGTTCGGCGCCGCGGTGGGCACAGCCGCGATCACCGCCATCCTGTCCGCGAACACGTTCCAGATGACGTCCCCCAGTCCGACCGGTCAGGGAACGGTGACGAGCGACATTCCGCAGGTGTACACCGACACCGGCTGGACGATGTCGCTGTGGGCCGTGGCCGCGGCGGGAGCGCTGGGCGCAGTGATCGCCGTACTGATGCGCTCGGGCCGCACCCCGGCCACCGGAGGCAAGGCGCCTGACGCCGATCCCGAGCCCCGCACTCCGGTCGCCGAACCGGCAGCCTGAGGCGGAACACGCACGTGGAGACCGTGCGGCCCGGGCGGCACGCAGCGCGTCGCAGGCCTGGTCGAGCGCGTCCAACGAGGCGGGCACTTGCGCGTACTAGGAGAGGAAGCCGTGCACCGCGCCCTTGACTCAAGGACCTCGATCGTGCCGCCTGCCTTGGTGACCAATCCCGCGTACGCGTGAGCGTCGTCGCGCCCCATGTCGTACTGCGTCGTGACGATCAGCGCGGGCGGCACCCCGGTCAGGTCCGCCGTTCAACGATCTGCGCGCCCGACGAGCAGTTGCCCTTGCCCTGGACCCCGCGGAAATCCCCAAGACCCTCGACAACGGGTACAAGCCCGCGAAGAGCGTCTTCGGCTCGACCGGCGCCTTCACCGACCCGGCGGACACCCAGGCGCCGCAGAACAAGGCCGAGGCGCAGCGCCTGTTCGACGAACTCGCAGCCGAGGGCAAGAAGGTCGACTTCACGTACGTGGTGCCGCAGAACCCGTCCTCGGTCGCGGTCGCGAAGTTCATGCTGAGCCGGCTCAAGGAGTTCCAGAACGTCTCGATGCGGATCGAGCCGCTGGAGATCGGCCGGTACATCGTCAAGTACGCGGTGCAGCGGGACTACCCGGCCGTGCTCACCCAGATCTGGGCCGTCGACCCCGAGCCGATACAACGACAAGGTCACGGGTGTCGAGCACTACAACGCCCGCGTCATCTTCGTGGACCGCCTCGGCTTGAAGTCGTAGCACCGCTGGGAACAGCACGACTTCACCACCGCAGACGCGAAGCGGTGCCGCTCCGAGTCGGAGGGGCACCGCTTCGCGCATGATTTGGCGTCACCCGAGTTCGAGTTGCCAGGTCCAGTGGTACTCCCCGGCACGGAGGCGGTGGTTCGGGTGCGTGTCCGGGCCGACCGCGGCGGTGCCGAGTCCGCGGTGGGCGAGGTCGAGGTGGACGAAAGTCTCAGGGCGCGGCTTGAGTTCCCAGGTGTGCCGCGCGTTCTCCAGATCGGCGGGCTGGAAGTGGGAGACGTTCATCTGCACGGGCCGGTCCGTCGTGACGGTGATGCGCTGGTTCGTCTCGGCGGTGAGGACGAGTTCGGTGACGTCGGCCCGGCCGCCGTTCTCCTGCGGACGCAGGTATGGCACGGCCAGCTCGTCGACCGAGGAAGTGAACCGGCCCAGCAGGCCGGAGCGTTTGCGGTCGGGGTACGCTTCGTGGGGTCCGAGACCCAGCCACGAGGCTTGCTCGAAACCGGGGATCGTGGCGAAGGTGATCCCGAGCCGGGGAATGTCATCCAGCTCGTCGGGGACGACCATCGTCTCGGCGAGCCGGAAGCAGGTATCCGTGACCGCGGTGATGTGCTGGCGGTGTGTGATCGTCGCGCCGTAGGCCGCGGTGTAATGACTGACGAGGGTCGCGGTCGGGCCCGTGACTGTCAGGTCCGCCAGGGTGCGGGTGACGTGGAAGAGCCCGGAGCGAACGGCGCGCCGGTCGAGGGAGGGTGACAGGTCGTTGTCGGTCTGCGCCCGCCACAAGGACAGGGTGGGCGGCGCACTGAGCAAAGGGTGTGTCAGCAACCCTTCTTCGTCGACAGGTACACGGCCCGCGGGGATGCCGACCGTAGGTAGCGCCGCTGGTATGCCCAGCGGCACCTGAAGGCGGACGATCTCCGTACCCTCGACCGCCCAGGGTTCGGCGTCCGCGAGACGTAGCGTCAAGGTGAGCGCGACCGCGTCCGGTTCGACCAGCGCGGCGACCACCGAAGGCGGGAGTTCCACTGCCCCTTCGCTGCCGGGAGGGATCGCCGGAGACGGAAGCGTCACGACGCTTCCGGGGCCGGTGAGGGTTTCGACCTGAAGTTCGACCAACAGGTTCGACAGGTCACGGAAGGCCTGGCGGTTGCGCAGGACCACCCGCCCTTGCTGCGCTTCGGCCCTCGCGGACACCACCCGCACCGGAGCGAAGAGGTGGCGGGCCTCGTAGAGCGCGGGCTGTGGGCTTCCGTCGGCGAAGACCAGGCCGTTGATGCACTGGGTGCCGTCGTTGGGCAGGTCCCCGAGATCGCCGCCGTAGCGGTGGCGGCCATCCCCGTCGGGGTCGAGACCGTGGTCGGCGAACTCCCAGACGAATCCGCCCTGGAGGCCCGGGGTGGATTCGAACAGGTCCCAGTAGTCGGCGAGTCCGCCGGTGGAGTTGCCCTCCGAGTGCGCGTACTCGCACAGGATCACCGGCCGGTCGGCGCGCGGGTGTTCGGCGTACGCCCGGAGGGCGTCCAGAGTGGGGTACATCGGGCAGACCACGTCGGTGGCGCGGTGACCTTCGTGCCAGTCGGCGGCGACCGCCCCTTCGTAGTGCAGCGGGCGCGTCGGGTCGTACGACCGCACCCACCCCGCGGCGGCGTCCTGGTTGACGCCGTAGCCGCTCTCGTTGCCGAGCGACCACATGATCACGCACGCGTGGTTCTTGTCCCGGCGCACCATGCGCGAGACTCGGTCCACGAAGGCGCTCAGGTATCGGGGGTCTTCGCACACTGTGGCGGCGTGGCCGTGCGCCTCGATGTTCGCCTCGTCGACGACGTACAAGCCGTACTCGTCGCACAGGTCCAGGAAGGCGGGGTCATTCGGGTAATGCGAAGTGCGGACCGCGTTGACGTTGAACCGCTTGAGCAACGCCAGTTCCGACGCCATCTGCTCGTGCGAGATCACCCGGCCGGTACGGGGGTTGAAGTCGTGCCGGTTGACGCCCTGGATCCACACGCGGCGGCCGTTGACCAGGAGGTCCCGGCCGCGGATCTCCACCCGCCGGAACCCCACCCTGATCGTGGCTCGCTCGGCGATCTCCCCGCTCGGGGCGACGAGTTCGACGTCCATCGGGTACAAATGCGGGTCTTCCGCGGACCATGGCCGGACGTCGAGGTCCGCGGCATGGAGACGGACGAGCCCTCCCCTGGGCGGGAATGCGCTCTCGTGGACCAGGCGTGCGATCGCCTGCTCCTGGTCCGTCAGCGATGCACCCGCCGGGAAGAGGGTCAACAGGTCGAGCACGCCGTCAGGGACCTGAGACAACGGCGGCTCGTCCGGGTGGTTTCCGGGGCGCTCCCGGGGCGGCACGACCAGCAAGCGCGTCGGAGGAACCGGCGCTTCGGCGGGTTCGGACCGAGCGACGAGGCGCGCACGCACCGTCCATCCCTCGGGGACGGGGCCAAACCGTTCGGCGACGTCCACGGTGACGGAGAGGGCGCCCTTGCCACTCGTCGGGTCGAAGTCGGCAACCGCCTGCAGGTCCGCGAGGTAGGTCGTGCCGGTGGTGTAGATGTACACGGAGCGTGGGATGCCGCCGTGCCACCACTGGTCCTGGTCCTCGATGTAGCTGGCGTCGGACCATTTCACGACGGTGAGTTCGAGCTCGTTGTCGCCGGCGCACAGGTGGTCGGTGACGTCGAACTCCGCCGCCAGGTGCGAGTCCTTGCTCACCCCGACATCCACCCCGTTGAGCCGGACCAGCAGCACGCTTTCCGCCGCGCCGACGTGCAGGACCACACGTCGGTCGGCCCAGTCCCCCGCGGTGAACCGACGGCGGTAGACACCGGTCGGGTTCTCCCGGGGCGGGTGCGGGTACGGCGCGTCGAACGGCATGGCGATGTTCGTGTAGTGCGGCCGATCTTCCGTGCCCTGCATCGTCCACAGCCCGGGAACGTCGATGCTCTGCCATGTGGCGGCGCGTTCCGCCCGGGGACCGGACAGGAGTTGGAAGTCCCAGACCCCGTCGAGGGGCATTCGCTCGGGGTGCGGCACGGCATGCATCGGCAAGCGGTTCACGGACGTCAGTTCGGGCGCGTCCCACGGTTCCTGACCGGCCGATGCACGGATGTGTGTGTTCATTCAGATGGCCTTCACTTGTCGGTGGTCGTTCCCGGCGAGGCCGCGTGGCGGCAGCAATCTCCGCGGGTAGCGCGTGCTAACCACCGGTAGGCTACGATGCCCAAGTAGCGCGCGCAACCATCATGCGCAGCCGCCTACCCCTGCAAGCGAGTTCGGCCGACCGAAGGGCACACCGTGAGCGCTGAATCCGGAAGCTTCTCCTGGGGCGTGGCGGCAACCGGCACGATCGCCGAGCAAGTGGGCGCGATCATCACCCGGCAGCCCGGCATGAGCATCGCGGCGGTGGGCTCGCGGGACCTGGCGAGAGCCGAGAGCCTGGCGTCCAAACTCGGTGCCCCCGCCGCCTATGGGAGCTACGCCGAACTCGTGGGCGACCCCGCTGTGCAGGCCGTCTACGTCGCCACCCCGCACGCCCAGCACCGCTCCGTCGCGGAACTCGCCATCGCCGCCGGCAAGGCGGTCCTCTGCGAAAAACCCCTCACCGCCAGCCTCGCCGAGACCGATGCCCTTGTCGCGCAGGCACGCGCCGCGAAAGTGTTTCTCATGGAGGGGATGTGGATGTGGTTCAACCCGCTGATCCAGAAGGCCCGCTCCATCATCGACAGCGGTGCGCTCGGCGAAGTCCGCACAATCGAGGCCACCTTCGGATTTCCCCAGCCCTACGACCCCACACACCGCCTGTGGGACCCGCAGCGCGGTGGCGGCGCACTGCTGGACCTGGGCATCTATCCGGTGGCTCTGGCGTACCTGCTGCTCGGCGAGCCGACATCGACCACCGTGACCGGCACCCTGTCCGCGAACGACCTCGACGCCCACGCCGAGCTCCATATGACGTGGCCGAACGGAGCCGAAGCCGATCTGCGTACGTCGCTCACCCAATGGCTGCCCATGAGGGGCCGCATCGTCTGCTCCGCGGGCGAAATCGTCATTGCGCCACCGTTCCACGCGGCGACGCGCATCACCGTTTTGCGAGATGGACGCAAAGAGCAGCATCTGATCGACAGTTCGGATGCCGCGTTCGTCGCGCAAGCTTATGAAGTTCGTGATCGAGTGCTGCAAGGCCACACGGAGAGCGCGACTGTGCCCCTGGAAGCCTCGCTCGCGCTCATGCGCATCCTCGAGGACGCCAGGCGCGCCATCGGCGCCTGCGCCTTCGTGTAGCGCGCGAAGCGATCGCGGGGGGTTGGGAGCCGGCGGAGCGATTCGACTGCGCACACCGGGACTTGGACAAAGCAGGCCACGACCAGCCGGGAGACCGCAGCCGACATCCCACGCGACGACGACACGCTGCTGATGGCAGCACCGACGAAGGCGGCCGCGGCCTCTTCCTGGTACCTCAGCTCACCCGCCGCCGGGGCGGCAGATACCGGCAGTCCGGAAAGACCATCTGGGCCGAGCAGCCCCTGGCCGGGGAGCCCTCGCCGACACGCTGAACACCACCGGCATTGGTCCCCGCTCCGTGGCCACTTGCGCGCCTCCGAGAGCGCTCTTGCGAGGCGACTCACGTCGGGCAGGCCGACGTCAGGTGTCGGTCTCACGAGGCGAAAAGTGGTGCCCCCCGCACGGTTAGGGCGCGGGGCAACAGGCAATGCGGACCGCTGCGTTGCCGGCGTACGGGTTAACCGGTGGTCGACTTGCGGGCGACGACGTACGTGTCGAGTTCGGTCCACGTGGACGTCAGGGGGCGACCGTCGGCTTCGTGGAGCGCGACTTCGGCGAGGTAGCGGGCGGCTTCAACCGTGTCCATCCGCACGCTCGAAAGCGGCGGGTAGAACAGCTCGGCCATGGGGCTGTCGTCGTGTCCGATCACCGCCAGGTCCGCGGGGATGCGCAGGCCGGCTGCGATCGCCGCACCCGCCACCGTGGCCGCGACATCGTCGTTGTACGCGACAACCGCGGTAACGCCATCAGCGGCCCATGCGCGCACGGCGTCCGCGGACGAACCGTCGGCGTGGGCGACCGCGCGCACCCCCACCACCTCCATACCCAGGTCCTCGGCGCGCCGCACGGCAGCCTCCGCGCGCGTGCGCTGGAGTTCGAGCATCTGGGAATCGGCGAGCGACGCCAGCGCGATGCGCCGGTGCCCCAACTCGTGCAGATGATCGACCTGCATCCGCGCGCCTTCGGAGACACCAGGCGCCTGGTCGTAGCGTGCCGACTCCCCGGGGCGCGGCACGATGCGCCGCACACCCGCAAGTCGCATGGACGCCACTTCGTCGTCGGTGAAGGTCGTCCATCCGATCACGACGTCCGGGTTCAGGGTCTCCCACAGCGGCGGGGCCCCGCCGGGCCCCCCGGTCTGCGTCACCAGCGCATACCCCGCTTCCGCCAGGACACGGGCGCTCTCGTCGAGCGACGCCTGCAGGCTGGATCCGAGGAGCCGACCGGGCAGAACCAGCAGGATGATCTTGCTGCGCCCACGGGCGAGGTCGGCCGCGGCGCGGTTGGGCTGGTAGCCGAGACGGGCCGCCGCGTCGAGAACGCGGGCGCGCGTGGCGTCCGAGATCTTTTTGCCCGGTGTGTTGTTCAGGACGAAACCCACGGTGGCGCGGGAGACCCCGACCTCCTTGGCGATGTCCACCGCCGTGACACGTCGGGCGGCGGCCAGATCCGGCACTGGGTTCCCCTTCCAAAGCTCGGCGCATGTTGCGCGCGCTACCCGGACATCATAGCCTGCGAGCGAGTAGCGCGCGCTACTTGCGCGGTCGCTCCGGGAAGCCGTCCGGGCGCACGTCTGCCTCGTGTGAAACCCAACCGCAAAGCGCGCATCGAACCACCGAAAGGACCCTCTTGCCGACCATCGACCCCGCCGCCCTGCCCCTTGAGCAAAAGGCAAGAATCCTGACGGGACGGGACCACACGACCAGCCACCCGGTCCGCGAGGCAGACGTCCCGCCCATCGTGCTCGTCGACGGTCCTCATGGGGTCCGGCCACCACAAACCGCCGCAGATCATCTGGGCATCAACGAGAGCCTGCCGGCGACGTGTTTCCCTCCCGCGGTCGCCGTGGGGTCCAGTTGGGACCCCGAGGTGGCCGCCCAGGTCGGTGAGGCGGTCGCGCGCGAGGCTCGGACGTACGGTATCGACGTCGTCCTCGGGCCCGGAGTCAACATCAAGCGCTCGCCGCTCTGCGGTCGCAACTTCGAGTACTACTCGGAAGACCCTTTGTTGTCCGGGGTGTTGGCCAGCGCACATGTGCGAGCCATACAGTCCGCGGGCGTCGGGGCCTCGCTGAAGCACTTCGCAGCGAACAACCAGGAGAACGACCGCGTCCATGTCAGCGCGGACGTCGACGAACGGACGCTGCGCGAGATCTACTTCCCGGCGTTCGAGCGCGTGGTCACGGACGCCAAACCGGCGACGGTCATGTGCTCCTACAACCGCATCAACGGCGTGTTCGCCGCCGAGAACCGCTGGCTGCTGACCGAAGTCCTGCGCGACGAATGGGGGTTCGACGGCCTGGTCATCTCCGACTGGGGCGCGGTGCACGACCGCGTGGCGGCACTCACCGCCGGGATGGACCTGGCCATGCCGATGGACTGGGGTGTCGGTGAGGCAGCGGTGCTCGCGGCCGTCGGTGCGGGCGAGTTGGACGAGTCCGTGGTCGACCGGAGCGTGCGGCGGATCCTTGCCCTTGCGGCAAAGGCGACCGGCGCGGAGGCCACGTCGTCCGGGAACACCGAGGACTTCGACGTCGACGCGCATCACGCCCTCGCCCGGCAACTCGCCACAGAGTGCGCGGTGTTGCTCAAGAACGACGGCGGCACTCTGCCTCTGGCGGCAGACGCGCGGATCGCGGTGATCGGTGCGTTCGCGACCGCCCCGCGCTACCAGGGTGGCGGCAGCTCGCACATCAACGCGACTCGCACGGACGCCGCGCTCGATGCCATCAGGGGGCTCGCGTCGAGCCCGGATGCCGTGCGCTTCGCCCAGGGGTTCACGCTCAAGGGCACCGACGCGGCCCTGCGCGAGGAGGCCGTGGCGGCGGCACGCGAGGCGGATGTGGCCGTGGTGTTCGCCGGCCTGGCGGAGGCGGACGAGTCCGAGGGATACGACCGCGAGACGATCGACCTGCCCGCTGCCCAGGTCGAGGTGATACGCGCCGTCGCGGCGGCAGCCCGTCGCACGGTCGTGGTCCTCTCCAACGGCGGCGTGGTCTCGCTCGAAGGCTGGCACGACGACGTCGACGCGATCCTCGAAGGGTGGCTGCTCGGCCAGGCCGGCGGCGGCGCGCTCGCCGACCTGCTGTTCGGAGCGGCGAATCCGTCCGGACGGCTCGCCGAATCGATCCCCTTCCGCCTGGCGGACAACCCGTCGTACCTGAACTTCCCCGGCGAGCTGGGGCACGTGCGGTACGGCGAAGGCGTCATGGTGGGGTACCGCCACTACACCAGCATTGCGTTGCCGGTCCGCTACCCGTTCGGCCACGGCCTGAGCTACACCACCTTTGCAACCGACCATTTGGAGGCCACCCTGACCGGCGACGACACCGCCGAAGTCGCCGTGACCGTCACCAACACCGGCACCCGCGCCGGCAAGCACGTCGTCCAGGTGTACGTCGCCACCTGCGCCGGCCCGGTCCGCAGGCCAGCCCGCGAGCTACGCGCCTTCACCAAGGTCGCCCTGGAACCGGGCGAGTCGCGGCGCGTGACGTTCACGCTCGACCGACGGGCGTTCGCCTATTACAACGTCGAGCAGTCGGGATGGGCTGTCGCCGGCGGCGAGTACACCATCCAGATCGCCGACAACGCCGTCGATGTCACGGCGGAGGCCGTACTCACTCTTCCTGGCGACGCACCGGAGGCGCAGCCCCTCACGATCGAGTCCTCGCTCGGCGAGTGGTTCGCCCATCCGGTCGTCGGCCCGGAACTCACCGCCCGGCTCAGCGCGGCCGCCCCGGCCCCCAAGGACGAGGAAGAGGCCGAGGAGAACGCCCGGCTGCTGCGCATGGCCGCTCCCATGCCGATGAGCCAGTTCTTCCTGTACGCCCCGCTCTCCGACGACGACCGCAACCACCTGCTCACCCTCGCGGACGCATCCGCACCCTCGTAGGCCGACTGCACCCTCGCGGACGGCCCGGCGCGACTTCGCCCTGAGTACACCCGCGACAAGTTGCACCTCAACGGGGCCGGGTATGCCGCCTGGACCGACGAACCAAGGCCGCACGTCGTCGCGTTCGCCGGGCAGCGCAACGGTGCGCCGCTCCACGGATCCGCGCTGTCGTGCGCGCCTCACCGTCCGACCTGACCAACCTCGCCGGCCGCCGGCCCGACCAACGAAGGCCCCTTTATGACTGAGACCACCCGTCCCGTGGACGACGCCGCCGTCAAGGCCGCCACGCTGACGCTTGAACAGCAGGCGTCTCTGACCTCAGGCGAGGACGTCTGGCACTTCCAAGGGATCGAGGAAGCAGGCATCGCCCCGGTGATGGTCTCCGACGGCCCCCACGGGCTGCGTCGCGAACCCGACGACAACCAGATGAACATCGGCAACAGCGCGCCCGCCACCTGCTTCCCGCCCGCCGTGACACTGGCCTGCACGTGGGACACCGACCTGTTGCGGCGCGTCGGTGAAGCACTTGGTCGCGAGACACGCGCGGCCGGGGTGTCGGTTCTGCTCGGGCCCGGTGTGAACATCAAGCGCCACCCACTGTGCGGACGCAACTTCGAGTACTTCTCCGAAGATCCGTTCCTCGCCGGGCGACTCGGCGCGGCGTATGTGCACGGAGTGCAGTCCCAAGGGGTGGGCACCTCGGTAAAGCACTTCGCGGCCAACAACCAGGAGACCGACCGGCAGCAGATCAGCGCCGACATCGACGAGCGCACGCTGCGGGAGATCTACCTCGCCGCGTTCGAGCACATCGTCAAGGACGCCCGACCGGCGACCGTCATGGCCGCCTACAACAAGATCAACGGGACCTACGCCACCGAGAACACCTGGTTGCTCACCCAAGTGCTGCGCGGGGAATGGGGTTTCGAGGGTGTCGTGATGTCCGACTGGGTGGCCGTCGTCGACCGCGTCCGCGCGTTCGCCGCGGGCACGGACGTCGAGATGCCCCCTACCCACAGCGACGAGTTGATCGTGCGCGCGGTCGAGGCGGGGACAGTCGACGCCGAGCAACTTCAGGCCGCCGCCGCCCGGGTGATCCGCCTCGCGGACGCCACGGCAAAGGCACGGGACGAACCCGGCACGTTCGACGAGGACACCCACCACCGGATCGCCCGCGAAGCCGCGGCGGCCGGCGCCGTACTGCTCAAGAACGACGGCGACCTGCTTCCGCTCAACCCGGATGGCGACCACCGCATTGCGGTCATCGGGGAGTTCGCCCGCACCCCCCGCTGCCAGGGGGCAGGCAGCTCCCAGGTGGTACCGACACGGCTTGAGAACGCCCTCGACGCGATCACGGCCCTCGCCGGGGTGGATCGCGTGTCGTTTGCCCCCGGTTTCAGCGTCGACGAGGAGGCCGACGACGAAAGCCGTGCCGCCCTCACCGCCGAAGCCGTACGCGCCGCACGTGAGGCGGAAGTCGCCGTGCTGTTTCTGGGCCTGCCGCCCACCGCCGAATCCGAGGGCTTCGACCGGACCGATTTCGAACTGCCGGCCGATCAGATCCTTCTCCTGGAGGCCGTGCACCAGGTGAACCGGCGTACGGTCGTCGTGCTGTCCAACGGCTCCGCCGTCTCGGTCGCCCCCTGGCAGGCGCATGCGCCTGCGCTGCTGGAGGCGTGGCTGGGCGGCCAGGCCGGCGGGCCGGCCGTCGCCGACCTGCTGTTCGGCCTCGCCAACCCGACCGGTCGACTCGCCGAGACGATCCCGTTGCGCCTCCAGGACGCTCCCTCGTACCTGTTCTTCCCCGGCGGCGAACGGCATGTCCGCTACGGCGAAGGCGTCTACGTCGGTTACCGCCACCACGACACCCTCGACCGGCCCGTGGCCTACCCCTTCGGGCACGGCCTGAGCTACACGACGTTCGAACTCGGAGACGTCGCCGTCGTGCCCGCCGGCGACAACGCCTTTGACGTCACGGTGCCGGTGGCCAATACCGGAGACCGCTCCGGCGCGCAGATCGTGCAGGTCTACGTCCGCGACCTGGAAAGCTCGATCGACCGCCCACTGCACGAGCTCAAGGGCTTCGCGAAAGTCGACCTCGCGCCCGGCGAGACCGGCTCGGCACGCGTGCACCTCGACGAACGCGCCTTCGCCTTCTGGTCGATCGCCGAGAATCGCTGGAAGATCGAGCCTGGTCAGGCCGAGATCCGCGTGGGCTTCTCGTCCCGCGACATCCGTGCCCGCCAACTGGTGGACCTCACGGGGGACACGGTCGCGCCGGCCCTGGACGCGATGTCCACCCTCGACGAGTGGCTCGCGGACCCGGTCGGCGCACAGCTGATGGGCCCGGTGATCGCCCCGTACCTCGAACCGGGTGAAGGCAAGCCGGAGAACATCCGCGAAGTGCTCGGGGCCATGCCCCTGACGAAGATCGCCAACTTCGGCGGTCCCCTCACCCACGACCACGTCGACGCGCTCGTCGCCGAGCACCGCAAGGCCACCGCATCCATCGCCTGAATCCGGGGCAGTTCGCGGCGCCCAGTCCGAGCGAGACGACGGGGGCGCCGCACCTCGCATACAGAGAAATCGCCCCCGTCCTGCACCCCACCTGACGGCACTTGAAGGAGTAGACCATGCCGTTCACCCCCGTCCCCGACCGTTTCGCCGGCAAGACCGCCCTCGTCACCGGCGCGGCCTCCGGCATCGGCCGGGCCACGACGCTGAGGCTGGCCGCCGAAGGCGCCCACGTCTTCGCGTTGGACATCGCCGCCGACCGCTTGGCGGAGACCTGCGACCTCGCGGCCGAGCTTCCCGGCGAAGTCGTCGGCCGCGTCACCGACGTCGCACAACGACAGGAGTGCTTCGCCGCCGTGGCCGAAGCGGTCGACCGGTACGCACGACTCGACGTTCTCGCCAACGTCGCCGGCGTCGCGCGGGCCGAGCACATGCTCCAGGTCTCGGAGGTCGACTATCGGCGGATGATGGCGATCAACACCGACGCCTGCTTCTTCCTGTCCCAGGCGGCCATCCCCCACTTGCTGGAAACCGACGGCAATATCGTGAACGTGGCGTCCAACGCGGGCCTGATGGGCCAGGCCTACACCGTGGCCTACTGCATGTCCAAGGGCGCGCTGGTACAGATGACCCGCTCCCTGGCCTGGGAGTTCATCAAAACCCCGCTGCGTGTCAACGCGATCGCCCCTGGCGGAGTGGAAACGCCTTTGGTCAGCGGCTACCAGATGCCGCCGGACGTCGACTTCGAACTGATGATGCGCTATACGACGCCGCGCCCGATGGCACAAGCCGAGGACGTCGCCGCGCTCCTGTGTTTCGTGGCTTCCGACGAGGCACGCAACATCAACGGGGCCGTACTGTCCACCGACAGCGGCGTCACCGCCGGCTAGGTCGTGTCTTCACTCGCCGTCCGCCGGCAACCCTGCGGAGGTTGCGGCAGGGCATCGGGCGCGTAACACTTACGCAAAATATGTTCGGAACAACCCCCTTTGCCCCACCCCGAGAGAAGACCGCCGCCACCCCCGCGGCGGTCTTCTGTCCTTCTCCCCCACTGGGCGCCACCGGCGGGTCGGCCTCGACCCATGAGGCAACGTCGCAGGTCAGCGGCCTGTCACACCCAAACGTCGCATCGCGTTGACCTGGCTGACCGCCGCACGTGATCAGAACTCCCCGAAAACCTCAAGCCAGATTGGTAGCGCGCGCAACCCATTGCGGCTACGCTCCACACACTCCCTTGTTAACCCGCACGACATGTAAGCCCGAGCAATACGCCGTCATCCAAGCGATTCCACATGGTTTGCGCCGATACGCGGACGAGGCGACATGTCCCGCGCGCCCAAGCCAGGTTCGACCCTCGGCCGACCCACGCCAGAACCTTCAGAACGTCCCATGCGGAGACTCCCATGCTGAAGTGCATCCTCTTTCGGCTCCAGCCCGAACGGCCAGGCTCATGAACGCGCCCTCCAGGCCGGAGCCCGGCATCGACGCCATGCAGGCGCCGACGTCGGCGGCGGGGCTGGCTGCCGGGCTCATCGATGCGGAGGCAGAACGCCGAGAGCGCCAGTCTGAGGCGCAGCGTGAGGTGCTGTTCGCCGACGAACTGCTGCCCGGCGTGGGCGACAGGCAACTCTCCCTTCGCCAGGGTCTGGCCGCGGGTGGGTCGGCCACGTTCATCACCTTGACGGCACTGGCGTCGATGGACGAGTTGGAGTCGGCCGCGCTGGGGGTCCTCGCGCCAGACATCCGGGACGCGTTCGGGATGAGCGACGGCGCGATCGTGTTCATCTCCGCGGCGTCCGGGGCGTTCCTCGTGCTCGGCGCGCTGCCCATGGGCTGGCTCGCGGACCGCTGTCGGCGCAGTCGCGTGGTCGGCTGGGCGGGTGTCGCGTTCGCCGCGATGGTGTTCGCATGCGGCTTGGCGGCCAACGCATTCCTCTTCTTCCTGGCCCGCTTCGGCGTCGGAGTGGCGAAGTCCAGCACCCTCCCGGTGCACGGGTCCATGAACGCGGACACCTACCCGATCGGGGTCCGCGGACGCCTGGCCACGCTCAGTGCCGGGGCCGCGAGAACGGCGGGAGCGCTCAGCCCACTCGCCGTCGGCGGCATAGCCGCCCTGGCGGGCGGGGACGACGGATGGCGCTGGCCGTTCCTCATCCTCGGACTTCCCGCGTTGCTCGTCGCGGTCTGGGCGTTCCGGCTCCCGGAGCCACCGCGCGGGCAGTACGAAATGAAGTCGGTGCTCGGTGAGGTCGTCCAGGACACCAAGCCGATGCCGATCTCCATGGAGGCAGCGTTCGCGCGGCTGATGCAGATCCGCTCGATCAGGGGCGCCATCATCGCGTTCTCCGCCCTCGGGTTCAGCCTCTTCTCCGGCGGGGTGCTCGCGAACCTGTGGGCCGAGGACCACTTCCACATGTCCACGTTCGAGCGTGGGTTGATGGGCTCGATCGGCGGCGCATCTATGCTCGTGGCGCTCCCGTTCGCGGGCCCCTGGTACGACCGCCTCTACCGGCGCGACCCGGCACGCGCGATGGCGCTGCTGGGATTCCTGATCCTTCCCGGTGCGGTGCTCATGCCAATCCAGTGGTTCATGCCGAACGGCTGGGCGTTCATGCTCGCCGGAATCCCCGCCACGATCCTGTCGTCGGTCACCTTCGCCATGGTCGGCCCGGTATTGCAGTCGGTGGTCCCCTACCGGCTGCGCGGCATGGGCGCGGCGCTGTCGGCGATCTACATCTTCTTCATCGGCGCCACCGGCGGCGCTCTGCTCGCCGGGCTCATCAGCAATGCGTACGACCCGCGCGTGGCCACGCTCGTGGTGGGCGTTCCCTCCACGTTGGTCGGCGGGTACCTGCTGGTTCGCAGCTCGCACTTCATCAAGAACGACCTGTCGCTGGTGGTTCAGGAGCTCCGTGAGGAACTGGAGGAGCGCGACCGGCAGTTGGAGGACCCGGAGAACATTCCGGTGCTCCAGGTCCGCAACGTGGACTTCTCCTACGGCCACGTCCAGGTGCTGTTCGACGTCGAGTTCGATGTCAAACGGGGCGAGACGCTGGCCCTGCTGGGCACCAACGGCGCGGGCAAGTCGACCATTCTGAAAGCTATTTGCGGCCTCGGGACCCCGTCTCGCGGGGTGGTCCGGTTGAACGGCCGCACGATCACGTACGTGGCCCCCGAGCAGCGCGGCCGGTACGGCATCCACCTGCTGCCCGGCGGCAAGGGCGTGTTCCCGGACATGACCATCCGGGAGAACCTGGAGATGGCCGCGTTCCGCTTCCGGAAGGACGCGGCACATCGCGACGAACGGTTCACCTACGTCCTGGGCCTTTTCCCCGACTTGGCCGACCGGCAGAAGCAGCAGGCCGGGTCGTTGTCCGGTGGCCAGCAGCAGATGCTGGCGCTGGCGATGGTGTTGATGCACGAACCCGAGGTGCTGCTGATCGACGAACTCTCGCTCGGGCTGGCGCCGGTGGTCGTGCAGGACCTCCTGGCGACCATCGAACGCCTCAAGGCCGACGGGCTCACCATCGTCATCGTCGAGCAGTCGCTGAACATCGCCCTCGCGATCGCCGACCGTGCGGTGTTCCTGGAGAAGGGCCAGGTCCGCTTCACCGGACCCGCCCGTGAACTCGCCGAACGCGACGACCTCGCCCGCGCGGTCTTCCTCGGCAAGGAAGGCGGCTGACCAGCATGGAAATGCCAACGCTGCAACTGCTGTTCGACGGCGCCGTCACTGGACTGGTGATCGGCCTCCTCGCGATGGGCATTGTGCTTGTCCACCGCTCCACCCGCGTCATCAACTTCGCGGTCGCCAACATGGGCCTGGTCGGCTCGGTGCTCTTCGCGCTCCTGGTGGTGCGTTGGGACGTCCCGTATTGGCTCGCTCTCATCGTGTCGCTGGCGGTCGGGGCGCTGTTCGGCGCGATCGTCGACCTGGTCGTCGTACGGAGGCTGTTCACGGCGCCGCGCGTCATCGTGCTGGTCGCCACCATCGGCGTGGCGCAGCTCGCGCTCACCGTCGTCACCGCGTACCCGGATTTGGACGACTACACCACGGAGTCGTACCCGGTGCCCTGGACGGGCACGTGGTCCCCGGTCGACGACCTGCAGATCAGCGGCGCTCAGCTGAGCGTCCTGGTCACGGTGCCGATCGCGGCGATCGTGCTGGGTTGGTTCCTCGGCGGCACCGTACTGGGCAAGACCGTCAAGGCCTCCGCGGGCAATCCGGAACTGGCGCGCTTGAACGGCATCAGTCCCAAGGTCGTTTCCACCGCGGTCTGGGCCATCGCGGGACTGCTCGGCACGCTGTGCCTGATATTGATATCCGCGCAGACCAAGTCCCTCACGCAGATAGCCACTTTGGGACCGACCACTTTGCTGCGCGCACTCGCGGCGGCGGTGATCGCCCGCATGGTCTCCTTTCGCATCGCCCTGCTCGCAGGTGTCGGGCTCGGTCTGCTCCAGTCCTTCGTGCAGTTCAACTGGCTCGACCAACCTGGCCTGAGCGACATGACCGTCCTGGTCATCGTCCTGGTCGCGGTGTTCTTCGTCAGCCGCGGCCGGGACACCGAAGCTTCGTCGTTCTCGTTCGCGCCAAAGGTCAAGCCCGTCCCCGCACGGCTGCGCGGGGTGTGGTGGGTCCGGAACCTGGAGCGCGGAGGGTTTCTGGTCCTGGGCCTGATCGCGATCGTCCTCCCGCTGATGGTGACCCAGCCGTCCCGGCATCTGCTCTACACGGTGATCCTCGGGTACGCGATCTGCGCCGCGTCGGTGACGATCCTGACCGGCTGGGCAGGCCAGCTCTCCCTCGGGCAAATGGCGTTCGCCGGCCTGGGCGCATTGACGGCCGCGTCCCTGAACCGCGGGTTGCGCATCGACATCGGCGACACCACGTACAGCTTCCGCGGACTGGTGTTCCCGGTAGCGGTTCTGGTGGCCTGTTTGTTCACCGCGGGGCTCGCGGCGCTGGTCGGCGCGGGCGCGCTGCGTGTACGCGGACTCCTGCTCGCGGTCAGCACTTTCGCGTTCGCCGTCGCCGCCGAGCAGTACCTGTACCGCCGCGACGTGTTCCACGACGAGGGGCGGACCACCGCGTCATTCCCACGCAGCACGGTCTTCGGACTCGATGTATCGAGCCAACGAGCTTACTACTACATGGTGTTGGTCGTACTTGTTGTCGTGTTGCTGGTGGTGGCGCGACTCCGCAAGTCCGGCATCGGACGAACCACCATCGGCGTACGCGACAACCCGGCCACGGCGGCGGCGTACACCGTGGGCGCCACCCGCGTGAAGCTCCAGACGTTCGCGCTTGCCGGCGGTATCGCCGGGTTGGGCGGCGCGCTGCTCGCGGGCGCCGTGCAGACGGTGCCGTACGCCGACAAGTACTTCCTCAGTGCCGACTCGCTGACGCTGGTGTCGATCGTGGTGATCGGCGGCCTGGGCTCGGTGTCCGGCTCGGTGCTCGGATCCCTGTGGGTCATCGGCCTGCCGTCGTTCATGCCGGGCAACGAGCTGGTGCCGCTGTTGACGTCGAGCCTCGGCCTTTTGATCCTCCTGCTGTATTTCCCCGGCGGCCTGGTCCAGATCGGCTACAGCGCACGAGACGCCCTCCTCGCGTGGGCCGACACGAAGCTCGGTCCCGCCCAGGCGGTCAAGGTCGCGACCGCACCGCCGATGGTGCTCACGCGGTCCGAGCACGAGCCACTGCCGGACGACAAGCCGATCCTGGCCACGTCGAACGTCCAGGTGCGGTTCGGCGGCCGGGCGGCGGTCGACGGCGTGACCATCGAGGTACGGGCGAACGAGATCGTCGGCTTGATCGGCACCAACGGCGCGGGCAAGTCCACGCTGATGAACGCCGTGGGCGGGTTCGTCCCGGCCGAGGGCGGCGTCGAACTACTCGGCAAGGACGTGTCGGGGCGGGCTCCGGCCGCCCGGGCCCGGATGGGGTTGGGCCGGACCTTCCAAGCCGCGACTCTCTTCCCGGAACTGACGGTCCGCGAGACCGTGCAGATCGCCCTCGAAGCACGCGGCCGAACCGGAATGCTGTCCACCGCGTTTCACCTCCCGCACACCTTCAAGCGAGAGCGCGCCAAGCGCTCCGAAGCTGACGACCTGATCGGCTTCCTCGGACTGGGCCGCTACGCCGACGCGTTCATCGGCGACCTGTCCACCGGCACCCGCCGTATCGTCGAACTCGCCGGCCTGCTGGCCCTCGACGCACGGATGCTGTGCCTGGACGAGCCCACCGCCGGTGTCGCCCAGCGCGAGACCGAGGCCTTCGGCCCCCTCATTCAGGAGATCCGCCGTGAACTCGGCGCTTCCATGCTCGTCATCGAACACGACATGCCGTTGATCATGGGCATCTCCGACCGCGTCTACTGCCTGGAAACGGGCCGCATCATCGCCGCCGGAGCACCGAACGAAGTACGCGACGACCCCAAGGTCGTGGCCAGCTACCTCGGCACCGACGAACGCGCCATCGAACGCAGCGGCACCGCGCCGATCACCCCCGGCCCCGGCCCGACCCCTGCGGACACCACCGTGCCCGCCTGACCCGGCCACCCGCGAGCCCGTACCTCTTCTCCGTCCTTGCGCCGCATCGCACCATGACCAGAAACGGACCACGCCTCATGTTCACAGCGCACCGTGCCAGACACAGGGCCGTGCTCGCCCTCGCCGCGGCCGCCGCGCTGGTCGTCACCGGCTGCACGGCGGAGAAGAAGGACGACGCCACGAGTCCGTCCGGAGCCCCGGCCGCGCCGCCCGCACCCAAGATCGCCCCGGGCGTGACCGCGGACACCATCAAGCTCGGCATCACGTACCCCGACGTCGAAAGCGTCCGGCAGTACGTCAACCTCGACTACGGGAACTTCGAGGTCGCGTACAACGCGCTGATCAAGAAGATCAACGACAACGGCGGCATCAACGGCCGCAAGATCGTCCCGGTCTACGGCAAGATCAACCTCATCTCGCCGGCCGCCGCCGGGGAGACCTGTGTCAAGATGACCCGGGACGAGAAGGTCTTCGCCGCGCTCGGCAACTTCTACGGCGACGAGCCGCTGTGCTACGTGCAGACCAACAAGACCGCGACCATCGGCGGCCAGCTCACCGCCAAACGCTACGCGACGGCCGCGGCCCCGTGGTTTGCCTACTGGCGCGGAGGCGACGAACTCGGCGACGGTATGAGCCAGTTCGCCGCGAACAACGCCCTGTCCGGCAAGAAGGTCGCGGTCATCTCCAACATCAACGAGCAGGCCGTGATGAAGGACACCGTCATCCCGGCCCTGCAGAAGCTCGGCGTGACGCCCGTGGAGACCGCCGTCCTGGACGCCCCGGCACAGGACCCCGCGGCCGTGGGCCAGCAGACCGGCGTGTTCATCCAGAAGTTCCAGGCCTCCGGCGCGGACACCGTCGTGGTCGTCGGCAGCATGGGCGCCTCCTTCCCGCAGGTCCTCGAACAGACCAAGTACCGTCCCAGACTGCTGTTCACCGACGTGGGCCAGGCCAACGGCTACGTCGGCGACAAGGCGAAGCACGACTTCACCACCCTGAACGACGCTGTCGGCCTCGGCTTCGACGTCAAGTGGGACGACCCTGCCATCAAGGACTGCATCTCGACGATCGAGGCGGCCGCTCCCGAACTGAAGGGCAAGCTCGTCGACCCGGCGACGGTTCCCGGCGGCCAACCCACGCCGGGCTCCTCGGCGTCCATCGCCTGCATGAACCTGGGGCTGTTCAAGGCCATCGCCGACAAGGCCGGCAAGGACCTCAACTACGAGACGTTCCAGAACGCCGGCTTCAACCTCGGGGCCTACCAGGTCCCGACGTACGTCGACCCGGCCACCTACACCCGCGACACTCCGCACGGCGCCGTGCCGCCTCACCTGTACAAGTTCAACCCGGCCACACAGAAGTTCGACACCAAGGTCAGCTGATCTCGGACGGCGGCCTGAGCAAGCACCGACGCGCGGGGGCCCGCCGACCACCGGCGGACTCCCGCGCGCACAACGCCTTTGCCCCTGAAGTAGGAGAAGCCCGATGGACCACCTCCCCTACCGTGACGCGTCCCTCCCTGTGCAAGAACGCGTCCGGGACCTCCTGGGCAGGATGACGCTGGAGGAGAAGGCGGCCCAGACGGCGGCGCCCTTCGGGTCGGCCGTCGACGTGCACACACCACCGGACGCGGGCTGGGGCGGGGCTGTTGCGGCATTGTGCACGCTCGGCCTCCCCCCTCGTGAGGCTGCGGCCCGAGGAAACGAGCTTCAGCGCAAGCACGTCGAGGAGACACGTCTCGGTATTCCCGTGCTGCTCGCGGAAGAGGCACTCATCGGCCTGAAGGTCCGGGACGCCACGACGTTCCCCGACGCCATCGCGCAAGCGGCCACCTGGGAACCGCAGTTGGTCGAGGAGATGGGCCGGACCATCGGAACCCAGATGGCACGGCTCGGCGTACGCCAGGCCCTGTCGCCGCTCGCCGACGTCGCCCGCGACCCGCGCTGGGGACGGGTCGAGGAGACGTACGGTGAGGACCCCTACCTGGTCGGCTCCATGGCCGCAGGCTACGTACGGGGACTCCAGAACGCCGATGACGAGTTTCCGATCATGGCCACGCTGAAGCACTTCGTCGGCTACAGCGCGAGCGAGGGCGGCAGGAACACCCAACCGGCGCAGCTCGGCCCGCGTGAGTTGCGGGAGATCCATTCGGTGCCTTTCGAGATGGCCATCCGAGCGGGCGGCGCGCGGGGCGTCATGCCGTCGTACAACGACATCGACGGCGTCCCCGTGACCGGTTCGAAGGCACACCTCACCCGCCTGCTGCGCGAAGAGCTCGGCTTCGACGGCCTCGTCATCTCCGACCTCGGCGCGGTGGGACACCTGCACACCAAACACGGCACCGCCGAGGGCACCCTCCAGGCGGTGGCCCAGGCGGTCCGTGCCGGCATCGACTTGGACCTGGACAACAAGGTTTCGTCCGACCGTGTGATCGAGGCTGTCCGCACGGGCGTTCTCTCCGAGGGCGACCTGGACCGCGCGGTCGCCAACGTGCTGCGCGCCAAGTTCCGCCTGGGCCTGTTCGAACGTCCCTACGTCGATCTCGACGCCGTACCCGAGACGTTCGATTCCGCCGAGGAACGGGCGCTCGCCCGCACGATCGCCGAGAAGGCGGTCATCCTCCTGCAGAACCGACCGGTCGACGGTTCGCGCCTGCTGCCCGTTGCCGCGTCGGTGAAGTCCATCGCCGTCATCGGCCCGAACGCGCACCGTCCGATGGGACAGCTGGGGAACTACAGCTACCAGGTGCTCGACAGCATGACCAAGCGGTTCGCCCTCGCCGCCGACCCGGAGGCGAAACCGGAGGACGCCGAGGAGTTCGCGGGCAAACTCGGCGCGGACGAAGCCGGGCTTCTCGTCGAGTCGGTACCCGTCGTGACGTTCCTGGACGGGATCCGTCGGCGCGCCGGCGACGAGACGACGGTGACGTACGAACCGGGGTGCCAGATCGCGACCGATGACCGCTCGGGGTTCGACGCCGCGGTCCGCGCGGCCTCCGCGGCGGAGGTCGCCGTGGTCGTGGTGGGAGACCAGTCGGGCATCAACGCCTTCGGCACCGTGGGCGAGGGCCTGGACAGCGCCGAATGTGCACTGCCCGGCGTGCAGCGCGAACTCGTCGAGGCCGTCGTCGCGACCGGGACACCCACGATCGTGGTCCTCAGCCACGGCCGACCCTACGTCCTCGGATGGATGGCCGACCGCGTACCCGCCATCGTCGGTTCCTTCTTCGGCGGCGAGGAGGCCGGGAACGCCGTGGCATCCGTGCTGTTCGGCGACGTCAACCCGGCGGGTCGCCTGCCGATCGCGCTCTTGGGCTCCGCCGGAGCAGCGCCGTTCCCGTACTGGGCGGCGGCGCGGTCAACCCCCTACGTCGATACCGCCTCCCCGGTCGTCTTCCCGTTCGGGCACGGGCTGAGTTACACCGACTTCGAGTACCGGGACCTGGCCGTCGAGTCCGCAGAGGTATCGACCGATGGCGCGATACAGCTCTCGTTCACCGTCGCAAATGTCGGTGACGTTGACGGCGACGAAGTGGTGCAGGTGTACGGCCAGGACGTCATCGGGCGAACGACAAGGCGCCGCCGCGTCCTGGTCGCCTTCCGCAGGATCCCCCTCGCGGCCGGCGCGGCGACCCGAGTGACCGTCGACGTGCCCACGAGCATGTTCGCGCTGTGGGACGCGGACGAGGGCTGGGTCGTCGAGCCGGGCCTGGTCAGGTTCTTCGTCGGCGGGTCATCTGCGGCCACGCCCCTGCGCGGTCGAGTGACCCTCATCGGCAAAGACCACCTGCCGGGGCCGGACAGGGCGATGTTCAGCACCGTCAGCGTCGATGGCAGCGAGGCCGCGCTCGCGTCCGTTCGCGAAGGGACGGAGTCCGCGACGCTGGTGGCGGGCACGCACAGCACGCCCATCACCCAGGACAACACCGTCCTGGAATGGCTGGAGCACCCCATCGGCGGCCAGGCTCTACGAGCCATGTTCGAGGGCTTCGACGGGGATGTCGAAGACCTACTCGAACCCGCGTACGGGCTGACACTCACTCAGATGGTCGCGTTCAGTGGCGGCCAGTTCCCGCAATCCCAGCTCGACGAGCTTCTCGCGCGCACACGCGTCGTGCCCGAGGCTGATCGGCGTCTGTGACCACCCCTGTGCGCCCTTCGACCAACCACCACAGGAGACGAAAGCAATGCCCAAGTCTGTCGGCGATCTGCTGCGCCGGATGTCGTTGGACGAAAAGGTCGCCCAACTGAGCGGACCCGCGTACGAACAACTCGCCGTCCTGGCCATGGGCAACCCGGACGACCCCGCGGAAGCGCTCGCCAAGGGCCTCCCCAGCTCGCCCCGCACGGCGTGGGGCACTTACGGGACGGATGTCGCGATCGTCGTGGTCGGTGAACGCACCGGGTGGGTGGGTCCCGTCACGGCAGGCGAACAGGTCGACCGCCAGGACCTGCGCCTACCAGGCGACCAGGACGCCCTCGTCGAAGCCGTCGCCGCCATGGGTGTGCCCACCGCCGTGGTCGTCGCCAGTGGGCGCCCACTCCTTCTGGACCGAGTCAGCCGCTGTGCGAACGCCGTGCTCTGGGCGCCGCTGCTGGGCCCAGCCGCGGGCTTGGCCGTGGCGGACGTCCTGGAAAAAAACCGCCCCCGCCGGGCGGCTTCCGGTCACCTTCCCCGCGTCTCTCGGCCAGGTCCCGATCTTCCACGGCAGCCGGGCCGGCAGCGGATACGACAAGCCCGGCGGCGCCGACGGACCCACGTACATCGACGGTCCGTCCCGTCCGTTGTTCCCCTTCGGACACGGCCTGACGTACACCGAATTCGCGTACGGCGACGCGGTGGCCGATGCCGCCGAAGTTCGGGCGGGTGAGAACCTGTCCGTACGCGTGGACATCACCAACACCGGGGACCGCCTGGCCGAGGAAGTCGTCCAGCTCTACGCCCGCGACGTCGTCGCCTCCACCGTCCGCCCGGTCCGGCAACTGCTGGCCTTCGCCCGCGCTCAGGTGCCCGCCGGGGAAACGCGCCGCGTGCGGCTGTCCGCCCCCGTCAACGCCCTGGCCCTCATCGACCCCGCCGACCGCCTCGTCGTCGAACCCGGCACCATCGACCTCATGGTGGGCTCCAGTTCCGCGGACGTCCGCGCGCGCACGAGCGTGGTCGTCACCGGCGAGACCGCCGAGATCCCCCGGGCGGGCCGTTTCCTGGGCAACTCCGAGGAGATCCGGCCCCACTGACAACCGCCCCGGGCCGGATCCCGACGACCGATCGCATGGTCACCCAGGTGCCACGGCATGGACGACGGAATCCGCGTCAGGACCCGACTTCCCCCGGGTCCTGACGCTTCGTTCCTACACCACCCGTTGGATGCGGAGAGCCGGGTACGGGTCCGCGGGGAGCTTCACCGTCGCATCGCCCTCCGCGTACGCGATCGCCTTCTCGGCGTCGACTGCGGCGGTGTACAGCGTGTCGAGCGGGGTGACGGTCATGTTCCAGGTGTCCAGGATCTCGACGCGGAACGTCATGCCGTCGGTGATCGGCGGTGGCACTCCTGCGCCCGTGATCAGGAAGGGGATGGCGAATCTCCACTCCGCGGGCGTTGCACGCCCGAAGTACGCGAGGAAGTAGTCAGGCCACGCACCCGCAATGTGGTCGGGGTTCTCGACATACGCAAGAGGGCCCAGCCGCCGGACGGCGCGGTCTCCAGGACGTCCTTGAGGAAGCGGATACGGGCCGGGCTCTCACCGTGCAGCACGCCGCCCTCGGCCCACCACAGGATGTCGTCGGGATGCGCGTAGGTTGCACCGTGGCTGACGTAAGCGCCGGCGACAGCGCCCTGCCAGAAGTGGTGCACCATCTCCTCGGCCGAGATGGAGCCCCAGCGCTCGGGGATGTCGCCCTCGTACTTGACCTCGTCGGAGACGATCGGCTTGCGGTAGACGTCGCGGTACAGCACCGCGCGCCCGGCCGCCTCGACGGCGGTGACCTTCTGGATGCTGGCGTGCGTCACCGTGGGCTTGTTGTGGTCGTAGAACGTGCCGAAGTTGTGGATGGACCTCAGGTGGCCGTACGGGTCGTTGTCCTGCACTACCTGGAGGGCGCGGTCGAAGTCCTGCTCCGTCTTGACGCCGAATCCGGGGAAAGTCATCAGGTGGGTCGAAGCGGGTGAAGTCCCAGTTCGTCGGAGGCGTGCCCTCGAACGGGTAACGCTCGGGATGGTTGCCCTCGCCTGGTTCGACGCATTCGAACCGGCCCGTACGTCCGTTCAGGTCCGTGACATTGCCGGCTGGTTCGTACGTCCAGAGCCCCTGGTGCTCGGGCATGAAGCGCACCCGATACGTTCCCTCACCGTCGTAGAACCCGGCGACCTCGGTGCTTTCCCCGCCGAGCGTGAAGCGGGCGGACAGGTCCACGTCGACGAAAGGGTTGCCGCGAGTGGGGCCCTCCAGAACGAGTTCATAGAGATCCCACTGTCGCACGCTCACCCGGTATGCCTTCCGCCCGCCGCCAACGCTTCGGCCATCATTTTGTGTAGTCACTACGCTTCTGGATTCGAGGACGCCGCCGACGGACCACGTACTCGCGGGGCTTCCGGCCGATCGGACGGCGTACCCGCAACCCCAGCCGTCCCACCCGGTAGCTCCCAGATCGACGAGTTCCACCAGGTGGGACGAGCGTGGGCGCATGTCAGGCCGGCTGGGTGGCCCAGTCCGTGGTGGGGCTGATCGAGTAGGCGGCGATCAGCGCGCGGATGAACTCCTTGTCGTGCAGCGGGTCCGAGGGTTCGGCCACGTTCATTCCGCGGGCGTGCATGTCGGCGAGGAGGCGTTCGAAGACGATGTCGTGGGTCAGGTCGTCGGAGTGGTCCATGCTCTTCTTGACCTCGTCGAGGTCGCTGTAGACCTCGGCGTTCCAGTGCACCAGCAGCCGCATCTCGTTGGGCTGGTAGCGGCGGATGACCTCGCCGTCGGTGGTGATCGCCCAGTCGTCACGGTCGGCGTCGTACCCCAGCAGAGAGCGGTGCTTGAGGCCGGTGATGTCGCGTTCGTCGGGGCGGCCGACGGGATCGCCGCGGTGGAACATGGACTCGTTCTGCACCACAACGCCCTTGTTCCACAAGGGGTGTTCGAGGCGCTTGGGTTCGCCGAGGGGCCCGTCGGGCCAGTACGTGAACGTGCCGTTCTCCCCCAGGTACCACCAGGTGATCACCTGGGCCATCTTCACCAGATGGTCGGTGAACAGCCCGGAGCGGCCCATGACGTTCTGCAGCCAGATCGGAGAGTTCTCGAACCGGACGCCGCGGAACGTGACGGCGTCGAGGTGCGATGTCAGCCCGCTCTGGTGCGGCCCGCAGAGGTTGAACAGCATCATCGTCGGCCGCGCGTACTGTGCTCCCCAGTACTCGCGAGCCAGTTGCAGGAAGCGGTTGTTGTAGAAGCAGTCGTGCAGCTCCGGGTGGTACGCGACCGAGCTCTCCGCGAAGAACCCGCGGAAGTGCGCGGATGCGACGTCGTCGAGGGTGAGGTTGAGTCCCTCGACCGCGCCTCCGTTCGACGTGGCGAAGAGTTCCTCGACAGAGTCGAAGTGGTGAGCGGTGATCGTGGGCCACGGGCCGTACCGCTTGATCACGGCGAGCATGCGCTCGTATTGGTCCTGGGTGTACAGGTCTTCGACCACCCGCGGCGGCGCGGCAGGCCGGAGCACGTCGTTCAGGTGCTGGACATCAATGGTCATCAGATCTCTCCTGGCGTTGCCTTATTGGAAGACCGACGGCCGACGGGCACGTAGGGGGCACGGCTGATCGGCTGCGCAGCAGGGCCTGCGTGTTGCACGGCGAATGCTTGCGGCCGATTTAGTGTACGCCATTATCTAAATGATGATCAGAGATGGGCTGGACTTTTTGCCGGATGGCGGCCGCGGCGGCCCGGACAACCCGGGCCGCCGCGGCCGCCCACCGGGATCGGCGGACCCGGCGGCGCGTCAGGACTGGACGGCGAGACGAGTTCCCCGTGGTCTCGGGACCGCCGATCAGTCCAGCAGCGAGTTGAGGAACGCGTTGGAGAAGACCTTGTGCGGGTCGTACTGGTTGAGCTGCGTGACGGCGCTGTCCCAGTTGTTGCCGGCGGATTGACCGGTTCGGTATTGGTTCGGCACGGTGGTCGACAGCATCGTGGCGTCGGCCCACGCCGCGGTGCCGCTGTAGCCCCAGCCCTTGGACCACTCAGGGCGCACCTGCGCGTATGCGCCCGAGTAGTTCGCGAACACCCATTGTTCTGTCTCGCGGTAGAACTGCTGGCTGTGCGGCGTGCCGGGGACGGTGAGCACATCGAGCCACACCGCGACGTCCCACTCCGGATGATCCGCACGTGTGCGGACGGCGGACAGGGTGGGGTGCACGGCACCGGAAACCTGGGCGTCGGCAGGGCTGTCGAGGCCGGTGACGCGGATTTCGAGCGGTCCGTTCATGGGGTAACGACCTTGGCCGGCGTACGCGTCCAGAGCGCTCTTGTAGTAGGTGTAGAACTCGCTGACGACCTTCTGGATGTTGGCGCGCTTGGTCAGCACGGCGTACCCGTTGGCGTGCACGCGCATCGTGGTGGGCTTGACGTAGAGCATGGTGTTCTTGGACCAGCCCCACAGGTCCCAGCTCGTCGTGGCGATGAGCCCCGCACTGACCACTCCGCTCTGCGTCCGGCAGAAGGTGGGTGTCAAGTCGCCCGAGCCCGAGGTGATTCGGCCGAGGAGGTCGGCGGCCTCCTCGGAGAGGAAGTCGCTGAACGGGTAGTTGTACGGCGCGTCGACCTGCTTGGCGAACAGCGGCTTGCCCGGAGCGACGGACCAGACCTTGAGCCACGGATTGTCGGTGAACGGGAACCAGATCGCCTCGACGCGACCGGTGCGGTTGACGTGCGAGGCGAAGGAGTTGCTGCCGGCGGTCGTGGGCGGGGCGAACATGTCGGTGGCGCTGATGTTGATCCAACTCTGGCAGCGGAGACGCTTGTTGGCGCCCACGCGCAGGGTCACCTCGGTGACGAAGCCGCGGCCGAGGTTGACCAGGAGTGGTGCGATCGCCGGGTCGTTGCGTTGGAAGGTGCGCAACTTGTACTGACTCGTCGCGGAATCCCACACCACGGCTGTCAGTGACACGATCAGGTTGCTCAGCGTCCCGAACGTATGGCCGGGGGTCAAGGTTTCACCGGTCTTGGGCACCGCGGTGCCGTGCCCGTCGATGGCGAGCACCCCGCCGAGGCTCAGGTCTCCGGGGGCGGGTGTGGCCGTGACACCGTACCCGGAATTCTCCAGCGCTTGCAGCAGGGCGATCATCGACACGCCGGTCTGTGCCGTGACACTGGCGGGGTTCCCTGCGTTCACGGTGACACTCTTCAGGTGCTGCGTGGTGTCGAGCAGGAGGATGTTCGTCGGGGCGCCCGACTGGATCGTCAACGGAGACCAATTGTGGCTGAAGCCCTTCGCCCGCAGCTTCCACCCTTGCGCGCGGGCCCAGTTGGCGAGAGCGACGACGCCGCCGGGCGTCGCGGGGGCACAGGTCCACACGTCGTCGACCCGCGTCTCGCCGGACCAGTTGCGGTAGCCCTGGAGGTACGCGGTGATCCCCGAAGGGAGTCCGGGCGGCGCCGGGACCGCGGCATCGGCGGCCTCGACGCGGAATGCCGGTGTCCACTGAAGTGCGGTCAGGGCAGCGGCTCCGACAAGGCCGCCGAGTATCGTCCGCCGTCCTGGTCCGGCGGCGCTGTCGCTCGCGGCATTGATTTGGTCAGTCATGGCGTTCCTCTCCCTTGCTGGTTACCGGCCCGGATCGCGAGGCGAAAGGCGATCAAGGAAGTGGAACTTCATGATCCGGTTCCGGTTCGTGCGACAGGACGTACCGCCCCGCGGGTCGCACGGAGCGGGCGGTTCAGGAACAGGAGGTGCGGGCTTGAAGACCGGCAGTTCTCGTGAAGTGCACGGGGACGTACGCGTGTTCGGCGACATTGGCGTGCACGGACGAACGAGCGCATGGGCCGCCTGCGGTGCCGGCGCGACCGAGATATTTCGGTAGCGCGTGCTACTCACGGAGTAGGTTGCGCCCGTCGATTCGACAAGTCAAGGGCGCCGACCCTGGTGACACGTGTCGATTTTCCGCGGGTTCACCGCCAACCATCCAGCCCGCCCCGCATCCGCACCTGGCGGCCGACAAAAATTCGTAATGCATACACTAAAAGCTTGAAGCAATCAATGCCGACCGCCCCGACTAAACTCCGGCCCCCAGAGTGGTCGGCATCGCCGACCGCGCACCTGTCGCAGCCATCCCGGTCTGTGTGTCGACCTGGACGCGCGCGGCATCAATCATTCGCTCGGGAGTTGTCGACGCGTAGACCCCCGACCCGTCCTTGGCAGGCGAACCGTGATCCGTTCCTTGCTTCCTTCCCCACGCGGCCGCCGCTTGCGTGGCCTCGCCGTCATCGCGGCTCTACTCGTCACGACAGCCTGCGGTTCCGACGCGCGGCCTGGGCCTGACGCGCTTTCAACTCCTCGGCAGGGAGGGGTGCTCAAGCTGTCGGTTCCGGCTGATCCGCCGTCTTTGGACCCGTTCACCACACCCGCATACGCCGTCGCCTACGGGAACGTACTCTCCGCGCTCTATGACCCCCTTGTCTGGTCGGACCCCTCCACAGGAACCATTCGGCCGCACATTGCCGAGTCCCTCACGCCCGATCACGACGCCCGCACGTGGACGCTCATAGTCCGAACAGGGGTGACGTTTTCCGACGGGCAGTTGTTCGACGCCGCGGCCGTCAAGGCGAACTGGCAGGCTCACGCGGATCCCGCAACCGGATCCGCCGGAGCGGTCGTGGCCGCCGGACTCAGGCTCACCGTCGTCGACCCCCTCCGCCTGGACATCGAACTTCCCAGTCCGAACCGGCACTTCGATCGTGCCGTGGCGAACAACCTGGCTTATATCGCGTCACCGCGTGCGCTCACCGATCTGGCGTCCCTTCGCGAGCACCCTGTCGGCGCAGGACCCTTCGTCCTCGCCGAACGCGTACCCGGACAACGGCTGACGCTGCGCAGGAACCCGAACTATTGGCAGGCGGGCCGCCCGTACCTCGACGGGATCGACATACGCGTGCCCGCGGCAGGAAGGACTCCGCCGAGCATGGTGGCGGCCAAGGATGCCGACCTTGTCTCGTTCAGCGACCCCGCACAGGCGAAAGAAGCAGCTGACCTGGAGCTCGGTGTCGTCCGTCTCCAACTCGGCGGTGGCCTCCTGCTTGTCTTCAACACCCGCAGGCCCCCCTTCGACAACCCCGCGGCCCGCCGAGCCGTCGTGTACAGCCTCAGCGCGGATGAGATGAATCGCCGCTTCTTCCAGGGCCTGGGCACCCCCGCCCGGGGGGTGTTCGACAGCACGTCACCTCTCGCCAGCAATCAGCTCATGCCGCGCGAGAACGATCCCGAGGCCGCCCGCGCGGCGTTCGACACGATCACCGGCGGCGGCACCCGTCCCTTCCGCTTCTCCTTCCTCCTCGTGGGCGGAGGTCAGGACTCTCAGGCCTCTTACACCCAGCAGCAGGTCCAACGCTTTCCCGGCGTGCAGATGCAGATCGAGGATGTCGACACCCCCACACTCATCCGACGCCTGCTGTCCGACGACTTCGACATGGCCCTCTCCGGTATGTGGATGACCGACCCGGAGCCGGTGCTCTACGACTTCCTACGCCCCGGCAGCCCCACCAACATCAGCGGCTACTCGAACGCTGACGTGACTGCCGCGATGACCGCAGGCCGCCTCGCCACCGACTCCGATACCCGCCGTGTCGCCTACACCCGGGTGCAGGTCCGACTCAACGAGGATGTGCCCTTCTGGGTCTACCAAGAAGCCGCCAGCACCGTCGTCTTCGCCCCGGCCGTGACAGGCGTCCAGGCGTACAACGACGGACTGGTGCTCTTCGACCGCATCGGTATGCGGCGCTGAAGCTCGCCGACCCATGGATGCCGCCGTGCCGCCACGGCGGCACGGCCTTCCGGCCAAGGCCGCCTCGTGCGGTGGACGCGCAGCATGCGGTCAGTCGGTTGCGGCGTCAAGAAGGGCGCGTACAGTGCGGACGTCTCCCACGGGATCTGCGCCTTGCGGCGTGACATCGAGAGTGGTGACGCCCGCCTTGCGGTAGGCCTCGATACGGCCCGCCACATGGTCGGCGGGCCCGACGAGGTGGATGAGGTCGATGAGTTCGTCGGGGACGGCGGCTTCGGCCTCGGCGCGGCGGCCGGTGAGGTAGAAGTCCTGAATGCGGTCGGCGGCGTCGGCGAAGCCGTAGCGGGAGACGAGCGCGTAGTAGAAGTTCTGACCGCGTGCGCCCATACCGCCGACATACAGAGCCGTCATCGGACGGGCGAGGTCCCGCAGGGCCGCGTGGTCCTCACCGATGGCGAGCACACCGCCGGCGACGATGTCCAGCCGTCCCAACTCTGCCGGGCGGCGGGCCAGTCCGGCGTCCATCGACTTGCCCCACACCTCCGGCATCCGCTCGGGCGCGAAGAGGAACGTGAGCCAGCCGTCGGCGACCTCGGCGGTGAGCTCGACGTTCTTCGGCCCGAGCGCGGCCAGGTACACGGGGATGCGGTCGCGCACCGGACGGGTGAGCATCTTCAAGGGCTTCGCGAGGCCGGTCCCCTGCTGCGGTCCAAGAGGCACACGCGTGGTGGCGCCGCTGTGGACCACCACTTCGCGACGCCACGCGGCCCGGCAGATCTCCACCACATCCCGCGTGCGCGCGAGCGGTCGGTCATAGGCCAGTCCGTGCCAACCTTCGACGACCTGGGGTCCTGACGTGCCCAACCCGAGCACCGCACGACCCGCCGAGGCCGCGTCAAGACCCGCCGCCGTTTGTGCCAGCAGGGCCGGGGTCCGGGAGAAAACGTTCAGCACGCCCGGGCCCACCTGGACCCGCTTCGTCCGCGCCGCAATCGCACCGAGGACGGCCACCGAATCGAACCCGTAGGACTCGGTCACCCATATCGCGTCGACCCCGGCTTCCTCGAATTCCACAGCCCTGTCAAGCAGTGCGCCCGCGTCGCCGGCGAACTTCAGGGTGGTACTCAACCGCACGGTCAACTCCTAGAGGTCACAAGCAACTTGATCGAGCACTTCGACGCGTGCCGAGCCGCGTGTCAGCGTGGGTCGTCGCATCAGTGGCCATCGGGCACGGGCTCCAGCACGAGGACGGGAATGTCGCGGTCGGTCTTCTCCTGGTACTCCGCGTAGTCCGGATACGCCTGGACCGCCAGCACCCACCACGCCAGCTTCTCGTCGCCGGTCACCTGTCGGGCGACCATGTCCTGGCGCCGCGGCCCGTCCTGAAGTTCCACCCGCGGATCCGCCGACAGATTGTGGTACCACTGCGGGTGGGTGGGAGCACCTCCCTGGGATGCGACCAAGGCGTATTTGCCCTTGCGCTCGACGCGCATCACCGGGGTCTTGCGGAGTACGCCACTCCTCGCCCCCCGGGTGGTCAATACCACGACGGGCATACCCCGGAATGTCGTCCCCTCGACGCCGCCGGATTCCTCGTACGCGGCCACCTGATCGCGGACCCATTTCTGCGTGCTCGGCTCGTACGTTCCGTCCAGCGGCATGGCACGTATCCCAACGCTCGAATCCACCACGGTCGGCCCGGGCTCGCAGGACGACCGCCTTCAGACGCCGACAATTTAGCGTATGGGATCTACTATTTACCTGGCCCGGGATACCGCGTGCGTCTGGCGGCATCCGAGGGGCGCGCAAGGCCGTGCTTCCGTGGGCTCTGTCGACGCCGTTCCGACACTTGCGCAGGCTGCCTGCCGTAGGTAGTGTGCGCTGAAGTAGCGCGCGCTACTTTCCGGATATGGCTCTTCGGGGGCGGGTCACTGCCATGGGTCACAGGGCACGTCTCCGCGGCCCGCCCGGTCCGGAACCCTGGCGCGTGCAGGCCCGAGCTGCCGTGTGAGGGCCGGGTGCCGACCCGCCTCGTCCAGACCCGCCTCTCGCCCTACATAGGGTGTGTCTTCGCCGCCCAGGTTCGCGGAGGCGGCGGCCGAAGTGGACGGAACGACGAAGCGGCAGGCGTGGTGGGAACTGCCGTACCGACGAGCCGGACGCAGGTACTCGAGGAAGACCCAGGGAAGCGACATGGAACGTATCGATGCCCGTCTGGCGGACGGCCGGGAACTCTTCTACTACTTCGACAAGGCCGCTCCGCCCGAAGGTGTGCCGGCCGATCGGCGTGACCTGCCGGACGTGCACACGGCTTCCGAACTGCGGTACGACGCACTGCGCGACGAATGGGTGGTCATCGCCGCGCACCGACAGAGCCGCACCCACCTGCCCAGCGACGACCAGTGCCCGCTGTGCCCGTCCACGGCCGACCGGGCGACCGAGATACCGGCGTTCGCGTACGACGTCGCGGTCTTCGAGAACCGTTTCCCCTCGTTTACCTCGGACGCCGCCGACTTTCCGGAACAGCCGGGTCGCCGAGCCGGGCGCGGTCGGTGCGAGGTGGTCTGCTTCACGAGCGACCACACCGCGTCGTTCGCCGACCTGACCTCCGAACGGGTTCGCACCGTCGTGGACGCCTGGGCCGAACGCACCGCCGCGCTCACCGAACTCCCGGACATCGAGCAGGTGTTCGTGTTCGAAAACCGTGGTGCCGAGATCGGCGTCACGCTGGCTCACCCGCACGGCCAAGTCTACGGCTACCCGTTCGTCACCCCGCGTACCCGGGCCGTCCTCGGCAACGTCCGCGCACACTGGGCGCGCACCGGCCGGGACCTCTACGTCGAGATCCTGGAGGCCGAGACGGCCTCTGGCGAGCGGATCGTCGCCGCAACCGAGCACTGGACCGCCTTCGTGCCGGCGGCCGCGCACTGGCCGTTCGAGGTGCACCTGTACCCGAACCGGCACGTCCCCGACCTCCCCGCGCTCGACGACGCCGAACGCGACGACTTCGCCCGCGTCTACCTCGACGTGCTGCGCCGCCTCGACGCCGTCTACGGCGTCCCCATGCCCTACATCGCCGCCTGGCACCAGGCGCCCGTGCGGGTCGACCGGGAGCTGGCCCGGCTCCACCTCGAACTCTTCTCGTCCCGGCGCGCCCCGGGCAAGCTCAAGTACCTCGCGGGATCGGAGTCCGGCATGGACGTCTTCGTCAACGACATCGCGCCGGAAAGAGCCGCCGCGATGCTCCGCGAGGCGGTGTCCTCCACATGAGGCTCCTGGTGACCGGCGGAGCCGGCTACGTCGGCTCGGTGACCACCGCAGTGCTGATCGAGGCCGGACACGAAGTGACGGTGCTCGACGATCTGTCCACCGGACACCGCGACGCGGTCCCGGCGGGCGCAGGGTTCGTCGCGGGAGACGTCACCGAGGCGGGACGGGTGCTCGCCGAGACCGCCTACGACGGCGTACTGCACTTCGCCGCAAAGTCGTTGGTCGGCGAATCGGTGGGCGATCCCGCTTCGTACTGGCGCGCCAACGTCGGCGGGTCCTTGGCGCTGCTGGACGCCGTTCGCAGCCACGGAGTACCGCGGTTCGTGTTCTCGTCGACGGCGGCCGTATACGGGGATCCGCAGGCTGTGCCGATTGTCGAGGACGCGGTGACACGGCCGACGAACCCGTACGGGGCGTCGAAGCTCGCGGTCGACCTGATGATCGAAACGTACACGCGAGCCTATGGGTTCGGCGGGGTGTCACTGCGCTACTTCAATGTCGCGGGCGCGTACCGGGGACTCGGTGAACGGCACGAGCGGGAAACGCATCTGATCCCGCTGGTCCTGGAGGTGGCACAGGGCCACCGTGAGGCCGTGTCGGTATTCGGGACCGACTGGCCTACCGACGACGGCACATGCGTGCGGGACTACATCCACGTCGAGGACCTCGCACGCGCACACCTGCTGGCGCTGACTGCCGCCACGCCGGGCGAACACCTGGTCTGCAACCTCGGCAACGGCATCGGGTTCTCGGTACGCGAGGTCGTCGACACCGCCCGGCGGGTCACCGGGCACCCGATTCCCGCGCTGGAAGCACCGCGTCGAGCCGGTGACCCGGCAGTCCTGGTTGCGTCCTCGGACCGCGCGCACGAGCGACTGGGCTGGAAGCCACAGCACCCCGACCTGACGACCGTCATCACCGACGCCTGGCTGTTCCACGGTTCCTCGCACGCCCGGGGCGCCGCGACGCAACGCCCGGAGGCACCGTGAACGGCCCCGCGAACGACGCCATGTCAGCCAATGCGATCACAGCAGGAGCCGGCTTCGCACAGTTCTTCGGCCGCCCCGCCGAAGCGGCTTGGCATGCCCCCGGCCGCGTCAACGTCATCGGCGAACACACCGACTACAACGACGGTTTCGTGCTGCCTGCGGCGATTCCGTTCGGCGTCACCGCAAGCGTCGCACGCAGGTCCGACCAGTTGCTGCGCATCGCCTCGTCGCAGCTCGGCGGCGAACCGGCTGTGGTGCCGCTCGACGTCCTCGCACCGGGCGCTGTACACGGGGGCGCCGCGTACGCGGCGGGTGTGGTCTGGGAGATGCGAAGGCGTGGGCTGGCCGTCGGTGGGTTGGACATCCACGTCGACGGCACCGTCCCACAGGGTGCCGGCCTCTCTTCGTCGGCCGCCCTGGAGTGCGCGGTCGCGGCGGCGGTCGACGACCTGCTCGACCTCGGGCTCGACCGATTGACCTTGGTGGATGTGGCCAGAGCCGCCGAGAACGACTTCGTCGGGATGCCGTGCGGAGTGATGGACCAGTCCGCCGCGCTGCTCTCACGTGCGCGGCACGCGCTGTTCCTTGACACCCGGACCATGGCCACGCGCCATGTGCCTTTTGACGTGGGCTCGTTCGGTCTGGAACTCGTCGTCATCGACACCCGCGCGCCCCACCGACTCGTGGACGGGGAGTACGCGCTGCGGCGCCGTAGCTGCGCGCAAGCGTGTGCGGCACTCGGTGTCCCGGCGTTGCGCGACCTCACCGAGGACGACCTGCCGCGTGCTTTCGCGACCCTCGACCCGGTCACCGCGCGTCGTGTCCGACACGTGGTCACCGAGAACGCGCGTGTGCTCGACGCAGTGGCGCTCCTGGAACGAGGCGAGGATCCGCGCGGCATCGGCCTGTATCTCACTCGGTCGCATTGCTCCTTGCGGGACGACTACGAGGTGAGCGCACCCGAACTCGACGTGGCCGCCGAGGCGGCGCTCGCGGCGGGCGCCCACGGGGCGCGCATGATCGGCGGCGGATTCGGAGGCTCGGTCATCGCGCTCGTCGACGTCGGTCAACGCGCTCTCGTGGCACGTGCCGTCACATCGGCCGCCGAGCGCCACCGCTTCGCGGAGCCTGCCGTCTTCACCGTCACACCGACCGAAGGCGCACACCGCGTACCGCTCGGCAAGCGAACGACCGGACCGGCAACGGAAGCGCCCGGGACGAGCGGTCCGGCGGTCTCAGCATGAGCCGCCCGGAGCAAGGCGGATCTCCCGCGCAACCGGCAGGCACCGTCGGGAGCAACGCGCGTACGTACGAGACCTTCCCCACAACTGCCCCGACGGTACGTCAGGACCCTTCGGCACCACTCCAGATGGCACTCCTGTACATCGCTGGTCGATTACCTCGCCGTCCTCTGGAGTTGAAGCGGCGGTCCTGTCCTACGGGGCGATTCTTCAGTAGTGCCAGGTACCCGATCGCGCCGGACGATACGAGGACGTCGTGCTCGGTCTGCCCGCGTGCCGGACTACGCGGCGGACGACGCGTACTTGGGCGCGGTCGTCGGCCGCTACGCGAACCGCATCGCGCACGGGCGGTTCGTGCTCGACGGCGTTACGTATGAGCTGCCGACCAATGATCGCGGGCACACGCTGCACGGTGGCATGGACGGCTTCCACCGGCGGGTGTGGGCAGGCGTGGGCTTCGCCGACGGCGAGCGGGCGGGTGTCCGAGGGACACCGTTCGACTTCACGCCCCCCGCGGCCACCGAAGGCCCGGCAGCCGCCGTCTCGCTCGGCGACCGCGTGCGATCCGACCATCCCCAAGTCGCGGCGGTGAACGGCCTTGACCACTGCCTCGTCCTGCGCGGCGGCGTGGGCTTGCGTCGCGCGGCGCTCCTGCACGCCCCTGAGTCCGGGCGTGTTCTGGAGACTTGGACGACCGAACCTGGGCTCCAGATCTACACTGCCAACGCGCTCGGCGCCCCCTTCGGCCGACACGCAGCCGTGTGCCTGGAGACCCAGCGGATTCCCGACTCGCCGAACCGGCCCGCATACCCCTCGACCGTACTGCGACCAGGCCAGGCCCACTGCTCGTCCACGCAATACCGGTTCACCCATCTGCCCACCCGGTAGTAGGTGCATGGCGACACAGCCGCAGGAGGGGGCACCAAATATCCGGCGGCGCCCCCTACTCGGCTCAAATGGCGTTCGCCTGGGCGGTCCTTCCCAGCCATGCGAGGCTCGGCTTGGGGTGCCGTTCAAACGTCGTCCGGTCGACCGCCACGAGCCCGAACGTCGGCTCCCAGCGCCCCCATTCGAAGTTGTCCAGCAAACTCCAGTGCAGATAGCCACGCACGTCGATGCCGCTCTGCATCGCGTCGTACATGCCGGCCAGCGCCTCCGACGTGTACGCGATGCGCCGCGCGTCGTCGGCGGTGGCGATGCCGTTTTCGCTGACGATGATCGGGACGTCACCGACGACGTCATGGGTGTGCCGCAGCGCGATCCCCAGGGCATCGGGCCGGTACGCCCAACCCATCAAGGTGTTGTCGGGGTGCTCCGGATGCGGCACGACACCGTCGCCGTCGACCAGTTGGCTGGTGTAGGACTGCACGCCGACGAAATCGTCGTCACGCGCCGGTTCCAGGTACATGTCCTCCCACAGCCGCTGCACTTCGGCGTGCTTGGCCTCGCTCCCGGGCGCGGGCACCAGGGCCTGGTTGGCCACCGTCCAGCCGACCTTCGCGCCGGTCCGTTGGCGGACCAGCGGCGCTACCGCGCGATGCGCGGCGATGAGGGCTTCGCCGATTTCGGCGTCGGGGAGAGCACCGATCAACTGGTACTCCTTGCCCTCGGCCACCCGGCGCAGTTGGCCGTGGTTCACCGCCACGATGTTGGGCTCGTTGATCGTGCAGACCCATTCGACGCCGTCGAGGATGCTGCACGCCTGTTCCACGTAGCGGGTGAAGACCGCGGTCGCGTCGGCCGCGAGCCACCCGCCGTTGACCCCGAACCAAAGGGGGTGGGTGAAGTGGTGCAGAGTGACGACCGGCGTCAGCCCCAGCCGCCGCGCGGTCTCGATCATGCGGCGGTAGTGGGCGAGTTCGGCGCGCGAGAACTTCCCGGGGCTTGGTTCGATCCGCGACCACTCGATGCTGAAGCGGTAGGCGCTCAGGCCCGCTTCGGCCAGCAGGGACATGTCTTCTTCGTACCGGTGGTAGCTGTCGAGCGCGTCGCCGCTGAACTGCACGCCGTAGTCCGCCGCGGCGTGTTCGAGCTGCCACCAGTCATTGTTGATGTTGTTGCCCTCGATCTGGTGCGCGGCGGTCGACGCACCCCAGAGGAAGCCCCGCGGGAACGTTCGAGTCATGGACGGTTGTCTCCCTTGTCGTTCGCCGACGGCCCGGCTTCCATCTGGGTGACCGGCTTGAGCGGGGGATGAGGAACGTCGTCAGCAGCACAAGGACCAGTGCCGCGGCGGCCCATCGGAAAACGTTCACGTAGCCCTGGTCGAGCGGCGTACGGCGAAACCGGTCGCGGCGCCGGTTGCCGGCATAGCGCGCGCTACTTGACGGCAGGCTACCCATGCTAGGTAGCACGCGCAACCATTGAGCATGGGTTCACGCCGACAGCAGGCGCCGACCGCGATCGAGGATGACGTCATCCCATTCGTGGACGACGGCTGCGGCGATCGTCGGTGCTCGGGCCGCGCTGCCACCAACGTGGCATGGGGCGCCGCGCTCCGCCTCTTGCTAATAGTTTAGTCAATACACTAAAAAAGGGCCGGGAGCTCGATCCACCCTTCAGGAGCCTGTCTATGCCGTCAGAACGGGCCACCGGTCCCATGAACCCGGTCATTCCGGGGTTCTATCCTGATCCGAGCGTGTGCCGGGTCGGCCCGGAGTACTTCCTCGCCGCCTCGTCCTTCTCGTACTTCCCGGGCGTCCCGGTCTTCCGGTCGACCGACCTGGTGAACTGGACGCAGATCGGCAACGCACTCGACCGCCGCTCCCAGCTCGACCTCTCCGCCACCCGCGGCTGGTCGTCGCTGGGCATTTGCGCTCCGACGCTGCGCCATCACGACGGCCGGTTCTGGCTCATCACCACGAACAGCACCATGGCCGGCATGCATACCTTCTTCGTGACCGCGGAGGATCCGGCAGGTCCGTGGTCGGAGCCGGTAACCGTGGACATCGACAACATCGACCCGGACCTCGCCTGGGATGACGAGGGGAACTGCTGGGTCACCTACGCCGGGATCAACCAGTGCCGCATTGACGACGCCACCGGCAAGATCCTCGAAGGTCCCTATCCCACCTGGTCCGGTACGGGCCTGCAATTCCCGGAGGCGCCGCACCTGTTCCGCCGTGGCGACTGGTGGTATCTGCTCCTCGCCGAAGGCGGTACCGAGCGGGGGCACGCGGTGTCCATCGCCCGTGGACCGTCACCGCAAGGCCCGTGGGAACCCTGCCCGGCGAACCCGGTCCTGTCCCACCGCAGCACCGACCACCCCATCCAGAACACCGGCCACGCCGACCTGGTCGAAGCCCCGGACGGCAGCTGGTGGATGGTGCTGCTGGGCGTACGCCCCCGTGGTCTCACGCCCGGATTCCACGTACTCGGTCGCGAGACCTTCCTGACCTCGGTCACCTGGGACGACGACGGCTGGCCGATCATAGGCCCGGTCGACGCGCACCTGACCTCCGCACCCCCCGCAGCAACCGGCGCACCAGCCGGACCTGGCGGCCCTTTGGTCCGCGACGACTTCGACGCCACCGCCCTGCACCCGCGCTGGCTCACCGTCCGCCGCCCTCTAGAGGCCGCCCTCTCCCTCACCTCGCGTCCCGGCCGGCTCACCGTCACCGGCACTGCCGCGACCATGGACCATGAGGAACCGGTCTTCGTCGGCCGCCGCCAACAGCACCATCGGTGCCGGACACGTGCCCTGGTCGACGCCGACGGCTGCGCCGAGGCGGGACTGAGCATCCGCATGGACGAACACTTCCACTACGAAGTGGCCGTACGCGCAGCGGAGATCATCGTCCGCGCACGGATCGGGCCGCTGGCGTCCATCGTCGCGCGGGCTCCGAAGCCCGACGGGCCGGTGGTCCTGGGCATCGACACCGACACCGAAACGGCCCTGTGGAATCCCGACGAGATCACCCTCGGCTTCGAGTCGGGAGACGGCTTCGCCGCGCTGGCCAACCTCGACGGACGGTTCCTGTCCACCGAGGTCGCCACCGGCTTCACCGGCCGCGTGATCGGCATGTACGCCGTCGAAGGCACCGCCGCCTTCGACTGGTTCACCTATGAAGGCATCACCTGACCGCAAACGCCAGACACCGACGCGCGCCATCGACTCGTCGATGGCGCGGCGGGCGAGCTGCTGCCGAGGTGAGCCTCTTTCGTTTGCCACGCAGGAAGGAAGCGCATGATTCGCAGTGCCTTCAACCGGGGCTGGGAGGTCCGGCCGAGGTCGGGACCGTTCGCAGAGTTCATGGGACCTCCGGCCCCATACGTCGAGGTCACCCTCCCGCACGACGCGATGCTGGCTCGCGAGCGGAATCCCGGCGGCACCGCGACCTTGGGGTTCTTTCCCGAAGGGGCCTACGAGTACCGCAAAACGTTCCACGTGCCCGAGGACTACCGCGACAAGCGGGTCGCGATCGAGTTCGAGGGCGTCTACCGCGGCGCGATGGTCTACATCAACGACGAGTTCGCCGGGCAACGACCTTTCGGGTACTCGGCGTTCGTGGTTCCCGTGGACAACTTCCTACGCTACGGCGAGGACAACGAAGTCCGCGTCGAGTGCCGCACCCATCACGACTCGCGCTGGTACAGCGGCGCCGGGATTTACCGTGACGTGCACCTGGCAGTCGGCAATATGACGCGCATACGCCTTGGACGGCGTCCGGGTCACGACCCCGGATGTCGACACGGACCAGGCCGTCGTCCTCGTCACCACGCTCGTCGAGCACGACGGCCCGACCCGGACGACCGTCGACGTCGTCACGGAGATCCGCGACGCCGCGGGCGCCGTTGCGGCCACCGACCGCAGCGTCGTCTCCGTCTTCCCCGGAGAGCCGGCCACGGTCCGCCAGCGCCTCTACGTCAAGCGTCCCGCACTGTGGAGCGTCGACACCCCCACCCTGTACACAGCCACCGTTGCCCTGCGCGACGGTTCAGGTGACGTCGACCAGGACCAGGCCGTCTTCGGCATCCGCACGCTGCGACTGGACGTCGACCACGGACTGCGGATCAACGGCGAGCCGGTCAAGTTGCGCGGCGCGTGCGTCCACCACGACAACGGCGTCATCGGCGCCGCCACCATCGCCCGCGCGGAAGAACGCCGCGTGCAACTGCTCAAGGACGCCGGGTTCAACGCCATCCGCAGCGCCCACAACCCGCTCGGCAAGGCGATGCTCGATGCCTGCGACCGCCTCGGCATGCTGGTGATGGACGAGGCATTCGACATGTGGACGCAGAACAAGACCGACGGCGACTACGGCCTGGACTTCCCCACCTGGTGGGAACGCGACCTCGAGGCCATGGTCCGCAAAGACGCCAATCACCCCAGCGTCATCATGTACTCGATCGGCAACGAGATCCTCGAACTCGGCAACCCCTCCGGGGCGGCATGGGCCCGACGCCTCGCGGAGAAGGTCCGCGCCCTGGACGACACCCGCTACGTCACCAACGGCGTCAACCTCATGCTGCCGTTCCTGAACGACGTCGTCGCCATGGTCAACGACGGCGCGCCGGCCGGTGCGCAGCACGCGAACCTCAACGCGATGATGGCCGCCATGGACGACGCGGTGAACACCGTCAGCGCGTCCGAAATGGTCACCACCCGCACCGCGGAGGCGTTCGCTGTCCTGGACGTGGCCGGCATGAACTACGCGGACTCCCGGTACGAACTGGACCGCGAGCTGTTCCCCAACCGGATCATCGTCGGCAGCGAGACGGTGGCAAAAAGGATCGACACCAATTGGCGCCTGGTCCTGGACAACAGCCACGTGCTGGGTGACTTCACCTGGACCGGCTGGGACTACCTCGGCGAACCGGGCCTCGGCATGGTCGGCTACGCCGACCAGATCACACCCGAGACCTCGCCCGCACAGTTCCTGCTGCTGACCGCGCGGGCCGGGGACATCGACATCACCGGCCACCGGCGCCCGGCCTCGTACTACCGGGAGATCGTCTTCGGGCTGCGCACCGCCCCCTACATCGCGGTGCAGCCCCCGTCCGGCTACGGACGCGAGACTGTCTCCGGGCCGTGGGCGTGGACGGACACGGTGTCGAGCTGGACCTGGGACCACCCTGCCGGATCGCCGGTGAAGGTCGAGGTCTACAGCGACGCCGACGAGGTCGAGCTACTGTGCAACGGCGAAGTCGTCGGCAAGGCCCCCGCCGGGGAAGCCCACCGCTTCCGCGCCGAGTTCGACACCACCTACCATCCCGGCGAACTGACCGCGGTGGCCTACAAGGACGGGGTCGAGCAAGGCCGCCACCGGACCCCTCGCTCTCGTGGCCGACGTCGACCGCACGACGCTGCGCGCGGACGACACCGACCTCGCGTACGTCACGCTCACTCTGACCGACGCCGACGGCAACGTCTACCGCGACCGCGACCGGCAGGTCTCAGTGCGGGTCACCGGCCGCCGTCCTCCAAGGGCTCGGCAGCGCCAACCCGCTGACCCGCGAACCGTTCACCGCGGACACGCACACCACGTACGAAGGCCGCGCCCTCGCCGTCATCCGCCCCAGTGGCCCCGGCGAAAATCACCGTGACCGCCACAACCGGCGGCTGCGACGAGGCAAGGCTCACCATCCGCGCCAAGTGAAGCAGCGGCGGGCCACGGCCATGCCACCTTGCAACCCGGCTGTGGCCCCGCCGCCTGGACAACGGCCCCCACGAGAGGCTCCCATGCCACGACGCAGCAGTTGAGGACACCGATGAGCTTGACGTCGATGATGCCTGCCGGCAATCGGTGGGCATGTCGCGGAACGGATGCTGCTGCATGCGTTCGTTCGGGCCGCCGGTTCCGGCGTTGCTGACGAGAATGTCGGTGGGGTCTAGCTCGCTGGCCGCCGCGGCGAACCCGTCGGTGACCGCGGACAGTTCGGCGACATCGAACGGAACGGCCAGAGCCCGGCCGCCGGACACGGTGATTTCGTCCGCGACGCGCCGGGCACGGTCGGCCTGGTAGCCGTTGGCCGCCACCGCGGCCCCTTGGCGTGCCAAGGCGCGCGATACCCGCGCCGACGTTTGCCCGCCCCGGTGACCCGTGCCCTCTTGCCGTCCAGTTCGAACATGTCCGTTCTCCTTGCTCTTGTCTTCCGCGCATCAGCCCGCCGTCGGCTGTGGTTGCGTGTCGGGTCAGTCGAGCGTGGCGGCGATGGCTGCGGCGCGCTGTTGGAAGTAGCCGACCCATTCGGGGTGGGGGAAGATGTGCGTCCGGCGCTCGGTGATCGCCTGGACGACGAGTTCGGCGGTGTCGGCGGTGGAGATGCCCGCTTCGATGTTGCGGTACGTCGCCTCGCGGCGGTCATCGAGGTCGGGGTCGGACTGAGAGCGCGGGATGTGGCCGTCGGGTGCGTTGCGTTCGTCGTGCCGGATGTCGGTGGCCGTGTACGCGGGGCACAGGACCGACACGCCGATGTGCGGGTACTCGGTGGCGAATTCGGCGGCCAGCGACTCCGAGAGTGCGACGACGCCCGCCTTGGACGCGAAGTACGGGCCCATGTAGGGACCGGTGACGAACCCGGCCATCGACGCGGTGTTGACGATGTGCGCCTCGTCCTGGGCGGCGAGCACCGGGAGGAAGGCGTGGCAACCGTGGACCACGCCGTGCAGGTTGACGCCGAGTGTCCACTGCCAGGTGGCCAAGGTGGTGCGGGCGAACCGCTGGAGGCCGCCGACCCCGGCGTTGTTGCACAACACGTGAACCGCGCCGAACCGGGCGACCGCCGCGTCCCGGAGCTCGGCGACGGAGGTGGCGTCCGCGACGTCGGTACGGACGCCCAGGACCTCGCCGATGCCCTCGAGCTCTCCTTGGGCGCGCTTGAGTGACACGTCGTCGTTGTCCGCGATGACCACGCGCATGCCTTCGGCCAGGAACCGCTTTGCCAGTCCGAGGCCGATGCCGTTGGCACCGCCGGTGACGACCGCGACGCGGCCTTCAAACCTCTGCATATCGCGCTGCTCCTCTTGGGGTTCCCGGGCGCTGGTGCCATGCCGAGCGCATGATCGGCCGACCTCGATTCGGCACAGGGCCTGGCCTCACCCGGTCAGCAGGCTTGTCAATCTCCAGTCACCATGGCTCATGAATAGACAGAATGTCCAGCCTCGGGATTCCTCTTCCAGACCCTCGCGTTCGCGAAGGCGCTTCGCTCTCCCTGCCCTCACCGTCGGCGCAGCCGCGCCCGCGCGCCAGGATGCGGCAGTCCCGCCTGCGGCGGTTCGAGCGGAACTGCCGCACCCTGGAGGTCAACCGGTCACGACGACGAACTTCTGGGTTGCGGGGTCGTACTTCCACAGCCGTGGCGGCAAGTTGCCGTGCGGGGTTTCGCGGGTGTACGTGGCGGCGTCGGCGAAGCCCGGTATCGGCAGCGAGCCGAGGGTGAACCCGGCGTTCTGGAAGGTCTCGTAGTTGAGGTCCTTGCCGGCCTTGTCGGCGATGGCCTTGAACAGGTTCAGGTTCTGGCACGCGGCACCGACGGACGCTCCCGGGGTCGGGGAGCCGCTCGGCAGCAGGGCGGGGTCACCGATCTTGCCCTTGAGGTCCGGGGCCGCCGCTTCGACGGCGGCGATGCAGGGCGCTGAACCTCCCGCGTCCCATTGCCCGTTGAAGCCGACCGCAGCTGCGTCGGTCAATGTGCTGAAGTCGTGCTTGGCTTTGTCGTTGGTGTAGCCCATGGCCGGGCCCACGTCGGTGAAGAGCAACCGTGGGCGGTACTTGGTCTGTTCCAGGACCGGGGGGAACGACGCGGCGATGCTGCCCACCAGGACGACTGTGTCCGCGCCGGATGCCTGGAACTTCTGGATGAACACGCCGGTCTGCTGGCCCACAGCGGCCGGGTCCTGCGCGGGGGCGTCGAGGACGGCGGTCTCCACCGGGGTGACCCCCAGTTTTAGCAGGGCAGGGACGACGGTGTCCTTCATTACCGCCTGATCGTAGATGTTGGATATGACCGCGACCTTTTTGCCTGCCAGCTCGTTGTTCTTCGCCACTAGGCTCAGGCCGTCGGCGAGTTCGTCTCCGCCCCGGTAGTAGGCGAACCAGGGGGCTTGGGCGGTGGCGTAACGCTTGGCGGTGAGCTGCCCGCCGATGACGGCGGTCTTGTTGGTCTGCACGTAGCACAGCGGCTCATCGCCGTTGAAGCTGCCAAGGACCGCAAAGACCTTCTCGTCCTGGGTGAGCTTGATGCAGGTCTCCTGCGCGGCGGCCGGCGAGATCAGGTTGACCTTGCCGTAGACCGGGACGATCTTGCGGCCGTTGATGCCCCCTGCGTCGTTGATCTTCTTGATGAGGGTGTTGTATGCAAGCTCGTAGTCGCCATGGTCGATGTTGACGAACTGCCGGACACCGGCCAGGTCCGGGTACGTGATGCCGATCTTGACGGTGTCCGCGGTCACGCCCGGCGCGATCTTGGGTGCGGGCGGCGCGGCAGGTCCGCCGGAGGCGCTCGGCGGCGCGTCCTTCTTCTCGGCGGTGCAGCCGGTCACGATCAGCGCGGCGGCCGCGGCGAGCACGATCGCCGCGCGCCCTCTGGCACTTTGCGGTGCGAACATACGAGGTGGTCCTTTCTGATCGGTGCGCGATGCGGGGCCTACTCACCGGACGCACGCAAGGCGGCCGATGTCGGGCCATTTCCGGGAGTTCCTGTCAGCCGGGGGCGCGCAACCGCCGAACCATGGCGGGTGAGTCGAGCATCGGAATCGACCGAGTGCGAAGGGGATGGAAAGACGACGTAGTACTGCCCAGGCTTTACGCGTCGCGCGGGTTGACTATCGGAGTGCGTGGAGCGTAGCTCCCATAGGTTGCACGCGCTACCCGTGCGGCGCCCGCTTTTCCGGCAAGCTCCGAACACGCTCTTCGCGAAGCTTGCGCCGCTCGGCCCTCAAGGCGGCGAGCGTCCGCGCGTTGACCTGCAGCGTTGTCGCGGACTGGCGCTCTCGGCGGTACTGGACGTCGATCGCACCAACCCGGTCATGGCGGAGTCCCACGAGGCGGGAGGGGTCAGCCTCGTGCCTGAGGCACCTACAAACCACCTGCGTATCGGTTACGCGAATACTCTGCGGGAGTCGTCGTCAGCATGGCTATGATGCGCAAGGTAGCGCGCGCAACCTCGGTGCAGCCGAAAGGAGGCGCCGTCCAGAAGATGGCCGCATCGCGCCCACGGCCAAGCCGTCCCCCAATTCGACATCTCGGCAGGCAGGATCCTCGTGCCCAACACCCCGATCGAGCCGACTCCCCTTTCCACCACCCGCCCCGGTCGTCTGCGCGTCGAGCACCTCGACGCCCCACTAGGACTGCATGTACGGCGCCCTCGCCTGTCGTGGCGCCTGCCTGACGGCGCGTCACGCCAATTCGCGTATCGGCTACGCACCGAGGCGTGGGATTCGGACCGCGTGGATTCGGACCAGTCCGTCCTGGTGCCCTACGCCGGGCCCGCGACGCGGTCCGGCGAACGGGTCGTCTGGCAGGTCAAGGTGTGGACCGACCAGGGCGAGAGCGAGTGGTCCGCGCCCTCGTCATGGGAGGCCGGGCTTCTGGAGCGGAACGACTGGGTCGCGCAGTGGATCGAACCGGACGAAGGCGGAGCGCCACTTCCGGCAGGACGGCGGCCCGCGTACCTGCTGCGCCGCGACTTCACCGTGCCGTCACCGGTCGTCCTCGCCCGGTTGTACGCGACCGCGCACGGAATCTACGAGGCATTCCTCAACGGATGCCGAGTGGGCGACCTGGAACTGACGCCCGGATACACCGCCTATCGCGACCGGCTCCAGGTCCAGACGTACGACGTCACCGACCTGGTCGCCGAGGGCGCCAACACGCTCGGCACGGTGTTGTCCGACGGTTGGTTCCGCGGCCGCGCCGGTGCGATGCGCATCGCCGACAGTTTCGGCGAACGCACCGCGCTGCTCTGCCAGTTGCACGCCGTGCACGACGACGGCTCGGTCACGGTCATCGGCACCGACGGCTCCTGGACCACCTACGCAGCCGAAATCCAGGCAGCGGACCTGATGGACGGCGAGAGCCACGACCTGCGGCGCCGCGTCCCCGGCTGGTCCGCGCCCGAGTTCGACGCGTCGTCGTGGGCCAAGGCGACGGTCGTGACCGAGGGGCTGTACGGCGAGTGGGCTCGCCTCACCGACTCCCCCGCACCCCCCGTGCGGCGCGTGGAGGAACTGCGCGCGGCGTCGGTGAGGATGCTGGAGACCGGCGCTCAGATCGTCGACCTCGGCCAGAACATCAACGGATGGGTCCGGGCCGCGGTCCCCGCAGGGGATGAGCTGACCCTCACGCACGGCGAAGCACTCGGCGTCGACGGCGATGTGACGACTGATCATCTGCGCGGCCAGGAGTTCCTGACCGCCGAGCCGCTGCCCGCGGGGCAGGTGGATCGGGTCGTCTCGGCAGGCGGCGACGACGAGGTGTTCGAGCCGCGGCACACCACCCACGGCTTCCGGTACGTACGCGTCGAAGGCGCCCACCGCGCGCTCGCCACGGACGACGTGACCGGCGTCGTCGTGCACACCGACCTGCGTCGCACCGGGCACTTCGCCTGCAGCGACGACCGGATCAATCGGCTCCACGACATCGCGGTGTGGAGCTTCCGCGGCAACGCGTGCGACATCCCCACCGACTGCCCCCAACGCGAACGCGCCGGCTGGACCGGCGACTGGATGCTCTACATCCCCACCGCCGCCTTCCTGTACGACGTCGCCGGATTCTCGGTCAAGTGGCTGCGCGACCTCGCCGCGGACCAATGGGACGACGGCTGCCTCAGCAACTTCGCCCCCGACCCCGGCGGCCGCGCCGTCCAACACCTCCCCGCCGAAATCCTGGAGATGTTCGCCGGCTCCTCCGCATGGGGCGACGCCTCGGTCATCGTCCCCTGGGAGCTGTACCGCGTCTACGGCGACCTCGACGCACTCATCGAATTTCGGCCGATGATGGTCCGCTGGGTCGACTTCGCCGCCGAACGCGCCCGCACCCGGCGCCACCCAGACCGCGCAGCCGCCCGGCCCGCCCCCGCACCCCACGAGCAGTTCCTGTGGGACGCGGGCTTTCACTGGGGCGAATGGACCGAACCTGGCGCCGTGGACGACGACTTCCGCACCGTCGACCAAGGCGCGGTCGCCACCGCATACCTGTACCGCTCCGCATCCCTGCTGGCGCGCATCTCGGAACTGACAGGGCATCACCAGGACGCCGAGCGGTTCCAGCTCCTCGCCGACAACGTACTGGCCGCTTGGCGCGCCGAGTTCATCGCCGCAGACGGGACATTGACACCTCACACACAAGCGACTTACGTACGGGCGCTCGCCTTCGAACTGGTGCCGGAGAGCCAACGCGCAGCCGCCGCAGACCGGCTCGTCGGCCTCATCCGCGAGGCGGGCACACACCTGGGCACGGGATTCCTGGCCACGCCGTACCTGCTGCCCGTGCTCGCCGACGCCGGGCGCCTGGACGTCGCCTACGAACTCCTCTTCCAGGACACCGAACCGTCCTGGCTCACCATGATCAACCGGGGCGCCACCACCATCTGGGAGGACTGGAACGGCATCGACGAGAACGGGCGCCCGCACGCGTCCCTCAACCACTACAGCAAGGGCGCCGTCATCTCCTTCCTCCACACCCGCATCGCCGGAATCCGTCCACCCGCCGACCCCGACCCGCACACCGCGGGCTACCGCCGCTTCCAGATCGCCCCCACGCCGGGCGGCGGACTGACCTGGGCCGAAGCCCAGTTCGACTCCCCATACGGCACGATCACATCCGCCTGGCGCATCGAAGACGGCCGGTTCGCCCTCACGGTCACCGTCCCACCCGGCACCGAGGCTGAAGTAGCCCTCCCGGACGGCCGCACCTTCCTCGCAACGCCGGGAACACACCACTACGGGTAAGAGCCGACCCGTCGCAGCCCTGCGCGGTCGCAGGGCTGCGACAACCGCTGGACTCGGCGACGCCAACACCGGCCGGAGTTGGGCTGGAGATTCTGTTCGGCGCGGCCGCCATGCACTATGCCCGTCCCGAGGTCGTCGCGGCCACGCCGGCCTCATCTGCGATCTGATGGGCCCCGGCTCCGCGCCCCGCAGCCCTGCGTACAGTAGATGTCGGCACGAAACCACGTGCCTCGGAGCCGATTTCGACTGCTGTCACGGAACTCTTACGGCGGCTGGAAAGCAACGACGACCGTGCGCACCGCGCGGTGCGCCAGGCCGGCGAAGGCCTGGGCACCGCGCTGGTCGCCGCGGTCAATCTGCTTGACCCGGCTGCCGTTGTCCTCGGCGGCCCGCACGCCCGGTTGGCCCCTTGGTCGATCCCGCATGTCCGAGCGGCGCTTGACCGGGGCGGCAGCCAAATACGGGGCGGCACCCCCGACATCCGTGCATCAGCCCTCGCCGCCGGAGGCGCTGTCCGTGGCGCCGCAGGCCAGGTCGTCGCCCGGGTGTTGGCCGACCCGCTCGGCATCACACGCGACGCCTCGGGAGGCGTGAGGCCTTCGGGAACGTGTACGCCGCGAACTTGGTGGAACCGGAGGGTCGGTGAAGGCTACGGTTCGAGAATCAGACCGGAGTTCACGTGCGTCACGGTCCCGGTGATGCCGCGGGCGGCGGGGGAAGCCAGGAAGAGGACCGTAGCGGCGATGTCCTCGGGAAGCGTGATGCGCCGCAAAGCGGTGTCCTCGACCATTTCGTGACGTACGGCCGCGGGCGTGGTGTTCCGCTCCCGAGCGAGTTCCTCGATCCACGCGGACAGCTTGGCGTTCTCGGTTGTCCCCGGCGCCACCACGTTGACACGGATTCCGTCGCCGCCGACCTCACGCGCCAGGATCGCGGACGCGGTCTCCATCGCCGCCTTGGTGGACGCGTATGCGGCGAGCCCGGCGAGTTTCATGCGCGGAGCCTCGCTGCTGATCTGGACGATCGACCCGCCCCCGGAGCGGCGCAGGTGGGGAAGCGCCGCGCGACTGACCTCAAGCACGCCCAGGACGTTGATGTCGAAGGCGCGGCGGAACTCGTCCCGTTCAAGGTTCTCCAGCAAACCTCCGGGGTTGTAGGTCGCGACGTTCACGACGACGTCGAGACGGCCCAATTCGGCGACCGCTCCGTCCACCAGGGCGCGGACCGCGTCGGGATCCGCGATGTCGGTGGGGATGGCCAGTGCCCGCCGTCCGGTGGATTTCCGTACCTCGTCCGCAAGTTCGCGCAGCGGCCCGGGTCGACGCGCGGCAAGGACGACGTCGGCGCCGGCCTCCGCGAGCGCGAGCGCGGTGGCACGGCCGATCCCCGCGCCGGCTCCGGCGATGATCGCCACGCGTCCGGCCAACGTGCCGCCGTGTGGCGCGACAGCCGCATCTTCTTGCCCGCTCATGCCCCGTCCTCCCGGTCCTCTTCGGGAACCGGCCGCCAGACGACGCCGTTGATGTGGCTGCCGCCGCCGACGAACAGCGTGTTGCCGGTGACATAGCGGGAGTCGTCGGAGGCGAGGAACAGCGCGGCCCCGCCGATGTCGGTCTCGGGGTCGCCCATGCGGCCCATGGGGTTGTTGGCCTCGGCGGCCGCGGCCTGTTCCGGGTTGGCCGCGGCGAACGCCGCGAACGCCTCGGTCTTGGCGCCCGGGCAGATGACGTTGGCGCGGATCTGGTGCTCGGCCCACTCGCGTGCGGCTGATCGCGTGAGCGCGCGAAGGGCCTCTTTGCCGACGTTGTACTCGGCTGTGTACAGATGCGCGTTGACGCCGTTCAGCGAGCAGATGTTGATGATCGAGCCTCCCCCGGCCTCCCGCATCGGCTCGAAAGCGGCCCGCATGGTCCACCAGCCCGCCCACAGCCCCATGTTCAGGCCATGGGCGAACATGGCGTCGGTCTTGTTCTCCAGACGGTTGGTACGTCCGCCGCCCCATGCGTTGTTGACCAGGACGTCGATCCGCCCCCAGTGGTCGACCGCCTCGGCGACGAGTCCCGTCGCGAAGTCCCGGTCGGTCACGTCGCCCACAAGGGTGAGCGTGTCGACGCCGAAGTCCTCGGCGAGTTCGCGCGCCGCCGCACGGGCGGGCTCCTGGCGAATGTCGTTCACGACGATCCGACAGCCCTCCGCGGCGAACCGGCGGGCTATGCCCTTCCCGATTCCCGCGCCTGACCCGGTGATCACGGCGACGCGGTCCTGCAAGCGCGACACGCCTGCCTCTTTTCCTGGTCGTGGGGAGATCCCCCCGATGGCGGCGCGCGCCGCGGCGGCGCGCGCCTCGGAGCATCCGTTCGGAGCGTCGGTCAGAGCGTCTTGAGGAAGTCGGCGATGTGGCCGGTGACGCGGGCGATGTCCGCGTCACCGAGGCCGTGGTTGCCGGACACGAGAATGCCCTGCCGCATGACCTGGTCGGCGTTGGGCAGCCCGTCACCGGCGATGCGGTACGTGGAGTTCTTCAGCATCGGGTGCCGGGTGATGTTGCCGGTCCACACCGTGCGGGTGTCGACGCCGCGCGGTTCCAGGTACTGCTGGAGGTCGGAGCGGGTGAACCCGGCGTCCGGACGGATCTGGAACGTGTAGGTGTGCCAGGCCGTTTCGAGCCCTTCCAGTTCGCGCGGCAGGATGAAGTACTGGGGGTACTGCGCGAGGAACTCGGTGTAGAGCGCGAAGTTGCGGCGCCGTCGGGCGAAGTTGACCGGCACCTTCTTCAGTTGCTCGACGCCGAACGCCGCGCTGATCTCGTTCGGTTCGAAGTTCCAGCCGAGTTCGTCGAAGATGAACCCGCTGTCGTACGCGACCCCGTCCAGGTCCTCCCAGTAGCTGCGCTCCCCCACACCTCCGAACACCTGCACCTCGGAGCGCCGCCCCCAGCGACGCAGCAACAGGCAGCGCTCGCGCAGCGCGTCGTCGTCGACCAGGACCATGCCGCCGGTGCCGCCCGCGGTGATGATGTGCGACAACGCGAAGCTGGTCACCGAGATGTCCGCGCGCGTCGCGGTGGGCGTGCCACGCAGCTTGGGCGCAAGGGAGTCGCAGCCGTCCTCGATCACCTTCAGACCGTGCCGGTCGGCGACCTCACGGACGACGTCCCAGTCCGGCGCGTTGCCCACGAGGTTGGGCAGGAGGATCGCCTTGGTCTTGTCCGACACCGCCGCTTCCAGCAGCGAAGCGTCGATGTTGAAGGTGTCCGGTTCGACGTCCACGAAAACCGGGACCAGACCTGCCCGGACGATGGGGGCGACATCGGTGGAGAAGGTCAGCGGGGACGTGATGACCTCGTCGCCCGGCTGCAAGTCCAGCAGTTCGACGGCCAGGTAGAGCGCGGACGAGCCCGAGTTGCACATGATGCCGTGGCGCTTGCCGGTCATCTCGGCCACGCGGCGCTCCATCTCCGCGACGTTGGCTCCGATTCCCAGCTTGCCGCTGCGCAGCACGCGGTTGACCGCCTCGATCTCCGCTTCGTCGTAGACGGCGGAGATGTACAGCACGCGCTTGTCGTCAGTCATCGGAGTCCTCTCGCAGCAGACAGGCCGGCGCCGGATGGGCACGCCCGGGAAGGTCGGCCGAGCCGACTGAAAACATAGCTATCATGCATATGTTAAGGAGAACAAGGGACCACCAGGAATAAAAGATGGCTATGTTTGAGGTCTCACATAGGCCGGTGAGGCTCACGACCTACACAGGGCCTCGCGTCACGGGGTCCGCAGGCGTGGTGCCAGTTCGGTGCACAGGGTCGTGACATGGCGGCGGACCAATTCCTCCGGCATGCCGCCCAGGCCGGCGAAGAACCACACGGTCTCAACCGGGGCGTCCCCCAAGTACGTCCTGATCGCGTCGGCGGTGTCGGCGGGCGTCGCGTGCAGGAAGTGACCAGGAGCCGCGCTGACGCCGCGAGCCCGCCGGCGTTCCGGCTTGACCGGCGGCGGAACGGGCGCGTCGGTGCCCTGGGCCGCGTGCCGGTGATAGTTCTCCCATTGCCGGGCAAGCGCCGTCGCCACCTCGGGCCGGTCACGGTCCGGGTCTTCGGTGATCCACCCGTTCAGCAGCCCGGCCATCCGGCAATTGCTGTCCTGACACAGCGAGAAGAGACCGCGTACATCGACGGAAGGACCTGGCCGTCAAGCGCGCCGCAAGCGGCGGCGAATGCGCCGTGGCTTGTGCGGCCCCTGTGCTCGTACCGGCGCACGCCGACGGTGCGCAGTTCGTCGTAGATGTGCCGAGCGCGGGCCGCCGGAGTGATCCGGCCCTTTGCGACCGTTGTTCAGTCTCCGGCTTCGACCGGGCGGCTTCCGTGGGCGCTCAGCGGGAAGGCGTGGGCGCCTTCGAGGTGGCGCACCGCGAGATGGTACGCGCCGACGTCGTCCCCGGCGGCGATGAGCTCGATCAACTGGGCGTGTTCCAGGGCCCCGGCCAGCCGGGTGGTCCGGCCGGTCTCCCGCAGACCCTCGGTCATCCAGAGTCGCTCCTGCCGACTCCACAGCTCCTCGACGGCGGACAACAGGATCTGCATGGTCTGGTTGCCGCAGTTGCGCACGATCGCCTCGTGGAACCCGCGCGTCGCGCGGATGTACGCCGCGCCGTCGTCCAGATGGCGGATCATCTCGTCGTGCACCGACTGGAGTTCCGGGACGACCGTACGATCCCGGTCGGGCCGCCGTGCGCACAGCCCCACACAGACCGGCTCCAGGGAGCGCAGCGCCAGCGACAAGTCCTCCAACGGGACGCGGCGTGCCTGCATGACCATGCCGAACATATGCGCGGCGTCCTGCGGGCGCGGGGCGTGCACTACCGCTCCGCCGACCTTCCCTCTGCGGACCGTGACCAGGCCCTCGGTCTCCAGAATCCACATGGCTTGGCGCAGGGTGGTCCTGCCCACCTGGAATTCGGCGAGCAGGTCGTCCTGTTTGGGCAGGACGTCGCCGTCGCCGAGTTCACCGTTCAGGATGCGCCGCCTCAGCGTGGCCGCCACCGCCTCGGCCACCGCCTGGTGGTGGACGGGCGTGTGCCCGACGCCGACTCGTGGCCCTTCAACTGCGCGGTCCACCTGCGGGTTCACCCCTGTCGTCGGCTACGCCGGAGCCCCGGTCGGTCACGGATCATGACGACCAGACGATACCTGTCGCAGATCGACGTCTGTTCCAGGACCACGTGATCGAGGGCGCCTGCCTCCGACGGTGAACAGCGCCGGCACTCGGGCGCTGGACTCGTCAACACACCTGCGCAACCCGTTCCGCCCCATACTCGCTGGCCGACCCGAAAATCACCTTCGCGTTCGACAGCGAGGTCGCCGAACTCCAGGGAGAAGACAGGCTCGCCGGGGTGCGCTTGCGCGACACCCGTACCGGCGCCGAGCGCGACCTCGACGTCACCGGCTTGGTCGTCGCCATCGGCCACGATCCGCGTACCGAACTACTCGAGGGCCAGCTGGAGTTGGACGCGAAGGGTACGTCAGGGTCGCACAGCCCTACACGCGGACCAACCTCGCGGGTGTCTTCGCCTGCGGTGATGTCGTCGACCACACGTACCGGCAGGCCATCACGGCCGCCGGAAGCGGGTGCGCCGCGGCGCTGGACGTCGAACGGTACTTGGCGGAGCCCGGCCGGGAATCGGGGGACGCGTCCTGAGGGAAACGACTGATTCCCTCGACCACACTGACGGCCACCTCGGTGCCTGAACCGACGGCCGCACCCTGAACGCTCTTGCCACGGATGGGGGTCAGTGCTGGTGCACCAGGCTTACGTGCACCGCGTCTTCGCCCTCCGCGCGGCGCTCGAGAAGGGCGATGCCGTGCTCGACGGTGTCGAGGGTCACGTGGGTACCCGCCATGGTGCGGGCGATGTCGGGCCGGCCGGCGAGGAGCCGGACGGCCTGCTCCATGGAACCGGGGGTGGACCCGGCGCAGCCCTGGATGGTGATGTTCTTTAGGGTGATCAGGTCGGTGAGCAGGCCGTCGACCGGGGTGAAGTGCTTGAGGCCCGCGAAAGCGATCCGGGCGCCGGAGTTGCCCGTCAGCTCGAGCGCCGTACGCACGGTGGCCGTCACGGGCGTCAGGTCCATCACCACCGACGCCATACGCCCACCGGTCAGTTCGCCGACACGGGCAACCACGTCCTCCGCCTCGGCGTCGACCACCGCGTGCGCGCCCAACGCCGTGGCGGTCTTGAGGCGCAGAGCGTCGGCGCCGGTTCCGGTGACGATGACCTGGCTCGCACCGCAGGCCAGGGCGGCAGACGCGCAGAGGAGGCCCTGATGCCCCGGGCCCTGCACCACGACGACGTCGCCGGGCCCGACCCGTACCGACGTCACCCAGTTGAGCGCGTTCGCGAGCGGCTCGAACACGGTCAGTTCCGCGGGCGTGAGGCCCTCGGGGGCCTTCATCACGTGGGTGTTGGGCAGGAGGCGGAGGTACTCGCCGTAACCGCCCCACAGGCCGCCTTCGTGGTCCGGGCCCATGGTGTAGCCGTAGAGCTGGAGGTTCGCGCAGAGCCCCGTACCGCCTGCCAGGCACGAGGCGCACCGGCCGCACTTGACGATCTCGTCGACACACACGCGGTCGCCCTCTGCCACCCCCCAATTCGCCGCCGCCTCCGGGGTCACGGCGGTCAGTCGGCCGACGATCTCGTGTCCGGGGATCACCGGACTGGCCTCCCCGGGGACGTGGCTCTGCCCGTGGAACTGCATGACGTCGCTTCCGCACATGCCCACCGCCTCGACCTGGAGCACCGCGCCGCCGACCGGCGGATCAGGGATCGGGAACTCCCGTACTTCGTAGGTCCCGTTCCCCAGGAAGACTGCCGCCCGCGCCTGGCCACCCATGATCCGCTCCTCGAATATACGAACTTAAAGGGCGATTATTCGAAAGATTGCTTGGTTGCGCCAGTGGTACGGGAGAACTTCTCCGACCCGCGCCGGGTCGAGGCACAGCCGGCGACACACCGCGAGATGAGAGCGCGAGCCATCGAACGCACGGGCCGACGCCTGCTCGCGGGTTGCCGCCGCATCACCCAGGCAATCGGAGGAAAACCCCCGACCGGATTCGCCTGATTCGAGCATTCATGCCCTTGATGCGGATGGACATCGGATCCAGAGCCCCCACGCGGCTCTTCCTGCCAGGGCCCCGCTCTGTGTCACCGTTCGTGGAGTCGTTACGGGGCGAGTTCGGGAGTCACTTGAGGCGCCGTCTGAGGCGCCGTCGCAAGATCAATGTCGATGTGAATCGATGTCACTGCCCGGCTGTTGGCATGGAAAAACGCGCCGGCCTGACCCCGGGTGTCAGTCCGTTCCTGGGGTTAGGCCGACCCGAAGAGGGTGTCCGTTGCGATGTCGTCGAACCACTCCCGGAAGGGTGCGGTGCCAAAGACGCTCAGGTCTTGGTGGTCGAATGTCGAGACCAGGCAGCGTCCGTCGGCACCGGGCGGTACGAGGATGCTCCACTGCATGCCGGGTTCGTACGAGGCGAGCAGGCGGTGGTTGTCATAGGTGCTGAAGTCATCGTCGTCGTAGGCGTACTCAGTGTCGTCATCGTCGTCTTCGTCGGTCTCCCTCCATTGGGCGAACTGCGCGCGCAGGGTTTCGCCGACGGAGACGTCCAGCGAGCGACGGAGGGCAGGTCGGTGACGGTGGACGGGGCACGCGTCGTGCTCCGGTACGCGGGTTTGAACGCCACGTACCCGAGGCGGTATTCACCCCCGACTCGGACCAGGACCAGTCCCATGACCTCGTGTGACAGCGTACGGACGAACTCGGGGACTTCGGCGGCGACGGGCGCCCAGATGCGGGCGAGCATTTCGGTCAGGTCCCGGTTGTGGGAGACGGCCCAGGGATTGTCCTCGGCAAATGGGGCGTGTCCGCCGCCGCGGAGGAGTACGCCGCAGACCTCGGCGTCGTCGCCTTCGTCGTCGGCGAGCCGGAGGTCACGACGAACGATGTCGGCGACCGCCTTCGGATCGCCGGAGGCTGCCGCGGCGAGGAGTTCGTCGGCCTGACTGAAGGTGTACGTCTGGCGGTCGGTCATAGTCGGCGGGCGTAACGCCGCGCGGTGACGCAGCCGAACGCCTGACCCCTAAGCCCTGCCGATGACGGGACAGCTACGGCCGGCCCCGCGCCGGCCCAGTCCGCTCGCCCTGCCGCGAACGACGGCTTCGATACGAACGCGACGTCGGTGGTGCCGCTGCAATTGCCCGTCGCGAGACGTACGGTACGCAGGCACGAACACTGGAGAGGGAAAGTATGGGCGACTGGTTCCAGACGATCGTCGACATCGAGGCCACGCCAGAGGAGGCGCAGGTACTCGCGGCGAACATACTCGATTGGCTGATTGCAGACGGCTTCGTCTCAGCGGAACGTACCGACTGCGTCCTCGGCGCTGACACCGGGCACGCGCCAGGGACGCGTTACGGCGAAGCCGTCGAGGACCCGGATCCCGAACTGGTCAACGTGTGGAGCAACGGCCTGCAAGTCACCGTAGAACGTACGGTCTTCGATGCCGGGCAGGGTGAACCCACGGCCGTCACGTGCCCGCACTGCGCAGCCGAAATGCCCCTCGGCGACGAGCACGGGCCGCTCGTCGAGGAGACGTGGGCCCGGTTCATGGATGCCATGGAATCCTGGGGCGAGGGCCACGACGAGCCCGTCGCGTGCCCGTCCTGCGGCCGGACGGCTCCCGTGCACACGTGGCTCTGGGCCGACAACTACTTCGCGTTCGGCCATCTCGGCTTCACGTTCTGGAACTGGTCCACGCTGCGCCCGGAGTTCGTCGTGGATTTCGCACGCCGTCTCGGTGGCCACCGCACCGTACTGCTCGAAGGCAAGCTCTGACATGGTTCTGTACGCCGAGTTGCGATGTCGCTTCGACGGCAGTTCGGAAGTCATACAAGCGTGCGCAAGGGCGATGTGCGCGAAGTGGCCAGGTAGCCGGGGCTGGCCGGCCTCGCGGTTGCCGCCGGAGCTCAGTAGGGCAGGGGCCGACCAGACGGCGTCCGCAGGTCGAGCGGAGGAGCCGGGCGTGACTGCGTAGGACGCTTGACGATCCGTATCTGCGGCATGGTCGGCCCCTCCTCGAAGTTGACCAAGCCCTACCCAGCCGAAGCGCACACAACGCCGAGCGGCCACGACGGATCACACCGGAAGCTCGAGCAGCGCGACGAACTCCCACCGCTCAGAAGGGACGGTCGACGGGGTCACGCCGTCTGCGACGGCGGGAAGAAGCGGTGGCAGTAGTCCAGGTCGGTGGGAGTCAGCTTGCCGACCCCGCCGACACGGTCCTCGGTCTCGCCGATGGCACGCAGCATGGGATACGTGCCCGGGCACGCCTCGTGCAGACGCGGCGGCATGCCCATGAATCGGCTCGTACCAGGAGGTGCTTTGCGGACCATGGCGTGCGCGACCGCCAGAGACCAGTTCGTCGGGTCGCCGTCTTCCATCGCGGGCTCCCCCTGACCGGTCGGGCGGGAACGGGGCCCGAGGGCCCGGGCGAGGGCGTTCAGAGGAGCGAGGCGCTGTTCTGGGCAACGGCGGTGCTGTCCGTCACAGCGGACACACCGTCCGAGGCAACGGCGGCGCTGTTCTGGGCGACAGCGTTGCTGCCGCTGCGATCGACGACGTCCGCCGAAGCGGTGGTGGCACCGCCAAGGACGACAACGGCGGCCAGGGTCACGGTGAGGGGGAAGGTCTGCGGACGCATCGGCTCTCCTGTATGTGTGGGGCACCAACGTCACCTATCCCAATGCACTGAACAGGGGCGCAGCTACCGATGCCTCCGAAGGTGGGCGAGTCAGGACCCCGTCCTCTCGCAGCTGCGTGACGGCGGCGAAGGCGATGTGCGTTTGAGCCAGTTCCTGCGGCTGCTTCTTCTGCTCTGTTCCGCGCTTCGGGGGCTTGCGCCGTGTCTGTACGGGACGCGCGTTGGCCCCCGGATGCAGCTGTTCGTCTGTTCGAGCACTGCGGGCCGTGGCGCTCAGTCGCCTCCGTCTCCACCTCCGCCGTCTCCTAAGCCGTCGCCACCAGAGGACCGACCGTCGTAACCGGCCCCGCCGGCATCGCCGCTGTCGGCACCGTCCGACGAAAGGAGGTGCCCTGTCACCACGCAGACAACGATGACCAGCACGAGGAGAAAAATGCTGTCCTCGACGAGAATCGCGAACAGGAACGCACCGGCAATCACAAGTGCCGCGCGCGACAAGATCCTTTGGTCCCGCGACATGGTCCCCTACCCTTCACCCGCGAGGACGACGAACCGTAGTTGGCGCCAACGTCCAGTACAGGGCGTCGACGGCCAGCGTGGAAGCGGTTCGGCAGGTTGTGTTGCGCGACGTTGCAGGTGAGGACGAGGGCGACGTCTTCGCTGTCGACAAAGTGGTGCAAAGAGGCCCCTGCGGCCTTCAGGTCGCAGGGCCGTGGTGAACACGGTGTTGGCTTCATGGCCACGTCACCAGCGGCGTATGACCAACCGGGCGGCAACGCATGGGACGAGAGGACCTTTGATGCCCCCGCTTGGTGGTGGGACAGAGGCCCCCATCTCGGCATGGTGGGCCGGGCCCGAGTAGGGGGTGCGGGTGTCGGCGCGGCCCTACGCCTCGTCGGGTCCGTCCGGAACACGGACGAGTTGGTATTCGGCGTCACGCAGGAGGTCCTCGGTAATGCGTACACCGGTCAGCCGCTCTGCGAGGGCGAGGACTGCCGCTCTCTCGTCGTACACGTCCAGGTCCAACTCGTCCTCAAGGTCGCAGCCGACTTCGCGCATCAACGGGACAAGGTCGTCGGGGGTGCTGCCGGAGCGGTCCGCGGCCCACTCGAACCAGGTGCGCAGCACTCCGTCTTCGTACCAGAAGAAGTAGTGCATGGGCTTGCCGCCGTTGCTGGAGTGCATGACCATGCGCCGCCCGAGCGACAGAGGCTCCAAGAGCCGCGGCCGCATCGCGAGTTCGTCGGTGACGGTCAGGACCAGCGCCCAGGGGCCATCGTCGCCGGGCACCGCGACCACGCCGACGGTGTCCCAGCCGTCCAGCGCCGCCTGGACGATCGGGTCGATGCCCCTGCCGGCGCCCGACGGTTCGGCGCGCAAGGCATCCACCACCTGCGCGGGCCCAAGGCCTTGCACCAGGATCAGGGTGTATCCGAACTCCAGCCCGAGGCCGAAGGTTTCCGAGGTGCGTATACAGCCGTAATCGGCCGCGGTAACCGAACTCATACCACCAGCCTCTCAGTTGCCCCCGACACAGGGGTACGCGGCCGATACTCGGTCGACCAGGTGGGTTGGACCAGCATCCCAGGGGATTTCCAAGGCTGTGGCGAACGGGCGAGTGTGCCGATGCATCTGGTCGCCGGGTGGCACGACATCTTGCTGCCATGGCAACTGGCCGACGACCGCATGCTGCGGGCGGCCGGCCGTCAACCGTGGCTGACCGTCGGGCCGTAGAGTCACTTCGACCCACGTCAGATCGTGGCGTCGCTGCGTGAGGCCACTGATTGCTTCCGTCTGCAACTGGGGGGCGGCGCAAACGGGTTCGTACGTTCGGCAGTGCGGCTGTATGTCACCGGGTTGGGCAAGTGGCGGGGATACTCCGACTGGCCCCCGCCGGACGCCGTGCCGAGAACCTGGCACCTGCACCCGTCCTGGACGCTGCGCGCCGAGCCGTCCGCCCCTCACCGCTTCTAGGCCACCCATTCAGCGGCGTACAGATCCTCGGGACGACGGTCCTCGCCGGGCAGCTTCCCATGGGCGTCACGGCGTCTGGGGCGCTTCCTGGAGTGGACCGAAGCGGCAGGACTGACACGCGTCGCGGGCCGCGCCTACCAGCGGCATCCGTCCCAGCCTCGGTGACCCTCCGAGCGATGTATTGAGCGCACGCCCGATCTTCATCTGCCTGCCCATCCTCGCCAGTGACCACGAACGCGACACTGTCACTCTTGCGTGTGCGCAAGAGCCGAGCCGTTGCCTCCGCCACCACGAAGCTGGCGCACAGCACCAGCGACGCCTCCTTGACCGCAAGGGCGCCGACCGTCCCCGCCGTGGTTTTCTGCACAACAGTCCGTCCGCCAAGGTCAATAGACCGCAGCAGGCCCGGCGAGTTGCCAGCGTCGAACCCGGGCGCCGGCGGGCCGTCTCTGAGCGCCACCCAATCCGAGTGGCGAGCCTTGAGTGCCAAGGCTTCGTCCAGCGACTCGGCAAGCACGATCTTTTCCGCCCCCTGGGCAAACGCCCAGGCAGCCACCGTGAACGCACGCATGACATCGACCACGACCGCCACGGACGGGGCTTCGACCAGCTCAGGGATGCCAAGGAAACGAGAGTCCATTCGGACCATGGTCGCGCATGCCCGACCCGAGGTATTCAGAGAGTGAGATGCGCATCACATCCACGGTCTCGGAATACAACACCTCCGGCTGCCTGCGTCGCGAAAGTGGTCCGCGACGACCGTCTGCTCAATCGCCACACACGGTCCACCGCGCACGGCCTCGGCGGGCACAAGGCATACGTTCGCGGTGCGGATGGCTGCGGACCCGAACGTCCCGCTGACGTCGCTGCAGACGCTGCTGGGGCACGCGTGCCTGACCAGCACGCAGCGGCGCGCCGGCCGACAAGGTCACGATCCATCATCTGCTCACCCATACGTCGGGATGGGCGATGTCCTCCAGGACGACCGAGCGGACCGCCGCCGCGCTACGCGTACGGCTTCACCGACGAGACGCACAACGGAGCTCGCATCGTCGGACACGGGCAACTGGACATCTACCTCGGGCGCGGCGACACCGTCGTCATCCTGTCCAACCAGGACGGCACCGGGCACGCCTCCGCGGCAGCAACCAACTCCCGCGCGATCCTGGCCTCTTGACCCGTCCACGACACGATCCTCACCGACGTCGGCCGGGGCTTCCGCAGCGGGGCCGTACCATGCGGCCGTGACGCGCCACGGCCGGCCGAGGGCGCGAGGGTCCAGCTGTGGTGGTTCGCGGAGTCCACGACCATCGACTCGTACGCGCCCCGGCCCGCCGGGCCCGTCCACGCACCGGCCTGCGTGCGACGCCTCTTCCACGGCATGCCGCACACGACGGCCCCCTCGCCACTGCCGAAAAACCGCCGCCTGGCAACGCGTCTACTTCCGACTCCGCTCCGATACGTCGCAAAAGACGGAAGGCGCCTCTGGTCAGGACTCTCATCCTTGCTCAGAGGCACCTTCCGGTCGGCGCGTCGCCCGTGGGTGGTGGCGGTCAGGTCGCCTGGGGTTCCGCGAGTTCGCGGACCGCGCCGATCAGGTCCCGGACGGACTTGATCGCCTCGATGTCGTCGGCGCGCAGGACGACCTCGGTCTCCTCGGCCAGGCGCAGCGCGAGAGCGGCGACGTCGAAGGCGTCCAGGCCGTAGTCCTCGGCGAACCGTGAGTCGGGGGTCACCTCCGCCTCCGGGACGCCCAGTTCGTCGGCGACGACGGCGATGATGCGGTTCTCGGACGCGTCCGCAGCAATTCCTCCTCGCAGTACCGGCGGCCGGACGGTCGCCGGCCCCGCAGGCCAGTACCACCCGCCGCGGGCGCCGCGGGCAGCGTGACGCGACTGTGACGCGCCTACGGTCTGCGGAGGGAAGCATCCACGGCCGCCCGGCCCGGGCCGGCTGACGAGGCGACACGGGAGGTGCGTCACGGATCTGCGCTCGTCCAGTCAGGCGAACGCGGCGCGGATCTGCGGCACGGTCAGCCCGGTGGCGTGTTCCGACTCCGGGCGCTGAGCGGTCCGGTGGTGGGTCATCACCGCGCGGAAGACCTTCCCGGCTCACAACGCCACCGTGGCGTACGCACGGGTCCCCAACCGCTGACGGACCTACGTCCAGGCAGGGACGCCAGCACACGGCGACGGGTCAACGCACGACGCCCGCCCCGGGCAGCCGGGGCGGGCGTCGTGGCTGCGATCAGGCGGAGCTACGGTCAGGCAGGCACGATGTTCTCTGCCTGCGGGCCCTTTTGGCCCTGGGTGACGTCGAAGGTCACCTTCTGGCCTTCCTGGAGCTCACGAAAGCCCGAGGCGGCGATGTTCGAGTAGTGGGCGAAGACGTCCGGGCCGCCGCCGTCCTGCTCGATGAAGCCGAAGCCCTTTTCCGAATTGAACCACTTGACGGTTCCGCTGGCCATTTGTCCTCCAAGGAGACGGATAGAGTCGGTTCCCGCGAGGCGCGGGAACCGGAGGTGGTCGTCCTGGTCCTCAGAGACTGCCGGACAGCACGTCGCCCGCGAACTCGCGCTCACGGACGGTACTTCGGAACCACGACTGCTGGACCAGACGCTACACGGAGATTGCCCCGGAGCAAGCAGGCTCCGCCTCCGCGCGGTCATGGCCACCGCCTTCTCCGGCACCTACGCCGGTGAACCCGCTGCACACCGCCGCGACGAGGTCGCCTTGTCCGCGCGGATCCACCGGGGGCTGCGACCGACGGATCGTCGAACGCCTCACCAGCGGGATCCGCACCCCACTCGAGGACGACGACCGCGGTGCCGCCGGTGCGCGAAGTCCGGCAGGTAGAAGACAGCCGCTCAGCCCAGGGCGATGTAACACGAGGTGTACACCGCCGCCCACGGCGGCCTCCATCCCCGGCGCATCCCCAGCCGCCAGACTCACCGAGAGCCCCGCCAGCTCTGTGCCGCGGCCTCCAAGCACCAAGGACCGACCATGACCACGTCGCCTCTCCGCCTCGCCCAAGTAGTCGTCGTACACGACGGCCTTGAACGTGGAGAGCGCGCTGCGCGTCGCGTCGTCGTCCAGGTCGTACAGGTCCAGCACCGCCCCGGCCTCATCGAGCAGGAGCCGGAACGCGAGTTCCTCCGCGTGCTGACCAGTCCGCGCCACGAAGTCGACGTCAGGCGCTCGACCATGCTGGCGGTCACGAGAATGAACCTTCGCACGAACTCCGGCGCGTACTGCTCCGCGTACGCCGACGGCATCAGGTCCGGCGCCAAGCCCTCCGCGAACTCCAGCGCAGGTGCCTTCAACACCAACAGCAGCCGCGCGCCCTCCGGGTGGGCACCCTCCCAGTGGCACGCGACCCCGACGGTGATCCCGTCAGGGCCGTCGATGCCTTCCAACTGAGCCAGGAAGCCGCCGAAGACATGGGCCACGCCCGCGGCATTGCAGGGAGTCGGACGGCGCCGTCCCGGACCGGCGAAGTTCCATGGACCTGTGAGCCGGCCCTGGTCGGCAGTAGTCTGGTCAAGAAACGCACATACGCGTGCTCTGTCGTTCGTGACGTCTGCGACAGCCGCAGCCAACGCACACAGAGCCTCGCCCCGCGCTGGCGAGTAAGACTCCGATATTTTGCGCAAAGATTCCGGGACCCGGGTTCCCCCGCTGGGGCCCCGATGCACGGTGCGGCCGAGCCCGCTCACCCAATTCGCCGCCGCCCACGTCCTACGTCACATCCCACGCCTGCCCACAGCTTGGACGCATCGCCGGCAACCGTGCGCGAGCTCGTTGGCACAACGGCGCATTCGGGCATCGATACCGCATGCTCCCGCGCCACCAGTGTCCCTTGCGGCGAAACGTGTTTACCCGACGCCGAGTTGGGACTATCCAGTCCGACGCGGCGTCGTGAGACGGATATCCCGGGCTTCCCGCGGCAAGTTACGCTCCTGCGGCCCCCGCGGCACTACCCCCAGAGGAGCATTGACTTGCAACGGATCACTCGGGTTGTGAGCTCCGCCGGCGCCGGCTGCCTGATCCTCTCGGGGCCAGTCGCGCTGTTCGTGGCAGTGTCCGCCCCCAGTATCGCCATGGCGGCGGACGGCTCTGCCACCACCAAGCCTTTTCCGTCCGGGGCGCCGACGACCTGCCTGTACTTCTGCAACACCCCGACGAAGTCCGAGCCTTTTCCGCCTGGCGGATCCACAGTCAAGCCCTGCGCGTTCATCTGCGGTGACTCGACGACGTCCAAGCCCACGTCCAAAAAGCCGACCAGCACCAAGCCCAAGCCCACGACCACGAAGCCCAAAGTGTCGCCGAGCAAGAAGCCGACCACCGACCAGGCCACGCCCAAGCAAACTCCTCGTCCGCAAGCGACGACCAAGAAACCGACGGCAAAGCCTTCTCCCCCGGTCACCACGAAGCCGAAGCCCTCCACGACCAAGCCCTCGGCCAAGCCCTCGGCCAAGCCCTCGGCGAAGCCCTCCGCGAAGCCCTCGACCAAGACGACGACGGGCCCGATCGAACTCAACGTGGTCGACCCGGCGCCCGAGGACGACTCGCCCTCTGTGTACATCTACACGATTTCACCCGCGCCCGAGCAGACCTCATTGTACGAACTGCCCTTCACGGTTGGTCCCAACCGCACACCCACGGCGTTCACGCCCAGTGGGTCCTTCAGCGGATACCCCACGACGAACCCGCGCATACCGACGGCGTTCGTACAACCGACGGCTGACACGGGAACGACAGCTCCGCCAACGCCCTTGTCCGCGACGGCGAGTACGTCGGCGACCGAACCCACGCGCGTGCCCCTGCCGACCAGTACACCGACGACTCCGACACGGTCGCAGTCGCCTGCCGCAAAGATCGTGGCTCCGCCGACCCCCGACTCCGCCCAGGACGTATCGGAGACCGAGCCGCCGACCCTGGCCAAGACCGGCGCCAAGGACCTGACACTGGTCGCTGCAGGCGGTTTTGCCGCATCCATCACCGGCGTGGGCATGCTCGTCATGACGACCCGCAGTAACCGCCCCGAGCCGGACGACAATCCGTGGGTCACGGCAGCCGCCCTCGTTCACAATCCTTGGATACGGGGACAGTAAACCGGTCCTCATCCGGGCGCTGCTGCATGCCTCCCCAGCCGGGGCTGGGGAGGCATGCGGGTCAACCCTTCATGAAGCCCTTCAGCAGCAGGACCACCCCGCGGATCAGCGCGAGGCCCATAACCAAGCTTTTGACTCGGCAGCCCGTGATCCGCCTCGCCAACGCGGTCCCGACCACGGCACCGCCCTCAATCACGCAGCGCCGACATCCGCACGCCCGCCGGCAGAATCGCCTTGACCTCGGCACGAACGCGCACGGTCAGCACCCACAACTGGTGCCCCGACGGCAGTCTCGACTCCACCAGCACCATCCCCCGCCGATACAAGTCGTTCAGCGTGTCCCGGTGCTCCGGTCATGGCAGTGATGGGGACGCAGCACGCGCCACCGCTGCTCGCCGGTCGCCGGTCGCCGGTCGCCCGCCAGAACACCCCTAGGACAACCAGGACATCAACACGGTGGCCCCCGGTTGCCTGCCACGCCTCACGTCCACGTGAAGACTGGGGCGAGCACACCGAGTCCAGGGCCGCCTATGGCAACGGCCACCGGGACAAGGACGTGACCACGCAGGCCGGTGATCTGGAGCTCGCGATTCCGAAACTGCGGGCAGGAGCTTCTTCCCGAGCCTGCTGCAGCGTCGGCGCCGCGTCGAGCGTGGTCCCAGCGACGCGCTAATCCTGGCCTCAGGTTGATCGGGGACACTGAGCGCAAAAGGCATCGACTGAAAGGGGGCGGCCGGCGTGCGGATCATGATCGCGGATGACGAAGCGGCCATCCGTGAGTCGCTGGAGCGGGTGCTCCAGGTCGAGGGCTACGACACCAGCATCGTCGCCAACGGTCTCGCCGTGCTCGACGCGGTCGGCGGTGACGGCGGTGACACACTGGATCTGCTGATCCTCGACGTGATGATGCCCCGCCTCGGCGGGCTGGAGACCTGCCGGCGATTGCGGGCCGCGGGTCGGGATCTGCCGGTGCTGATGCTGACCGCCCGCGACCAGGTCTCCGACCGGGTCGCGGGGCTGGACGCGGGCGCCGACGACTACCTGCCCAAGCCGTTCGCCACCGAGGAGTTGCTGGCCCGGGTACGCGCCCTGCTGCGCCGGCGCACACCGACCGACGGGGAGCCGCAGATCCTGTCGTTCGCGGACGTCCGGCTCGATCCCGACCGGTTCGAGGCGTGGCGGGGCGGGCGGCCGCTGCGCCTGACCCGGACCGAGTTCTCCCTCCTGGACGTCCTCCTGCGCAACGCGACCCGGGTCTTGACCCGCGACGCGCTGTTCGAGGCGGTCTGGGGCTTCGACATGAGCGCCACCGCCAACAACCTCCAGGTGTACGTGAGTTACCTGCGCCGCAAGATGGAGGCCGAGGGGGAGCCGCGATTGATCTACACGCTGCGCGGCCTGGGATACACGTTGCGGGAGACTCCTCCGTGAGCAGGCCCGCCAACCGGGAACCGCGCCGGCTGACCCGATGGTGGCGCCGGCGGTCCCTGCGGGCCAGGCTGACGGTGATCGCGGCGACGGCCATCGCGGTCAGCGTGTTCGTGGCCTTCCAGCTGGCCAGCGAGCTACTGGACCGGGAGTTGCAGGACACCGCCGAGAATCAGCTACGCGCCGACGCCCGCGTCCTGGCGACGAACGCGCAGCGCGCCGGTCTGGCGCAGGTCCCGCTACCGCCGTATCCCGAATTCGGTCGGCTGGTGCGGGTCATCCTGCCCGACGGCTCGACCCGGACGCCGGACGGCCAACCCGCGCTGCCCCCCGTCAGCGAGCGCGCCGGGCGTGTGGCGCAGGGCGCGTCGGCCGACCTGATGGAGTCGAAAGACAGCGACGAGGACGGTTACCGCATCTACACGCTGCGGGCGGGCGACGGCGCGGTCCAGGTGGCCCGCGTTGCCGACGACAGTCCGATCAACCGGTTCGGGTTGGGCATGTTGCTGGTCGGGCTGCTCTGCGTGGTCGGCGGTGCCCTTGTCGGGCGGGCCGTGGCGCGGACCGGGCTGGCACCGATCGACCGGCTGACCGCCGCCGCGGTACGTGTCGCGCGCACCCGGGATCTCGACGCCGACATCCCGGATGAGGGCGGTGGGGAGATCCGGCGGCTGATCCGGTCGATCAACGACATGCTCGCCGCGCTCCGGGACTCCCGGCGGGCCCAGCGGCTGCTCGCCGAGGACGCCGCGCACGAGCTCAAGACACCGCTCACCAGCCTGCGCCTCAACGTCGAGTTGCTGATCCGGCTCGATCGGCGCGGCACCCTGGACAGCGCACTGCCGGCGGAGAGCCGGGCCCGGCTGCTCAACGATCTCGGCGCCCAGGTGGCCGAGTTGAGCACCCTTGCCGCCGAGCTGACCGACCTGGCGCGCGGTGACGTCAGCGACGAGAACACCGAACTGCTCGACCTCGCCGACGTGGTGGCGGCCGCCGCGGCCCGGGCGCGTTCCCGGGTGCCCGACATCGAGGTCGCGCTCGACGTGACCTCCGTGTGGGTGAACGGGCGTCCCGCTGCGCTCCAGCGGGCGGTGCTCAATCTCATCGACAACGCCGGCAAGTGGTCCCCCGCGGACCAGCCGGTCCAGGTCCGGCTCCGTGCCGAGGGCGCGTCGGCGGTGCTCGAGGTCGACGACGCCGGGCCGGGCATCGACGCCGCCGACGTACCACGGGTGTTCGACCGGTTCTACCGTGCCGACAGCGCCCGGGCGTTGCCGGGATCCGGTCTGGGGCTGTCGATCGTGCAGCGGGTCGTCGACGCCCACGGCGGCCGGGCCACCGTCGCCCGCTCCGCACGCGGTGGCGCACTGCTTCGGGTCGAACTTCCGGCCGCGGCCCCGCCCGCCCCGATCGCGCGGCTCACCGCCGGGGAGGACACCGCGGCGCGCTGACCCGCCCCGGCCGCACGGCGCAGAACAAGCGGCCCACCACCGGGCAGGACACCTCCATGCGCCGACCCCGGCCCCGGCGCGTGGCGCAAGACCAAAGGGCGGCGACCGTCGGGCCCATGAAAAGATCCGGGACGGGCCTGGGGCCCGTCCCGGATCTCTTCTGTCCCGCCGCGCTCACGGTTGCAGCGCGGGTTCCTCGCCGTCGGCGAGCGACTGGTGACTGTCCGGGAGCTCCGCCGCTGAACGCGACAGCCCGCTGGGCCACCAGATCCGCCGGTCGATCAGCAGGGTGAGGGCGGGCACCAGGACCGACCGCACCAGCAGGGCGTCGAGCAGCACGCCGAAGGCAACCAGGAACCCCACCTCGATCAGCATCACCAGCGGCAGTGTGGTGAGGACCGCGAACGTCGCCGCCAGGACTATGCCTGCCGAGGTGATGACGCCACCGGTGGCGGAGAGGGCCTTGAGCATGCCCTCTCTCGTGCCGAGGCGCACGGTCTCCTCCCGGGCCCGGCTGGCCAGGAAGATGTTGTAGTCGACGCCGAGCGCCACCAGGAAGAGGAATGCCAGCAGCGGCACCGAAGAGTCGACGCCCTTGAACCCGAGGATCGTGTCGAAGACGAACACGCTGCCGCCGAAGGCCGCGGCGAATGAGACGACCACCGTGGCCATCAGGACCAGCGGGGCCACGATCGCTCGGAGCAGCAGCCCGAGGACGATCAGGACGACGGCGAGCACCAGCGGGATCACGAGCTTCTCGTCGCGTCCGGTGGTCACCTCGGTGTCGAGATTCTCCGCGCTCGGCCCGCCGACGATCGCCTCCGCCCCGCTCACCGAGTGCACGGCGGTGCGCACCCGCTTGATCGTTTCGTACTCGGCGACGGTGTCCGGCGCGTCCGTCGGGAACACGGAGATGTCGGCCCAGCCACCGCCGCCCTCACCCGGGATGGCCAGGGCCACACCGCGCGTGCCTTTGACGATGTCGAGCACCCGCTCCTGGTACGCCGGCCGCGTGAGGATCGTCATCGGTTGACCGCCGAGCTCCGGGAAGTGCTGGCGGAGAACGGTGAAGCCGGTGACCGACTCCGGCGCGGACAGGAACTGGTCCTGCTCCCGCAGGGCGCCGGTGTTGCCCGCCAGCCCCATGGCGAGCACGCCGAGGACTCCGAGCGAGCCGAGCGTCGCCACCCACCGGCGGCGGCTGATGGCGGCGCCAAGCCGTCCCCACAGCCCCGGCTTCTCCTCCATGGCCGTGCTGAACCGCGGGATGGCCGGCCAGAAGATCCGCCTGCCGAGCACCACAAGCACCGCCGGGAACAGCGTCAGCATGGCCACCAGTGCGCACAGGATGCCGGCCGCGCCGATCGGGCCCAACCCGCTGGTGCTGTTCAGGTCGGCGACGAGCAGGCAGAGCAGGCCGGCGATCACGGTGGCCGCGGACGCGACGATGGCCGGTGCCGCGCCGCGCAGCGCGTGGACCATCGCGACCCGGACGTTCTCGTGGTGGTGCAGCGTCTCCCGATACCGAGCGATGAGCAACAGCGCGTAGTCCGTGCCGACGCCGAACACCAGGATCGTCAGCAGCGCCGAGTTCTGGTCGTTGACCACGATGCCGAAGCCCTTGACGAGCAGGTAGACGGTCGCCATCGCGGTCAGTGCGGCCGCGCCCACGGCCACCAGCGGGATCAACCACAACACCGGGCTGCGGTAGGTGAGGATGAGCAGGAGCGTGACGACGACGACGGTGGTGAGCAAGACCTGCACGTCGATGCCGTCGAAGACGGCGTCCATGTCGCCGTCGACCGCGGCCGGGCCGGTCACGTCGAGTTCCAGGCCCGCGGGGCGGTCCTTCGCGGCGTCACGCAATGGGCCGACGACGGCCTCCGGCGCGCCGTAGGCCGTGCTGACCTCAAGGGTGAACATCATCGCCTTGCCGTCGGTGGAGGGCCGCGTCGGTGGGCCCTCGTCGTCGCCGCCCCCCGGGGCCGCCACCTTCGGCGGGTACCGCTTGGCAAGGGCGTTGTAGTGGCGCTCCACCGTCGCGCGGTCGGCGTCGGTCATGCCGCCGGCGCGGTGGTACACGAAGACGAACGTGTTGTCGTCACCGCCGGGGAGACTGTCCTCCAGTACCGCGACCTTGGTGGACTCGGCGCTGGCCGGCAGGGTGTCCGCGGCGCTGTCGGTGGTGACCGAACTCAACTTTCCGCTGAGCGGCACCATGAACGCCGTCAGCACCACCCACAAGCCAATCACCAACCACGGCACCCACCGGCCTGCCAACCGACCGGCCGGCGCTCCCTCGGACGGCGCTGCGTTGACTGCCATCACCAGCCTCCTACATACGAGTTGCATCGCTTATCTGAGGCCTACTTCCTAACGAGCGAACCTGAGGCAACCGTTAGAGCCTGTGAAGCAACCGGCGTCCGTCGGAGATGGCGACGTTGATCATCGACGTCCTATGGGCGGGTGCGTCGCGGTGAATCTCCGCGCCGCTATCCGTCGGACACCTCGGATACCCAGTGGAGATCACCACGCCGCACATCCCTGTCAGAAGTACTCGACGGGCGCCCGGTCTTGGTCCTCTCGACGCGGTGGTCGCGGTGGTCGGACACTGGAAGTGCCCGGGGACCGTGCACGACCGGAGGCGATCACCATGGGCTCCTCCACCAACCGCGGACGCGTCTACCGCCGCTGCGGCTGCCGTAATTCCGAGCGACACCAGCTCGGCGCACACTGCCCCAGGCTCGCCACCGGCCCCGGCCACGGGACATGGGTGTTCGCCGTCGATGTCCCCGCACCGCGAGGACATCGCACCAACGTCTGCCGAAGGCTTCGCCGACGAGCCCGCCGCCCGCGCAGCGCTTCGACGGCTCATCGACGGTGAGGCCGGCGGGTTCGACGCGGATCCGAACCGGACCCTCCCCGAATACCTCGAAGCCTGGCTCGCGGAGAAGCAACTCACGCTCAAACCCACGACGTACGCCCGCTACCGCGACTACGTCAACAACGACCTCATCCCCGCCCTCGGCACCCTGCGCCTGGACGACCTCGGAGACCGACAGATCCTCGCGCTTCTGGTGGCCGAGTATTCGACCAGGACAGGCTGCGGCCCGGGAGTGGTGAGGGCGTCGTCGCCCGCGTCGCTCATCCGGCGGCGTGCCTCCATGTACCCCTCGCCCGTCGCCTGTTGACGGGCCTTGATTTCGCGCTTGTTCGGGTCGGCCATCACACACGCTTCCCGGCCGCGCTGCCCACGCTCGCGTCGGCCCGGTCGATGCGGGACGGCGGAACTGCTGCGCGCGGCAGGCCGCGGCCACCCCGCCGCCCACCGGCGCTGCCAATTCACCGCTCAGGGAGGTGGTCGAAATTGGTGGTGTACAGGGCGATCCCGTCGAACATGAAGCGATGCGGCGCACCGTGCCAGGTCTTCACCGCGGTGGAGGGATGGGTACCTCCGTCCGTGTCGGGGTGGCCCACACTCGGCCGGCCACGGGGCCGAGGTCGCCTTGGGCGAGGTCGGTCGGCGTGGCGGGTTCGAGGGCGGCCTTACCGTCGCGGACGGTGAGCCAGCCGTGGTCGGTGGTGCCGGTGCGCCCTTCCAGCGGGCGGCCGGTGGTCATCTTCTGGTCGAGCCGCTGCCAGGAGGTGCCGTTGAGTTGCCACAGGCCGGCCGGGGCGAGCCGTTTGCAGGGCTGCCCCGAAGCGATCAGGTACGTCGACATGGTGCCGAACAGGCTGCCGCCGTTGAAGAACAGCTCGTCGACCTGGAGCCCGGGCGGCGCCTTCGTCTGGGAGATCTCCTTCAGGTCCGCGCCCGCGAGGACGTGGATGCCTTCGGGCGACCCGCAGCTGGAGTAGCCGGTCGCCAAGGCCACCTTGGTGCCGTCGGCGGAGACCGCGATGTCGCCGGAGTCCCCGATGCCGGGCATCCCGACGTCGCCGAGTACCGACCCGAAGACCTCGTGCGACGGGCCCGCCTGGCCCGACATGGGGTCGACAAGCCACATCGTGTCCAACGAGTGCGCGCCGCCGGACGTGTGCACGAACAACTTGCCGCCGACGCTGCCGTGCAGGGTGATGTTGCCGACCTGGTCATGGGGGAACACCACGGGCGACGAGCCGATCTCGTCGAGGGTGTGCGCGTTGAACCGGGTCAGGGTGCCGTCGTACGACACCCGCACGACCAGGTCCCCGGTGGCCGCGCCGCCGGACGGGTCGGTGACGGCGGCGTTGTCGACGAGCGCCGGCCGGCTGTTGGGGTCGTCGCACCAGTCGCACGGTTTCTCGACCACCTGGGTGCCGGGGCCGGCCCATGAGAACAGGGTGCTGCGGTCGGCGCCGACCAGCAGGGTGTGGTCGGCGGACCAGGTGAGCCAGCGCACGGGGGCCTGCGGGTCCACGCGGCGCACCGGGTTCGACGTCTTGCCGTCGTAGACGTACAAGGTGCCGTCGGTGACGTACGCGGCCTGGGTGCGTGCCGCGAGGTCCGCGGGACCGGGCGTCGGCGACGGGCCCGTGGGGGTGCCTGGCGAGGGGGCCGGTGGGCCGGCTCGCATGCGGTCGAGCATGCCGGGGATGTTCAGCAAGCCGCGTCCGCTTCCTTTCTTGTCGCGGTTGAGTACGTAGAGCTTCTTCATGTCCGCGGAGTCCCTCAGTGCCGCGATGATTTCGTCGGCACTCGCGTCGGGGCGGACGAAACGCGCGATCGCCGCCGCGGCGGCCACGTGCGGCGCCGCCTGCGACGTCCCTTGGATCCGCGCGAAGTCGCCGCCGGGCGCGTCGGACTCCACCATGTCGACGGTCCAAGGACCGACGGGCGGCCCGCCGTTGTCGCCGCCGGGTGCGACCAGGTCGATCTCGTCGCGCTTGGTCGAGTACGACGTGACCTCGCGATTGCGATCGACCGCCCCGACGTTGACGACCCCGTCGAAAGTCTGCGGGACCTGCCGCTGATTGCGGTCGACGCAGTCCTTGTCGAGCGGGTTCCCGGCGAACCGGCCGCCGCAGTTGCCCCCGGAGGAGACCAGGACCACCTGCGCGGCCCGGGCGTACTGGACCGTGGCCGCCCAGAGCGTGATGGCGCCGCGGTACTCGGGTGTGTCGTAGGACTTGTACGCGGCCCCGAACGACATGTTCACCACATCGGCACCGTGGTTGACCGCCCACACCACGCCGACCCACGAGGAGGGCCCCGAAGGGTTGATGCCCTTCAGCGCGACGGGCACGTCCAGGATCGACACGCCTGGCGCGACACCGGTGATGCCGCCGTTGCCATTGCGGGCGCCGATGATGCCGGCCACGTGCGTGCCGTGCCCGTCAGGGTCATGCGCTCCTTCGCCCGCGAAGTGGCGGCGTCCGACCACCGCCGCCGCCAGGTCGGGATGTGTCTCGTCGACCCCGGAGTCGACGACCGCGACGACCACGCCGGTGCCGTCCGGCCACGGCAGGTCCGTCGACCCCTGCGGAACCCCGAGGACGTCCAGTGCCCATTGGTTGTCGCGGCGGTCCTCCAGGGCGGGCAGGTCCACCGCGTCCGGCGAGATTGGCAGGGTGTCCGGCGACATGGGCGGGGCGACTGCCGATTCCACGACGGCCGGGTCCCGCGACAGCGCGTCGCGGCGTGCCTGCACCTGGTCGGCGGGCAGGTACTCGGTCGTCATGGACAGGCAAGTGCCGTCCACCCGCATGACGTCGAGGGCCCTGAGCGACGGGTCGTCCGGGCGAGGCACGGGGTCGGGCCGGTCGCATTTCGGGTCGGGCACAGCCTGACGGATCAACGCCAACTGCCGGTCGTCGAGCACGTCCGCGGGCCGGATCCGCCCGGCCGGGCCGTCGTCGTCCCGCAGCACGACCACCAGCACCGCCGCGACCAGCGCGAGGACCACGCCCACCGCGATCAGCGGGAACACGCGCCGCCGACGCGGCGCGGGCGGCCGGGCTCCTCCCCCGCCGGGCGGGTACCCCGGGACGGTCGGCGGTCCCGGCGGGCGCGGCGGCTGGTTCGGCGGGTGGCTCGGGGGCGGCGGCGTGCTCATCAGCCGCCGCCTCGTGGAGTCGACGCAGTACGTGGTCCGGTCGCGGTGTCATCCTCGGCAGGCTGAGTCACGACCGCCGACGATAGCGCGATGACCCGGCGACCAGGTCGAGCAACGAGTTGGCTGCGCGCAGGACGGCCGATGACCGCCGAATCCGGCGGCCGGCCCACACTTCGCCCGCCGATCTGTTAGGGGACGGTTTTCAGGAAGATCGACGGGCCGTCGAAGGTCTTCGAGGCGTCGATGCCTTGCCCGTTGGTGAAGTCCTTTGTCTCGTTTCCCGCCCAGTCGGCGATCGGGGTGCCGTCCACGGAGAGCGGCCGGTACGCCGTGCCGTCCCAGCCGAACCGGTAGATCCGCTTCGGGTCGGCGTAGTACGGCTGGTACGGCCCGTCCTCGGTGGCCTGCTTGCTCATCTCGTTGTGGAAGAAGACATTGTCGGGACCGGACGCCCCCGACCACTTGACCGCCTTGGGGCCCGCCGCCCACCAGATCGGGTACCAGTCGGCGCCGTCCGGGTCGGAGCCGCCCTCGTCGCCGCAATTGGCCTGGCAGCTGTCCGGTCGGTGCCCGGCGCCCACGACGACCTTGTTGAGCTCGAACAGGTTGTGGCGTTCCCAACCGCCGTGCAGGTTGAGGTCGGAGTCGAAGCTGTTACCGATCACGACGTTGCCGGACGCGGACCACTGGAAGGTGAAGTGCCGCAAGTTGACGGCCTTGTTGCCGGCGTACAGCGAATCCCACACGCGCGAGCCGCGCAGGTACCCGTTGCCGCCCTTGCCCTTGTTCCAGGACCCGTTGAGGGTGTTGTCGACGATCGACAAGTGCGACGCCTCTTCGGTCACGATCGGGTGCGACCCGGTCATCTGCATCGAGACGCCCTTCACCCACGAGTCGGCGGCCCACTTGAGGACGATGCCGTGCATCGCGGACGCGGGGTCCATGTTCCCGTAGTTGTCCACCGACGCGGCGGCGTCGAGCTTCTCCTCGGTCTGGGTGATGGACAACGCCTCGATGCCGACGCCGAGCACGGGGTCGACCAGCGGCGCGACCTTGGACGGGTAGGGCTTGTTGCGGATCGGCGCCGAGCCGTCCGAGACGGAGTCGACCGGGACGTCGTACTCCAGCGGCTTGTCGAGGGTGACGGTCCTGGCCCCCGCGTCGATGGCGGTGACGGTGAAGATCTGCTGCCGCATGTGCAGGTTCTCCATGCCGGAGTCCTTGCCGCCGGTGCCCGCCGCGTTCATCGACTCGTAGAACTTGCGGGAGTTGGCCGCCCGGACGTTGACCAGGGTGCCGACCTTGAGGTTGTCGAGCTCGACGTTCCGGGCGAGCGGTACGACGGTGTCTCCGGCGCGCGCGGCGAACCCCGCGTCACCCGGCTTCTCGCGCAGTTCGACGCCGGCCTTCCAGTGCACATTGACAGTGCCCTCGTACAGGTCCTTGCGGTTGTCCGGGGCCGAGTCGTGGTCCTTGGCGTAGTCGGGATGCACGGCCCGGGACTGGACGCGGAAGAGACCGCGGCCGGGCCACAGCCAGCCGCCGGAGCCGCCCTCGTACTCCATCTTGTCCTGGTCCCAGCGGGTGCCGTCCTTGGTGACGGTGTCGTAGCGGGTGTCGGCGTCCGGCGTGTACACCAGCCGAGTGCCGTTGGCGGGGTCGGCGCCGGCGCCGCGCACGATGAGGTAGTCGGCGTCGAGGTGGATCTCGTGCGTGATGTCCAGTTGCCCGGCGGGCAGTCCTTGTCGTACGAACCTGACGGAGAGCACGCGGACTTGATCTGGTCGACCGCCTTCTGGATGCCGTCGGTATCGTCCTTGCCGTCGTTTGCCTTGACGCCGAACTGGCCCGAGAGCACGTCCGGGGTGATGCGGCACTGCCCCTCGGAACGGATGGCGCCGTCGCCGGGCAGCGGCGCGCCGGAGCGGAAGCCGGCCTTGGACCAGTCGTACATGCCCGGCAGCGGCGCCCGCCGGTTGTCGGAGGTGAGCTGTAGGCCGACGATGGGTGCGCCGGGGTCGATTCCGGCGAGGCGCGGGCCCTGCTGGGGTACCGGGCCCGGCCTTCCGTTCGCCGCGCCGTCGGATGCGGAGTCCTCTCGGACGACGAACCATGCGATAAGCAGACCGGCGATGACGATCCCGGCGGTCGCTGTGCTCGTCCATGCGCGCCTGCCCAGTACTCAGCCCTCCCGATGCCGACGGTCACACGACCGACTGGTTTCCCACGCTCGCGATCCATCCGATCATCCGATCGCGCGTGCCACGCGGAAAGCACCCGTACGTGAGGGATTCCCCTCGGCACGGATCGGCGCCGCGGGCGTTGAATCCGGCACGGCGCCGAGCGTCGCCGAGCGAACACGCGGCGTCGCTGCCGGCGCGACAACAGCACAGACAAGAACAGGGCCGCCCCGGCAACTTTGGCGAGTACGGGCGGCCCTGACAGGCCCGACCCCAACAGAGGGGGAGTCAGGCATGCACCGTACTACCCACGACGCAGTTCCCGACCTGGAACCGCGATTGACACCTCGCACACCGAGCGAGGCAGGTCGCGCCGCGGAACGCCCCATGCCGTTGACAGGTCGCACCCCGTGCGAGGAGCCCGAGGACGCGGGCACGTCGGCCCTGCCCAGTCCGCGCGGAGCGGGCGACGGCGCGGAGACGGACAACTGCCCGGGCGGCCGCGGGCCTGCGCGTCGGGGGACGCGTTGGCTGCCGACGTTCGCACGCGACGTCGCCGTCCAAGTGGTGGGCGGTCTGGTGGTCCTCGGCATCGCCGCACTGATCACGATGCTCGTAGCCGTGGTGTAGGACGGGTGAGGCTCCGCCCCGATGGCGGGGCCTCACGTGCGCGGTCTCGTGCAGGGGTGTCCGCCGGCGGGCGCTCAGTGGATGCCGCCAAAGTCGGCGCGTAGATCTTCGACCCGGACGCGTCGGCGGGTGGAACACCGACACCCTGCACGGCTTCTGAGCCGGGCTTGCAGGCAACACCCGCCCGGGTGGTGGGAGCGGCGCCGGGTACTGCCGCCAAAGAAACACTGTGACGTCGGCGGTGATCATTGAAAATCAACTGGTCGCGTCCGGCTGCGTAGGCGGCGGGTGCGGCGGTGATGTCGCCGTGCGGCCACCGGATGTCGCCTTCGACGCGGTGGTGCCGGCCGGGGGCTGTGACACGTCCCATCCGTCAACACGGGGGCTGCGGTGGGGCGTTCGGGGTGGTGCGGTGTTCAACGAGCCGGGCCCGGCTCGTGTCACGGGCGACGGTTCAGCAGGCGGGTACCAGTTGGTCGGCCTGGGCAGAGGTCAGCACCCATCCGTCGGAGGCGAACCCGGTCTTCCCGTCGGCGGTGGTGACCTTGTCCCACACGGTGGTGTTGGGATTGGCCGTGGAAGGACACGGCGGCGCGGACCGGGACGCCGAGGGCGCGGGCGACGTGGCCGGCCTCCCACAGCACGGTGCGCATGGCGGCGGTCTTGTCGCCGCCGTACCAGAGCGCGCCGCGGCGGACCTCGACGGTGCGGGCGGTCCAGTGCTTGGTGTCCAGGTAGATCACCCCGCCGGGCCCGGCGAGGATGTGGTCGAGGTTGGCGCGGGAGCCGGGAGAAGCGCGCGGGTTCGCGGATTCCTGGACGTGCTGAGGCTGGAACCTGCATGGGGATCGCCTGTTGGGAGCCGACCCCTGTGCGGGTTGTCCCGTGATCAGGTGACGGGACGCTCAGTCCGGAGGGGAAGGGTCGGTATGGGGCCGGAGAACCGCTGCGAACGGTGCGGGTGTAGTTTCCCTTCCCGTGTTGGAACACCAGGAGGAGACCAGGGCGGCCTATGACGGGGTCGTCGAGCTGTATGCGTCGATGTTCGCTAATCGGTTGGAGACGCAGCCGTTCGCGCGGAACATGATCGGCACCTTCGCCGAGCTCGTGCGCGGGACGGGGAACCTGCGGGTAGCCGACGTCGGGTGCGGGCCCGGTCATCTGACGGCCATGCTGCACGACTTGGGGCTGGACGCCTTCGGGCTCGACCTCTCCCCGGCCATGGTCGCCCACGCCCGGCGGGCCCAGCCGGCGCTGCGGTTCGACGAAGCACGAATGGAGGCCCTGCCGGTCGAGGACGGCGCGCTCGGCGGAGTGCTGGCCCACTACTCGATGATCCATACCCCGCCTGAGGAATTGCCCGCGCTGCTCGCCGAGCAGGTGCGTGTCCTGGCACCAGGGGGCCTGCTCCTGGTGTCCTTCTTCGGGACCGAGGGACCGGAGCCGGTCCGCTTCGACCACAAGGTCGTGCCCGCCTATAGCTGGCCGACGGAGCAGTTTGCCGAGTTGCTGGCCAGGGCCGGACTCGTCACGGTGGCTCGGTTGCTCCACGACCCGGCCTCCGAACGGGGCTTCCTCGACGCCCACTTGCTGGCCCGCCGCCCGTAGAGCATGCCCCGTTGCCCGGGACGGCGCGATCAACGAGGGGGTTTGGCGGTCTTCTCGGGGTGGGCGGCGGAGATGTAGCGCATGGCGGTGGTGTCGCTGATGCCGAACAGCCGCATGAGACGGAGAGGGTCGGCACACTTGCGGGCTTCGTGGAGGATGCGGTCCTGCCGGAGCTGGGACATCGAGGCGTCCAGCTCGCGGAAGGTCCGCTTGAGCATGGTGCTGGTGACCGGCGGTTGCTCGGAGTGCATCGCGCTGTGCTGGCTGACCAGCAAGTAGGGGTTCGTGCAGCCGGGCCAGCGGCGGTGCCGTTCGGTGAGCCACTCCATGGCGATGGTCTGGGTGAACTCTTCGAGGTGGATGGTGTGGCGTCGCAGGCCGCGGCGGACGACGAGGTGCCCCTTGGAGAGGTCGAGGTCGGCCGTCAGCAGGTGCCGGACCTCGTGAGGGGTCAGGGCATGGACGGCGACCAGGGCCAGCGCGAGTCGTCCAGCGCCGCTGTTCGAGCGGTCCAGCAGTCCGGCCAGGACGTCGGAGGGAACGGCTGGCGGAAGGGTCTGGACGCCTCCGACGACGACGCCCCGGGTGGGGTTCCGGAAGATCAACTGTTCCTGTTTCAGCGCCTGGAACAGGCTGCGAAGCGCGACGTGGCGAGAGCGGGCCGAGTTGCCCTGGCGGGCGCCGACGGCCTCGAACTCGACCGCGCGGCAGTCGACGCCGCGCTCACCACACCCCACCACAACGGACGCACCGAAGGCGTCGACACCCGAACCAAACGCATCATGCAGCAAATGCACGGACGCGCCGGATTCGCCCTCCTCCGCCACCGCATCCTTCTCCCGTAACACTCACGCAGAGCTACCACCGAAAGTGAGGCAGAGCCGTCAGTTTTATAGTCCCGACGTGGGCGACGCTCCGCCGGCAGCTCCCCGGCGGCGGCGCAGGTCGGGACTGGCTGTTCGCGGTGCCTTGAAAGCGGCTTCGGTGTCGGCGCAGCTGCCGGGGTCGACGTCGACGGTCGCCACACCCTGATCCGGCGCCGAACTGCCCGATGTCGATCAGGGCTGCCTTCGGGTGCGCGCGGGTCGGTCCGGGGTCACCTTCGCCGGGCGTAGTGCGCTTGGGCTTTGGCCCGGTTACCGCACCCGGCCATCGAACACCACCGGCGCCGGCCGTTCTTGGACGTGTCCGCGAACCAGAGCGTGCACTGTGGGTTCGCGCAGCGCCTGATCCGCTCCGGATCCGCGGTGCGGATCAACTCCAGGTAGGCGCGCGCCACGTGCCAAGCCGGGCGCCATGCCGGGTCGTCGACGTCCACCTGCTCGGTCGGACCCTGCGTGCCGAGCCCGAGGCGGACCGTCCCGCGTGCGAGGACCGCGTCCAGGCCGTGGTACGCCCCTTCCTCCAGTGAGGCGCGAATCGCCTCTCGGGTGACGAGGAGCGCGTCGCGCACCGCGTCGAGGACCATCTCGGGCGTGGTGTCGAGGTATCCGCCCAAGGCGTGTTCGGCCAACCAGGCCCGCAGCAGGACGGGGTCGTCCAAGTGGTCGTGCAGGGCGCCGTGCAGCGGCCAGCGAGTGTTGGCCAGGTCCAAGGCCAGGGGTTCGCCGGTCAGCGGCCGGATGTCCACACCGACCAATCTAACCGATGAATACATGTTGACAGGTCAGATTCACGATATCTAATGTCTAGGCATCGAGTTAGGCGTTACAAACGAGAGGGTGGCGGCAGTGCCACGCATCGACAGCACCGGAGCGGGCCTGGCGGCCATGACCGTGTCGTTCGGCCTCAACTTCTCCGCCGGGGTGTTTTTCGCGCCGGTCGCGGAGGACTACGGCATCGGGGCCGGCACCCTCGCGGTGGCGGCGGCGCTGTCCACGGCGGCCACCGGCGCCGCCCAGCCGCTGGTCGGCGTCCTGCTCGACCGGTACGGCGCCAAGCGGGTGGTCGTCGCGGCGCTCCTGCTGCTGTCGGCGAGCTACCTGGCGCTCGGCGCGGCCCGCGGCGCCGGGCAGTTCGTCGTGGCGTACGTGGTGCTCGGCGGACTGCACGTCCTGCGCGCCGCGTCCCTGGTGCTCGCCGCTGCGGCCACCGACCCGCGGCTGCTCGTCGCCGCCGCGATGCTGTTCGGTGCGGCGTCGTTCACGGTGATCCCGCTGACCATGGCGGCCGTCACCCGCGGCCTCGACCCGGCACGCTTGGGCCGGACGCTCGCCCCGGCCTGGACGCTCCACCAAGGCGCGGCCGGCCTCGGCCTCGCCGCGGCCGCCGCCGGACACGCGGCCACCGGCGGCTACCGGGCCTACTTCGCGACCGGCGTCGGACTCAGCCTGCTCGCCGCCATCTTGACCGCAACTCCCAAGGCCACCAAGGCCACAGACGCAAACGCCACCACGCCCGTAGCCGCGAACCCGAACCCGACCCCGACCTCCGTAAGCCCGGCGCGTACCACTGTGCGCACCCCCGCATCTCCTTCGTGACCCGGAAAGGGACGATCACCATGAACGCCGTCACCACACCCGCAGCCAACCCCGCCCGTACCGCCGCCGACGGCGCCGTCCACCACGCGACCGTGGAGATCGACGGCCTGAACGTCTTCTACCGCGAGGCCGGCGACCCGGCGAACCCCACGCTGCTCCTCCTGCACGGCTTCCCGTCCAGCTCCGCTATGTACCGCGACCTCATCGTCGAACTCGCGGACACCTACCATCTGGTGGCCCCCGACCACATCGGCTTCGGGCAGTCGGACGCGCCGGCCGTGGACGCCTTTCCCTACAGCTTCGACAAGCTGACCGAGGTCACCCTGGGGCTCGTCGACCGCCTCGGCCTGGGCCGGTTCGCGCTCTACATCCAGGACTACGGCGCCCCCATCGGCCTGCGAATCGCCGCCGCGCACCCCAACCGCGTCACCGCGCTGATCAGCCAGAGCGGCAACGCCTACCAGGAGGGCTTCACCCCGTTCTGGGACATCCTGTTCGCGCACGCCAAGGACCGCGAGGCGCACGAGCCTGCCGTGCGCGAACTGCTGACCGCCGAGGCCACCAAGTGGCAGCACACGCACGGCATCCCGGCGGACCGCCTGGCCCAGGTGGCGCCGGACGCCTGGGTCCTGGACCAGGCGTACCTGGACCGGCCCGGCAACAAGGAGATCCAGCTGCAGCTGTTCTGGGACTACCAGTTCAACCTGGACGGCTACCCGGCCTTCCAGGAGTACTTCCGCACCCACCAGCCGCCGACACTGGTCGCGTGGGGCGCGGGCGACGAGATCTTCGGCCCGGACGGGGCCCGCGCGTTCGCCCGTGACCTGCCCGACGCGGAGATCCACCTGCTCGACGCCGGGCACTTCGCGCTCGCCACCCACACCCCGGAAATCGCCGCGCTGATCCGCGACTTCCTCGGACGCAACGTGTCCTGATCGGTGGTGCCACGCACCTGGCACCGGAACGAGCGGCAAGCCCCCGGGCGCACCCGGCTGCAGCTTGGTTCTGTCACGCAACTGCTCCAGGGCGGGGAGCCGTCCGGCGCACGGTGTGCGGGGCCGCCGGTGGACGTGAGCGCGCCTTCGACGGGCATCGCGGTCGACAAGCATGAGATTCCAGAGTGCTGGATGCCGAAGTGATGGCAATCCCCGTGGCGAATCAGCGGCATCACGAGGCACCGTCGTAAACGGGGTGGTGGGTGTGCCCAGGGGCAGCGGCGGACCAACAACTGGGGGTTGCGATCTCGACCATCAGCGTCGCGGCTCAAAAGCCGATCCCGTCCGCAACGGCGGGTTCAGGCGTCGGAACGGCACGCGCGCTGGACGGCGCTCGGTACCCTCCTCGCAGGCAGCGCCGGAGCGCTGTCCCTGTGCATCTCCGCGGCTGGCCGGGCCGGTCAGATGCCGCGCCGAGCGTCGTGGCGTCCGACGGCAATCGACGGGCCCGCTGCGCGGCGGTCTGCGCGAACGACGCCCGCGCGGTGAGGCGGTCCTCGACGTCGCCGACTGATGCGCGGGGCGGCTAATGTTCCGCGGAATATGATCCGCAACGAAACTATCTGCTAGTTTCTCTCACGTCCGGAGGCGGACGCGATCAACCAGAGAGGCGGGCATCATGGCGAAGCACCCAGGGCCGAAGGTCCTCACCGAGGACGAGGTGGCCGAACTCCTCGGCACCCAGCAGTTCGGCGTCTTGGCCACGGTCAGGAAGACCGGGCATCCGCATCAGTCCACCGTGCTGTACCAGTGGTCGCCCGAGGAGCGGATCATCCGCATCTCCACGACCGACCCCCGGCTGAAGACCCGTCAGGTACGCAACAACCCGCTGGTCTCCCTGCACGTGAACGGGCCGGACGTGTGGTCCTTCGGCGTCGCGGAGGGCGAGGCGGAGGTCTCGGCGCCGTCGACCGAGCCGGGTGACCCGGTGGGCCGGGAGACCTTGGCGGTCCTGCTCGGTTTCGAGGGCCCCGACGACCCGGAGGGCCAGGCCGAGTTGCTCGCGCAGTTCGTCGAGGAGGAGCGCGTGGTCATCCGGATCCACGTCTCGCGCATGTACGGGGCCGTCCTGCCGCGCCCCGCCGAGGCCTAACGAGCTCGCGCATGGTTGGTGGTGACGCGTCGAAGCCTGCGACAGGGCTTTGGTGCGCACCGCTGCGCTGCCGACGCGAAGTCTGCCGAATGCTGATGCGAGAGAAGACCGGCGACGGCTCGGATCATGTCGCCGACGTGTTCGCGGCGGCCGAGGTGGCGGGCCAGTGACCGCCAGTTCTTCAGGTGCGCGATGCCGTGCTCGACGGGGATCCGGCGTGAAAAGTGCGCCCTTCGCGCCGTTCGTGGATCTCCTCGTACCAATCCGGGGCGTTCTTCTTGGATTTGGGCCGCCGACGAAGACGAACGCGCCCGCGCCACGTGCCTCGCCGCCGACTCCGAAACACCCGCCGTCCGCACCGCGGCCGAGCAGGCCCTGCACGCCGACGCCGCGGCGATCCACACCTTCCTGACGACCGGTCAGCATCAAGCCGCGGCCAACGACTACCGCGTCCGCGTCGTCCAGATCATGGACGGCGCGGGGCGCGGCGTCCGCGAAGCCGGGCAGAAGGCCCTCGTTCGAACGCAACGGCACTCGAAGATCTACATCTATCTATGTCGAGGGACAGTGTTAAGGACGGCAGGCCCGAAAGCCGGGGCCGCTTCTCGACCTGCTGCGGGCCCTGGTCCTGGTCGCCTGCGCCGCGGCACAGCCGGCGTCGGCTCCTGCAACGCCCGACTCGCGGCCGCGATCGGCCTGGCCGTGCCCGTCGCCCCCAACCAGCTGGTCACGCGCTAACCCGTGGGGAGCTGTTCCGCCCCGCAGCACGCGCGAGCCCTCGTTCGGCTTTCGAATGGGGGCTCGACGACATAGGTCCAGTCATGTTGTCGGCCCCGAGGGGCGGCGACCCAGGTCCCACCCGGGGCGGGGGCGGGACCCGGCGGGGCAGCGGTTCGTTCTGCAGGGCGGGCCCTAACGGCTGGTCATTGCCCTCGAAGTCCTTGTAGAGGTCACCGAACATGCCCCCACCGGGACGGTTCCGGGGCGGTGGCTCCACCGCCCGCTCAAGTCGCGGGCGTGGTGGGGTGCGCTGAGGATGATGGCATGACCGACACGATGCGGCCGAGCGCCGCCACCGGGGTTGTGGGCAGGCTGGCGGAGATCCACCCGCGGCTGGAGGCGCTGTACAAGGACCTGCACGCGCACCCGGAGCTATCGTTCGCGGAGACGCGGACGGCGGGGGTGGTAGCGGAGGAGCTGGAGGGCCTCGGGTTCGAGGTGACCACCGGTGTCGGGCGTACCGGTGTGGTGGGCGTGCTGGCCAACGGCGCGGGTCCGCGGGTGCTGTTGCGGGCGGACTTCGACGCGCTGCCGGTCAAGGAGCAGACCGGCCTGGACTACGCCAGCACCGTGACCGCGACCGGTCCGGACGGCGACGAGGTTCCGGTGATGCACGCGTGCGGGCACGACATGCACGTCGCCTGTCTGATCGGCGCCCTGGACCTGCTGGCCGGGGCACGAGACTCCTGGTCCGGGACGATCGTGGCGGTGTTCCAGCCCGCCGAGGAGGTCGGCTCCGGCGCCCAGGCCATGGTCGACGACGGCCTGTTCGACAAGGTCGGCCCCCCGGACGTCGTCCTGGGCCAGCACGTCGCACCCGTCCCGACCGGGATGATCGCCTGCCACCCCGGGGCGGCCATGGCGGCCACCGACGCGCTGCGGGTGCGGATGTTCGGCCGCAGCGCGCACGGCTCCCGCCCCGAGGCGGCGATCGATCCGGTGGTCATGGCCGCAGCCACGGTGATGCGCCTGCAGACCGTGGTCTCCCGCGAGATCGCCGGCGGCGACACTGCCGTGGTCACCGTCGGGGCGCTCAACGCCGGGACCAAGGACAACGTGATCCCCGACGAGGCAGAGCTCAAGCTCAACATCCGCACCTACACCCCCGAGGTCCGCGCCACCGTCCTGGGCGCGGTTTCCCGCATCGTCAATGCGGAAGCCGAAGCCGCCGGCGCCGAACGCACCCCGGAGATCACTCCCCTCGACACGTTCCCTGTGCTGGTCAACGACCCGGCGGCGGTCAAGCGCACCACCGGGGCGCTGCGCGCCCATTTCGGTGAGGACGCCGTCGTCGACGGCGGGCCTGCCACCGGCAGCGAGGACTGCGGCGTCTTGGCCACGGCTTCCGGAGCACCGATCTGCTACTGGTACTTCGGCGGCACCGACCCGGCTGCCTTCGAGACGGCCGTGAAGAACGGGACCGCGGGACGCGACATCCCCTCGAACCACTCCCCGTTCTTCGCCCCGCTCATCAACCCCACCCTCGACATCGGCGTCCAGGCCATGACGGTGGCCGCACTCGCCTGGCTCGACACCCGCTGACCGGTGGGACCGTCCTTCCTGCGGGGGCGAGACGCGACAAGGCCTCCAGAAGGTCGTCGGCGATGACATGAGCAAGTGGACTCCACCCCCTCGCGCAACCCCACACCACGGTCCGGACAGAGCCCCAAGGATGTTCTCCGGCGACAAACCGGCTGATCGTCCAGTGCATTTCCACGTCGACAACAGCCACAGAGCCCTCCCAGCCAAGGTGAAGCGCCGTCCCGCACTGCATCCGCCAGGCGTACGAGGAACACAAATTGAGCCCATCAGGGTAAGGGGGTCGGGTAGAGCCCGACGGCGCCGTCGGGGCCGGCGACACAGCGCCCACGCCCGCCTCGGCGGCGACGTCCCTGGGGCTCGAACCGTCACATGGGCGCGGATCTCCAACGAATCACCCACTTGAAGACCGGCCGCCAAGAACCTGCGGTCGTCGTCATGCGGCTTCTTAGACGGCCCGTCGCGTGCAGGGTCTATCTGACGCGCCGGGTCATCTCACTGGTCAGCGAGGACCGGAATGACCTTTGTCGCACAGAGCTCGGAGAGCCAATGCGCGCTCAGCTTCGGGGTGCGTTCTTGGGTGTTGTAGTCGACGCGGATGATTCCGAAGCGAGGGCCGTACCCCTCGGCCCATTCGAAGTTGTCGAGCAGCGACCACACGAGGTAACCGATGACGTTCGCGCCGCGTTCCCGAGCGCGGTGCGTCGCCGTTGCGTGATCGATGAGGAACTGCGTCCGGTCGCGATCCAGGACCACGCGCTGGCCGTTGAAGTCGCTGACCACGTCCGCGAACGCTGCGCCGTTCTCCATGACCATGATCGGCAAGTCGGGGAACTCCTTTGAGAGGGTGACCAGATGGTCTTCCAGCCCTTGGGGTTCGATCCCCCAGTCCATGGCTGTTCGCGCCAGCTCAGGGCGGCGAACGATCTCGATGCGCTCGGAGCCCGGAAAGGCTGTGCCGCCAGTGGCTTCGGTGGCGGGGTCGAAGTGCGGCCTCAGGCGTACGTGCATGACCTCGTAGTAGTTGACCCCGAGCAGGTCGATCGGTTGATGGCAGAGCTCCACGTCGCCTGGGTGCACGAAGCTCCAGTCGGTGAAAGTACGGGTGTCGTCGAGGAGGTCGGCCGGGTATTCCCCGCGGAGCATCGGGCCCGTGAAGACGCGATTGGCTACGGCATCGAAACGACGTGCGGCCTCGGCGTCCTCCGCGGTCTCGGCTTCGATGCGGAAGATGTTCAGCACAACGGAGATCTGTGCATCGGGGTGCTTTACGGTTCGCCGCAGCGCTGCCACTGCGAGCCCGTGCGAGAGGTTGAGATGGTGGGCGGCCTTGAGTGCATCTGCGTGGTTCTTGAGACCGGGTGCGAAGGCCCCGCTGCCGTATCCGGCGAACGAGTTGTTCCACGGCTCGTTGTGCGTCGACCACATGGCGACCCGGTCTCCGAGGGCGGCGCCCACGACCTCCGCGTACTTCTCGAAGGCAAAGGCGGTCTCGCGTCCCCGCCAGCCGCCGTAGCGGTCCTCCAGTGCCTGCGGGAGATCCCAGTGGTTGAGCGTCACGATCGGCGTGATTCCGCGTGTGAGCAGGCCGTCGACGAGCTGCGAGTAGAACGCCAGGCCCGCTGGATTGAGTTCGCCTTCACCCGTGGGCATCACGCGCGGCCAGGAGATCGAGAACCGGTAGGCGCCGAGGTTCAGGGAATCCATCAGGTCGAGATCGGTCTCGACCTGGTGATAGTGGTCTGCGGCTATGTCACCGGTCGCGCCTTGGGCGGTCTTTCCCGGCGTGTGGCTGAAGGTGTCCCAGATGGAACGGCCCCGGCCGCCCTCGTTCGCGCCGCCTTCGATCTGGTAAGCGGCGGTCGCGGCGCCCAGGATGAAGTCGGGCGGGAACGTCAGGTGCCCGCCGGCGATCGAGTCGCGATACATGGATCAGCCTCCCTGGTGACGTGGCGCCAAAACCTATCACCTGAACAGTTATCGGAGCAGGAGCCCACCGGGCTCTGCGCGTCTCACTCCCGGAAGGCCCGCTCACTGCGACTGGCACCCGACCACAACGGCTGGTAGAGGTCTGAGGCCTGCTGATTGAAGGCACGGTTGAGCGCCATTCCTGACCGGCGCCATGAGAAGCTGCGCGCGCTCAGGGCTACGCGAGAGCACGCCTGCGGCCCCCTACAGGACTCCGGCGTGCGTGGGCGACCCCGCCCCAGCCCCCTACGGTTGCGGATCGCGGACCGGCGGCTAACCCAGACGAGCCCGACGTCGCCCCCACCGCAACCACGCCGGCGCTAGTCGGAGTCGCCGCCGTCGCACCGGTCGGGGCCTTCCGAAGTCGACTGCTGTGACCAGTGCGCCCGGGCAGCTGCTACAAGGCGCCAGAAGGCGTCGACAGCCTCGACGACATCGAGATCGTCCCGGTATCGCCGCTGGAGCTGCAGACCGTCCTGCACGGCGATACCCAGGCTGGCGATCACCTCCGGACTGACTCCCATGGGGGCGTGTTCGGAAGCCTCGGGGCCGGGATCGAGCGTCTGCGTCTGAGCCGCGCGGTAATGCTCGACGAAGTAGGCGTGCGCTGGGTGATCGCGATCGATCGCCTCGGCGGAGAGGATGATGAACAGGGACGTCAGCCCCTCGTGCTCCGCGGAGTGGCGCGCGACCTCCCGCGACCGGGTCGCGACATCAGTGGCGTGGACCTCGGACAGGTAGTCGGCGACGGACGCGTCGCGCAGGCCAAGCACTTCTACGAGGAGTTCTTCCTTGTCGGCAAAGTGGTGCAGCACTCCTGTTTGCGTGAGGCGCATGCGCCTGGCGAGCTCGCGCATCGACGAATGCTCATACCCCGATTCGGCAAAGAGCTCGGCCGCAGCGGCGATGATCTCTCGGCGGCGCTGAAGCCCCTTGCGATATGGCCCCCGAGGCCCCGTGTGTTCCGCCATTCCCTCAACATACAGCGACGCGGTGCCGCTCCTGGCCTGTGCGTGGGCGTGATGATGAGGACTCCGCGAAACCTTGTCAGGTGAACTGTATTGAGTGATACTGGCCGCCGCCACGACATCCGAAACGACACCTCAGCCGGGGGCGCAGCGGCATGCGCGACCCTCGGGCGCAAGGGGTTCGTGCATCTCGCGGGAGCGCGCAGCGGCCAGGGCGGCTGCCTTGTCGCCGCGGAATCGAGGCACACCGTGTGGGACAAAGGAGTGCAGATGCGATCCACCCAAAGGGCCATCGCTGTGCTGGCAGCGGCCTCGCTGACCGTCCTCGCTGCTGGTTGCGGATCCAGTGACGATGGCGGCGACGGCAAGACGACGCTCACGATCTCGACGTTCAGCGAGTGGGGGTACGACGACCTCCTGAAGGAGTACGAGACCCTCCACCCCGAGATCACGATCAAGAACAACCGCTTCGCCACGAGCGATGCGGCCAAGGAACAGTTCCAGACCGCTTTGGGTGCGGGCTCGGGGCTCGCCGATGTGGTCGGCGTCGACAACAGCTGGATGCCGCAGGTCATGCAGCACCCGGACAAGTTCGTGAACCTTGCCTCTGACAAGGTCGCGGGCCGGTGGAAGGACTGGACCGCCAAGCTCGCGACCACCAACGACGGCAAGCTGCTCGGCTACGCGACGGACATCGGCCCGCAGTCCATCGCGTACCGCAGCGACCTGTTCAAGGCAGCCGGCCTGCCGACCGAACGCGAAGCGGTAGCCGAGCTGTTCGGGGGCGACGACGCGACATGGGACGAATTCTTCGCCGTCGGCGAGAAGTTCATGGCCGCCAAGACGGGCCCGGCGTTCTACGACGCATCAGCCTCGATCGCGACCAGCTGGGGCGACCAGTACGAGGTGCTGTGGGAAGACCCCAAGTCCGGCGACATCATCGCAGGCAACAACAAGGACCTTCGCAACATCTACGACACGGTGATGTCGCACGACAACCTCTCGGCTCACCTGATGCGGTGGAGCGACGACTGGGTGAACGCGTTCCAGAACAACAAGTTCGCGGTCATGCTCGCCCCCTCGTGGATGCTCGGCGTCATCGAGGGCAACGCGGCCGGAGTCACGGGATGGGACATCGCCGACGTCTACCCCGGCGGCGGTGTCAACAGTGGCGGGTCGTACCTCACCGTGCCGACGCAGTCGAAGCACCGCGCGGAAGCACAGGCGCTCGCGGAGTGGCTCACCGCCCCTGAGCAGCAGCTGAAGGCGTTCAAGGCGTCGGGTAACTTCCCCAGCCAGGTCGGGGCCCAGAACAGCGAGGAGTTGCAGAAGGTTACCGATCCCTTCTTCAACAATGCGCCGGTGGGGAAGATCCTTGCCAACCGCGCGTCGAAGATCACCACCCTTCCTTTCAAGGGCGCCAACTACTCGGCGATCACGGCGGCGTTCAACAACGCGATCAACCGTGTCTCGGTCGACAAGAGCGACTCTGCGGAGAAGTCGTGGGGCACATTCGTCGATGATCTCAAAGCGCTGAAGTGATCGGTCAGTCCGGGCACTCGGGGAGGGCCGCCGCCGCGGGCCTCCCCGAGTCATCACCCAAGGAAAAGCGCATGGCCCATACGACAGCGAGCGAGTCGACCCGCACGGGCACCTCTCCCCCAGGACCGCCCAGCACCTGGCGTCAGCGTCTCGGGCGCTGGGACACGAAGGCGTCGCCGTACGCCTACATCTCACCGTTCTTCATCCTGTTCGGAATCGTCGGCCTGTTCCCGCTCCTGTACACCGCGTATGTCTCGCTGCACGACTGGGACCTGATCGGCGGCCAGGGCGACTTCGTCGGGCTCGACAACTTCACCTTTGTTCTCAAGCAGCCGGTCTTCTGGGAGTCGCTGGGCAACACCGTCAGCATCTTCCTGCTGTCGACGATCCCGCAGATCGCGATCGCGCTCGTACTCGCCAGCCTCTTGCACGCGAACATCCGCGCACGGACCTTCTGGCGGATGGGGGTGCTGCTGCCGTACGTCATCGCCCCGGTAACCGTGTCGCTCATCTTCTCGCGCATGTTCGCGGACCAGTCCGGCCTGGTCAACGCACTGCTTGAGCAAGTGGGAATGGACCCGATCGGCTGGCACCGCGACAGCTTGCCGGCACACATCGTCATCGCCAACATGGTCAACTTCCGGTGGACCGGCTTCAACACGCTCGTGCTGCTGGCCGCCATGCAGGCGATCTCCCGTGACCTGTACGAAGCGGCAATCCTCGACGGTGCAGGCCGGGTACGGCAGTTCTTCTCCGTCACGGTGCCGTCCATTCGCCCGACGATCATCTTCGTCGTGATCACGTCCACGATCGGCGGCCTGCAGATCTTCGACGAGGCACGGGTGTACGACACTCAGGGGCTCGGCGGCAGCTCAGGGCAGTGGAAGACGATCACTTTGTACCTGTACGAGCTCGGCTGGAATCAGCAGAGGCTGGGCCGCGCTGCGGCCGTCGCGTGGCTGCTCTTCCTGCTGATCATCGTGTTCGCGTTGTTCGGCAACTGGCTGGCGCGACGCATCGCGTCCAGCGACGATCCTCTCGCCGTTCCCCGGAAGGCGCGCCGCGCCGCCCGACGAAACGCGCGCGGGGCAGCAGCGCTTACGCCCGCCTCCTCCGCACCGTCCGGTGACACGCCCGGGAGCACCACGTGACCAGACCCTCCATCCCGTACATCGCTCAGACATCCGGCCGCGGCGCCGCCCGAGCGGCAAGCCGCCGTCGCGGGCGGGAACACGGCGCCGCGCGCCGGCCCGGACGGATGACCTACGCCATCCTCACCGTGGTCGCGCTCATTTCGATCTTTCCGCTCTACTACGCGCTCCTGTTGGCGTCGTCGACATCGGCGGAGGTCGCGCAGAACCCGATCCCCTCGCCGATCCCGGGCGGACATCTGGGCGACAACCTCACACGCGTCTTCGACTCCGACATCGATCTGCTGCACGCGGCCTGGAATTCCGTCATCGTCTCGGTGACGACGGCGCTCGCGGTCGTGTTCCTCTCCACACTGGCGGGCTTTGCCTTCGCGAAGCTTCGGTTCAAAGGCCGGGCCGGCCTGCTCGCGTTCGTCGTGGCCACCATGGCGGTCCCCACCCAGCTCGGCGTGGTGCCGTTGTTCATCGTCATGCGCGAACTGGGGCTGTCGGGAAGCCTGTGGGCAGTGATCATCCCCGGCATCGCATCCGCCTTCGGCGTGTTCTGGATGACCCAGTACCTTCAGGCGGCCCTGCCCTTTGAACTCATCGAAGCCGCCCGTATCGACGGCGCATCGACATTCCGCATCTTCTGGTCCATCGTGCTGCCGATCGCCAGGCCCGCAGTGGCGATGCTCGGACTGTTCACCTTCATCGGGGCGTGGACCAACTTCTTCTGGCCGTCGATCGCGCTCGGAACCACCAACCCGACACTGCCCGTTGCGCTGCAGCTGCTGCAAACCGGGTTCTTCAAGGACATCCCCCTGATCATGACCGGCGTGCTCGTTTCTGCGGTGCCGCTGCTGGCGCTGTTCGCCGTGGTCGGCAAGCAGCTCGTCGCCGGTGTCATGCAGGGAGCCATCAAGGGGTGACGCTGCCGACCGCAGCGCTTGACGGGCTCGTGGTGCGCCGCTGTGCGCTGCCGCCGAGTTCGAGCCCCTGCCTTGCCGAGGCCGCCCCTGAGGCCCCGGAAACGAATGTGAGAGGAACCACCGACCGCCCATGCACGACACGACCACGCCGGACCGCATCGAATTCCGCGACCTCAACGGCAACGGCCGCATGGACCCGTACGAGGACCCGAGGCTCAGCGCCGAGGAACGCACCGAAGACCTGTTGGCCCGGCTCTCGCTCGAGGAGAAGGTCGGTCTCCTCTTCCACACGGTCATCGAGATCGGCCCGGACGGCACTGTCCTCGAAGAGCCCGGTGCGATCAGCAAGTCGCCTACCAGCGAGGTGATCCTCGACAGGGCGATGAACCACTTCAACGTGCACCGCATCGAAGACGCCCGGGCGGCAGCGCGGTGGAACAACGCCATCCAACGGCTGGCCGAGAAGACACCGCACGGCATCCCGGTGACGATATCCACCGACCCCCGACACGGGTTCCTGGAGAATGCCGGGGCGTCGTTCACGGCGGGCCCGTTCTCGCAGTGGCCTGACGGGCTCGGCCTCGCGGCGCTCCGCGACCCGGATGTCGTGCGCGAATTCGCGCGAAGGGCGCGCGACGAGTACCGCGCCGTGGGAGTCCGCATGGCACTGCATCCCCAGGTCGACCTTGCCAGCGAACCCAGGTGGGCACGACAGCTCCAGACGTTCGGTGCCGACACCGACCTTGTGGTGGCGTACACGCGCGCCTACCTCGAAGGCTTTCAGGGAGCTGCTCTGGACTCGACGAGCGTCGCCTGCGTCACCAAGCACTTCCCCGGCGCCGGCGCGCAGCTGGACGGCGAGGACGCGCACTTCCCGTACGGCCGCGAACAGGTTTACCGGGGTGGGGCGTTCGACGAGCACCTGCGCCCCTTCACCGCGGCCGTCGAACACGGCACGGCCGCTATCATGCCCTACTACGGGATGCCCGTCGGACTCGAGATCGACGGTGTCCCGATCGAGGAGGTCGGGTTCGGGTACAACAAGCAGATTCTCACCGGACTGCTGCGCGAAAAGCTCGGCTACGACGGGCTCGTCATCACGGACTGGGAGCTGGTGAACGACAACGTCGTCGCCGACAAGGTCCTTCCCGCCCGGGCGTGGGGGGTCGAGGAGCTTGACGCCCGCGAGCGCCTGGTCAAAATCCTCGGTGCAGGTGCGGACCAGTTCGGCGGCGAGCAGTGCACGGACCTGCTGCTCGAGCTCGTGCGGGACGGCGTGGTCGCGGAGAGCCGGATCGACGAGTCGGCGCGCCGCGTCCTGCTGGTCAAGTTCCAACTCGGCCTCTTCGACAACCCCTTCGTCGACGAGGAAGCCGCCGCGGCCATCGTCGGCAACGCCGAGACCCGTCAGGCCGGCTTGGAGACGCAGTCCCGATCGGTCACCGTGCTCAAGAACTCCGTAATCCACGGTGCGCCGCTGCTTCCCCTGTCCGGGGGCGCGAGAGTGTACGCGGAAGGCGTGGAACCGGAGGCCCTCGCACGGGCCTTCACGCCTGCGGCCACGCCGAAGGATGCGGACATGGCCATCGTGCGGATCGACGCGCCCTTCGAGCCACGGAACGACCTCTTCCTGGAGTCCTACTTCCATCAGGGTTCTCTCGAACTGCCGCCCGGCCTCGTGCACCGACTGCGCACGATCGCCAAGCAGACCCCGCTGATCGTGGATGTCGCCCTGGACCGCCCCGCGATCCTCACACCGCTGATCGACGCACTTGCCGGCCTCACGGTGACCTTCGGCGTCTCGGACGACGCCTTGCTCGCCGCCCTCACCGGCCGCATCGCCCCCCAGGGCAGACTCCCCGTCGAGCTGCCGCGCTCGATGCAGGCCGTGCGGGAGTCTGCGCCCGACGTGCCGGCAACCTACGACCCGCTGTTCCCCCTGGGATCTGGGCTGGAGATCTGATGTCCCGTTCGTACAGAGAGCGCGCCATGACCGACGCACGTTCCCGCGCGGTCGAGTTGCTCGGTCGGATGACGCTGCACGAGAAGGTCGCCCAACTGACGTCGCTCATACCCACGATGCTTTTCGACACGAACGGCATCCGCCCGGAGGTCGCCGCCGCCAAGCTCGCGCACGGCATCGGCTACATCGAACCGCACATGGGCGGGTTCCCGGCGAACGCGGTCGAACTCGCCCGGCTGAACAACGCGGTGCAGCGTCATCTCGTGCAGAACACCCGTCTAGGCGTGCCGGCCATCATGCATATCGAGGCGCTCAACGGTGTGAACGCGCCCACCTTCACCTCCTTCCCCACCGCGATCGCTCTCGCAGCCACCTGGAACCCAGCCGGAGTCGGCGAGATGGCCGCCCTGACCCGCCGGCAGATGAGATCCGTCGGCCTGCACCACGCTCTGTCGCCGCTGCTCGACGTCGCCCGCGACGCGCGATGGGGTCGCGTACACGAGACGTACGGCGAGGATCCGTACCTGGTCAGTGCTCTCGGTGTGTCCTTCGTGCGCCATCTGCAAGGCGAGTCGTTCCAGGACGGCGTCATCGCCACCGGCAAGCACTTCCTGGGGTACGCCATGAGCGAGGCCGGCCTCAACATGGCGACCGTGCCACTGGGAGCGCGCGAGCTGCGGGAGGTGTACGCGCGGCCCTTCGCCGCCGCGATCCAGCTCGGCGGTCTCGGATCGGTGATGAACTCGCTCGCCGACTGGGACGGAGTGCCCGCGGCCGCCGACCCTCGCGTGTTTCGCGAGTTGCTGCGCGACGAACTCGGCTTCGACGGCACCGTCGTATCGGACTGGCTCTCGATCGAAAACCTCGTGACCCACCATCGCGCTGCGCGCGACGCGCGCGAAGCCGCTGTGCTGGGTCTGCGGGCCGGCATCGACGTGGAGCTGCCCGAGCCGTTCGGCTACGGCGACCGCCTCATCGAGGCTGTCCGCGCAGGCGAGATCCCTGAAACGACCGTCGACGAGTCGGTCGTGCGCGTACTGACGCACAAGTTCCAGCTGGGCCTGTTCGAGAACCCGTACGTGGAGACCGATCCGGTCGAGATCATGTCCGTAGCGCAGGAAGGGCACGACCTCTCGCTGCGCCTCGCGCGCGAGTCGGTCACCCTGCTCAAGAACGTCGGCGGAGTGCTTCCGCTGAGCGGCGTCGCCCGCATCGCCCTTGTCGGACCGCACGCCGAGCGGATCGGCGCGGCCTTCGCGCCGTACACCTTCCCCTCCTTCATCGCGCTCACCCGAGCCATGCTGAACGGCGCGACGAGCTCCATGGTCGGCGTCGACGACATCGACACCTTCGGCCCCGACGACGCCTACGTGGATCAGGAGATCGGCCACCTTCTCGCGATGGACGAGGACGAGTTCGCCCAGACGCAGTACGGAGCGGTCTCCCTCGCGGATGCGCTGCGCGCCGCGCTCCCCGATGCGGACGTAGTCGTTGCCACAGGATGCGGAATAACCGATGGTGCCGAGGAGATCGAGGCCGCCGTCGAGGCGGCGCGTGACGCCGACATCGTGGTCCTGGCGCTCGGCGGCCTGGCCCGGTGGTTCTTGAGCGTACGTACAGAGGGCGAAGGCGCGGACACTGCTGATGTCGCGCTGCCGGACGTGCAGCGCCGACTCGTACACGAGATCGCCGCGCTCGGCCGGCCGACCGTCGGCGTGATCTTCTCCGGCCGCCCCGTCGCCCTCGGGGATGTCGAGCCCCATCTCGACGCGATCCTGCTCGGATACTACGGCTCGCAATTCGGCACGCGCGCAGTCGCGGACATTCTGACCGGGGCAGCCCAGCCGCAAGGGCGCCTGCCCTATACGATCCCCCGCTCCAGCGGACAGGTTCCCATCCACGCCGCCCAGCGGTTCGGCAGCGGATACCGCCGCCGCGCCAGCGACCCGAACGGCGGCTACGTGGACGAGACCGCGGCACCGCTCTACCCGTTCGGCCACGGCCTCACCTACACACACTTCGCCTACTCCGACCTCAAGCTCAGCCACGCGGCGATAGCGCCCGACAGCACCGTCGACGTCACCGTCACCATTGAGAACACGGGCGACCGCACGGGAGTGGAGCTCGTCCAGCTCTACGTCGAGGACGACGCCCCTGGCATCTCGCGACCGGCAGTTCAACTCGCCGGCTTCCATCAACTCGCACTGAAGCCAGGCGAAGAGGCAACGGTGAGGTTCGCGCTGGAGCTGCCTCTCCTGGCCTACTTGTCCCTGGACGACAGATGGATCGTGGATCCGGGACCCATGTGGATCTCTGTCGGCTCGTCATCGAGCGACCTCCACTTGCGGAGCCGCTTGGACGTCGTCGGTGACACCACCGACGTCACCGAGCGGAGGGTCTACCTGACCCACTCCAACCGGACCTTGCACCGCACGATCGGGACGTGACGCCCACGCCAGGGAACAAGTGATCCGCCCAGTCCACAACATTTCGCCCCAGGGAGCGGCCCGCTACACCACCGTCGGCGGCGGCCGCGTTGACGTCACCGCCACTGGGACGCCACCTTGTTCAAGGTGATCTACGGGTGTGGGCTGCGGCGTACTCGGTGCTCGCGGCTGAGCCTGCGATGCCTTCGACCGCTTCGACGGTGATGTCGATCACCAGGTCGAAGAGGCGCTCGAGAGCGGACGGCAAGTTGTCGACGACTGGTGCGACGCGCGCGCGGGCCTCCGTCGGCGCATGTAGCAGGGCGTCGCGCATCACGGGCCCCATCTCGATGGCCGGGGTGCGCCTCGCAGCAAGAGTGGCCTGGCCGACGACGGTTGTGCCGACGAGCGCGATGGCCAGGGCCATGTCCTCGTCCGTCAGGTTCAGGGGGCCCAGCATGTCGGTCAACAAGACGATGGACGGTAGCCACGCAGGCTCTCGCGTCGAGGCGAAGAGCGGCAGCAGGTGCGGGTACGGCCGCAGGTGGTCGAGGCTCGACAGCATCCACTCGCGGAGCTTCGCCTGCCAGGTTGCGCCTTCCGGTGGTGTGAACCGCATGTGCGCCATCACCCGGTCGGCGACCGCATGCAGCAGATCGTCGCGGTCGGGGAAGTAGCGGTACAGAGCCATCGGACCTGAGTCGACCGCTTTGGCTACTCGTCTGAGGGTCAGCGGCTCCGCCGGATCTTCGTACGCCAATGCGACCGCGGCCTCGACAATCCGCTCACGCGACAAGCGCGCCGGCCTTCCACGCGTGCGTGAGGGTCCGCTTGTCGAACCCTGAGCCATGCCCACTCCTTCTGCTGCCTGACGTGCCAAAGGAGGCTGCCTGGCGATGCCTGTGTCGGCTCCGCCAGGCAGCGTCCTACCTTTTGCGACTCAGGCCGAGCGGTCGGCCCAGTCCGTGGTCGGCGTGATCGAGTACGCGTCGATGAGCGCGCGGATGAACTCCTTGTCGTGGAGGGGGTCCGTCGGTTCGGTGACCTTGATGCCGCGGGCGCGCATGTCGGCGAGCAGGCGCCCGAAGACCACGTCGTGGGTGAGGTCGTCGGCGGGGTTCATGCTCGCCTTGACCTCGTCGAGGTCGTTGTAGAGTTCGGCGTTCCAGTGCACCAGCAGCCGCATCTCGTTCGGCGCGTACCGGCGGATGACCTCGCCGTCGGTCATCGCCGTCCAATCGCCGCGGTCGGCGTCGTACTGGATCACGGAACGGTGCTTCACTCCCGGCGTGTCCCGTTCGTCGGGGCGGCCGACGGGGTCACCGCGGTGGAACATCATCTCGTTCTGTACGACGACTCCCTTGTTCCACAAGGGGTGTTCGAGCCGCATGGGCTCGCCGAGCGGTCCGTCGGGCCAACATGTGAAGGTGCCGTTCTCGCCCAGGTACCACCAGGTGATCACCTGTGCCATTTTCACCACGTGGTCGGTGAACAGACCCGAGCGGCCCATGACGTTCTGGAGCCAGATCGGCGACTTCTCGATGCGTACGCCGCGGAAGGTCACTCCGTCGAGGTGGGAGGCCAGGCGGCTGTGGTGCGGCCCGCAGAGGTTGAACAGCATCAACGTCGGCCGCGCGTATTTTGCGCCCCAGTAGTCCTTGGCCAGTTCGAGGAAGCGGGCGTTGTAGAAGCAGTCGTGCAGCTCCGGGTAGTAGAGCACGGAGTTCTCCGCGAAGAAGCCGCGGAAGTGCGGCGAGGCGATGTCGTCGAGTGTGAAGTCGACTTGGTCCGCCGTGCCGGTGTTCGACGTGGCGACGAGCTCTTCGATGGTGTCGAAGTGGTGGGCGGCGATCGTCGGCCACGGCCCGTGGGTCTTGAGCACGTCGAGGATGCGTTCGTGTTGGGCGTCCGAGTACAGATCCTGGACGATCCGGGGCGGGGCGGCGGGGCGGAGGACTTCGTTGAGTCGGAGGTTATCCGCGGTCATCAGGTCTCCTCATTTAAGTGTATGCCGTACGTTAATTAGGGTCCGGTGGGTGTCGGGGGCACGAATCTGTTGCCGATGGGCGGGGCGAGGTACTGCGGCCCGGCGGTGCGGGGAAGTTCGGCGATCGGCTGTCCCCTAGGCTGCGAACAGCCGGTGTTCTTTGCCCCGCGCTCACTCGGAAGCGGCGGGCAGGAGGGCGAACTGTGCTGCGTACAGGCTGCTGTAGGTGCCGCCTTGCAGCGTCACCAGGTCGTCGTGCGAGCCTTGTTCGACGATGCTGCCGTTCTGCATGACGACGATGGTGTCGGCGTCGCGGATGGTGGAGAGCCGGTGGGCGATCACGAAGGCGGTCCGGCCCTGTCGCAGCCGCGCCATGGCCTGCTGGATGAGCACCTCGGTGCGGGTGTCCACGGAGCTGGTCGCCTCGTCCAGGATCAGGATTTTCGGGTTGGCGAGGAACGCGCGGGCGATGGTGAGGAGTTGCTTTTCCCCGGCGCTGATCGCGGCGTCCGCCTCGTCGTCGATCAGGGTGTCGTAGCCGTCGGGAAGTGTGCGGATGAAGCGGTCCGCGTGCGCGGACCGGGCAGCGGCCACAACTTGGTCGCGGGTGGCGTGGTGCACGCCGTAGGCGATGTTGTCGGCGATGGTGCCGCCGAAAAGCCAGGTGTCCTGGAGCACCATGCCGATGCGGGAGCGCAGGTCTGCGCGGGACATCAGGGCGACGTCGGTGCCGTCGAGGGTGATGCGCCCTGCGGTCGGCTCGTAGAAGCGCATCAGCAGGTTGACGAGGGTGGTCTTCCCCGCGCCGGTGGGCCCGACGACGGCGACGGTGTGACCTGGCTCGGCCACGAGCGACAGTGCTTCGATGAGCGGCTTGTCGAGCATGTAGCGGAAGGAGACGTTCTCGAACGCCACCCGTCCGCCTTCGCCGGGGCGCACCGGAGCTTCGGGGTCAGGCGTCTGCTCGGGGGCGTCCAGCAGCTCGAACACGCGCTCGGCCGACGCGGCCCCGGACTGGACCATCCCGATCGTGCCGGCGACCATGCCCAGCGACTGACTGAACTGGCGCGAGAATTGGACGAACGCTTGGACGTCACCGACGGTGAGGGCTCCGGCGGCAATCCGCAGGCCGCCGATGGCAGCGACCAGCACGTAGTTGAGATTGCCCGCGAAAGTCATCAGCGGCTGCAGCGATCCCGAGACGGCTTGGGCCTTGCGCGCCGCCTCGTGGAGCCGTTCGTTCTCGGCGTCGAACGCCGCCAACGCCTGGTCCTCCCTTCCGAATGCCTTGATCAGCGCATGGCCGGTGTACATCTCCTCGACATGTGCGTTCAGGCGGCCTGTGTGGTGCCACTGCCGGGCGAACTCGGGTTGGGAGCGCCTGCCGATCAGCGTCATCGCGAGCAGTGACAGCGGGACCGTCAGCAGCGCGATCAGCGCCAGAAGCCAGGAGATCCAGAACATCACCGCGAGCACACCGACGATCGTCAGCACGGAGATCACCAGTTGGCTTAGCACCTGTTGCAGGCACTGGGCGAAGTTGTCGATGTCGTTGGTGACCCGGCTGATCACGTCCCCGCGTCGTTTGCGGTCGAAGTAGCTCAGCGGAATCCGGGACAGTTTGGCCTCGACATCACGCCGCAGCCTCTCGGCGGCGTCCTGCACGGCGATGGCCGCGAGGCGCCCCTGGACGACGCCGCAGAGACCCGCGACGAGGTAGACAGCCGCCGTCCACACCAACACACGTGCCACAGCGGCAATGTCGATGCCGCGGTCGGGGTTCTCCAGCGCGCCGCGGACGACCAGGTCTGTGGCTTGCCCCAGGAGCACAGGTCCGGTGACGGTCAGCCCTACGCTGAGCGCCCCCAGAACGAGCACGCCTGCAAACTGGCCGCGCCGATGAGCCAGCAGGGCAAGAGTGCGCAGTGCGGTGGCGCGGAAGTTCTTCGAGTGGTCGGGGTGGGACGCCGCCTCGGGCGAGCGCTCCCGCCGTGGTCCGGCCTGCCCGCTGCTGCCGTCGGTGGCGTTCACGCCGCTTCCTCCTCGGTCAGCTGCGAGAGGACGATCTCGCGGTACGTGGCGTTGGCGGCCAGGAGTTCGCGGTGCGTCCCCACGCCGACCACGCGGCCCTCGTCGAGGACGACGATCCGATGGGCCTCACGGATCGTGTTGACGCGTTGCGCGACGACGATGACCGTCGCATCGCCGGTTTGCCTTGCCAGCGCCGCGCGCAGCCGCGCTTCGGTCGCGTAGTCCAGGGCCGAGAACGAGTCGTCGAACAAGTAGACCTGGGGGCGGCTCACCAGCGCCCGGGCGATGGCCAGGCGCTGACGTTGGCCGCCGGACACGTTGGCACCGCCCTGGGAGATGTGCGCTTCGAGGCCGTCGGGCAGTGCGGCGACGAAGTCCCGGGCCTGCGCGGTCTCCAATGCCTGCCACAGCGCATCGTCGCTGGCGTCCGGTGCCCCGTACCGCAGGTTCGATGCGATGGTGCCGGAGAAGAGAAGGGGCCGCTGGGGTACGTAGCCGATCGCGCGGCTCCGGACGGCGGGGTCCAGGTCGCGGACGTCCACCCCGCCGACCAGGACGCTCCCTGCCGTGGTGTCGGCCAGCCGAGGGAGCAGGCTGAGCAGAGTGCTCTTGCCGCTGCCGGTGCCGCCGATGACCGCAGTCGTCTCCCCCGGGCCGGCGGAGAAGGAGACCGCACTCAGCACACTCTCCTCCGCCCCCGGGTACCGGAACGTGACCTCGCGGAACTCGATGTGCCCGGGGCGCGCGATGTCCTGGACCGGACGTTGCGGCGGAACGAGCGAGCTTTCGGTGTCCAGGACTTCGACGATGCGCCGGGCACTGACCTCGGCACGCGGAATCCACAGCAGCATGTACGTCGCCACCACGGCGGCCATCAGCATCATGAGCAGGTAACTGATGAAGGCTGTCAGGCCCCCGACGGTCATCTCGCCCGACTCCACGCGTCGCGCTCCGAACCACAGCACGAGAACCCCGGCGACGTTGGCGATCGTCATGATCGCGGGGAACATCCAGGCCATCAACCGCCCGACACGCACTGATATATCGGTGAGTTCGGAGTTCGCAGCGGCGAAACGGCGGCTCTCGTGCTCCTCCTTGACGAATGCGCGGATGACCCGCAGCCCGATGATCTGCTCGCGCATGATGCCGTTGACGGTGTCGATACTGCGCTGCAGGGCGTTCGACAGCGGCCCCAGGCTGCGCAGAATCACGCCGATCGCGATGCCCAGGACCGGGATGAGGGCCACGAGCACGAGCGAGAGCGGTGGGTCCTGTCTGACGGCCAGCAGAACTCCCCCGACGCACATGATCGGCGCCGACGCCATCAGGGTGAGGGTGAACAGCACGAGCATCTGCACCTGTTGGACGTCATTAGTGGTGCGCGTGATGAGCGAGGGCGCACCAAATTGGCCCATCTCCTGCGCGGAGAACGACTGCACCCTGGCAAAGACCGCTCTGCGGACGTCCCGCCCGAGCGCCATGCCGACGCGGGCGCCGATCCGGGCGACAGCGAATGTGCAGACCAGCTGCACGAAAGCCACTCCCACCATGATGGCGCCCACGAGAACGATGTAGCCCTGGTCGTTGTCCGCCACCCCGCGGTCGAGGATCCGGGCGTTCAGATTGGGCAGGTATAGCGTGGCCGCGGTCTGGACCAGCTGGAGGAGTACGAGCAGCGCCACTGCACGGGAGTAGGGCCGAATGTGCGCCCTTACCAAGCGGATCAGCACACCCATCCTCCCAACAGTGCCGCGGTGCACGAAGCGAAATAGCGTTGTCGATACAAAAATCAAGGACGCTGGGGCAAGCATCGGATCGCCGGATCGGGAACTGGGCGACTGCGCTCGGTCCCAGCTGAGAGCATGGAAATGCCTCGCAGCGCGATCGGCTACGGCACACGTGGCGTCCCAACGCCCGCGCATTGGGACGCCACGCCTCCGACCGGCACCCGCCCGCCGTGCGGTACACCCGGGCCGGAACCAGGCCGACCAGAACACGGACAAGGTCGCCAGGTGCCGAACCGGGATCACGTCGCGTGAGTGTGCAACCGACAAGAAGGTTGGAGTTGCCGCACTCCGGTCACACTTGCGCGGCCGGGGTAGCCGGCCGACGCCCCAGGACGGATTCCGGCGCGTTCGACGAAGGCGCCTCCTGGCCCGTCTCGGGGTTCGTGCAGAAGCCGAGCGCGAAGTTCCCCATGGTGTACCCGAGGAGGTCGGTGAGTTCGGGATCGAGGTGACGTGCCACCTCGGGCGGGCAGGACAGGTATTGGTTCTCCTCCTGGCGCAACCAGGCCAGGGAATAGGTGAAGGTCATACCGATTCGCGGCCCGCTTGAACGATTCTCCCCGCCGCCGTGGATGACCGAGCCGGTGTAGAGGAGAACCGACCCGCGTGGCATGACAGCCTGCACGCACTCGTTCGGCAGGGCGTCGCGTTTGAACTCCCATGTCTGGCTGCCGGGCACGACGTTCGTCGCGCCGTTGTCCGAGGTGAAGTCCGTCAGCGCCCAGATCGCGTTGAACTGCGGCTCGATGGGACGGGGGATCCCGCCGGCGCCGATGAAGCCGGTGCCGGCTCCGCCCCACACGAAGCGGTCGCGGTGAAGGGGCTGTGCGCCCTGGCCCGGAAGGATCGTGATGAGCTGCGTCAGGTTGAGCTGGATCCGCTCGCAGTAAGGACCGAGCACCGCGTTGGCCGCACCGATCACGAGCGGATGCAGGACGGTCGACCGGCTGGCCGGGCACAGCGCGATCAGCCCACCAGTGCGCTTGGTCTTGATCCCCGCCCACTCGCTGCCGCTCGGCTCGGTCCGGTCGATCAACGGCGCCACGTCCTCGTCGATACTCCGCAGCGTCTCCGGCGAGAGCAGGTCGCGCACGATGCACGCGCCGTCCCGTTCGATCGCTGCCAAGATGTCGTCGATCTCGCAGTCGGGTCCCAGCGTCTCAAGTTTCACGGAGTCCTCACTCCTCGAAGGTTCGTCCGGACAAGCTGTCGGTCAGAGGCCCAGCACCTCGCGGGCCCGATCGATCTCGTCGGAATCGGCGGTTGTGGGGATGAGCCGGAGCTCGTCGAGACCTGCCTCTCGTGCGCCGTTCACAGCGTCCCGGAGCCCGGAGGCTCCGCAGTTCAACGTCCCCGCGTCGGGACCGACGAGGAAGGAGCCCGGGACTGCGTCCGCGACGCCTCGCCCCCAGAAGTCCATGACGTGCTCGGCCAGTTGCGTCTTCGGGTCGGGGCCGAGCGCGAACCACACCGGCGCCGAGAAGTGAGGCCTTTCGCTCCTCCCGGCGGCCTTCCACGCCTCCACGACCCGAGTACGCTGCTTGGCCAGTTCCTCGGCGTTGAAGTGGAGGGACTGCGCCGGGTCGCTCACGCCGACGGCCCACCGCGCGGCCCGGGCGAGGGCCTTGGGACCGGAAACGCCCGCCACCAAGGGCACGCCGCCCTCCTGGAGCGGCGCCGGGCCGACCGGGTGGTGTCCCTCGACGGGCGGCTCCTGCGCCCACACCTTGCGCATGGAGGTGACCATCTCGTCCATGCGCTGCCGCTTGTGGTGAAGGTCGCTCCCGACTGCGTGGTAGTCCTCGTCGAACGCGCCGATGCCGACCCCGAGCGTCAGCCGCCCGCCGGAGAGGACGTCGATGGTGGCCATGTCTTTCGCGAAGAGCACCGCGTTCCGCGTGGGAAGGGCGACGACGTCCGTCCAGAGCCGCACCCGCTCGGTCATCGCCGCTGCGGCTGCAAGCTGCGGGACGACCGACCAGCCGCCGGGGTACAGCAGGCGGTCCCACGTCGCCAGGCCGTGCCACGGTCCTTCGTCGATCTTGCGGTACCACGCGAGCTCCTCCTTCCGCCCGTGGGGGAACAGGGTGGGAAGGCCCATGGTGATGCGCAGCTCCGAAGTCCCCGCCGATGCCGCGGTCAACGCTGTTCTCCGAACAAGACCGTGTACGGATCGACCATGTCGAGACGGTGTGAGCATATAGGCGACTTGTCACCGTACGCGTGGTAGCCGGCGAAGCTGCACAGCTCGCGCATGCGCTGGGGAAGCGCCCGCGCGCGTTCCAGGGAGACGGCCAGCGTCTGCGCCTCCTCGGGCTTCAACCACCCGACGCAACAGGTGATGGACATGCCCCGGCGGTAGTAGTCGGTGGTCCGGTTCGCTCCCCCGGCGTGGACGAGCTTCCCCGTGAAGAAGAAGCCGCTGCCGGCCTTCATCACGACGGGGACCGTGTCCCGGTCGATGTCGAGGGCGTACGGGTCGATCCCGGCCTCGCGGCGGTGGCTGCCGGGCACGACCCGCGTCGCTCCGGACTCCTCCGTGAAGTCCGTCAGTGCCAGCATGCAGCTGGCCATAATGTCGTGCGGCCCCCCGGCCAGCTGCGGCCAGGTGGACTCGTCCCGGTGGAGCGTCTGCGCGAGCTCGCCCGGACCGATCTCGATGACCTGGCCGGCGTTGTACTGGTGGTCCGTCCCCCACGTGAGAACCTCCGAGACCCAGGCCTGGTACCGCTCGTCGAGGATCACCTCGACGACCGCGTCACTCTTCTCGACGAGGCCTTCCAGGCGTTTCGTGTGCGGCATGAACCCGCCGCCGGGCATGGCCCCGAAGTCCCGGACCGGGTCCATCCCGACGAGGTACGGACCCACGTCCTCGTTGATCCGGGCCAGGAGCTGTGGCGACAACACGTCTTCCACGATCACGCCGCCGTCGCGGTCGGTGATCTCCTTGATCTCCGCCGCCGTGGCCGTCGCCGGCAACGTCGTCAGCGCCGTCACCCCACCAGAAGCACTCATGATGAAATCCCTTTCGAAGAGGAGCACGGTGACCGCAGCCGAGACGGCTGCAGCTGTCGACGCCGACGGTGCTCAGCCCCCGTCACTAAGTCAACAGTTTGTCGCTTTAAGAATGGGCATGCAGGGCCGTCGGGCGTGGTTCGCCCGCTGTCAGCGCTCCGGTGGCGTGGCCGTCGCTCGGTAGACCAGCTCGATCAGCATCTCGAGATCCTGCAACGAGGTCCCGCGCCTTCCCAGCAACGATGTGGCGATGAGGGGTGCCAGCATGAGGTTCACGACGCTGATCGGATCCACCTCGGGACGGACCTCCCCGCGGTCGACGGCCCTCTCGACCATCCCGACCCACTGCGGTAGAGACTTCGTCCAGGCATCCGTGACGACCGCGTTGAACTCCGGATAGCGACCGGTCGCCATGGCGGCCATGATCGCCCTTTCTACGGGCTCGTCGACCAGGGCTACCGCCTCGGTCATAGCCGAACGGACGTCACCTTCCCACGAGCCCGTGTCCGGCGCATCGATGCGGTAATCCCAGTGGAACGCCACCGCATCGGCGAGCAGGTCGGCCGGAGTGGGCCACCACCGGTAGACGGTGGCGCGGTTCACGCCCGACCGGTCGGCGACCTCGGCCGCGGGCAGCTCGACCACCCCCTCCACCAACAGGTCGAGACACGCTCGCAGGACGGCTTCCCGCGTCCGCTCGCTGCGCCCGCCCGGACGGACGCGGCTCCGCGGCGGTCGATCCGACCGGTCACCGCCGTCAGTCGTCGGGGCGTTCACCGCTCCTCCAGGGTTCCGCGCGAAGAGGCCGACGAGGTGCGGTGGTTGCCGTCGGCGGGACTTGCCGGCAGCAGTTGCAGCACCTCGAGGACGTTCCCCTCCACGTCCGCGGCGAAAGCCACCTCCACACCATGCTCGGGGATCGACCTGATGTCCTGCGTCACGCGCCCGCCCGCGGCGTCCACCCGGGCGCAGAACGCCACCAGGTCGGTGGTCCTGAACCCGAGCAGGACGTCGGTGCTCCGCGGTGCCGACACGTCGTGGAATTTGACCAGGATGAGCATCGGCCCGCCCTCGGCCGTGGGGGCGAACATCACCTCGGTACCCGCGCGCCCGTTCATGGTCGCGTCAGCCCGCCCCAACTCAACCAGCCCGCAGACCTCGCGGTAGAAAGCCGCACACCGGTCGATATCGTCGACGGCGAGCTTGATGTGGCCGAAGTGCACCTCGTCGATGTCCATGAATTCCTCGTCGTCGATATCCGGGGGACAAGGGCGCCCTGGCGCGTGGCAGCGGGGCCCGGAGCGCGAACGCTCATGCCACAGGAGGCCAGAGGTCATTCCCGAGCTTCGAGCTCACACAGGCGAGAGTAGCCACACCGACACCCTTACGGCAACAATATGACGCGTTAAGACTCCTCCGCGCCATCGAGGGACTGACGGGTTCGACGTGGACCGAGCTCGCACCCGTCGTCCGAAGCTCCCCGGTGAGCAAGGCACGACAGAGCCAGCGCCGTGCAGGGGCAGCGTTGCCGTGGCGACGATGTCGGTGGCGCCCTGGCCGACGCGGACCGCGTCCTATATGACGCCCGACTCCCATTCGCCATCCGGTCGGTCGGCGTCACCGGCCACCTCGGTCTTCACGACAGTCCCAACCACACCGAACTGGGCCATATCAGCACGGGCGGGCCTTCCAGAGCATTGCGGCAATCGAGGGGCACTACCTGTCCACCGAGTCGCCGGCGGCTACACCAGAGGCGTTGTCGGCGTCGAAGCCCTGGGCACCAACGACACACTCACGCGCTTCACCTAGACCGGCAAGGGGCATCAACTCCCCTACTCCTTCAGCAGCTCGTCGTACTCCCACTCACTGAACGTCGAGACCTGGAGCGTGAACGTGCCGTCGGTGCCGTCGCCACTGGATCGGCTTTGAGAGGGCGTTAAGTCCGTTTCTTGTACTGGCCGCGTCCGGGTTGTTCGAGGAGTCCTTGGCGTACGAGTCGGCCCAGGCGGGAGCGGGTGACGTT
>NZ_JBSFVE010000027.1:0-113785 GCF_053592165.1 Streptodolium elevatio
GTCCAGCACGACCCCGCCCCGCGATCAGCCCTATACCCCCAGAGCCACACGTTCAGGCGACACCATCACGGACATCAACTCACATACCGCCCTCTAAGAAGTCGTGAACCGCGAACTGGCGAACCCACGAGCTGTGTACCGGCGAACTGTGTACCGGCGAACTCGTGAGCCCGTGAGCCCGTGAGCCCGTGAGCCCGTGAGCCCGTGAGCCCGTGAGCCCGTGAGCCGGTGAGGCCGTGAGCCGGTGAACAGGCGGCCTGTGGAGAACCCTTGAGCAGGCAGAGCCGCCGGAACCGGCAGTGTCGGAGCCGTCAGATCTTGTGCGCCGCGCGCAGGTAGTCGACGAGCACCTGCCGGTATTCGCGGGCCTCGGCAAGCAGCGCGGTGTACATCCCTGCGCCGTGCGTCAGGCCGTCCCAGCGGCGGATCTCGGTCGGCACGCCGGACTCCTGGAGGCGCTTGCCGTACGCCTCGCCCTCGTCGCGCAGCGGGTCGTACTCGCACGTCATGACCAGCGCCGGGGGCAGCCCGACCAGCGTCTCGGCGTGCAGCGGCGAAGCGTACGGGTCCTTCGCGTCGCCGAGCTTGCCGATGTAGTACTCGACGCCCTCGCGCATCGCCTTCTCGGTGAGGAGGTAGCCGGTGCCGTTCTCCTTGACCGACGGGTGCGACATCGTCAGGTCGGTCGCGGGGACCTCCAGGACCTGGCATACCGGCAGCGGGATGCGGCGGTCGCGCAGCGCGATCGTGACGCCCGCGGCGATGTTGCCGCCCGCGCTGTCGCCGCCGATCGACACCTTGTCCGGATTGACCCCGAGGCTGAACGCCCGCTCCTGCACCCACACCCACGCCGCGACGCCGTCCTCGAACGGCACCGGGTACGCGAACTCCGGGGCGAGCCGGTAGTCGACCGAGATCACGACGCAGTCGGTCAGCTTGGCCAGGTTCGCGCACTCCGCGTCAAACTGGTCGAGCGTGCCGAGCCACCACGCGCCACCGTGGAAGTACACGTGTGCCGGGCGTCCGCCGCGGGGTGCGGGCGTCGGCGGTGTGTAGACGCGCGCCGGGATGGTGCCGTGGTCCGGGACCTTGACGGTGATGTTCACGTCGCGGCGCGCCACGTCCTCGGGCGCGGGCTCGCCGAACGCGAGGATCGCGGATTCCAGTCCCTTGTGCGCGGCGGCGCGGCGTTCTTCAAGGGACAACCCCTCGGGCTGCGGCGGGGAGCCGGCCAGGGCGTCGAGTATCGACTGGATCTGAGGTACGACGGGCATGCGGGTCCTCCGGTGGTGCGGACGGGTGGCGCCGGAAGTGCGTTGCGCGGGTCGTTCTTCGGGTTCTGCTCGGGGCTCTGTTCGGGTTCTGCTCGGTTCTGCCGGTGATCTGCCCAGGTGCGTCGAGATCGGGCCAAGCCTTCCGGCGTACGGCCTCTGACCTGCGACGATCCGACGCACGGTAGCACTTTCAGGTGAAGAAGAAAGCCCCTGTCGGCCGTCGTTCGAGGCAACGGCCCGGTCCCTCTGGACTTTGTCGGTGCACAGTTATACAAGAGTTGTGCAGTTGAGTAGTCGGTCGGAACGAGGGAGCCCTGTGGAGAGCACATCCGGGCCCGCTCCGGGCGCAGCCCGGGCGGCCGAGACGCGCGACCGCATCGTGGACGCCGCGACCGACTGCATCCGCCGCTGGGGGATGCGCAGGGTCTCCATGAACGACGTCGCGCAGCAGGCGGGCGTCTCGCGCCGCACCGTCTACCTGCACTTCGCCGACCGCGAGGCGCTGGTGCTGGCGGTGCTCATCGGCGTGTCCGAGCGCATGGTCGCGGCCGTCGAACCGCTGGTACGCGCCCGCACCACGCTCGCCGACCAGATCGCCGAGGCGGCCGTCCACGTACATGCCATGGGACCCGGCGAACTCCAGCTCGGGCTCGGCCTGCGGCCGGGGGAGTCGGAGGACGCCACCATGCTCCTCGCGCACAGCGAGCGGGTCCTGTCGGCCTGGCACGGGTTCTGGGTGCCGTTCGTCGAGGAGGCACGCGCGCGCGGCGAGGTGCGCGAGGACGTCGCCGTCGAGCGCGCCACCGACTGGATCATGCGCATGCTCATCTCGCTGGTGACCGTCCCCGCCCGCTCGTTCGACGCCGACGACCCGGACGAAGTCCGCAGGTTTGTCGCCGAGTTCATCACCCGGGGATTCGCACCCTGACTCCCCGCCGCACGGCGCGCCAGGCCCACACCGTCAAGTGCAGGAGGAGCACGATGAAGTTCGCCCTGTTCTACGAGATACCGGTCGCCCGTCCGTGGGACGACGAAAGCGAGCACCGCGCCTACAAGAACACCATCGAACAGGCCGTCCTCGGCGACAAGATGGGCTTCCACTCCTTCTGGACCGTGGAGCACCACTTCCTGGAGGAGTACTCGCACTGCTCCAACCCCGAGACGCTGTACGGCGCGATTGCCGCCAAGACCGAGAACATCCGCCTCGGGTACGGCGTACGGCTGCTGCCGAAGCCGTACAACCACCCCATCCGCAGCGCGGAGTCCGCTGCCGTGTTGGACCTCATCTCGGACGGCCGCGTCGAGTTCGGCACCGGCCGCAGCTCCACGCGCGCCGAGCTGGAGGGTTTCGGCATCGACCCGTCCGAGACGCGGGCGATGTGGAACGAGGCCCTCGACCACATCGTCGGCGCCTGGACCGAGGACGAGTACCAGGCGCAGGGCGAGTACTGGCAGATGGGCGCGCCGCGCCGCGTGCTGCCGCGCACGCTGCAGAAGCCGCACCCGCCGATGTGGGGCGCCACGTCGAGCCCCGACGGCCACAAGGAGATCGGCCGCCGCGGTCTCGGGCTGTGCTCCTTCACCGTCGGCGTGCCGCCCGAGGAGCTGTCCGACCGCATCGCCATGTACCGCGAGGGCCTGGCCGAATGCGTCAATCCCGCGGGCAAGTTCATCAACGACCGCGCCGCCACCTTCACCATGGTCCACTGCGCGCCGACCACGGAGGAGGCCGTCGACCAGGCCGCCGAGTCGTGCGTCTGGTACGTCGGCCACGGCGGCGCCCTCATCGCCTCGGTCGCCGAGTGGATGGAGGAGAAGGAGCAGGAGCTCGGCACGTACGGCTACACCGCCGGGCCGCTGGAGCACCGTCGCAGCGGTGCCCTGAGCCACCTCACGTTCGACTACCTGCAGAACTCCGGGTCGGCCATCGTCGGCGACCCCGAGCACTGTGTCGAGGTGGCCAAGCGCTATGAGGCCGCCGGCTGCGACCTGCTGCTGTGCCTGGTCAACCCGTACAAGATCGAGCACGAGGCGGTCATGCGCTCGATCGAACTGATGGGCAAGCACGTGCTGCCCGCGTTCAAGGACTGAACGCCGGCCGCCGATCGGCCCGCAGGCGGGTCGACCGCTGCGCGTACCTGCCCGAGTTGGCGGTGACCGAGTAGACGGCGACCGCATACACCTGACCGCACAACCTTGATCGCGTGTGCCGGACTGTGCGTGCCGGACCGTGCGAACGTGTTCGCACTTACGGTGATCGGGGGCGCGACGTGGCTCCTTTTGTTCCGCAACGATCGGCGGATCCCGGGAGTTACGGCGTCACCCGCGCGGGGGTGACATCGCGACGCACGTGCGAACATGCGCCCGACAGCCGACAGCCGACAGCCGACAGCCGACAGCCGACAGCCGACAGCCGACAGCCGACAGCCGACAGCCGACAGCCGACAGCCGACAGCCGACAGCGGCACCGAGCACCACGAGCCCTATGCCGCCGCGGGCCGCCACAGGCCTTGCCGCACCGCCCGCCCGCAGTGCTGCACCACTCCCAGCAGCACAACACCACGCCCAGCAGCACAGCAACACGGCCCGCAGCACCGCACCACGGTCGGCACCGCAGCACCCCGTCGGCCGACCCGCGCCGCGGCGGTGTCCGGAGCTCAGGGGCCTCCGGACACCGCCGCCGACACCTCCTCGGCCGCGCGCCGCCCCACCGCCCGCAGTGCCGCGGTATTGAGGTCGTCCTCGCCGCCGGGCGGCAGCCACGCCGCCAGGTAGCCGTCCGGGCGCACCAGCAGCAAGGTGTGCGCCGCCGCCCCCGGGTACTCGTGCGTCACCACCAGCTCGGCTGCCACCGGCAGTTCGGCCAGCCGCGCACGCAGCAGCGGCATCAGCCCCGCGTCCCGCCAGCGCGGACCGTCCCACACCTCTATGCCGGGTGCGACCAGCACCGCCACGAGGCCCTGGTCCAGACACGCCGACAGCGGAGCCCGGCGGCCGTCGGCGCGGACCACCGGCACGTCCTGGACCGGCCCGCCGACCCCCGGCCCGCCGGGCGTGAGCAGCGGCGAACCGGTGTACTCCGGAAGGGAGTCCGCGACCAGCGCGCGCGGGTCCAGACGCCGCAGCGTCGTCCCCTTGCTGCGCGCGCCCATCAGCGTCAGCCGCCGCCCCATTTTCTGCGCCGGGCCGCGCGGGCTCAGGAAGTGCAGGGCGTCCTCGCCGTACGCCAGTCGCCGCCGCGCCGCGCTGCGCCGTTCGCCGTGGTACGTCTCGATCAGCCGGTCCGGCGCCCGCCTCCCCATCACCAGCGCGAGCTTCCACGCCAGATTGCGGGCGTCCTGCAAGGCGAGGTCGGCCCCGTCCGCGACCGTGGGGTGCACCAGGTGCGCCGCGTCGCCCGCCAGCAGTACGCGTCCCGCCCGGAACCGCCGTGCGAGCCGCTGGTGCACCTCGAACTCGCCCGTCCACACCATGTCGTAGACGGGGTCCGCGGTGGCGTCGGCGTCCGGGCTCATCGCGTCGAGTGTGCGCAGGACGGCGCGCACCCGCTGTGTCGTGCGCTTGGGGTCGGCGGGGTCGCCGTGCACCGGGATCAGCGCGGTCGCGTCGGCGGCCTTGGCGACGCCGTGTGCGAGCGGCAGCTGCCAGGTCAGCCGCCACATGTCGTGCGGCAGCGGCTGCGCCAGGACCGTGCCGTCGCGCTGGAACGGCGGGTCGACGAACAGCCAGGGCTCCAGCGGTGATTCCTCCCAGGGCGGACGCGGCAGGCCGACCTTCACGTCGGCGCACAGCAGGCGGTCCACGCGCGGGCGCCCGGGGAACCGCACGCCCAGCGCGCGGCGTACGAAGGAGTGGTGGCCGTCGGCGGCGACCAGCCAGGGGGCACGCCAGCGCACCGGGCCGGCCGGGCCGCGGGCGGTGACGGTGACCGCGTCGGTGTCCTGCTCGACCGCCTCGACGCGGTGCCGCCACGCGGTCGTCACCAGCGGCGCGGCGGACACCGTGTCCAACAGCGCCTGCTCCAGGCGCTGTTGCGGAAGCCCGTAGCGCTCGGGGGCGGGGGGCGGGCCGCCTTCGGCGTCGCGCGGAGCGGGCACGGTGGTCGAGCGGCGCCGGATGCGCAGCGGACCCCACGGCTGTGCGGCGCCGTCCAGGCGGCCGCCGACCAGGCCCGCGGCGAACGCGAACGTCGCCGCGTCCAGGCCGCACGAGCGCGATCCCTCGCGCACCGTGCCGTCGCCCGCGTCGACGAGCAGCGAGCGCACGCCCTGTCGGGCGAGCGCCAGCGCGCAGGCCAGACCCGCCGGTCCGGCGCCGACGACGATCACCGAGTCCCGGTGGGCATGGGAGTCGGCCGTGCCTGGCATGCGAAGCCTCCCGAACGATCAGATGTCCAAGAGGCAATCATCCGGCACCGGAGGCGGGTCGTGTGACAACGCGCCCGGTCCGCGAGTGGCGTCGCCGGGTGGCGCACTCCGGCGCACCGGTCGCGCGGGCGCCGTGTCCCCGGCGCGCGTGGGCCGTGCGCCCCGGCCGGCCCCGGATCCGCGGTCGGCGCGGGCCGGGCCAGGTCTGTTTCTCGCCGGGCGCGGCGCGCTCACGGTTCGAGCGGCGGAACGGGCGGGGCGGGTACGCCGGACATGCCCAGTGTCGCGTCGTACGCCGCCTTCCAGGCACCGTTCGCGGTACTCGCGCGCAGCGCCTCGTTGACGGCCGTGCGGAAGACCGCGTCGTCGCGGGGCACGCCGATGCCGTAGTTCTCGGTGGTGAACGGCTGTCCGACGACCTTGAGCCGGTCGGGGCTGCGCGCCGCGTACCCCTTGAGGATCGCCTCGTCCGTCGAGACCGCGTCGACCAGTCCGGTCAGCAGGTTCTCGACGCACTGGCTGTAGTCGTCGTAGAACACGGCCAGCGTCTCGGGGAATTCGCGTTGCAGGCGGTTGAACGCGGTCGAGCCCTTCGCGGAGCAGACCTTCTTGCCCGCGATGGTGTCCTTGCCGGTGATGGCCGGTTCGTCGCGGCGCACCAGGAGGCTTTGCCCCGACACGTAGTACGGCCCGGCGAAGGCGACCGACCGCTTGCGGTCGTCGGTGATGCTGTACGTGCCGACGTACATGTCCACCTCGCCGTTCACGATCGCCGTCTCGCGGTCGGCGGACGCGATCGTCCTGAACTCGATCCGCGCCGGATCCAGACCCAGTTGTGCGGAGACCATGCGGGCGATCTCGATGTCGAAGCCCGACCGGCGCAGCGTGGCGGGGTCGAGGTAGCCCAGTCCCGGCTGGTCGTCCTTGGCGCCGACCACCAGGTGGCCGCGGTCCCGGGCGGCCTTCCAGGTCGGCGAGGCCGTCAGGTCCACGCCGTCGCGCACCGGGTAGACCGGTGGCGGCGGGGCGGACCTCGGCGCGGGCGCGGGCGGCTGGGCCTTCGGTTCGGCGCCGCCGCCGTCGCACCCGGCGCCCAGCAGGGCCAGGGCGGCGATGCCCGCGGCGGCCATCACCTGACGCAGTGTCATGTCCGGAACTCCCCCTTGGATGCGTCCTCGGGGACGTGCCGCGGCACGGGACGTACCGCCGGTCTCCCCCGGGGACCGAGCTTTCCCGGGGCCATCATGGGCCACGTGCCGGCTCCGGCGCGGAGCGACGCCCCGCGACGGGGTGGCGTCGCGGGGCGTCGAGTGTGCGGATCGGGTTGGCGGCCCGCGGTCGGCCGGGGTGTCGGCCGGGGACCGACCGGCGTGCGCCGGCCGGGGGATCGGCCGAGGAGTGTCGGCCTGGGGATCGGCCGGGGGTGTCGGCCGAGGCATCGGACCGGACTACACGGAGACTTCCAGGTGCGCGTCGGGCTTCGGGGTGATCGTCCCGCCCACCGGCGCGTCGATCTGCGGCGGACGGCCCTTGCGGCCCTGGCTCAGCTTGCGCTCGACCCAGACCGCGAGGAAGGACAGCAGCATGCAGATGACGATGTAGACGCTGCCGATGACGATCGCGACCGGGATGAACGGGAACTCGAAGTCCTGGTTGGAGCCGAGCAGCTTGGCGACGTACAGGAGTTCGGGGTACGTGATCATGAAGCCGAGGGACGTGTCCTTCAGCGTCACGACCATCTGGCTGATGATCGACGGGAGCATCGCCCGGATGCCCTGCGGCACCAGGATCGACGCCATCACCTGCGTCTTGCGCATGCCGATCGCGTACGCCGCCTCGCTCTGCCCCTTCGGCAGTGCCAGGATGCCCGCGCGCATGGTCTCCGCCTGCACGGTGCCGTTGTAGATCGTCAGGCCGATGACCAGCGGCCAGAGCGGGTCGTCGTTGATGAACTCCAGGAACCCGGGCCAGTGGTCCAGGTTGGCCGGCGCCAGGTACAGGAAGAAGATCAGGATCAGCAGCGGCATCGCGCGGAAGAACGTCACGAACGCCGTCGACGCCCACCGCACCGCGCGGTGCTCGGACAGCCGGCCGGCGGCCAGCAGGGCGCCGAGGATCAGCGAGCCGACCACCGCGAGGGCGAACGCCTTGAGGGTCGCCAACAGGCCGTCGACGATCATGTTCTGCACGCGGGTGTACTCGAAGACCTCCCACTTGCGGCGGCTGAACTGGCCGGTCTGGTCGAACCGGTACAGGATCCAGGCCAGGGCGCCGATCAGCAGCCCGACGCCCACCACGCCGACGATGAGGTTGCGCCGCCGGGCCTTCGGGCCGGGAGCGTCGAAGAGGACTGTGGCCTGCGAGCTCATCGGGCCACCGCCAACTTCTTCTCGAGAGCGGCGAACGCCGCGCTCATGCTCAGCGTGATGATCAGGTATCCGACGGCGATCCAGAAGAAGATCAGGATCACGTTGTCGCCGTTCTCGAGCATCTGGTTGTACGTGCCGAACAGGTCGGCGACGTTGAACGCGCTCGCGATGGCCGAGTTGCGGACCATGGCGATCAGCAGCGAGCCGATGGGCGGCACGACGGCGCGCAGCGCCTGCGGCAGCACGACCAGGGTCAGCGTCTGGTTGAAGGACATGCCCAGGCTGCGGGCGGCCTCCGCCTGGCCGAGCGGCACGGTGTTGACACCCGAGCGGACGGCCTCGCAGATGAACGCCGCGGTGTAGCCGCCGACCGCGATCACCGCGAAGGTGATGAAGTCGAGGTTGATGTTCAGCTTGGGGAAGCCGAGCGCGACCACGAACATCAGCAGCGTCAGCGGCGTGTTGCGGATGATGTTGACGTACGCGGTGGCGAACCAGCGCAGCGGCGGGACGGGCGAGACGCGGCAGGCGGCCAGCGCGGTGCCCAGCACGATCGCGACGAGGCCGCAGTAGACGGTGAGTTTGAGCGTCGTGACAAAGCCGTCGCTGATCAGGTCCCAGTTGTCCGTGAGGACGTTCATCGCGCGCCCGCCTTCCGGCCCTCTTCCGGGCGCGCCGAACGGGCGGCGTCAGGGCATATGTTCACGGTGATCCCCGCAAGTCTGGATCGGACGTGGTTTCGAGGTGCCGGGGGCCGCGCCGGCCCGGGTGTCGCCACCGGGCCGGCGCGGGCGTCGGCCGCGCGTCAGGAGCGTGCGGTCGGATTCGTCGGCGGGTGCGGCGGGTGGTCCGCCGCGCGGCTCAGTAGCGCTCGATCATCGGGGCCGGCGGGGCCGGCGAGCCCGACTTGCCCAGCGTCGCGTCGTAGATGCTCTTCCAGGTGCCGTCCTGCATCTTGGCCGCGAGGATGTCGTTGACCTTGTTGCGGAACTCGACGTCGCCCTTCGGCAGGCCGATGCCGTACTTCTCGGTGGAGAAGTTCTCGCCGACGACCTTGAGGTTGTTCGGGTCCTTGGCGGCGTAGCCCTTGAGGATCGCCTCGTCGGTGGTCACCGCGTCGACCTGGCCGTTGAGCAGGTTGTCCACGCAGATCGAGTAGGTGTCGAACTCGATGGGCGTGGTCTCGGGGAACTCGGTCTTGATCTTCTGGATCGGCGTCGAGCCCTTGGCCGAACAGACCTTCTTGCCCTTGATCGTGTCCTTGCCGAGGATGTCGGTGTTGTTCTTCTTCACCAGCAGGCTCTGGCCCGAGACGTAGTACGGGCCGGCGAAGTCGACGAGCTCCTTGCGCTTGTCGGTGATGCTGTACGTGCCGACGTACATGTCCACGTCGCCCTTCTGCAGGGCGGTCTCGCGGTTCGCGGAGGCGATCGGCACGAACTTGATCTTCTTCGGGTCCAGGCCGAGTTCGGCGGAGACCATGCGCGCGATCTCGATGTCGAAGCCGGAGCGCTCGCCGGTCGTCGGGTCGAGGAAGCCCAGGCCGGGCTGGTCCTCCTTGACACCGATGATCATGTGCCCGCGGCCCTTGGCGGCCTGGAAGGTCTTGGAGTTGATCTCCACGGACTGCGAGTTCACGGACTGCTGCGGCGCCGCGGGCGTCTCCGACTTCGGGTCGTCCTTGCCGCAGGCCGTCGCGAGGAGGGCCAGAGCGGAGAAGCCGGCTACGGCTACGGTCTTGCGAAGATTCATGACCCTTGCTCCTTGATGGTGGTCACGGGTGTGGACATACGCCGGCGTGCGTGTACGCGCCGGCGGATACTGCGCGGCGCCGATCAGTGGTGCAGGATCTTGGACAGGAAGTCGCGCGCACGGTCGCTGCGCGGGTTGCCGAAGAACTCGTCGGGGGTGTTCTCCTCGACGATCCGGCCGTCGGCCATGAAGATCACCCGGTTCGCGGCGGAGCGCGCGAAGCCCATCTCGTGCGTGACGACGACCATGGTCATGCCGTCCGCCGCGAGGCTCTTCATGGTCTCCAGCACCTCGTTGACCATCTCCGGGTCGAGTGCCGAGGTAGGTTCGTCGAACAGCATCACCTTGGGCTGCATCGCCAGCGCGCGGGCGATCGCCACGCGCTGCTGCTGGCCGCCGGACAACTGGGCCGGGTACTTGTCGGCCTGGTTGCCGACGCCGACGCGGTCCAGCAGGGCACGGGCCCTCTTGTCCGCGGCGTCCCGCGACTCGCGGCGTACCTTCGTGGGGCCGATCGTCACGTTCTGCAGCACGGTCTTGTGCGCGAAGAGGTTGAACGACTGGAACACCATCCCCACCTCGGACCGCAGGCGCGCGAGGGGCTTGCCCTCTTGCGGCAGCGCCTGGCCGTCGATGGTGATGGAGCCCGAGTCGATGGGCTCCAGGCGGTTGATGGTCCGGCACAATGTCGACTTGCCGGACCCCGACGGGCCGATCACGACGACGACCTCGCCCTCGTGGATCGTCAGGTCGATGTCCTGGAGGACGTGCAGCGCGCCGAAGTGCTTGTTGACGTTCGACAGGACCACGAGCGGTGCGGCCGTCTTCATCGCCGGTGACGGCGTCTTGTCCAGGGCTTCGGTCACGGTGGCTTCGCTCCTCCGGATCGTGTGGTGGGCTCATGAAAGCGGGCAAGACCCAAGCGGCAAGCCGGATTTGAGCTTCACCTGAGGTCAAGAGCGGATAACGGAGCGTCGTGTGCCCTGGACCCTCGGCAGAAACCGGGGAGTCTGATTGGATGACCCGGTCGCGACGCGGGGTGAACGCGAGGGTGAACCCTGTGGGACCTGGGTTCGTAATCGGAGACAGACACGCTGCGAGGAGGTCACGGCATGCGGTTGCTGATGGTCGAGGACGACCTGCGCATCGCGACGCCGCTGCGTGCCGTCCTGGGGCGGCACGGCATAGACGTACGGCACGCCTGCACGGGTGAGGAGGCCCTGGACGCGCTCGGCGTCGACGTCGACGTGGTGCTGCTCGACCTCAACCTGCCGGACCACGACGGCTTCGAGGTCTGCGCCCGAATACGCCGGATCAGCGACGTCCCGGTGATCATGGTGACCGCGCGCGCCGACGTACGCTCACGCGTGCACGGCCTCAACATCGGCGCCGACGACTACGTCACCAAGCCGTACGACATCGGCGAGCTGCTGGCCCGCATACACGCGGTCAGCCGCCGCGCCCGCCCCGAGCCCCGCCCGGAGGCCGCCCCCGCCGCCCCGGCCGCCCCCGCGTCCGACGCCGCGCCCGCGGCCCCCACGGCCTCCGCACTGGTCGTCGACGCCGCCGCCCGCCGCGTCACCGTGCGCGGCACTGAGGTCGTCCTCACCCGCAAGGAGTTCGACCTGCTCGCCCTGCTCGCCCAGCGCCCCGGCGTGGTGTTCCGCCGCGAGCAGATCATGAGCGAGGTGTGGCGTACCAGCTGGGCCGGCAGCGGCCGCACGCTCGAAGTCCACGTCGCATCCCTGCGCGCGAAGCTCGGCAACCCCCGCATGGTCGAGACCATCCGTGGTGTCGGCTACCGCGTGGTCCCGGACGCCTGAGCCCGGCACGCCCGAAGACAGACTCCTGTGCGCACCCGACTCCTCGCCCTGCTGCTGACGCTCATGAGCGCAGTACTGCTCGCGCTCGGCATACCCCTGGCCGTGTCGCGCGCCGACGCCCACCAGCAAGAGATGACCCGCGACCGCGCCGACGACACGGCGCGCTTCGCCGCCCAGTACCAGACCGCGATCCGCGTGGGGCAGGACGTCAAGCTCTCCGAGGAGGAGCAGCTGCCACTGAGGCAGGATCTCGAGCAGTTCTTCCTCGTGTACGGCATACACGCGGCAGTCGTCGACCGGAACGGCGACATCCTCATCAGATCCGACCCCGGGTACACCCTTCCCAAAACCGGTCAGGCACACGAGGCCTTCGCGGAGGCGCGCGCCGGGCGGCGCAGCGACGCCCCGCAGGTGTGGCCGTGGCAGGACCGCACCATCACCGTCGCGGCCCCCGTCGTGTTCGGCGGCGATGTCGTGGCGGTTGCCGTCACGGAGTCCGTCACCGGCAAGATGCGCGGTCGGATCTGGGACAACTGGCTCTTCCTCGGCGCGGCCGAGTCCATCGCCGTGGTCGCGGCGCTCCTGGCCGCCGCCCGCCTGACCGGCACGATCCTGCGGCCCGTCCAGGTGCTCGACAAGGCCACCCACGAGATCGCCACCGGCAAACTGGGCGCGCGCGTCGCCGCCGCGCAGGGACCGCCCGAGCTGCGGCGCCTCGCGAAGGCGTTCAACGAGATGGCGGACAACGTCGAGACCGTCGTCGAGCAGCAGCGGGCGTTCGCCGCCGACGCCTCGCACCAACTGCGCAACCCGCTCTCGGCGCTGCTGCTGCGCATCGAGGAACTGGGTCTGTCGCTTCCGCCCGAGCACATCGAGACGCTCGACGGGGTCCGCGACGAAGGGCGTCGCCTCACCCACGTGCTGGACGAGCTGCTCGCGCTCGCGCTGGCCGAGAACGCGGCCAACACCGGGACCCACCGTGTGCCGCTCGACGTCGCGGCGCTGGTGCGTGAGCGCATCGACGCGTGGGAGCCGCTGGCCCGTGCCCGCGGCCAGCGCTTCGAACAGCAGGGGCCACGCGCGCTGACCGGGAACGTCGACCCCATCGCGCTGGGCAGCGCCCTCGACGCGATCCTCGACAACGCGCTCAAGTTCAGCCCCGACGACGCCGAGGTCACGGTCGCCCTCGCGGCGGTCGGGGGCCGCCTGGAACTCCGGATCGCGGACCGGGGGCCCGGGGTGGACCCCAGCGAGCTGCGGCGTGTGGGCGACAGGTTCTGGCGCAGCTCCCACCACCAGAACGTGGACGGCTCCGGCCTCGGCCTGTCGATCGCGCGTACCTTGCTGCGGGCAACGGGCGGCGCCATCGAGTTCGCGGCGCGCGACGGAGGCGGACTGGTCGTGACGGTGACCGTCGACCGGGCGCTGTGACCTTCGGGCGTGGCCGCACGCGGCAACGCACGGTCTGAAGGGGCGTCAGCCGCCGTTGAGGTCGGCGCTCGTCATGTGCGGGGTGCACTTCGGGGGGCGCGGGGCCAGCAGGCCCAGGGGGCCGAGTGTGGCGTCGTACGCCCGCTGCCAGTCGCCGTTGGCTATGTGCCGGTTCAGCGCCTCGCACACGGCCTTCGCGAGCACCGTGTCGCCGCGGCTGAGGCCCACGCCGTACGGTTCCGCCGAGAAGGGGCTGCCCAGCACCCGCAGCTCCGCGGGGTGCTTGGCGACGAAGCCCGCCAGGATCGTGTCGTCGGTGCTGACCCCGCGCACCTTCTTGTTCAGCAGCTCGTCGACGCACTCGGAGTACTTGCCGCGCTCCTCGACCTGCATGGCCGGGAACTTCTGGCCGATCCGCTCCGCCGACGTCGACCCGCGAACCACGCAGATGCGGTCGTCCGCAAGATCCTCGGGCCGCGCCGCGCCCGGGTCGTCCTTGCGGACCAGGAAGTCCTGCCCCGCCACGTAGTACGGGCCCGCGAACGACACCCGCTCCAGACGCTCGGGGTTGATCGTGTAACTGGCGACGATCAGGTCGACCTGACCGCTCGATATCCGGTACTCGCGGCCCTGCGTCTCGACGTCGACGAACCGGAGCTTGCCGGGGAAGCCGAGGTCGGCGGCGATCATGCGGGCTATCTCGTCGTCGAACCCGGCGTACTCGCCGTCCGGGCCCTTCTGGCTCAGCCCCGGCTGGTCCGGCTTGACCCCGACGAGCATGTAGCCGCGCTTCAGCATGGCCTGGTACGTCGGCGACTGCTCGCGCAGGTCGGCCAGCATCTGCTTGCGCTTGTCCTCGCCACCGCCGACCACCGCGGCCACGGTCACCGACACGGCTATCAGCACCAGGGCCACCGCGACGGGCAGCCCGATCCGCGCGGTCCTGCTCCGCCAGAACGACCGTCGGCTGTCGGGGCCACCGGGGCTGCCCGGGCCGCCGCCGCCCGACCCTTCGCCGGGTCTGCCGCCGGACGCGCCCGGCTCGGGGGCCTGCACCGATCCGGGGCCGTCACCCGCCCACGTCGCGTCGACGGCGTCGCCGGGACCGTGCGGGGCGAGTCCTCCGCGCGCGGGAGCCGCGTCCGCGGTGCCGGGCGTACCGCCGGCCGGGGCGCCCTGCCCGGACGCCCCGGTGCCGGACGCCCCGGTGCCGGACGCCCCGGTGCCGGACGTCCCGATGCCGGGCGTACCGGCGCCGAGCGCTCCGGGCCGCCCGTCGGGGACGCCGCGCGGGGTCGCGCGGTGCGTCGCGGTGTGGCCGGTCCCGACGCCCGCCCGGTACGCGCCCGTGCCCGGCGCCTCCGCGGCTCGGCCGGGATTCCGCTGCCCGGCGGGTGCCTCGCCGCCCCAGGTCGGCGCCAGCGCCTCCTGGATGACGCCGATCAGCTGTTCCTCGGCTTCCTTGCCGTCCATCCGCATGACCGGGTCCTTGCGCAGCAGACCCGTGATCACCGGCTCCAGCGCGCCGGAGTGTCGCATCGGGAGGGGATCGTGGTTGACCACCGCGTCGACGACCTCGACCGCGGAGGAGCGGCTGAACGGCGGGCGGCCCTCGACCATCTCGTACAGCGTCGCGCCGAGGGACCACAGGTCGGAGGCGGGGTCGAGCAGGATGCCGCCGCTCATGCCGAGCGCGTCCTCCGAGCCCCGGACGGTGGCATGGCCCGCGGTGCCGTCGCCGGCGGCGTCGTGGCGGCCCTCGGCCGGTATCGCGCCGCCGGCCGCGAAGCGTTCGGCGCGCTCGGGGGCGAGGTATCCGGGGGTGCCGAGCAGTTCGCCGATCTGGGTGACCTGCGGAGCGTCCACGAACGTGGCGATGCCGAAGTCGGTCAGCACGACACGTCCGTCGAGGCCGAGCAGCACGTTCGCGGGCTTCACGTCGCGGTGCAGGACGCCCTTGGCGTGCGCGGCGCGCAGGGCGCGCAGGACGTCCAGGCCGATGCGCGCGGCCTCGGCGTAGTCGAGCCGGCCCTCACTGCGTACGACCTCGGCGAGCGACCGCGAGATGACCAGTTCCATGACGATCCACGGGCGGCCGTCCTCCTCGAACACGTCGTGGACGGTCACCACGTTCTCGTGCCGGATGCGTGCCGCCGCGGTGGCCTCGCGCTTGCTGCGCTCCAGCCACGACCGCTGCGCGGTCTCGTCGAGCGAGGCGGGCAGCAGCAGCTCCTTGACGGCGACCTCGCGCCCCAGAGCGGTGTCGACGGCCAACCAGACCTCGCCCATGCCCCCGCGCCCCAGGCTCCTGCTCAGGCGGTACCGCTGGCTCAGCACACGGCCGACATCGCCCTCGGACACTGCGGTACGCCCTCCTCCCAGGTGCTCCAGGTCGTTCTGACAGGGCGTCAGACTTTAGGAGGTCCACCCAATATGTGGGGACAGGCCCCAGCATGTTGCATTCAGCGGTCTACGCGCGACGTCACGGGCATCACGGTTTTGCCGATCTGTACCAGAGTCGGGCGCCTTCGTGCAGCCTCAGCGGCGGAAATGTGAAAATCGCCGTACCCGGGTCCACGAGCTGGGCCGCGTGCACGACGGCCCCGATCGCTTCGCGACTTCCCAGGACCGTACCGGTGGCGCGCCTGATCAATTCGGTGTCCGCATCCGACCGGGTCACCATCAGATTCGGAACGGCGACCGTCGCGACGCCGTCCACGCCCTGGTACGCGTCGCCCGGGATGACCGCCTCGCGGTAGACCTGCGGCTCCCCGGCCTTGTTCAGTTCGCTCTGCAACGCCTTCGCGACGCCGCCCAGCGGCACGAAGCGGATCGCGAACTTCGTCCCGTCCGGCCTCTCCTGCAGCATGTCGGACACCGCCTGTGTCGGCAGGCCGCCGGACCAGAAGAAGGCGTCCAACGCCCCGCTCCTCAGCTTCGCGGCGGCATCGCCGATTCCGTCGACCTTGGCATCGAGATCGGCCTCCGGCGTCATGCCCACGGTGTCGAGAATGCGCCGGGCCAGAAGCTGTACCCCGGACCGCGCCGGACCGATTCCCACACGCAGGCGCGGTGCGCCGGGACCCGCCGGACGCAGGTCCGTCAGGTCCTTGATCCCGCTGTCGGCGGGGACCACGAGTTGCACGAAATCGTCGTACAGGCGGGCGACCGCGCGAAGTTGGTCGCGCTGCTCCGGGGGAAGCGAGGCGACCGCGTCCGCGGTCGCGATGCCGAGCGTCGCCTCGCCCCTCAGCACTTTGTCGAGGTTGTCCGGCGAACCCGCGCTGTTGATCAGCGAAACGTCCGTGCCGAGGTCGTCGGCGAGACGCGGACGCAGGAGCTCGCCGTACTTGGCGTAGACCCCCTCCGGCACACCCGTCGTGATCGTCACCGGGCCCCCGCGGTAGGGCACGCTGTCGTCGGAACTGATCCACAGGCCACCCGCGAACAGCGTCAGCGCGACCCCGAGCACGACCGCCACCAGCGTGCGCGTGCGGCGCGCCGGGGCTCCGCTCATGCGAGCGCGAGTCAGGCGTCCTTGCGTCATGGTCGGTTCCCGTCCGGGTCAGGGTGCTTGGTCGTGCGCGGGCGTGCGCGGGTCGTCGTGGCCGTCGTGGCCGTCGTGTGTACCGGTCTCCGTCACCGGTCTCCGTCACCGGGGTCCGTCACCGGGGTCCGGGGCGGCCCGGTGACCGCGTAATCTTGATTCTCGATATGAGCGCGCGATCCTACGAGGTGCGCACCTACGGGTGCCAGATGAACGTCCACGACTCCGAGCGGCTGTCCGGCCTGCTGGAGGACGCGGGCTACGTCCGCGCGGTCGCGGGCGAGGAGGCCGACGTCGTCGTCTTCAACACCTGCGCGGTGCGGGAGAACGCCGACAACAGGCTCTACGGCAATCTCGGCCACCTGGCGCCGAAGAAGGCCAAGCGTCCCGGGATGCAGATCGCCGTCGGCGGCTGCCTCGCCCAGAAGGACCGCGACACCATTGTGGCCAAGGCCCCATGGGTGGACGTCGTGTTCGGCACGCACAACATCGGCTCCCTGCCCGTCCTGCTGGAACGCGCCCGCGTCCAGGAGGAGGCCCAGGTCGAGATCCTGGAGTCGCTGGACGTCTTCCCGTCCACGCTGCCCACGCGGCGCGAATCGGCGTACGCGGCCTGGGTCTCCATCTCGGTGGGCTGCAACAACACCTGCACGTTCTGCATCGTGCCCGCGCTGCGCGGCAAGGAGAAGGACCGCCGACCCGGCGACGTGCTCGCCGAGATCGAGGCCCTCGTCGCCGAGGGTGTGATCGAAGTCACGCTGCTCGGGCAGAACGTCAACGCGTACGGCTCGGACATGGGCGACCGCGAGGCCTTCTCGAAGCTCCTGCGCGCCTGCGGCGAGATCGACGGCCTGGAGCGCGTGCGCTTCACCTCGCCGCACCCGCGCGACTTCACCGACGACGTCATCGCCGCGATGGCCGAGACGCCCAACGTCATGCACCAGCTGCACATGCCGCTCCAGTCCGGCTCGGACGACGTGCTGCGCGCGATGCGGCGCTCGTACCGCCAGGACCGCTACCTCGGAATCATCGACCGCGTGCGCGCCGCGATGCCCGACGCGGCGATCTCGACGGACATCATCGTCGGCTTCCCCGGCGAGACCGAGGCCGACTTCGAGCAGACCCTGCACGCCGTCCGCGAGGCGCGCTTCGCCAACGCCTTCACGTTCCAGTACTCCAAGCGCCCCGGGACCCCGGCCGCCACGATGGACGGCCAGATCCCCAAGGCCGTCGTGCAGGAGCGCTACGAGCGCCTGGTCGCCCTCCAGGACGACATCTCCTGGGACGAGAACAAGAAGCAGGTCGGCCGCACCCTCGACGTCCTCGTCGCGGAGGGGGAGGGCCGCAAGGACGAGTCCACGGCCCGGCTGTCCGGCCGCGCGCCCGACAACCGCCTTGTGCACTTTCAGCGGCCCGACGAGGACGTGCGCCCCGGCGACGTCGTCACCGTCGAGATCACGTACGCGGCCCCGCACCACCTGCTCGCCGAAGGCCCCACGCGAGCGGTCCGCCGCACACGCGCCGGGGACGCGTGGGCCAAGCGCGCCGGCGCGCCCGCGGCCGCCCCGGGCGTCCTGCTGGGCCTGCCGACGGTCGGCCCGCCCCCGGCAGCCCCGGCGGCCGAAACCGCGGCCTGCCGAGTCGACTGACAGCGGGCGCGGCCCCATGCGGGCCGCGCACGCGCGTCAGCCGCGCCGGTTCCAGGCGGTCATCACCGGTTCGCCGTGCTCGAAGCCGAGGTCGGACACGCCCGCGGTGGCGAGCGCGAACAGCCTGCCGTCCGCAGGCGGCAGGCCGAGCCAGCGGGCCGTGAGGACGCGGAGCACGTGTCCGTGCGCCACCAGGGCCACGTCGTCACCGGCGTCCAGGACCGGGCGTACGCGCTCCAGCACCCGGTCGACGCGCGCGCCGACGTCGGACACCTGCTCGCCCGGATGGTCCGCGTCGCCCGAGACGACGCCGTCGCGCCACAGGTACCAGCCCGGAACCGTCTCGCGGATTTGCGGCGTGGTCAGGCCCTCGTAGCCGCCGTAGTCCCACTCCATGAGGTCCGGGTCGAGCCCGGTGTCCGGCAGGCCCGCGAGGACGGCCGTCGCCCTGGCCCGCCGCAGCGGGCTGACGAGGACGAGCGCGAAGTCCCGGTCGGCGACGAGCTTTCCCGCCGCACGCGCCTGCTCCTCACCGGTCGGGGTGAGCGGGATGTCGGTGCGGCCGGTGTGCCGGTGGTCCCGGCTCCACTCCGTCTCGCCGTGCCTGATGATGGTGAGCTGCGCCATGAGCCCATGAGAACACGCCCGGTACTCTCGTGCCGTGCTTGTTGCCGCTGCCGTGTGTCCTCATCCGCCTTTGCTCGTGCCCGACCTGGCCGCAGGTGCCGCGGGCGAGTTGGAGGCGTTGCGCGAGGCGTGTGACGCCGCCGTCGCGGCGCTGGCCGCCGCGCGTCCCGAGCGCATCGTCGTGGTCGGCACCGGCCCCGAGTCGGCGGACTTCCCCCGGGGCGGCGCCGGGACGTTCGCGCCGCTGGGCGTCAACCTCTCGGTGAGCCTGGGCGCCGGGGGTTCCGGCGACGTCGAGGAGCGGATGCCGCTGTCCCTGGCGATGGCCGCGTGGCTGCTGGGCCGCACACGTGTGGACGTACCCGTGTCCGGACTCGCGGTCGCGGCGGACGCCGACGCCGCCGACTGCCTGGCCTCGGGAGCCGCCTTGGTCGCGGGCGACGAACGGATCGCCCTGCTCGTGATGGGCGACGGCAGTGCCTGCCGTACCGAGAAGGCGCCGGGCTACCTGGACGAACGGGCCGAGCCCTACGACGCGGCCGTCGCGCTGGCGCTGGCGGACGCCGACGTCCTGGCGCTCGCGGCGCTCGACCCCGACCTGTCCGACGAACTGTGGGTGGCGGGCCGCGCCGCGTGGCAGGTGCTCGCCGGAGCGGCGGACGGCGCCGAGCTCGCCGGGCGCCTGACGTACGACGACGCGCCTTACGGAGTCGGCTACTTCGTGGCCGTGTGGGGCGCCTGACACATCCGCGTACGCGGTTGCCCATCGGCCGGAAGACCCGCCCGAACGCCCCCGGAACGCCGAACGCCGACGGCCACGGGAGCGATCCCGTGGCCGTCGGCGCTGCGAACCTGTGCTTGTGATCTGTCCGGTCTGAGTGTCGTCCCGCCCCACCGGCCCGCACGGGCCGTCAGGCGGACGTCAGGCGGGCGGGTTCTGCTCCGGCGGCGCCTCGCCCGCCGGAGGGGCTTCGGGGGTCGCCTCCGGCGCGGCCGGGGGTTGCGCCTCGCCCGGTACGCCCAGCGCGCCCTTCGCCTGCTCGGCGGCGCTGTCGATCTTGTCGCCGTGCTTGCCGCCGGTCTTCTTGTCGACCATGTCGGCCGCCTTGTCGACGCCCTGGCCGACCTTGTCGCCGTGTGGGGCCAGCTTTTCCTTGATGGTGTCCAAGAGACCCATGTCCTGCTCTCCTTCGGACTCCCGGCCCGAGCCGACAGGCTTCGGGACCGTGGTCAAAGTTGCGGTGGAAGCACCACCCGCGGCCTCCGGGACGGCGTCCTCGGCGTTCTTGCCGCCGCAGCACGGTCCGGAATCCTGGGCGGGGACGCAACACTCGGTTGCGGGCCGCTCCTCGACGAGGGTTCCGACGCTCCCCGCCTGCTCCGGCTCCAGTGAACCGGGCTCCTGTGCGGTCTCTTCCGTGGAATTGCGCCTGAACCAGTCGAAAACGCCCATTTCTTGCTCCTTGACCCTACGACGGACGTGGCGGATGTGCATGTCGTGCCGCAGGACAACGAGTCCGGGGTGCGCGCGGTTATGTGACCGCGCCCGGGCGTACCGCATCGGGTGACGGTACGTAGCCACTGTTCCGGCAGACTTGTCCCGTGAGTTCGCGATCTCTCCCCGATGCGGCCCCTGCCCAGGGCCGCCCGCGCGTCGTGGCCGTCGTCGGCCCGACCGCCGCAGGCAAGTCCGACCTCGGCGTCGCCCTGGCACAGGCGCTGGGCGGCGACGTCGTCAACACCGACTCGATGCAGCTGTACCGGGGCATGGACATCGGCACCGCCAAGTTGACGCTCGCCGAGCGGCGCGGCGTGCCGCACCACCTGCTGGACGTATGGGACGTGACGCGGACCGCCAGCGTCGCCGAGTACCAGCAGGACGCTCGGGCGGTCGTGGACCAACTGCTCGCGGCCGGGCGCACCCCGGTGCTGGTGGGCGGCTCGGGACTGTATGTCCGCGCGGTCGTCGACGACCTGGAGTTCCCCGGCACCGATCCCGAGGTGCGCGCCCGGCTGGAACGCGAGCTGGAGGCAGACGGCACCGGCCCGCTGCACGCCCGCCTCGCCGGCCTCGACCCGGCCGCCGCCGCCGCGATCCTGCCCAGCAACGGCCGGCGCATCGTGCGCGCGCTGGAGGTCATCGAGATCACCGGGCGGCCGTTCACCGCGACGCTGCCCGGTCCGGTCCCGGTGTACGACTGCGTGCAGATCGGCGTCGACGTGCCGCGGCCGGTGCTGGACGAGCGCATCGACGCGCGGGTCCAGCGCATGTGGCGCGACGGTTTGGTGGACGAGGTGCGGGCGCTGGAGCAGCTGGGGCTGCGGGACGGGTTGACGGCGTCGCGGGCGCTCGGCTACGCCCAGGTGCTGCGGCAGCTCACCGGCGACATGAGCGAGGCCGAGGCGAAAGAGGACACGGCGCGGGCCACGCGGCGGTTCGCGCGGCGGCAGGACACGTGGTTCCGGCGGGACCGGCGCGTGCGGTGGCTGGCGTACGACCGGCCGGACCTCGTGGCGGAGTCGCTGCGGCAAATCGCGTTCGGCACTGCCGAGGGTGAGGAGGGCGGGGAAAACGGGGAAGGCGGCCGCTCGGAGGTCGACGGCGGCGCGGGCTTCGGCGGTGGCGCGGGCTTCGGCGGGGGCCGCCGCGACGGGGGTGCGGGGGATGCGCCGGCTGACGGCCTGGGGACGGGCCGCGGGGGCAGTCTCGGCGGTGGCGTGAACGGCGGCGTGATCGGGGGAGTCGACGGCGGCGTCAACGGGGGAGTCAACGGCGGGGTCGGCGGCGGGATGTAGGCGGGCGGGGTGCAGGCGGGGGGCGCGGGCCGGTCCGTGTCTTTGGCCGCTTGTGCTTGCGGCGGGCCGGGTGGTCTTGCCGCCGCCCGTCCGGTCCGCCGCCTCGGTGGCAGTTCGAGTGGCTGTTCGAGCGGGTGTTCGACCTTCCGGAGCCTTCGTCGGTCTGAGTGAACTTCCGTCCTGTGGCCCGATTTTGGCTGTGCGGGGTGGGGCGGGAGTGGCACGGTGGATGCGTCGTTGTCGCGTCCGGGGGAGGTCTTCATGGCCGTATCACCGCCACAGCCAGGGCAGTTCGCGCCGTCCGGGCGCGCCCGCAGGGCCGTGCTGCGGGTGCGCCGCGGCTGGGCCGCGGGCATCGCCGCCGCCGCACTGCTGGTCGGCGCCGCCCCGATTGCCTCCGCACATCCGGACCCGGGCGGGGATTTCCCCAAGGTCCCGGTGATGACCGGGTACGGCGGCGCGGTGTCCAGCGTCGATCCGGACGCCACCCGCGTCGGCCTGGAGGTGCTGCGTCGCGGCGGCAACGCGGTCGACGCCGCGGTCGCCACTGCCGCCGCCCTCGGCGTGACGGAGCCGTACTCGGCGGGGATCGGCGGTGGCGGCTACTTCGTCTACTACGACGCCAAATCGCGTACGGTCCGCACGATCGACGGCCGCGAGACCGCGCCCTTCCGGATGACCGCGACGTCGTTCATCGACCCCGCGACCGGGCTGCCCCTGCCGTTCGACCAGGGCGTCAACTCCGGGCTGTCGGTGGGTGTTCCGGGCACTCCGGCGACCTGGGAGGCCGCGCTGCGCCGCTGGGGCACGCTGTCGCTGCGGCAGGCACTCGACCCCGCCGCCGCGCTGGCCGCGCGCGGGTTCGTGGTCGACGCGACCTTCCAGGCGCAGACCGCGGCCAACCAGTCGCGGTTCGACGACATCGTGCCCACCCGCGACCTGTTCCTGCCAGGCGGCCAACCGCCCGCCGTGGGAAGCACGTTCCGCAACCCGGATCTGGCTCGCACGTACCGCGACATGGGCAGGTACGGCGTCGACTGGCTCTACCGGGGCGCGCTGGGCCGCGAGGTCGTCCAGACCGTCAAGGCCCCGCCGGTCGCGCCCGACGCGGACCGCGCCTTCCGGCCCGGCCTGATGGAGACCCGCGATCTCGCCAAGTACTCCGTGGTCGACCGCAACCCCACCCGGGCCGACTACCGCGGCGTCACCGTCTACGGCATGGCACCGTCGTCCTCCGGAGGCATCACCGTCGGCGAGGCACTGAACATCCTGGAGACAGTCGACGTCGGGGGCATGGACGCGGTCACCGCCACGCACTACTACCTCGAAGCCTCGCGCCTGGCGTTCGCCGACCGGAACCGCTACATCGGCGATCCGGCCTTCGTGGGCGTACCGCAACGCCCGCTGCTGAACCAGGGGTTCGCCAAGGAGCGGGCCTGCCTGATCGATCCCGCGAAGGCGTCCGTGAGCCCGGTGCCGCCCGGTGACCCGAGCCCGCCGTACCAGGGCTGCCCGGCGGCCACCGGCGCCGGCGACGCGGAGCCGTACGAGGGCCAGTCGACGACCCACCTGGTGGCGGCCGACCGCTGGGGCAACGTCGTCGCGTACAACCTGACGATCGAGCAGACCGGCGGCAGCGCCATCACCGTTCCGGGGCGCGGCTTCCTGCTCAACAACGAGCTCACCGACTTCAGCTTCGCGCCGGCCAACCCGTCCGTGCCTGACCCGAACCTGCCGGCCCCGGGCAAGCGCCCGCGCAGCAGCATGGCGCCGACCATCGTGCTGGAGGACGGGAAGCCGCTGCTGGCGGTCGGTTCGCCGGGCGGGGCCACGATCATCACCACGGTGCTCCAGACCCTGGTCGGCCGGCTCGACCTGGGCATGACCCTGCCCGAGGCGCTCGCCGCACCACGACTGTCCCAGCGCAACGGCGCGGCGACCGAGGTGGAGCCGTCCGTCCCGGCCGCGCTGCGCGCCGCACTGGAGGCACGCGGCCACGTCCTGCGGGAGAACCCGGAGATCGGTGCGGCGACCGCGCTGGAGTTCCTGCCACGAGGTCGCATCCAAGCCGTCGCCGAACCCACCCGCCGCGGTGGCGGCTCGGCGGCGGTGGTGCGGCCGGGCTAGGCCGACGTCGATCTGCCGCCGGTAGGTCCGGCGGCAGGGTGCGGACACGACCGACCGCGGCGGCCGAAGGAACGAGGGCGTTCCGTTGGGCTGCGCGCCGCTGACCGTGGCGCGCAGTCGGCCCGGCGGCGTCGTCGCGGGGCTGAGGGCACCGGCGGACGGTTCGCGCTCGTCGATCCGACCGCTTTCGGAATCGCGCGGTGCTCGAAATCGCGCGGTCCGGGGAATCGCGCGGTGTCGGAGTCGCGCGGTCCGCTGAATCACGCGGTCCGGGGGATCGCGCCGTGCCCGGATCGCGGGGCGTCACCCGATTGCCGGATCGGTGGTGCCTCGGCGGTTTCGCTCCCTCGCGCCCATGGGACAAGCCGACGATGACGACCGCGGAAGGGCAGCGCCCAGCGGCCGATGACCGCCGGGGCGCGATCGGCGCCTTCCGCGAATGGGACCGTCTCGACGAGGTAGTGGTGGGGCGTCCGCTCGACTTCCATATCCCCGACGACGCGGCGGGCCTGCGGCGGTCGCTCGCGTTCCCGCCCGCCGGCTTCGGCGACGGCTGGTCTGACGCCCGGGGCGGCCGCTGGTCCTAGGCCGATCCCGAGGGGTACGCCCGCTGCCGCGATCAACTCGGCGCCCTCGAAGACTTCCTGGCGGCCCGCGGCGTCGTCGTGCACCGGCCCGAGCCGCTGACCCACGACGAGCAGGCGGTCTCGCCGAGTTCTCGCCCTTCCCCCTGCAGATCTTCGCGCGCGACCCGGTCATCGTCGCCGGGGACACCGCCGTCGAGGCGTCGCTGCGTCTGCCGCACCTCTTCAAGGAGCGCTTCGGGATGCGGCCCTGATCGCTCTTCGGCCGGGACATTCTGGTGGGCGTCGGCAGCGGCCGGTTCACCACCGACGAAGCCGGCTCGACTGGCTCAGGGCGCTGTTCGGGGACGCGTACCGGGTGCACCGGGTTTCCGCTGCACCCGGGCGTGCTGTACCTGGACGAGGGCCTGGCCGCCGTATCCGCGAGGGCCCGGCGATCGTCGCGCGCGCAGTTCACCGACAGCCTGCCGCCGCTGATCGCCGACTGGGAGCTGGTCGACGTCACCCTGCCGGGCCCCTCGGGCGCCGGGCGGCGATTCGCGGTCCGGACCGTAGGATCGGGAGGGTGAGCACTCTGCGATTCCTCAAGGGGCACGGCACCGAGAACGACTTCGTCATCGTCCCCGATGCCGACGGTGCCCTCGACCTCGACGCGCGCCATGTGGCCGCGCTGTGCGACCGGCGCGCGGGCATCGGCGCGGACGGGCTGCTGCGCGTCGTGCGTTCGGCCAAGGACCCCGCGGCCGCCCACATGGCCGACGAGGCCGAGTGGTTCATGGACTACCGCAACTCCGACGGCAGCATCGCCGAGATGTGCGGCAATGGCGTACGCGTGTTCGCCCGCTACCTCGTCGAGTCCGGCGAGGCCGCGCCCGGCGACCTGCGCGTCGCCACCCGGGGCGGCGTCAAGACGGTGCGCGTGCCGGCCGACGGCGGCGACGTCACCGCCGAGATGGGCTCCGCGCGTTTCCCAGGCCCCGACGGCATCGAGGTCACGCTGCCCGACGGCACGGTGCGCCCCGCCGTCAACGTCAACATGGGCAACCCGCATGCCGTCGTGTTCGTCGACCACCTCGACGACGCCGGCACCCTGTACACCGCGCCGCCGGTGACGCCCGCGTCGGCGTATCCCGAGGGCATGAACATCGAGTTCGTGGTCGACCGCGCGCCGGGGCACGTGGCGATGCGCGTGCACGAGCGCGGATCGGGCGAGACCCGCTCGTGCGGGACGGGCGCGTGCGCGGTCATGGTCGCCACCGCGCGGCGGGACGGCGCCGAGCTTCCCGCGACGTACACCGTCGACGTGCCGGGCGGCCGCCTGGTGATCACGGAGTTCGCGGACGGCCGGGTCGAGATGACCGGTCCCGCGGTGATCGTCGCCGAGGGCGAGGTCGACCTCGCCCGCCTCACGGTGCGCGGCTGACCCGACCCGCCTGACCGACCGCCTGATCTGGCCCCTGGCCCGACCGACCCCCTGGCCCGATCCGGCCGGGTCGCCCGTATCCGTGCCCACCCGTATGGGCCCTTCGCGGCCGCTCTGCTAGAAACGCTTGACGCAGCCAAGCGAAAAGCAGTCGGAGGGCCTTCAATGAGTTCACGCATGGACGTCGCGCGCGCCACCACCCAGGCGGTCAAGCCCGCGATCCAGCAGATCGGGTCGAAGTTCTTCTTCGACCCCGCGACCACCGCGCGCGGCGCCGAACTGGGCTACGACGGCCTCCAGTTCTACATCGCGGGTCGCGGCGGCGTGATCGGGGACGCGTCCGACGAGGTGGTGGCCGACGCGTTCCACTACTTCGAGCCCGCGGCCATCACCGGGATGTGGGCCGCCGCCGCGAAGATCGGCCCGCCCGCCGAGGCCGCCGCGGCGTACGCCGAGTGCTGCCACGCATGGGGCCGCGCCAAGCTCGCGGACCTGCCCGGCGTCGAGCGCCTCGCCGACCTCGCGGGCCGGATCACCGACGCGAACGACCTCGGGACGGCCGGACGCCTGTCCAGCGGATGGCGTGCCATGCCCGGCGCCGAGGACGCTCCCGCCCGCGCGATGCACCACTTCCAGACGCTCCGCGAGCTGCGCAGCGACCTGCACGCGCTGGCCCTGCGCGTCCACCGCATAGGCGCCCTGGATGCGCAGATCGGGGAGCGCAAGAACGAGGGCATGATCAAGTTCTTCGGCTGGACCGAGCCGTTCCCGGAGCTCGACGACGCGCTGGCCGAGCGCCGCGCGGACGCGGAGGTGCTCACCGACGAGATGGTCGCGGGCGCGTACTCGGTGCTGGACGAGGCGGAGTCCGCGGAGTTCGCGGCCCTGACGCAGGCCGCGCTCGCCCACCTGGCCTGAGGCTTCCGGGGAGAACCTCCGGGACGCGGTCGCGATGCAGCCGGGACGAGGCGCCGTCAACCCTACGAACGATGTATCCCCGAGGGGGGAACCCCGGAGAAAGTAGGGGAGAGCCGGGGTGTTCTCCGCCGTGGGGATGAGCGCCCTTCCCGGTCGCGCGGGCGAGGTGTCGCCGACGGGCTCGACCTAGCGTGGAACGTACGCCAGCGTTCCCTGCCAGGAGGCCCCGATGTCCGCGCCCCATGCCCGAAACCGCCGCCGCCGACTCGCCGTGCTGATACCGGCGGTGGCGGTCGTCCCCCTGGTCCTGGCCGCGTGCGAGATGGACGTCGACGTCGACGCCGAGCACAAGAAGACGAACACGTACGAGGTCAGTGAGAAGGTCGGCAAGATCTCGGTCGTCACCACGGCTGGCAAGGTCACCGTCACCGAGAAGGACATACCCCACGTCAAGGTCACCGAGAAGTGGAACTGGGAGGGCGGCACCGAGCCGACCACCAGCCACAAGGTCGACAACGGCACCGTGGACCTGACGTACAAGTGCGGCAACAAGGACTGCTGGGTGTCGTACGAGGTCGAGGTGCCGCGCGGCACCGGCGCGCACGTCGAGACCGACGCGGGCGAGGTACGCCTCACCGGGCTGTCCGGCGACCTCGACGTCAGCACCGGCGCCGGCAAGATCGACGGTGACGCGCTCACCGCCAAGCAGGCCACCGCCCGGACCACCGCGGGGTCGCTCGACCTGACCTTCAGCGCCGCCCCCGCGAATGTGGACGCCAAGACGACCGCGGGCCGCGCCACCGTCCGCGTGCCGTCCGGCCAGTCCTACAACGTGGACGTCGAGGCGACCGTCGGCGACACCGACGTGGACGTCGCCAAGGACGCCAACGCCGCCAGCAAGATCAAGGTGCGCACGACGGCGGGCCAGGCACGCGTGCTGACGTCCTGAGCACGACCTCGCGCCTCTGCCGCACAGCCGACGCACCTGACGCACGCCTGACACACGCGCCTGGCCACCCCGACGTACGCCTCAGGCAGCCCGACGCGCCGCGGCGGACTCCCGACACAACGGGGGAAACCCGCGTGCCATTCTGCGGGCCTGCGTGGCACGATCGAGGGGACGGATTCCCCAGGCGACGGGACGGAACATCTCCGCCCCGCGCCGTGTTGAACAGGACAATATGACCTCCGCATACGACCGCTCCCCGCACGACGACGATTCCGCAGTCGAACTTTTCGACGACCTCGACCTCGACGGATTCGACGACGCTGACGGCGACGGTTCGGGCGACACCGCCGGGTCGGGTCCTGCTGCACATGGCGCGGGCTACGACGGCGACCAGTTCGACCTCGCCGACCGCCAGGCGCTGCGCCGCGTGGCGGGACTGTCCACCGAGCTCGCCGACGTCACCGAAGTCGAGTACCGCCAGCTCCGCCTGGAGCGCGTGGTGCTCGTGGGCGTCTGGACCGACGGCACCGTGGAGGAGGCCGAGAACTCCCTGCAGGAGCTCGCGGCCCTCGCCGAGACCGCCGGATCCGAGGTCCTCGAAGGCGTCATCCAGCGCCGCGACAAGCCGGACCCGGCCACGTACATCGGTTCCGGCAAGGCCCGGGAACTGCGTGACGTCGTCGTCGCGACCGGCGCCGACACCGTCGTCTGCGACGGTGAACTGACGCCCGGTCAGCTCATCCATCTGGAAGACGTGGTCAAGGTCAAGGTCGTCGACCGGACCGCGCTCATCCTCGACATCTTCGCCCAGCACGCCAAGTCCCGTGAGGGCAAGGCGCAGGTCTCGCTCGCGCAGATGCAGTACATGCTTCCGCGCCTGCGCGGCTGGGGCCAGTCGCTGTCCCGCCAGATGGGCGGTGGCGGCAGCGGCAGCAGCGGTGGCGGCATGGCCACCCGCGGTCCCGGTGAGACCAAGATCGAGACCGACCGGCGGCGCATCCGCGAGAAGATGGCCAAGATGCGCCGCGAGATCGCCGACATGAAGAAGGCGCGCGACACCAAGCGCGCCGAGCGGCGCCGCAACAAGGTGCCGTCGGTGGCGATCGCCGGATACACCAACGCGGGCAAGTCCTCGCTGCTCAACCGGCTGACCGGGGCGGGCGTGCTGGTGGAGAACGCGCTGTTCGCCACCCTGGACCCGACCGTACGCCGGTCCGAGACGCCGTCCGGCCGCGTCTACACGCTGGCCGACACGGTGGGCTTCGTACGGCACCTGCCGCACCAGCTCGTCGAGGCGTTCCGCTCCACGCTGGAAGAGGTCGCCGAGGCCGACCTGATCCTGCACATCGTGGACGGCTCGCACGCCGAACCCGAGGCGCAACTTGCCGCGGTACGCGAGGTGTTCGTCGAGGTCGAGGCGCAGAACGTGCCGGAGATCGTGGTGGTCAACAAGGCCGACGCCGCGGACCCGCTGGTCCTGGCCCGGCTGCTGCGCCGCGAGCCGCACGCCGTCGTCGTCTCGGCGAAGACCGGGCAGGGCGTCGAGGAGCTCCTCGCCCTGATCGACGAGGAACTGCCGCGCCCCGAGGTCGAGGTGGAGGCGCTGGTGCCGTACCACCGCGGCGACCTCGTCGCGAAGGTGCACGAAAGCGGCGAGATCCTGGAGAGCGAGCACCGTGCCGAGGGCACGTGGCTGCGCGCCCGGGTCGGTGCCGTGCTGGCCGCCGAACTGCAGGGCTTCGCGGTGGCCAACCGGTAGGAACGACAGGCGAACACGCCACGGACGCACGACGAAGCGGCGGGACCCCGAAAAAGGGGTCCCGCCGCTTCGTCGTGTTCGGCTGTGTGTTTCGGGCTGTGTGTTCGAGCTGGGCGTTCGGGCCGGTGTGTTCGGACCGGGAGGTTGGCGAGCCGGGCTTTCGCGGGCCGGGGCGTACGGCGCGCGTGCGCGTTGTGCGGGTACCTCGAAAAGGGCGGCTCCCTACCCGTGTTCGCGGTCGGTCCTGATCGTTGGACAGGAGGTGCGGACGTCGAGCGGAAACCGCCCCGGAAGCACGGAAAGCCCGTACGGTCACTCGAAACGGTGGTGTTGGTTGCGAAGCGTGACATATCTAAGGTAACCCTTACCTAATTTGATCGCCGGGCGGTACGCCCGGACCCACCCGCCGAGCGCGCTCGGCCTCAACCCGGGAGGCATGCCCGTGAGCGCCGCACCCACGACGACCGACGCCACCGCAGTCGGCTCGGGAGCAGGCACCGGAGCAGGCGCGGGGGCGGCGGGCGCCGGTGCCGCAACCGGGCCCGAGGGCATCCTCCTGCGCCAGGCCCGCCGCGAGTCGTCCGCCCGGACGTACGCGCGGTCGCTGCCGATCGTCCCGGTCCGCGCCAAAGGCATGACGGTCGAAGGCGCCGACGGCCGCCGCTACCTCGACTGCCTGTCCGGCGCCGGCACGCTCGCGCTCGGCCACAACCACCCCGTCGTCCTGGAGGCGATCCGCGGCGTCCTGGACTCCGGCGCACCGCTGCACGTCCTCGACCTCGCGACGCCGGTCAAGGACCGCTTCGTCGAGGCGCTGTTCGAAACGCTGCCACCGGAGTTCGCGCGCGACGCCCGCATCCAGTTCTGCGGACCCGCGGGCACCGACGGCGTGGAGGCGGCACTCAAGCTGGTGCGCACCGCGACCGGTCGGCGCGGCATGCTGGCGTTCGCCGGGGCGTACCACGGCATGACGGCCGGGGCGCTCGCGGTCAGCGGCGACACCGCGATCCGCGAGGCGATCGGGCCGGGGGCGGACGAGGTGACGCGGCTGCCGTACCCGCACGCGTACCGCTGTCCGTTCGGCACCGGCGGCGGCGAGAGCGCACGGCTCGCCGCCCGCTATGCCGAGACCCTGCTCGACGACCCGTCCGGCGGCGTGGCCGCACCCGCCGCGATGATCCTCGAGGTCGTGCAGGGCGAGGGCGGCGTCATCCCCGCCCCCGACACGTGGCTGCGCGAGATGCGCCGGATCACCGACGAACGCGGCATCCCGATGATCGTCGACGAGGTGCAGACCGGCCTCGGACGCACCGGCGCCTTCTGGGCGATCGAGCACAGCGGGATCGTGCCCGACGTCATGGTCATCTCCAAGGCCGTCGGCGGGTCGCTGCCGCTCGCCGTCGTCATCTACCGCGGCGACCTGGACCGCTGGTGGCCGGGTGCGCACGCCGGCACCTTCCGCGGCAACCAGCTCGCCATGGCGGCCGGCACCGCGACCATCGGCTTCATCCGCGAGAACCGCCTCGACGAGGAGGCCGCGCGCCTCGGCGCACGGCTCACCGCGGGGCTGCGGCAACTCATGGCCGCCGAGCCCGCGGTCGGCGACGTCCGCGGCCGCGGCCTCATGATCGGCGTCGAGATCGTCGACCCGGACGCCCCGCCCGGCCCCGACGGATCCCGCCCGCCCGCCCCCGAACTCGCCGCCGCGGTGCGCGCCGAAGCCCTGGAGCGCGGCCTCGTCATCGAACTGGGCGGCAGGCACGGCACGGTGGTGCGCCTGCTGCCGCCGCTGACGATGACCGAGGCGCAGGCCGACGCCGTCCTGGACCGGCTCTGCGAGGCGGTGCCCGCCGCCGTGGCGCAACGGAGGAGCGCATGATCGTGTCCGATCCGACGCCGGAGCCCGCGCCGGTGCCCCCGCCCGGACCGGCGCCGGCGCCGGAGGCCGGCTCATCGGTTCAGGCGGCACCCGCTTCGGCCCAGGCGGCACCCGCGGCGACCCAGGCGGTTCCCGTGGCTCCCGCGGCAGTTCAGGCGGCATCCGCGGCATCCGCGGCGACTCAGACGGTGGCTCCGCCCGCGCTCGCGCCCGCGCCCGCGACGTCGGCGTCAGCGGCGCAGGCGCGTGAGTCGGCGGCCTTGCCGGCGCCGCTCGCCGGAGGCGTCTCCGGGCCCGACGCCCTCGGCGAACTCCTCGGCACCGTCCTCGCGTCGCTCGCCGCCGGGGCGCGGGACCGCGGTGGGCCGCTGCCGCCCGGCGGCCCCCCGGCCGTCGACGCCGCCGTACGCCGCGCCCTCGCCGCCGACCCGCTGCCCGCCCGCGGTGTCGGCGCGCACGAGGCGCTCGCGGACCTGACCCGCGTCCTGGCGTACGGCACCACCGACCCCGCCGACCCCGCCTGCGCCGGACACCTGCATTGCCCGCCGCTCGCCGTCGCGGTCGCCGCCGATCTCGCCGCCTCCGCGCTCAACCCGTCCCTCGACTCCTGGGACCAGGCCCCCGCGGCCACCGCGCTGGAGACCGAGGTCGTCGCCGCGCTCGCCTCCGCGGCCGGCTTCGTGCCCGGCCTCGCCGCGGGCACCGTCACCACCGGCGGAACCGAGTCCAACCTGCTCGGCCTGCTCCTCGCCCGCGACCGCGGCGGGCCCAGCGCGGGCCGCCACCGCATCCTGTGCTCGGACGCCGCGCACTTCTCCGTCCGTCGGTCCGCGGCCCTCCTCGGCATGGGCGACGACGCCGTGGTGCCCGTCGCGACCGGCGCCGACCACCGCGTCGACCCCGGCGCGCTGGACGCCGTGTGCCGCCGCGTGCTCGCCGCGAACGACCGCCCCACCGCGATCGTCGCGACCGCGGGCACCACCGACCTCGGCGCCGTCGACCCCCTCGCGGCCTGCGCGGACGTCGCCCGCGAACACGGCGTCTGGCTGCACGTCGACGCGGCGTACGGCGGCGGCGCGCTGTTCTCCGACCGCCTCGCGCCCCTCCTGCACGGCATCGGCCGCGCCGACTCGATCGGCCTCGACCTGCACAAGCTCGGCTGGCAGCCGGTCGCCGCGGGCGTCTTCCTGGTCCGCGACCGCGCGCTGTTCGCCCCGCTCGCCCAGCGCGCGAAGTACCTCAACCCGGCCGACGACGAACAGGCGGGCCTGCCCAGCCTGCTCGGGTTCTCGCCGCGCACCACGCGCCGCGCCGACGTCTTCAAGATCGCGGTGACGCTGCGGGCGCTCGGCCGCGACGGGCTCGGCGCGCTCGTCGACCGCTGCCACGCCCTCGCGCGCTACGCGGCGGAGCGCATCGACCGCGACCCCGGCCCCGGCGCCCTCGAACTGACCGCCGAACCGGTGCTGACCAGCGTGGTGTTCCGGTACGTCCCGCACCCGCACCCGGGCGAGCCCGTCGGCCGGCACGCCGACCTGGTCAACGCCGAACTGCGCCGCCGCCTGCTCACCTCGGGCCGGGCCGTGGTCGGCCGCACCGAGATCGGCTCCGGCCCCGGCTCGGTGCGCCTGAAACTCACCCTCCTCAACCCGTACGCCGGCGAGCGCGACGTGGACGCGGTGTTGCGCGCGGTCGTGGAGGCGGGGCGTGCCGTGGAGCGCGACCTGTGACCCACCGGGGACCTTCGCCGGGGCACCGCCTCGGCATAGCCCGCTGACGGCCCGGCGAATTCTGCTGTTTGCCCAATTCGTCCCGAATCTCCCCAAATTTCCGCGAAACACCGGCCAGATGGTCGACATCGCCGGAAATCACCAGATCATCGATGGATGTCGGTCCAACCGGGCCGATCGAACCCCCGGAGCCATGATGACGACCGCAGGTCCCGCCGTGCCTGTCGGAGTCCCCGTGCCCGCCCCCGCACACCCCGCCGCCCACGCGGGCGACGAGACGCGCACCTGGACAGGCGACCCGCTCGACCACCCCGACCCCGACCGCGTCGGCGACGCCGCCGCGACCGAGGCCCTGCTGCGCTGCTGGGTGCGCGAACGCGGCGTACCGGGGCCGCCCGCCGACCGGCCGCTCCGCCTGCCCATGCCCGCGACCGGCGTCACCCTCGAAGTGCCCGTCCGCTACTGGTCGCAGGCCGGATGGCACCGCTTCGGCCCGCCCCGCCTCGCGGACGCCGCCGGGCCCGAGCTCGACGCCGTCACCGTCGCCGCGCTCCTCGGCCGCGAAGCCGACGGCGCCAACGCGGCCGCCCGTACCGACACCGCCGCGCGCGTCGCCGACTCCGCCCGCCGCGCCGCCGACCACGTGCGCCACCGCCGCGCGCACCCCGACGACCCGCCCGGCACCACGCCGTTCCTCGCCGCCGAACAGGCACTGCTCCTGGGCCACCCGACCCACCCCACGCCCAAGAGCCGCGACGGCCTCACCACCGCGGAAGCCGCCGCCTACGCACCCGAACTGCGCGGCTCCTTCCCCCTCCACTGGTTCGCCGTCCACCAGGACCTGGTCACCCACGACAGCACCACGGGCAAAACCGCCGCCGCCATCGCCGCGGAACTCTCCGACGGACTCGTCGGACCCGAGGACCACGTCCTCGTGCCCGTGCACCCCTGGCAGGCCCGCGACCTGGCACACCGCCCCGGCATCCGCGCCCTCCTCGACGTCGCCCTCATCCGCGACCTCGGACCGTTCGGGCCGCCGTGGCACCCCACTTCCTCGGTACGCACCGTCTACCGGCCCGGCGCGCCCGTCATGCTCAAGCTCTCCCTCGGCCTGCGGATCACCAACTCGCGCCGCGAGAACCTCCGCAAGGAACTCCTGCGCGGCGTCGAGGTCGACCGCCTCCTGCGCGCCGGCCTGGCCGCCGAACTCCGCGACGCCCACCCGGACTTCGACATCGTCCGCGACGTCGCCTGGCTCGCCGTCGACGCCCCGCGCACCAGCGGCCCCGAACGCGCCGAGAGCGGCCTCGAACTCGTCTTCCGCGACAACCCGTTCGGCGACGACGACGTCGCCTGCGTCGCGGGCCTGGTCGCCGAACGCCCCGGCATGGGCCCGTCCCGCCTCGCCGCCCTCGTCCACAGCCTCGCCGAACGCACCGGCCGCGCCACCGCGTCCGTCGCCGAGGAGTGGTTCACGCGCTACCTCGCCGTCGTCGCCGACCCCATCCTGTGGCTCGACGCACACGCCGGGATCGCCCTGGAGGCCCACCAGCAGAACACCCTCGTCGTCCTCGACCCGGACGGCTGGCCCGCCGGCGGCCGCTTCCGCGACAACCAGGGCTACTACTTCCGCAACTCCCGCACCGCCGACCTGCAGCAGCGCCTCCTCGGCGCGGGCGGCGGCAGCGACACCCTCGTCCCCGACGACGTCGCCGACGAGCGCCTCGCCTACTACCTCGGCGTCAACAACCTCCTCGGCCTCGTCGGCGCGTTCGGCGCCCAGCGCCTCGCCGACGAGGACACCCTCCTGCGCCGCCTGCACGCCACCCTCGCCGCGCACGCCCCCCGGGTACGCGCCGCGCGCCTGCTCACCGGCGAACCGACCCTGCGCTGCAAGGGCAACCTCATGACCCGGCTGCACGGACTCGACGAACTGGTGGGCCCCGTGGCCACCCAGTCCGTGTACGTCGACATCCCCAACCCGCTCCACGCACATCGCATGTCCGGAGGTGCCGTCCCCGCATGACCGTGTCCCCGTTGTCCCCCAACAGCCCCGCCGACGCCACCGTGGAGGCCGCCGTCCAGGCCGCCGCCGCCCAGCACGCCCGAACCACCGCCGACGCCGACCCCGTCGGCGTCCCCGACGACGACACCCTCCGCCTCACCCACCGCCGCCTGCGCGAAGGGCTCTCCGGACCGCTCACCGAGGCCAACCGCTGGGGCACCGTCTCGCTGCCCCCCGGCCGGTTCTCGTTCCACGAACTACACCTCAAGCGCGACCTCCCGATCATCCACGAATGGATGAACGACCCCGAGGTGGCCCGCTGGTGGGAACTCGCCGGCGGCATCGAGGTGACCGGCAAGCACCTCGCCGCACACAGCCGCCTCACGCACGCCACCGCGTACGTCGGCTGCCTCGACGACCAGCCCGTCAGCTACTGGGAGCTCTACCGGGCCGACCTCGACCCGCTGGCCCGGCACTACGCGGCCCTGCCCCACGATGTCGGCGTGCACGTCCTCATCGGACCCGCCGCGCACCGCGGCCAGGGCCTCGGCTCGCTGCTCCTGCTCGTGGTCAGCGAACTCATCCTGCGCGCCGCCCCGGACACGCAGCGCGTCATCGCCGAACCCGACGTACGCAACGCCGCCTCCATCGCCGCGTTCCGCCGCGCCGGCTTCCGCCGCTCCGTGGACCTGTCGCTGCCCGGCAAGACCGCCGCGCTCATGATCCGCGAACGCCACCGCGACGGCGGCCCCACCCCGGACACGCCGGAGACCCAGCGCGCCGCGCCGGCACGGTCCGGCGCCAAGGGCGCCCCCGCGAACGGAAACCCGGCGGCGACCGAGTGACCGCACGCGAACTGCCCCACCCGCGCAGCGGAAGCACCCGCTCCGACCCCGGGACCCCCGTCCACGACCTGGTCGGCATCGGCATCGGCCCGTTCAACCTGGCCCTCGCCGCACTCGCCGACCGGGTCGGCGGCGTGCGCACCCTCTTTCTCGACCGGTCCACCGAGTTCCGCTGGCACCCCGGCCTCCTCGTCGACGGCACCACACTCCAAGTGCCGTTCCTCGCCGACCTCGTCACCCTCGTCGACCCGACGAGCCCCTGGTCGTTCCTCGCCTACCTGCGGGCACACGACCGGCTGTTCCCGTTCTACTTCGCCGAGCGCTTCCACGTACCGCGCCGCGAATACGACCACTACTGCCGCTGGACCGCCGCGGCCCTGCCCTCCTGCCGCTTCGGCGCCGACGTCACCCGCGCCGCCTGGGACGCCCAAAGCGGCCTGTACCGCGTCGAGTTCCGCGATACCAAGACCGGCGAAACGCACCACGCCGCGGCCCGCAACCTCGTCCTCGGCATCGGCACCGAACCCGTCGTCCCCGCCCCCTTCGCCGAACTCCTCGACACCCACGGGCCCCGCGACGTCCTGCACAGCGCCGACTACCTCGACCACCGCGACAGCCTCACCGCCGCCCCCGACGTCACCGTCGTCGGCTCCGGCCAGTCCGGCGCCGAGGTCTTCCTCGACCTGCTGCGCCGCCGCACCTCGCCGCGCCACCGCATCGCCTGGCTCACCCGGTCGCCGGCGTTCGCACCCATGGAGTACTCCAAACTCGGCCTGGAGCACTTCACCCCCGACTACACCCGCTACTTCCACGGCCTCGCCGAACCGGTACGCGACCGCGTCCTGCCCGCGCAGGCCCAGCTCTACAAGGCCGTCAGCGCCGAAACCCTCGCCGCGATCCACGACGAGCTCTACGAACGCGGCGTCGCCGGCGGCCGCGTCCGCGCCACCCTCATGCCCGGCGTCAGCGTCACCACCGTGGTCCGCACCCCGGTCGGCCTCGAACTCGGCTGCCACCACACGCAGCAGGACCGGGCGTTCACCACCCTCACCGACAAGGTCGTCCTCGCCACCGGCTACGCCCCTCGGCGCCCCGACCTCCTCGACCCGCTCGACGCGCACCTGCTGCGCGACGCCCGCGGACGCCCCCGCATCGGCCTCGACCACCGCATCGCCCTCGACGAGTCGGTGACCGGCGGCCTCTACGTACAAAACGCCGAACTCCACACCCACGGCGTCGGCACCCCGGACCTCGGCCTGGGCGCCCACCGCGCCGCCGTCATCCTCAACGCCGTCTGCGGACGCGCCGTCTACCGGCTGCCCGCCCGCACCGCGTACACCACGTTCGGACTCGCCGCCGGAGACACCGCGGCCCCAGCGCCACTCCCGGCACCGCCCGACGAACTGGAGACGCCCCGTGTCCCTGCCTACTGAGCCCGCCCTCACCCCGGCCCGAACCGGCTCGGCACCCTTACCGGGCGACGGCCCCGGCCCCGAAGCCGCCACGGACGCGTCCCTACCGGCACCTTCGTCCGCCCACGCGGCGTCCGTACCCGCGGCCCGCAGCGCCGACCCGCCCCGCCAGGACGACGCATGGGCCCGCGCCGGACGCGCGATGCTCGCCAAAGCCGTCGCCGAGTTCGCGTACGAGGAACTCCTCGCCCCCGTCCACGAACACGGCGACACCTACCGCATCGACCTGCCCGGCGAGGTCCGCTACGGCTTCCGCGCCCGACGCGGCGCGTACGACTGCTGGCACGTCGACCCCGCCTCGCTGCGCCGCACCGGCCCCCTCGGCGACGAACCCGGCGACGACACACTGCGGTTCCTCCTCGACGCGCACTCCACCCTCGGCCTCACCGGCGACACCGCCGGCCACCTGGTCCGCGAACTCACCGCCACCCTCGCCGCCGACGTCGCCATCGGCGCCACCGCCCAGTCCGCGTCCGTGCTCGCCGAACTCGACTACGCCGACCTCGAAGGCCACCAGACGGGACACCCCTGGATCGTCGCCAACAAGGGACGCCTCGGCTTCTCCGCCACCGACGCCGCCGGCTACGCACCCGAGTCACGCCGCACCCTGCGCCTGCCGTGGATCGCCGTCCACCGCAGCCTCGCGCACTACCGTGCCGTCCCCGGCCTCGACGAACACCGCCTCTACTCCGAGGAATTGGACCCCGCCACCGCGCAGCGCTTCGCCGAGCGCATGGTCTCCCGGCTCGGCGAGGACGCCGACCTCGGCGCCTACCTGTGGATGCCGGTCCACCCCTGGCAGTGGGACGAGACCATCGCCACGCTCTTCGCCCCCGACATCGCCGCCGGACGCATCATCCGCCTCGGCGAGGCCCCGGACCGCTACCTGGCCCAGCAGTCCGTCCGCACCTTCCTCGACGTCGACCAGCCGGCCCGACGCACCGTCAAACTCCCGCTGTCCGTGCTCAACACACTCGTGTGGCGCGGCCTGCCCACCGAACGCACCCTCGCCGCCCCCGCGGTCACCGCCTGGGTCCACGCACTCCGCGACGACGACGAATTCCTGCGCGACGAATGCCGCGTCATCCTGCTCGGCGAGACCGCGTCCGTCACCGTGCGGCACCCCGTCCTCGAAGACCTCCCCGGCGTGCCCTACCAGTACCGCGAACTCCTCGGCACCATCTGGCGCGAACCCCTCACCCCGTACCTCGACCACGGCGAACGCGCCCGCACCCTCGCGTCGCTGCTGCACATCGACCCGTACGGCCGCCCCTTCGTCGCCGAACTCGTCGACCGCTCCGGAATCGCCCCGCGCGCATGGCTGCGCGCGCTGTTCCACACCATGCTCCCGCCGCTGCTGCACTGCCTCTACCGGTACGGCCTGGTCTTCTCACCCCACGGCGAGAACGCCATCGTCGTGTTCGACGAGGACGACGTCCCGGTACGCCTCGCCGTCAAGGACTTCGTCGACGACGTCAACATCAGCGACCACCCGCTGCCCGAACTCGACGGCCTGCCCGACGAGGTGGCCGCCGTACTGCTGCGTGAAGAGCCCGCGTACCTCTGCCAGTTCATCCACGCGGCGCTCCTCGTCGGGCACTACCGCTACCTCGCCGACATCGCCGAGATGCACCTCGGCGTGCCGCAGGCCGACTTCTGGGCCATGGTCCGCGACGAGATCCGCGACCACCAGGCCCGCTTCCCCGAACTCGCGGACCGGCACCAGATGTTCGACCTGCTCACGCCGCGCATCGACCGGCTGTGCCTGAACCGGAACCGCCTCCTGCTCGACGGATACCGCGACCGGCCGGGCCGCCCGCACGTCGCCGCGCACGGCACCGTCCCCAACCCGCTGTACGTCGGACCAAGCTGACCCAAGCCCACCAAGCCGACCAAGCCCCTTGAAGGGCGGCGAACAACGCGAAGCCCGACGAAGCGGCCCCGGCGGACGGGCCGGTGGCGCGTACCCGGGGCCCGGTCGCCCGAAGATGACCATGGTGTGATTCCCGTCACGATGCCACAATGCGCCCGTGACGTTGGATCGAGCGCCTTTGCGCGTGGCCGCTGCCCAGGCACACGCCCTGGCCGGGAACGTGGCCGAGAACGTGGCCACCGCCGCCCAGCTCGTCCGGTTCGCCGCGTCCGCGGGCGCCGATCTCGTCGTACTGCCCGAGCTGTTCCTGTCGGGCTACGACCTCGACCTGCTGCGCGACGAACCGGCGAGCTGCGAGATCGTGCCCGGCGACCCCCGCCTCGACGACCTGGTGGCGGCCTGCTACGCCAGCCGCACCGTCGCCGTCGTCGGCGCCTGCGTGCGCAGACCCGGCGGCACCCGGTCCTCCTCGGTCCTCGTCGTCGGACGCGACGGCGAGGCCCACGTCGCGTACGACGCCCAGCACCTGCCGCCCGGCGCCCGCGACCTGTTCGCCCCCGGCGACCACGGCTGCTCCGTCGAGGTCGGCGGCTGGCGGCTCGGCATCGGCACCCGGCACGACATCGGCTTCCCGGAACACGTGCGCGCCGCGACCCTCGACGGCTGCGACGCCTACCTGTGCTGCGGCCTGTTCACCCGCGGCGACGAGGAGTACCGCCGCGGCCTCTACCTGGCCACCCGCGCCCTGGAGAACACCTGCTACACCATCGTCGCCAACCACGTCGGCGCCACCGGCGACGGCCCGGCCTGCGGACGCAGCGCCGTCTTCGGTCCGGACGGCCGCGTCGTGGCCGAGGCGGACGGCGAACGCGTCGACGTGGTCGTGGCCACCCTCCAGGACTTCGAGGTCGAGGCGGCCCGCGAAAGCCTCACCATGCTCAGCGAGACCCCCTGCCCGGCCAGCCGCCGCGAACGCCTCAAGCTCGACTGACGAAACTCGACCGAGGAAGACGGAGCGGGCGCACGGCGCTCTGGCATCCCGACGCGCGTACGCCTAAGCTCGCCCGCACGCCTACCCGCCGGTAACCGCTGCGGCGGGCCCGATCAAGGCCAGACCAGGGGAGATGTACGTGGGCCACACCCGTCACCGCACCGCCGCCGCGGCCCTCGCCGCGGCCCTGGCCCTGGCCCTCGCCGCCTGCTCCTCCGACGACGACAGCGGCGGCGAGGGCACCGGCGGCCCCGCGGCCACCGCCCCCGGCGCCCCCGGCGGAGCCGCCGCACCGCAGCAGACCGCCGCCGCGCCCGCTCCCGGAGCCGTACCGCCCGCCGCCGCACCCGGCACGGGCTCGTACTACGTCGCGCTCGGCGACTCCTACGCCGCCGGCGTCAAGATCCCCGAGACCGTCCCCGGCAGCCCGCCCGGCTGCAGCCGCAGCGGCAGCAACTACGCCCACCTGATGGCCAAGCAGCTCGCGGTCCCCACCTTCGCCGACGCCACCTGCGGCGGAGCCACCACCGCCGACCTCGCGGCACCGCAGACCACCCTGATGGGCGGCCAGACCCCGGCACCCCCGCAGTTCGACGTGCTCGGCCCCGAGACCAAGCTCGTCACGCTCGGCATCGGCGGCAACGACATCGGCTTCGGCGAGATCATGACGACCTGCGTCATGCGCAGCGGCGACAAGACCTCCCCGACGCCGTGCAAGAACGCCTTCACCAAGGACGGGCAGGACGTCCTCAAGCAGCGCATCGACGCCACCGGCCCCAAGATCGACGCCGCGCTCAAGACCATCCACGACAAGGCACCGCAGGCACGCGTCCTCGTCGTGGGCTACCCGGCGATCCTCCCGGAGAGCGGCACCGGCTGCCCCGCGCAGCTGCCGGTCGCCGTCGGGGACCTCGACTACCTGCGCGGCGTCGTCCGCGATCTCAACGGCATGATCTCCGCCCGCGCGGCCGCCGGGAACGCCACGTACGTCGACACCTACACCCCCGGCGTCGGCCACGACGTCTGCCAGCCCGTCGGGGTGAAGTGGGTCGAGGGCATCGCCCCGGAGTCACCGGGCGCCCAGGCCCACCCCAACGCGCTCGGACACGAGGGCATGGCCGTCGCGGTGATCGCCAAGGCCCGGCAGGTCTGATCGGGAAGCCCGGCCGCCGGAGGCCCGGCCGCGGGCCCGGTCCGGGGAACCCAGGACGGGGAACCCGGGCCGGGCACCGGCCGGGCCCGGAAAACCGCCCGTCGGCGGGGGATTCGCATATCCCGACGCCTCGGCGGAAAGGTCCGGCGCACCCCTTAGGCTGGACCCGATGAGCGACACCGCGGCACCCGAGGCCCCCGAAACCAGCAGCGGCGACACCGACACCACGGTGCCCGCGGACCAGCCCGGCGCCGCCTCCGGCGGACGCGCCGACCTCGGCGAGCTCCTCGCCGCCGCCGTCCACGCCGTCGGCGGCACCGAACGCCCCGGCCAGATCCGCATGGCCGAAGCCGTCGCGGGAGCCGTGGCCCGCCGCGAGCACCTCCTGGTCCAGGCGGGCACCGGAACCGGCAAGTCGCTGGCGTACCTCGTCCCCGCGCTCTCGGGCTACCGCCGCGTCGTCGTCGCCACCGCCACGCTCGCGCTGCAGCGCCAGCTCGTCGAACGCGACCTGCCGCGCACCGTCGAAGCCCTGCACCCCCTGCTGCGCCGCCGCCCCAGCTTCGCCACCCTCAAAGGCCGCAGCAACTACGTGTGCCTCCACCGCCTCCACGACGGCCCGCCCGACGAAGGCGAAGTCCTGTTCGACCCCTCGCCGACCTCCCCGATCGGACGCGACATCCTGCGGGTACGCGACTGGGCCGACGACACCGAGACCGGCGACCGCGACGACCTCAGCCCCGGCGTCAACGACCGCGCCTGGGCCCAGGTCTCCGTCTCCTCCAGTGAATGCCTCGGCGCCTCCAAGTGCACCTACGGCCAGGAGTGCTTCGCCGAACGCGCCCGCGAGATCGCCAAGCAGTCCGACATCATCGTCACCAACCACGCGCTGCTGGCCATCGACGCCCTCGAAGGCGCCCCCGTCCTGCCGGAGCACGAAGTCCTCGTGGTCGACGAGGCCCACGAACTCGCCACGCGCGTCACCTCCGTGGCCACCGACGACCTCACCATCGGCACCGTGGAGCGCGCCGCCCGCCGCGCCGCGAAGCTCGCCAACGAGAAGGCCGTCGACGCGCTGCAGTCCGCCGCCGAGGCGTACGCCAAGGCCATGAGCATGCGCGAGCCCGCCCGCCTCGCCGAACCCGACCCGGACCTCGGCTGGGCGCTCGCCGCCCTGCGCGACGGCGCCCGCGCCGTCATCACCTCGCTCGGCGAGGTCCGCGACAAGTCCCTCTCCGACGAGGACGCCGCACGGCGCCAGGCGATGGCCTCCGCCCAGGCCGTGCACGACACCTGCGAGCGCATCCTCGGCGGATCCCCGTACGACGTGCTCTGGATCGAACGCAGCGACCGAGTCGGCCCCTCGCTGCGCATCGCCCCGCTCGCCGTCGCCGGCCTCCTGCGCGAGGCCCTCTTCGGCGACCGCACCGTCATCCTCACCTCGGCGACGCTCAAGCTCGGCGGCGACTTCACCGGCGTCGCCCGCACCCTCGGCCTCAGCCCCGAAGGGCTCCTACCCGAGCCCGGCACCACCGTCCCCGTCGCACCGCCCGCACGCGCCAAGGCGGTTCGCGCCGCGGCCGACGCGGAAGAGCCGGAAACGGGGGACACGGACGAGGACGAGGACGGCGACCCCGACACCGACGCCGAACTCGCCCCCTGGCGCTGCATGGACGTCGGATCCCCGTACGCCTACCCCAAGCAGGGCATCCTCTACGTCGCCAAGCACCTGCCGCCGCCGGGCCGCGACGGCATGCACCCGTCCACCCTCGACGAATTCGCCGAACTCGTCGAGTGCGCGGGCGGGCGTACGCTCGGACTCTTCTCCTCCCGCCGCGCCGCCGAGGCCGCGACCGAGGCCCTGCGCGAACGCCTCGACGTCCCCATCCTCTGCCAGGGCGACGACTCGCTGCCCGAACTCCTCAAGGCGTTCTCCGGCGACCCCGCCTCCTGCCTCTTCGGCACCCTCTCCCTGTGGCAGGGCGTCGACGTGCCCGGACCGGCGTGCCAACTCGTCGTCATGGACCGCATCCCCTTCCCCCGCCCCGACGACCCGCTCATGAGCGCCCGTCAGCAGGCCGTGCACGAGGCGGGCGGCAACGGGTTCATGGCCGTCTCCGCCACCCACGCCGCACTGCTGATGGCGCAGGGAGCCGGCCGCCTCATCCGCGCCTCCGACGACCGCGGCGTGGTCGCGGTCCTCGACTCGAGGCTGGCCACCAAGCAGTACGGCGGCTTCTTCCGCGCCTCCATGCCCGACTTCTGGTATACCACCGACCGCAACCAGGTGCGGCGCTCGCTGACCGCGATCAACGTCTGACGCGGTCAGGCCGCGCTCAGCGCGCGGTCAGGGTGCGCCACGGCCCCCTGGCCGCGTCCGCCGGAGTGCCGTCGAGGACGTTCGCGGTACGCGTCGCCGGGTCCAGCGTGACGGTCGCCAGACTCGCCCACCGCCGGCCGAGCGGCAGACCCGGGTCCGGCACGCACGTCACCGGCGGCTCACCGGGACCCGTCACCAGCAGCCCCACCATGTCCGCGGCCGTCTCCGGCGGCTTCGCGTCCGCCAGACGGGCGCGTACGAACTCCCGGCGCTCGCCCGAATCGGGCTGGTAGAGCCACGACTTCTCGTCCGCGGCGGGCACCGCGGTCAGGAAGTGGTTCGTGCGCAGCAGATAGCCGTGCTCCGCCGGCGCCTCGAACACCCCCACCGGACTGAGGTCGAGCAGCGCGCCACCGGCCTCGCCGAACAACGCGAACGAACCCGACGACCCCAACGGCGCGGAGCGCACGATGTCGACCGCCTCATCGACACCGCCCGCTTCCCCGAGTACGACGGCCGCGAGCACGTGCACCGGGACACCGCCGATGCCGTCGCGCACGTGCCCCAGGATGTTGAAGTGCAGGGCCAGCCCGGCACTGTTGACGCCGATCTTGGCGAGGATGCCGTTCTCGGTCAGACCCACGAAGCCGCGCGCCCCGCCGCGTGACTCCAAGGTGTGCCACCCGTCGGTCAGTTCGACGTGCCAGTCCCACGTCTGCACTCCGAACACCCCTGCCGCCGACGGATTGTCACCCGCATCGACGTCGCGGATCCGGACCACCGTGGTGCACTCACCGGGCGGAACGGCCGTGCTGCGCGCCAGGATCTCCGTGCGCGCGTTGAGCGCCGCGACACGCCACACGTCGACGCCCGCACCATGGGCAATGCCCTCGATCTCGGCGCGCGCACCGGGGCGGAACCGGTCAATGGCGTCGAGGGCCCGTTCGGCGTCCTCGCGTACCTGGGCGGGGGACACGCCGCCGAGAGCGAAGAGGCGGTCGTACGCCTCGATCGCGGCCGGGATCCCGTCGCGCAGCTGCCCCCCGCGTTCCGTTCCGCGCGTGTAGGGATCGTCGGCCGCGACCCGCACGTGGCGACGGTGCGCGGGGCGGGGGATGGGGGCGGCACCGGGGGAGGCGGTGGGCGTGGTTGTGGGCGTGGGTTCGGCGTTCACAGGCGTCCTTTCCGGGTGCCGTTGTGCGAACTTTCGTCGCGCGCACCTTCGTTGCCGGGGCCTTCGGGGCGCGCTCCTCCGGTGAGTGCCCCGCCGGGGTGCGGGCTTCCGTCGTACTCGGATGCGGAGTTGGCGGCGGCGGTGTACGTACGGACCAGGCCGCCCACGACGGTGGCAAGCACCGCATTGCCGGGCTGGGCCTCGGGCGCGAGGTCGAGCGGATTGGCGGCGAACACGGTCAGGTCCGCCAGGTAGCCCGGCGCGACGCGCCCCAACTCGTGGGAGACGCCCCCGGCGCACGCGGCGGCCACCGTCATCCCCGCGTACGCCTCGCGCGCCGCCACCGCCTGCCCCGGCTGCACCGGCGGCGTCCCCGGCTCCTCGACCGGACGGCGCAACTGGCAGTCGGCGAGCCCCACCCGCGGATCACCCGGCCCGATCGGCCAGTCGGAGCCGAGCACCACCACCGCGCCGTGGTCGAGCAGGTCGCGCGTACGCCAGCCGTGCACGACCCGGTCGGGACCGATGCGGCGCGACCAGTTGTCGGTGCCGTCGGCACGCGTGTGCCGGGTGCCGTGCACGGGCTGGAGGCTTGCCACGACGCCGAGTTCGGCGAACCGGCCCAGCAAGTCGTCGGGGATGGACTCGATGTGCTCGATGCGGTGCGGCGCCCGCTGCACCGGCCCCACCTCCTCGATGACGTCGAGGGCGAAGCGCACCGCCTGGTCGCCGATCGCGTGGGTCGCCGTCGGGATGCCGCGCTCCGCGAAGAACCGCATGGCCGCACGGTAACCGTTGACGTCCCGCCACAGTGGCTCGCGGTTCTCACCATGGATGTCGGGCCGCTCGAACCACGCGGTGCCGTTGTCCGCCGTCCCGTCGAGCATGAACTTGGCGCCCTCGACGTGCCAGCGGCGCCCGCCGCGGCCCTGGAGCCCGGCGACGTGCGCCCACGCCTCGGGGCCGGAGTCGGCGGGGACGAGCGGGGAGCAGCGTACGCGCAGCGGCAGTTCGCCGTGCGCCTCGATGTACCGGTAGACGTCCTCGGAGGGGTCGCCGAAGTCGAGTGCGTGCAGCCCGGTCAGGCCGCATGCCGCGAGCTGTTCGAGCCGGTCCCGCACGTACGCCGCCGCCGTCTCCACCGGGATCTCCGGGTAGTGCGGGAACACCAGGTCCATTGCCTGGAGTTCGACGATGTAGCCGGTGGGACGGCCGTCCGGACCGGTCTCGACGGACGAGGCGTCGGTGAACGTCTCTCGCCCGGTCAGCCCGACGAGTTCCACGACACGGGGGCTCACGACCAGGGCGTGCGCGTCCCGGGTCATCAGCGAAATGGCCGTGCCGGGGAAGCGCTCCGCGAACACGAGGCCGGTCGGGTCGCCGTCGAACACGTTGATGTCGAGGTCGTATCCGGTGATCCACGCGTCGGCGGGCCGACCCGCGGCGGCCGCGGCGACACGGTCGAAGACCTGGTCGAGCGTGGCGGCGCCGAGCATGTCGACGCCGCTGCCCGTCGAGATGGAGCCCCACACGGGGTGGGCGTGGACGTCCACGAGACCGGGCAGGACCGCCGCGCCCGGGAACTCGTGGACGACCGTGTCCGGTCCGCGCAGCGCGGCGATCTCGGACGCGGACCCGACGGCGGCGACGCGGCCGTCGGCGATGGCGACCGCGTCCGCGGGCGAGGCGGGGGTATCGGTCAGGTGCTCGATGTGGCGGGCGAGCAGGATGACGTCGGCGTACACGGTCTTCCTCTTCGTGCTTCGGGTTCGTGTGCTTCGGGGGCGGATTTCGGGGCCGGATTTCGGGGACGGATTCCGGGCGGAGATCGTGCGTCAAGAGGCCGGGTGCGCCCGGGGGATCGTGCCGAGGACCCTGGTGACCACCCAGTACGTGAGCGCCGCCGCGGCCATGCCGGACGGGATCGCCAGGTCGACGTCGCCGGTCGCCGCGGCGATCGGCCCGGTCCAGAAGCTGGTGTTCACCCACATCGCGGCGACCAGGCCGCCGACCACCAGCGCCGCGACGCCGGCCCAGTGCACGCCGCGGTGATACCAGAACGGCCCGCCGCGCTCCTGCTCCAGCAGGTCGGCGCCGTTGTAGCGGTTGCGGCGCAGCAGGAGGTCGGTCACCGCGACCGCCATCGCCGGGCCGGTCACCGCGACGACGAGCTGGAGCATCGTGTTGACGCTGGTGAGGAAGTCGAAGACGAGGATCGCGTACAGCGTCATGGCGGTGCCGAGCACGCCGATGACCAGCACCGCGGGGATGCGCGCGAGGCGGACGCCGACCGACTGGATCGACAGGCTCGCGCTGTAGGCGGTCATGCCGTTGTTCGCCATCGTGTTGGTGACGACCGCGATGACGAAGACGGGGATGAACCATCCCGGCATCACGCTTTCCAGGGCCGCCTGCGGGTCGCTCATGTCGAGGCCGGTGGCGGCGAGGGCGCCGACGGAGGTGAAGACGACGCTGGGCAGGTACGCGCCGAGCGCGGTCCACCCGGCGATGGCGAACGGGCTGCTGCCGCGCGGCAGATAGCGCGCCAGGTCGGGGCTGTTGCTGTAGGAGAGGGGCGTGGAGGCGATGATGGTGAAGCCCGCGCCGAGCGTGGCGGCCAGGGCGGCGCCGTGCAGCGGTTCGGCGGGGGCGTACGACCAGTCGGCCTCGGCAAGGACGTAGCCGGTCACGACGACGAACACCGCGGTCAGCATGATGCTGAGTGCGGTGTACAGGCGGACGATCAGGGCGTAGCCGTAGATCGCGATGAGCAGCGTCCCGGCGGCGATCGCGCAGATGACGGCCGCCTCGACGGGGGCGCTGCCGGGCAGGCCGTACCGGTCGGCGAGGCCGAGGCCGGCCACCGAGGCCGCCGACCAGTTGAGTGCCAGGTAGGCGGCGGCGATGAGCCATCCGGTCAGGACCAGGACGACCTTGTTGCCGATCACGCCGTACATCGCACGGGAGATCACCGAACCGCTGGTGCCCGCGACCGGGCCGGACGCGGCGACGACGCCGGTGCAGATCCACAGCAGGTTGCCCGCGAGGATGACCCCGATCGCCTGCGGGAGCGTGAGGCCCATCAGGATCAGGCCGCCACCCACCACGAAGCTGAGGTAGCTCACATTCGGGGCCGCCCAGACCGCGAACAGCCTGCGCGGGTGCCCGGTGCGCTCGTCCGTCGGCACCTGGTCGATGCCGCGGGTCTCCGGGTGGCCGACGAGGTCGAAGGTGTGCGCGTCCCGGGGGCTCGCGGCCCCGGGGCCGGGAGAGGCGGGCCCCGGGGAGCCGGGGGAGTCGGGGTTCAGGGTGGTCATCGGGGCCTCTCGGGTCGGGCCTCTCGGGGGTCGGCCGGGACGCTGGGTGGGGGTCGCGGGTGCCACCCGGGTGGCACCCGGGTGTCGGTCGGACGCATCCGCGGTATTGGTCGCATGGCCAATTGGTTAATGGGCACACATCCAATAAGCTGTCCGCCATGACGTCAAGGCCCGGACCGCAGCGAATTCGCAAGCTCCCGGACGAACGCCGCGCGGAGATCCTGCGGACCGCGGCGCGCATCGCCCTCGAGGAGGGCCTCGAACGCATCACCCTGCGACGCGTCGCCGACGAGCTGGGCGTACGCCCCGGGCTGATCGGCCACTACTTCCCGGCCGCGGACAACCTGGTCAGCGAGGCCTTCGCGGACGCCGCGACCAGGGAACGCGACGCCCTCCTGCCCGCCGACGAGGAAGACCGGCCGCCCACCGAACGCCTCGCCCGCTTCCTCGCCCGCCTCGACGACCCGTCCTCCCGCGACCTCAGCCGACTGTGGCTCAACGCCCGGCACCTCAGCCGCTTCAGGGAAGGCCTCCGCGAAGTCGTCGACGGGCAGGAGACGGTCACCCGCGGCGCACTCACCGCACTCGTCGAAGACGGCGTCAAATCGGGGGAGTTCACCACCGACGACGCACTCGGCGCGGCGCTGCACATCCTCGTCGTCGTCGACGGGATCGGCGCATACGCCAACGGCTACACCGACGTCGGCCACCCCGCCGTCGACGGCATGGCGACGGCAACCGCCGAACGCGTCCTCGGACTTCACCCGGGCGCACTGCGCGGCACCGCCACCGCCACCGACTGAGCAGCCACGGCGGGCAACACGCCTGGCGGAGCCAGGAACTGACGGACTCTCACGCAGAGCCGCCGACGCGAAGATACATATCCTCGTCACGCGGCCGGGCCGAACCGCGGCTCAGTCGGGACCGCGAGGGGGAACCATGACGCAGCCTCCAGGCCCGTACGGGCCTCCTGGCATGCCGGTCGGACCGGGAGGCCCGCCCGCCTACGGCGGCCCGCCGCCACCCGGCGGATCCGGGCCCGGCCCGGATTCCGGCCCCGGCGCGGGCACCTCGGGCGGCACCGGCGCCGGCCCCTGGCAGCCGTCGCCGCCCAGCCCCAGCCTTCCCGGCGTACCGCCGCCGCCGTCCACCCCCGGGGCCCCGTCCGGACCTCCCCCGGCTCCGCCCGTGGGACCCCCTGCCGGGCCACCTGCGGGCACTCCGGCAGGGCCGCCTGCGGGACCGCCACCCGGCAACGCGTACCCCGGCCCGCCCCCGCCGAGCGGCCACGCGCAGGGCTCCACGCCGCCCTACAACCCCTACGGCTCCGGCCCCGGAAGCCCGCCCGCCGCGCCGGCCGACCCCGCCCGCCGCCGCCTGATCGCCATCCTGTCCACGGTCGTCGTGCTCGCGCTCATCGCCACCGGGACGCTCGTCTGGCTGTTCGTCGTCAAGGACGACGACGGAGGCGGAGGGTCGTCCACGGCCACCGACGGGAAGACCATGGCGCGCGCATGGGCGACCCCCGACCCCGGCACGGGCGTCGAGATGCTCGGCGCGTGGACGTCCGGCACACGGGCCTTCGCCGGCGACGAGAAGGCGATCGTCGCGTACGACATCGCCGACGGCCGAGAGACCGGCAAGTTCACGCCGCCCTCGGGCCAACTGTGCGGCATGGTCCCAAAGACCTCACAAGGCATCGGCATCGCGATGTACGGCAGGGACGACGACTGCGACACGACCGTCGCGATCGAACTCGCCACCATGCGCTCGCTGTGGGACAAGAAGACCAAGGACGTGTCCGCCACCGACGACCGATATCGAATCGTGCAAACCGATGTCGACGCCGAACAGGTCGTCGTGACGACGCTGCGGGGCATTGCCGCCTACGACCTGAAAACCGGCGACCAGCGCTGGAAGTGGGACTCGTCCGAATCGGATCCCGACGAGATCGACGGCCTGCGCGTGGACGGGAAAACCGTGCTCACGACACAGACCACCTACGAGGAGGGCGAGCCCGCGGTACTCACCGCATTCGACTCCGGCGACGGCACCCGCAAATGGACCAAGAACATCCCCGCGACCGGCGACGACTACGCCTCGGTGACCCTGATCCACGCCGACCCGGCGCTGGTCGAAATCCAGCGCAATGGCGAGGACTTCCTGCAGACATATGACACCAACGGCAATCTGCGGTCCGAGATACCGCGGCGCGGGCCCGAGGGCGTTCTCCAACTCGAGTACGGAAACAGCCCCTACGACCTGGACTTCGGGGCACCCACGCGTTACGCGCTCGCGGTCGCCAACGACACCCTCTACCTGATGAGCACCCGGCGCGACCTGGGGCCGGGCGAGGCCGTGCGGCTGGTGGCGTTCGACCTCAACACCGGCAAGGCCCGGTGGAGCAAGCCGCTGGGCAAGAACATGGGCGACGGGGACATCGTGGGCTTCGACCCGACCGGGGTCCTGGTCCTCGCGACGGGCCTGCCGGGCGCGCCGGGCAGGCTGATGGCCTTCAAGCACGAGGACGGCTCGTCGCTGGGCGCGCGGGCGGTGGGCGGCAAGGACCTGCTCGGCGCGGGGGACACGGACGACTGGCTGCTGACCGAAGGCCGCCTCGTCGGGTTCGCGTGGTTCGTGCAGCCGGGCATTCCGGCGCTGGTGACGCTGGCCTGAAGGGCGCGCAGGGGCGCCTGAGCACAGGGGCGCCTACGCACAGGCGTGCGGACGTGCCGCGGGGCCGTGGGGATTGCTCCCCACGGCCCCGCCGCGCCGCTCCGGAGGCGTCAGACGCGGCGCATGACCGCGACGACCTTGCCCAGGATCGTGGCGTCGTCACCCGGGATCGGGTCGTACGCCGGGTTGTGCGGCATCAGCCAGCGGTGCCCGTCGCGGTTGCGCAGGCGCTTCACGGTGGCCTCGCCGTCGAGCATGGCGGCGACGATGTCGCCGTTCTCCGCGACCGGCTGGCGGCGTACCGCCACGTAGTCGCCGTCCATGATCGCGGCCTCGATCATCGAGTCACCGCTGACCTTCAGCAGGAACACCTCGCCGTCACCGACCAGCTGGCGCGGCAGCGGGAAGATGTCCTCGATGGACTGCTCGGCCAGGATCGGGCCACCGGCGGCGATGCGGCCGACGACGGGCACATACGACGCGGCCGGTCGCTCGGCGCCGTTGCCGTTCCCGTTGCCCGTGCCGTTGGGCACGACGGGGGCGAGGGGGCGTCCGCCGTCGGGGGAGCGTACTTCGTACGCGCGCGGGCGGTGCGGATCACGGCGCAAATAGCCCTTGCGTTCAAGGGCCATCAACTGGTGTGCGACCGAGGACGTGCTCGACAGGCCGACCGCCTCGCCGATCTCGCGCATGCTCGGCGGATATCCGCGCGATTCGACGGAGGCACGGATCACCTCCAGCACACGGCTCTGACGCGGCGTCAGACCACCGGCTCCGCGGCGCGGAAGAGACCGCACCTGAGCCGACTCCGACCGGTCCCCCCCGGGTGCGTCCGTTGCTGTCGCGGTGTTCCGGGCTGCACTGGCAAAGGCCGGAGGCTGAGGGCCTCCGACTGCTTCTCCGGACACGGGTTTCCCCTCTCGACGGATTACTCGCACACGGAGAACGGTAGCCGGGATCGAAAGGTTGCGCCAAACACACGTTCGAGTGAATTTGGCCCAATCCGCCTCAGGGATCTCCCCAGCGTAGTATTAATCGTACAGGTATTCGATCGAATGTATGTACTGGAGTGCGGTCGGGGCGGGTTCTCGGGTCAGCCGTCGGGCGGTCTTCAGGATGCCGACGGGCTGCCGTCGAGCCGTCGGCGGGCGGGGCTGCGGTGGCCTTCGGGCCAAGCGGGACCCCGGGTGAGACAAAATCGGATCTATCCGATATCTCCCGTAACACGCGTCCACCCGGCTGAATTTTTGCCCCACCGGCCTCCCGGGCCACCGCGATGACCTGCGCTGATGACGAGAGGTCGCAAGACCCTCTCCGAGGGTCAGTGTGTCGGCTTGCAGCGCCTCGGGCCGCGCAATACGGTAGCCACTACATCTTGTGGTTCGGATCCAGATCTAACCCATAAGTTGTGGTCGCCGTATATATCACATCCCGAAGCGCACCAAGCCACTCCTCGCCGCGAACCGCCCGACGAGGCCCTGGGGCGCGGGGGCGACACCGCCGGAAGGACACCTCGCGTACCCGCGCGTACGCCCGGATCCGCCCCGGCAGCCCAGGCAGGCACTCAGGGGAGGACAACACCAGTCATGCACTGCCCCTTTTGCAGGCGGCCCGACAGCCGCGTCGTCGACAGCCGCACCACCGACGACGGCGCCGCGATCCGCCGCCGCCGCTCCTGCCCGGACTGCGGCCGCCGCTTCACGACCATCGAGTCGGCCTCCCTGACCGTGGTCAAGCGCAGCGGCGTCACCGAACCCTTCAGCCGCGACAAGGTCGTCACCGGCGTGCGCAAGGCATGCCAGGGCCGGCCCGTCACCGAGGACGCCCTCGCCCAACTCGGCCAACGCGTCGAGGAGGCCGTGCGCGCCACCGGCTGCGCTGAACTCAGCACCCACGACGTCGGCCTCGCCATCCTCGGCCCCCTGCGCGAACTCGACGAAGTCGCGTACATGCGCTTCGCCTCCGTGTACCGCGCCTTCGACTCGCTCGAGGACTTCGAATCCGAGATCTCCCTGCTGCGCACCGAGGCCGCAGGCACCCTCGGACCCGCCGACGACACCCCCGGAACCGCTTCCGGAGCCCCCGCCGAAGACGATGTCCCCCTTTCCGGGGGATTGGTTTCGGCCACGGATGGAGAACCACACCATCCGCGTGAGCCCGTGCCCGGTGCCGGACCCACCCGCTGACGCCAAGAACCCACGGCGTCGCCACACCCCACAAAACCGCACGACACACCAGGTGGAACGAACGACGGACCACCCGATCGGGCATGCCGGAATCGCCGGCCCGCCCGCGGCGTTGTTCAGGAGGAGATACGTATGACAGAGACGACGAGCGGCTCAGCACGCGGCGCCGGCCGGGCGAAGCCCGGCAAGGGCCTCCGCATCGAGCGCGTGTACACGACCCCCGGAACCCACCCGTACGACGAGGTGGTCTGGGAGCGCCGTGACGTCGTCATGACCAACTGGCGCGACGGCTCGATCAACTTCGAGCAGCGTGGCGTCGAGTTCCCCGACTTCTGGTCGGTGAACGCGGTCAACATCGTGACGAGCAAGTACTTCCGCGGCGCGGTCGGCACCGACGCGCGCGAGTGGAGCCTCAAGCAGCTCATCGACCGGGTGGTGAAGACCTACCGCAAGGCCGGCGAGGACAACGGCTACTTCGGCTCGCCCGCCGACGCCGAGATCTTCGAGCACGAGCTGACGTACGCCCTCCTCCACCAGATCTTCAGCTTCAACTCCCCGGTGTGGTTCAACGTCGGCACGATGCAGCCGCAGCAGGTCAGCGCCTGCTTCATCCTGTCGGTGGACGACACGATGGAGTCGATCCTCGACTGGTACAAGGAAGAGGGCCTGATCTTCAAGGGCGGCTCGGGCGCCGGCCTGAACCTCTCGCGCATCCGGTCCAGCAAGGAACTCCTGTCCTCGGGCGGCAACGCCTCCGGCCCGGTCTCCTTCATGCGCGGTGCGGACGCCTCCGCCGGCACCATCAAGTCGGGCGGCGCGACCCGCCGCGCGGCCAAGATGGTCGTCCTCGACGTGGACCACCCCGACATCGAGGACTTCATCGACACCAAGGTGAAGGAAGAGGAGAAGATCCGCGCGCTGCGCGACGCGGGCTTCGACATGGACCTGGGCGGCGACGACATCACGTCGGTCCAGTACCAGAACGCGAACAACTCGGTCCGCGTCTCCGACGAGTTCATGAAGGCCGTCGAGGCGGGCTCGGAGTTCGGCCTGCGCGCCCGCATGACCGGCGACGTGCTCGAGACCGTCGACGCCCGCAAGCTCTTCCGCAAGATGGCGGAAGCGGCCTGGGCGTGCGCGGACCCGGGGATCCAGTACGACGACACGATCAACCACTGGCACACGTGCCCGGAATCGGGTCGTATCACCGCTTCTAATCCCTGCAGTGAATACGTCCACCTTGATGACACTTCGTGCAATTTGGCCTCGCTGAATCTCATGAAGTTCCTGCGCGACGACGACACGTTCGACGTCGTGAAGTTCGCCAAGGTCGTCGAGCTGGTCATCCTGGCGATGGACATCTCGATCTGCTTCGCGGACTTCCCGACGAAGAAGATCGGCGAGAACACCCGCGCGTTCCGTCAGCTCGGCATCGGGTACGCCAACCTGGGCGCGCTGCTGATGGCGACCGGGCACGCGTACGACAGCGACGGCGGTCGCGCGCTGGCCGGTGCGATCACCTCGCTGATGACCGGCACCGCGTACAAGCGCTCCGCCGAACTGGCCGCAGTGGTGGGCCCGTACGACGGCTACGCACGCAACGAGGCGCCGCACAAGCGCGTCATGAAGCAGCATGCGGACGCCAACGACGCCGCCACGCGCACGGACGACCTCGACACCCCGGTATGGGACGCGGCGACCAAGGCGTGGAAGGAAGTCCTCAAGCTCGGCGAGAAGAACGGCTTCCGCAACGCGCAGGCGAGTGTGTTGGCTCCCACGGGGACCATCGGCCTGATGATGGATTGCGACACCACCGGCGTCGAGCCGGACTTGGCTCTGGTCAAGTTCAAGAAGCTCGTCGGCGGCGGTTCGATGCAGATCGTCAACGGCACCGTCACGCGCGCGCTCAAGCGGCTCGGATACCAGGCCGAGCAGGTCGAGGCGATTGTCGAATTCATCGGCGAGAACGGCCACGTCGTCGACGCGCCGAGCCTCAAGGCCGAGCACTACGAGGTCTTCGACTGCGCGATGGGTGAACGGGCCATCGCACCGATGGGCCACGTGCGCATGATGGCTGCCGCGCAGCCATTTTTGAGTGGGGCCATCAGCAAGACGGTAAATCTGCCGGAAAACGCGTCGATCGAAGATATCGAGCGAATTTACCTCGAAGGATGGAAGCTCGGCACAAAGGCACTCGCGGTTTATCGGGACAACTGCAAGGTCGGCCAGCCCCTCTCCGCGAAGAAGAAGGACGAGGTCGCCGAGGAGAAGCCCGTCACCGTCGAAAAGGTCGTCGAGTACCGCCCGGTCCGCAAGCGCCTTCCGAAGAGCCGCCCGGGCATCAGCACCTCGTTCTCGGTCGGCGGCGCCGAGGGCTACATGACGGCCAACTCGTACCCGGACGACGGTCTGGGCGAGGTGTTCCTCAAGATGTCCAAGCAGGGTTCGACCCTCGCGGGCATGATGGACGCCTTCTCGATCGCGGTGTCGGTCGGCCTGCAGTACGGCGTGCCGCTGGAGACGTACGTCTCCAAGTTCACCAACATGCGGTTCGAGCCGGCCGGCCTGACGGACGACCCGGATGTGCGGATGGCGCAGTCGATCGTCGACTACATCTTCCGCCGCTTGGCGCTCGACCACCTGCCCTTCGAGACGCGTTCGGCGCTCGGCATCCACTCGGCCGAGGAGCGTCAGCGCCATCTCGACACCGGCTCGTACGAGGCGGCCGAGACGGAAGGCGATGACGACGACGTCACCACCGAGACGCTGGCGCAGTCGGCCCCGCGGGAGCACAAGAGCTCCCCGCCGGAGCTGAAGGTCCTTCCGGCGGCGGTGCATTCGTCGACGGAGCTGCTGGAGGCCCAGCAGGGCCGCAGCGCGGACGCCCCGCTCTGCTTCTCCTGCGGCATCAAGATGCGCCCGGCGGGCAGCTGCTACCTCTGCGAAGGCTGCGGCTCCACCAGCGGCTGCAGCTGAGTCAGATCGAGTGAGCCGAAGATCGTGACTGACTTCGGTTGAGATCGCGGAGAACGTGCCTGTGAGAGGGAGTCGGCCGAGGCCGACTCCCTCTCCGTCTGCCTGGGCCGAACGGGTGAACCTTTGTATTGCATAAGGGACTTAGTTCGCATGATCACATGATCGTGTCGGTGCAGTCGCATGCGCTGTCCCCATGGAAATCACACAAGATGTACGCGAGTCCGGAAACCCGTGCGAGGTCCACGGCGGGATCCTGGGGACACACAAGATTCCGACGGATCACGGGCTCATCGCCGCCGAAGCCGCCTTTCTTCGTCTCAAGAGGGGGCAGCGGATCCGTGTGGCCACAAGTGAGACGAACGAGCACGGAGGCTCCGGCGCAAAGGACGGTGACTTGAGCCGGCTCACCGTTCGGCCCCTCGGAGTCCGCGAATCCCTGGCAGTTCGTTTCTCGGACGGGTCGATCGTTGCGGGGGCCTCCGCCCAGCGGGTGTTCACACGCAACCGAGGCTGGCTCCGCCTCGCCGAACTGACGGGTGAGGACATCGTCGAACGCTCCCACCGGATCGTGTTCCGGGGAGCGAGCGTCAGCCGGATTCCCGTCCGTGCCCACGTGGTGGCCGAGGAGTGCGTGTCCAGGCGACCGCTCCGCCTTCCTCGTCGGTGGGGTGCGAGGTTGTGCCATTACCTGGGGTGGCTCGTCGGAGACGGGTGCTTGACACGGCACGGTGCCGTCACGGTCTACGGCTCCGCGGACGATCAGCGCTTCGTCATGCCGGTGCACCGTGAACTGCTGAATCGTATTGGGATGGGGCCCGTCAAGCCTGTCCTGCAGGGGAACGGAACCCGGCAGCTTCGACTCATGCGTGGCGCATTCGTCGGGTTCCTCGGCGAGCTCGGTTTCTCCCGTGCCCGCGCGGCTTTGAAGGTGGTCCCGTCGGCTGTCTGTGAGGCGCCGTCGGCAGCGGTGGGGGCATTCCTTCGAGGGCTCTTCGACGCGGACGGCTGCGTGGTGAATCAGGAGACGAACCAGACGCGGTACGTCGGATTGGGGAGCGCCTCACCTGAGCTGCTGCTCGACGTACAGCAGTTGCTGAGCAGCTGCTTCGGCATCACAGGCCGCATCTATGTCAGTGACAGTGCCAACCGCACCTTTGAGTACACACGTAAGCGTGACGGTCGGGCTGTGACCTATAGGGCGTTGGGGCCCGCATATGACTTGCGGATCACCGGGAACGGCATCCGGAAATTTTGCGACGCCGTGGGGTTCATGCTTCCGACGAAGCAAGAGCGTCTTGATGGGGTTCTCAGCGGGGGGCGCTTCTATCGGAAGGATCCGGCGGTGCGAATGGTTCGTTCGGAAGACCTCGGACCTCAGCCTGTATTCGCGTTGACGACCGAGTCGGGCGAAGACTGCATCGTGGGTGGCTTCATCATCCCGGGGCAGGGAATCACGCGTCGGTCCGGCGGCTGACGGTTCCGCACGTGCGGCCCCGGGAGTTCGGCCCGGGGCCGTTTCGGGCGTTCGGATGTGACGTGGAAGCAACCGGGTCAGATGCCGAGGGCTTCGCGGGTTCGGGGGAGTTCTTGGGGGTCGGTGGTGGTGGGGACCAGGAAGAGTTCGTGGAAGCCCGCGGCTTTGACGGTTTCGACGGCGGTGCGCAGGGCTTTGGGGGAGTGCACGGTTGCGGTGTCGGCGATGGCTTCGGCGATTTCCGGGCCGAAGATTTTGAGGTAGTCGAACGCGTAGGTGCGGAGCCGGGTTTCGGCGTTGTCGCCGAGGGCGTACCAGATGCTGGTGGAGAGGTGGGGTTCGTCGGTGCGGCCGGCTTCGCGCCAGGCGGCTCGTACCCGGGTGGCGACCTCGGCGAGGGCTTCCGCGTCGGGGTTGGCGATTGCCGTGCCGTCGTCGATGCCGGCGGCCCAGCGGGCGGCGCGGGCGGTGGCTTTGGGGCCGATGGCGCCGGCGACGAGGGGTGGTCCGCCGGCCTGGACCGGGGGCGGGCCGATCGGGTCGAGGTCGGGCTCGGGCGGGGTGCCGGCCCAGGTGGCGCGCATGGTGGCGACCTGGTCGTCGAGGCGTTGCCAGCGGCGGGTGAAGGGGGCGGAGACGGCTCGGTAGTCCTGTTCGCGGCCGCCGACCCCGACGCCGACGGTTAGGCGTCCGTCGGAGAGTTGGTCGACGGACGCGAGGTCCTTGGCCATGCGTACCGCGTTGTGCGAGGGGAGGACCACGATGGTGGTCCAGAGGCGTACGCGTTCGGTGAGGGCGGCCGCGGCGGCGAGTTGCACGGTCATGGAGTGGCTGGTGTAGGCGACGCGTTCGGGGACGGCGAGGCTGGACCAGGGGCCTTCGTCGACGGCGCGGCACCATTGCAGTACCTCGTCGCGGCCGTGGGGGAGCATGGTCGGGAGTGTCATGGCGATGTCCACAGCGCCGGATGCTGCCCCATCGGCCTTGCGAGGACAATGGCGTTCGTGATCACGGGTGCGGGCGTGACCGTGGAATCGGACCGCCGATGGCCGGGTGAGGGGGATCCCGCGGACGGGTCGCGTGGGAAGGGGCCCGCGGGAAGGGGCCCGTGGGAAGGGCGCGCCGCGGGCGCGGTCAGCCGGCGAGCTTGGCGGCCTTTTCGGCGCGGCGGGCGAAGACCTCGTCCTTCATCGACTCCATTTTCTTGAGCGCGTCCTTGCGGTCGCGCTTGGAGAGGCGGTCGATGTAGAGGTAGCCGTTGAGGTGGTCGGTCTCGTGCTGCAGGCAGCGGGCGAAGTAGCCGGAGCCGGAGATGACGACGGGGTTGCCGTCCTTGTCGACGCCGCGGGCGACGGCGTGGTCGGGGCGGGCGAGGTCCTTGTGCGGTCCGGGGACCGAGAGGCAGCCTTCGCCGGCTTCGTCGAGGTGCCGGTCGGCGGCCGGGAGTTCGTCGAGGACGGGGTTGAGGATGTGGCCGACGTGGCGGTTGCCGTCCTCGTCGGTGCAGTCGAAGACGAAGAGGCGGATGCCGACGTCGACCTGGTTGGCGGCGAGTCCGACGCCGTCGGCGACGTACATGGTGTGGAACATGTCGTCGATGAGCTTGGTGAGTTCGGGGGTGCCGAACTCGGTGATCTCCGCGCACGGGCGGTGCAGCACCTCTTCGCCGACGACGGTGATGCGCAGGGTCTCGCCGCGCGCGGCCTCGGGGGCGAAGTCGGGGTAGCTGTCGACGGGCTGGCCTTGTACGAAGATCCGGGCCTCGGTGTCGCTGGCGTGGCTGTGCGGCTCGGACATCGTGGTGGTGCCTTTCCGTGGCGGGTGCGGGTCGGGGCGCGGTCGGACCGGTGTACGCGGGAGGGACGGACGGTGTACGGGACGGACCGGTGTACCGACGGATCGGTGCGCCTGGAAAAACTAACATCCCGTGTCGGGGGCGCGGGTCACGGTGTGTGGGCCTCGCGCGCACGATGCGTGCCGCCCGGTTCGGCGGGCGGGGGTCGCGTCGTCGCCGACGGTCCGTCAGGGGCTCCGCGAGGGGTCACGGGAGCAGCGCGCTGGCCTTCGCGGTGACGGTGACGGGGCCGGGGTGGGGGACCGTCACTTCGGTCCAGCCGTCGGTGCCTTCGGCGACCCGGGTGCCGGGCCGGTCGGCGGTGAACCACGCGGTGTAGTGGATGCGGACGGTGTACGTGCCGGGCCGGTCCGCGGTGAACGTGAAGCTGGCCGGGGTGAGTTCGGTGAGGCGGCCGGGGCCCTCCAGGAGTGGGGCGGCGTCGGTGACTTCCCAGATGCGCCAGTGCTTGTCGGACCAGACGGGGCGCAGCCAGCCGGTGCCGGCGCGCAGGATCTCGGCTTCGCGGTAGGCGGAGGGGTCGAGGGGTACGTCGGGGAGGGCGACGTACCGTACGCCGGTCTCGAGCAGCCACGCGCGGTACTGCTCGGGGGTCATGTCGGGGTCGTAGAGCGTCTCGTTGCGGCCGCGGTCGAGTTGGCGTTCCCAGCCGCGTGCGAGGGGCTGGTGTTCGGCGACGTAGACGCTTTCCCAGTGGCCGCGGGTGAAGGGGATCTCGACGCGTCCGACGGGCTGGTTGTTGGCGGCGAGGTAGTCGAGCATGCCGGTGTAGTAGGCGTGGTGGTCGGCTGCGCTGTCCTTGAAGTCGTGCGCGACGGCGATGCTCGCGGAGGAGAGTTGCCACGCGAGGAGGGGTACGGCGAGCAGTGCGACGAGGCGCCGTCGGCCCAGGGACAGCAGGACGACCGCGGCGAGGGGGCCGGCCATGACCTCGCCGAGGCGTGCGACGTTGCCGCCGACGGCGCTGGGGACGAGGTAGAGGACGGTTCCGGAGACGGCGTAGAGCCACAGGAAGCGGCGTGCCGTGCGGTGGCCGGCCGGGAGCAGGACGAGGCCGACGGCGGCGAAGCCGAGTATGGCGCCGAGTCGCCAGAGCGGGAATCCGAAGTCGCCGGTGCTGGGGAAGATGACGGCGGGGACGAGTCCGGCGGCGGCGGGGGCGAAGGAGAGCCGGGTGGCCCAGACGCGTTCGGCGGGGACCCAGGCGAGTGCGGCCATGAGGAGGAAGGCGCCGGCGAGCGGGCTCGCGAGGCCGCTGAGGAGTGCGGCGGAGGCGGTGAGCAGGGGGCGGTGGTTGCGTGCGGCGAGGAAGGCCAGGAGGGCGGCGGCGACGCCGAGTGCGAACGGGGTGCGTCCGATGAGGTATTCGACGCTGATGATGGCGGCGAACCAGATGGAGGCGATGCGTCGTGGCAGGCCGGGTTTGCCGACGCGGAGCAGGCTCCAGGCCCAGGCGGCGAGGACGCAGGAGAACGCGGTGAGTGTGCGGGTGCCTACGGCTCCGGCGAGGGCGGGGGTGATGACGCTGTAGCCGGGGAGGAGGTGGCCGCCGTACCACTGGTTGTTCCACAGGACGGCGCCGTGTTCGCGGGCGAGCCATGCGCGGAACATCTGGGCGGGCCAGTCGGGGCCGGAGAGTCCGGTGAGGGTGAGCAGTCCGACGAGGGCGAGGGTGATGAGGTACGGGCGGTCGCCGAGGAATATGGCGGTGGCTCGCAGGCGTGCGTGGCCGACGGTGCGCGAAGGGGCTCCGGGTGCCGGTGGGGCCGCCGAGGTGCTGCTCATGCGAGGCGAGTCTTCCAGAAACGGGGTGCTGCCACGCGTGGTGGGGCGTGCGAGGGCGCGGCGCGTCGGCCTGGCGGCATTGCCACCAAGGCAGTTGGTCGCGGTTTGTCGCGGCGATTCGGGCCCAGGCAGGTGTTGCCGGTGCTGACGAGCGGTCAGGGCGTGTGGCGGCTTGGTGCCATGCCGCCGTCGACCGGTGATCCGTCGTCGGGGTCGGGTACGGGCTCGGGCGGGTTCGGCAGTCCGGCGCGGGTGCGCAGGTCGCGCGGGTCGCGGGGGCCTTCGATGCGGCGGATCACGGACAGCGCGGCGGCGTTGAAGGCCTCGACGAGGGCTTGTCCGCCGTCGGCGGTCCATTCGGCGCGTTGGACGGCGTGCATGTTGTGGTCGAGTTCGCACCAGCAGGCGACTTCGACGGTGGCGGTGACGCTGACGCGCGGGCCTTCCTGGTGCCAGACGTCGAGTCCCAGTTCGAGCCAGTCGCCGTCCGATTCGTACAGCAGCAGGGCGGTGCCGAGGACGTGGGGTTGTGCCTCGGGTTCGGGCTGCGGGTCGGCGGGGTCGGGTTCGTTCCAGAACCAGCGTGCCGGGTCGTCGAGTGACCGGCGCAGGTCGAGGGCTCTCGCGGCGGCGGTGAGGCGTTCGCGGCCGGAGTCGTCGAGCTGCGGGAACAGCCGCTCGAACGGGATGTCCGAGGCAGGGCGTTCGGTGGGGGGCACGCGGGCATTCTGCCGTGGGTTGGGGTCGTCGCGTCAATGTCGGATGGGTGACCGGCCGGTGCTTTGTGGTGTTCCGGGCGGGGGTGTCGTGCCGTGGGTACGGGTGTGGCCTGGGGCAACGCCCTGGTCGGCGGGTGGCGGGCACCGGTTGCGACAATGAGGATTGATCTTGTCGCGGGGGCGGGGAGCTGAGGAGGCTCAGGTGCGGGTAGCCGTGTTCGCGGGTTCGGCGTCGGGCGAGGGTACGCGGTTCCGGGAGGCGGCGGCGGAACTCGGAAGGTCGTTGGCCCGGGCGGGCGTCGGCGTCGTGTTCGGCGGCGGCCACGTCGGGCTGATGGGTGCCGTGGCGGATGCCGCGCTGGCCGAGGGCGGCGAGGTGATCGGGGTGATGCCGCGTTCGCTGGTGGAGCGCGAGGTCGCGCATCTGGGGCTGACGCGGCTTGAGGTCACCGAGACGATGCACGAGCGCAAGGCGGCGATGGCGGAGCTTTCGGATGCTTTCGTGGCGCTGCCGGGCGGGGCGGGCACGCTGGAGGAGTTGTTCGAGGTCTGGACGTGGCAGCACTTGGCGATCCACGCGAAGCCGGTGGCGCTGCTGGACGTGGACGGGTTCTGGACGCCGTTGACGGCCGCGCTGGACGCGATGGTGGGGAACGGCTTCATCAAGCCGCGCTACCGCGACACGCTGCTGGTGGCGCGGGATGCGGCGGGGTTGCTGGCGGCGTGTGAGGCGTGGGTGCCGCCCGCGCCGAAGTGGGAGGGCGGCATCGATCCGCAGGCGGTGCCGGTCAAGCCCTGACCGCGGGCCGGGCGCTGACCGCCGGTCGCACCTTGGCCCCGGCCCCGCGGCCCGGACCCCGCGCGAGGTGGCGTACACGGGGCTCCGACCGCCCCGGCATCAGGGCAGTAGCTTGGACTCGTCGGCCTTGATCGTGACGGGGCCGGGTGTGGCGACGTGGATCGTCGTCCACTCGTCGTCGGCGTCCGGTTTGATCGTGACGCCCTTGCGGTCGGCGACGAACAGGTTCGTCGGGTGGATGCGCACCGTGAACGTGCCCGGGGCGTCGGCCCGGAAGCTGAACTCCGACGGGGTGAGGCTGGTGAGCACGCCGGGGCCTTCCAGCAGGGGTTTGGGGTTCTCGACCTCCCACACCTGCCAGTGCTTGTCGGACCAGACGGGCTTGAGCCAGGGCACGCCGGACTTGATGAGCTCGACCTCGGGCTTGGCGGACTTGTCGATGGGGACGTCGGGCAGCGCGACGAAGCGCACGCCGGTCTCCTCGATCCAGTCGCGGTACTCGGGGGCGGTCAGGATCTCCTGGTAGAGCACCGCGTTGCGGCCGCGGTCCAGTTGGCGTTCCCAGCCGCGGGCGAGGGGCATCTTGTCGGCGACGTACACGCTTTCCCAGTGGCCGCGGGTGAAGGGGATCTCGATGCGGCCGAGCGGCTGGTTGGCGGTCTCCAGGTAGGTGAGCAGGCCGTCGTAGTACTCGGCCTTCTCGCCGCGGCTGTCCCCGCGGTCGTTGGTGATGGCGATGGCCGCGGACTGGAAGCCCCAGACGAGCAGGGGTACGGCGAGCAGCATGACCAAACGCCGTCGGCCGAGCGAGAGCAGCACGACGGCCATCATCGGCCCGGCGACCATCTCGCCGAGCCGGGCGAGGTTGCCGCCGAGGGCGGTCGGGACGAAGAAGAAGACGATTGCGGACGCCGCGTACAGGACCAGGAAGCGCCGGGCGCTGCGCTGCGACGCGGGGATGAGCCACAGGCCGACGGCGGCGAGCGCGATGATCGGCCAGAACCGCCACCACGGGAACGGGAACATGCCCTCGCTGGGGAACGCGAGCGAGACGAGCAGTCCGACGCCGGCCGGGCCGAAGCTGAAGCGGGTCGGCCACACGTTCTGGCGCGGGACCCAGGCGAGGCCGATCAGCAGCAGGAAGGCCCCGGACAGCGGGCTGGCGAGGCCGCACAGCAGGGATGCGGCGCCTGCCCAGTAGAGGCGCTGGTTGCGGGCCGCGAGGATGGCGAGCAGGCCGGCGGCGACGCCGAGGGCGAAGGGCGTGCGGCCGATGAGGTAGTCGACGGACGCCATGACGGCGAACCAGCAGCTGCCGACGCGGCGGGCGAGTTCGTCGCGGCCGACGTCGAGGCGGGACCACGCCCACGCGGAGATGATGCAGGACAGCGCGGTGAGGGTGTGGGTGCCGATGCCCTGGGACAGGAGCGGCGTGACGACGCTGTAGCCGGGGAGCAGGTGGCCGCCGTACCACTGGTTGTTCCACAGGAGCGCGTTGTGCTCCTCGACGAGCTTGGCGCGGAAGATCGCGGCGGGCCAGTCGGGACCGGACAGGTCGAGCACCATGATGAGGCCGATGAGCGCCGCGGTGATCGCGTAGGGCCGGTCGGCTATCGCGATCGCGGCGGCGCGCAGTCGGCCGCGGGGCGCCGGGCCGGGCAAGCCTGCGGCAGGCGTCGCGGGTGCTTCGGTGGTCACGTGGGTGAAGTCTTCCAGACGGCGGCGTCCGCCACGTGTGGCGGGCGCGTCGGGCCATGGCTTTTGTCGTTTTCTGAGCTTTTCTCACCGTTTCAGGGGGAGATTTCGTTTGTTCAGTATCCGCTGAGCGGCGGGTCGGCCAGAACCCCTTCGCGCCGCCGTACCCGGGTACGGCGGCGCGAAGGGGGCTTGCGGGCGGGCTTACGGCCGGGATTGTGGGCGGGATTGCGGGGTGGTTCGCCGCGGACCGGTCCCGTGGATGCGACCAGCGTCACGTCCTCGGGGCGCCGGCCGCGGTGCGGTCGCGGACGAGGAGGGCCGCCCCGGCGCCGAGCACGGCCAGCACGACGCCGAGCAGGATCGCCCGGTCGCCGCCGGCCGCGAGGGCGTCGGCCGGGGTGGCGCCGTCCGCGGACTGCACGACCGCGACGACCAGCGCGCCGCCGATGGACGCTCCGGTGTAGCGGGCGGTATTGGCCGCGCCCGCGCCCATGGCGGCGCGGTCCACCGGGACGCTCTCCACGGAGAGCCGCGCCGAGGCCGCGTTGAGGACGCCGAGTCCGAGGCCGGCCACGACGAGGCCCGGGACGAGGCGGGGCCAGTGCGTGCCGGTGTCCATTCCGGCGAGCGTCAGGAACCCGGCGGCGATGACCGTCAGGCCGACGGCGACGAGGCGGCGGGCGGGCATGTGTGCGGTGAGGCGGCCGGTGGCGACGGACGCGACCACCGAACTCGCGGACCAGAAGGCGAGCACGCCCGCCGACGCCAGCGGGCTGAGGCCGAGGACGCCCTGGAAGAGCGTGGGCAGGTAGGAGCCGACCGCGATGACCGCGAGTCCGGTGATGAAGGACCCGAGCAGGGAGAGCGCGAAGACCGGGCGGCGCAGCAGGCGTACGTCGATCATGGGCTCGCGGCCGCGCAGCGCGGTGGCGACGTACGCGGCAAGCAGCACCGCGGCCGCCGCGAGCAGGACGAGGACGACGGGTCGACCCCAGCCCTGGCGCCCCTCGACGAGGGCGGCGGTGAGGGCCCCGATGCCGCCGCCGAGGGTGAGGGCGCCGAGGGGGTCGAGGCGTCGGCGTACGTGCGACCGCGACTCGGTGAGCAGTAGTGCGGCGACGCCGGCCAGGGCGACGGCTGCCGCGGTCTGGGTCCAGTAGGGGGTGGCGTAGCCGCCCGCGCGGGTGAGGCCGGCGGCCGCGAGGGGGCCGACGGCGATGCCGGCGCCGAGGGCGGCGCCGACGGACGCGGTGGCGCGTACGCGGGCGTGGCCGGTGGGGAAGGCGTGTCCGACGAGGCCGAGTCCGGCGGCGAGCAGGGCCGCGCCGGCGACGCCTTGGAGGACGCGGCCGATCACGAACAGGGCCAGCGACCCGGCGAGCGCGGTGAGCGCGGACGCGGCGGCGAGGCCGAGCGCGCCGGCGACGAAGACGCGGCGCCTGCCGAGGATGTCGGCGAGGCTTCCGGCGGTCAGTTGGAACGCGGAGAGGCCGAGGCTGATGCCGCTGAGGATCCACGCCGGGCCGGTCGGCCCGGAGTGCAGGTGGCGGACGGTGTCGGGGAGCACGGAGATGGGGGCCGTGTAGGTCATCAGGACCAGCAGGGTCGCGGCCACGACGGCGGCGAGTGTGACGGCCGGGGAGGCGGTCCGGGCGTGCCGGGTCCGGTTTTCGTCCCCGGTGCGGGCGGGCGACGATGGTGCGGTGGCTGTCGGCGCCGATGCGGACGGTCCCTGCGTCCGGGGCGCCGTGGTGGTCGCCGTGATGGCTGGCGTGGCCGGCGTGGTGGTCGGTGTGGCTGTCGGCTCTGCTGCGGACGCGGCGGTCGGCGGCATGGGGTCCCCTCGGAGCGATGGTGCGGTCGGTACTGCGGTGCGGGCGCGGACGCGCGCCGCCGCGGGCTTGCCAGTTCGTTCGTCAGTTCATTCACTGAACCGACCGGCTCGACTGTAGCAGTTTGAGTTCAATGAATGAACCAAGAGAGGTACGCTGGTGGGCATGGCACTCGGCAAGGACTACGCGGGCCAGCAGTGCGCTCTCGCCCGCGCTCTCGAACTGGTCGGCGAGCGGTGGACCCTGCTCGTGGTCCGCGACGTCTTCTACGGCGTCCGCCGCTTCAGCGACTTCCAGGCGCACCTGGACATCCCGCGCGCCGTACTCACCTCGCGCCTTACGGCCCTGGTCGATGCCGACGTCCTGGAGCGCCGCCGCTACCAGGAGTCCCCGCCGCGCGACGAGTACGTCCTGACCGACACCGGGCGCGCGCTGTGGCCCGCGGTCTTCGCACTCGCCCAGTGGGCGATCGAGTTCGTGCCGTCCGCCGCGGGCGCGCTGCGCGAGTTCGTGCACATCCCCTGCGGGGTCATCGTCGACCGGAGCGGCCTGTGCCCCGGGTGCCGCACCGTCGCGCCCCCCGACGAACTGGAGATGCGGCCCGGCCCGGGCATCCTCACGCACACCAGGACCGACCCCGTCAGCCTCGCGCTCCGTTCGCCGCACCGACTGCTGGAGCCGCTCGACCTGTCCGGCGTCGCCAAGCCCGCCTGAGCCGCGGACCTGAGCCGTAGTTCTCGGCCGCAGTCCTCGCGCGTCCCGCGTGCCCCCGCCTTCCGCACGCTGACTCATCGTCAGCGCACCGGCGCGTCCCGGAGCCAATAGGGTGTGCACCGGCTGCCCGCGCGACCGCGCGTACGGGTGGAGAGGGTACGGAGGGGACGTGGGTGTGAGGGCTGCGGGACTGCGGGCGTTCACCGCGGTCGGAGTGCTGATCGCGCTGTATGTGGCGGTCGCCCTGCCGTTCGTGTTCGTGGCCCTGGCCATCGGGCTGATGGTGCGCGGCTTCGACCTGTTCGCCTCCGGCGAGGCGGTCATCGTCGCCGAGTTGGTGATCGCCCTCGTCGCCCTGGTCCTCGAACTCGCCGGACCGCGCCGCCTGCCCGCCGGGATCGCCGTCACCCCGCGTGACCAGCCCCGCCTGTGGGCTCTCGTCCGCGCGACCGCCCGCGAGCTCCAAGTCCCGGAACCGGACGGCATCGTGCTCACCGGCGGCACGGTCGTCGGCCTGCGCGCGGTACGCCGCCCCGGCATCACGCTGCACAAGCACCTCGTCCTCGGCTCCGCAGTCCCGACCTGCCTGACCGAGCCGCAACTGCGCGCCGTCGTCGCCTCCGCGCTCGGCGGCCTGCGCCGCCGCCGTCCGCCGCTGCCCGACCAACTGGCGCTGCACGGACTCGACATGGTCGCCGGCCTCGCCGAATCGGCACGTGCGCGCGGCGCCGGCGGACTCGCCGACGCGGCGCAGCGCTTCGCGACCCGCTACGAGGAGATCTGCGCGCCGGTCCTGCAACTCCAGGAGCGCACCGCCGACCGGTACGCCGCCGGCGTCTACGGCACGGACGCGATCGCCGACGGCCTCGACGCGCTGCGCCGCGTACAGGTCGCATGGGGGTGGTACCGGCGCGGCTACCTGAACGCCGGGCTGGCCACGGGTGTTCTGCCGCTCGATCCGCTCGGCGACTTCAAGGCCCTGGTTGCCGACCCGGTCCGCGTCGCCGCCCTCGACGGCCTTGCCGACGACGAGCCGCCGCGCGTCCTGGTCGAGCGTGCGGCCCGGCTGCGGGCCCGTCCGCTGCCGGGGACCGTGGCGCTGCGCGGCGGGCAGCAGGGGCTGGCGCTCGGCCTCGACGACCCGCGCCGCGTCGTGTCGCACCTGCACGCGTACCTGCTGGCCACCGACGACGAGGGCATCGCGGCGAGCGGCGCCTTCGAGATGCTCGACGGCATGACGTCGCTCGACCGCGAGGCGTTCCTGCGGCAGGTGAGCGGCTACCGGGCGGCGTACCGGGCGTCCCGGCTGGCGCCGGCGGCGCGCCGCGCGGGTGCCGAACTGCCGGTCACCCTCGGGGGCGTGGTGGCCTTGCTCGTCGAGGGGCAGGGGGCGAAGCTGGCTCGCGAACACGCGGACGGCGGTGCCGCCGAGACCGGACCGGACAGCCCCGTCGTGTCCGCGCTGACGGCGCTGCTGGGGTGTGCGTGGGTCGACGCGGGCCGCGCGCGCTGGGACTTGACGTGGTCCGGACATGACCGGGTTACCGGGTACGACGGGGTGCCGCTGGACCTGGCCGGGTTGGCCGCGCGGGCGATCGCGGGGGCGGCGGGGGCGCGGGAGCTGCGTACCGCACTCGCGGATGCGGGGGTGTCGCTGTACCACGAGGTACGCATGCCGGCGTCGTTCCACGCCGCGTCTGAGCGCGAGACCGCGGTCGGGCACCGGTGACGCGCACGGGTGACGGACACAGGTGACGCGCGACGCGCGCAGGTGCACGGGCAGTGCGCCGGCAGTGCGCGCCGTCGCCGGGCGCCGGTCGTGGTCATCGCGGGCGGGCGAGAGGGATAGCCTGATCTCGTGAGCATCCCGCAACAGCCCCGCGTGACGGTCGACGCACCCGCCGACAGTGCTGCGGAGGACGCGGTCGACGAGCACGTCGTCGCCGACGACCCGGTTGCGGAAGACGCGGTTGTCGAGGACGCGGTTGGCGCGGACACGGCGGCTGCCGTGCCCGGGGCGCGGACGGCGGCGAACGGGCGGGCGCCGGGCCTGAGGCCGGCGAAGTCGGCCTCCCCCGCGACCACTGCCGCCAAGAAGGCCGCGGCCAGGAAGCCCGCCGCGAAGAAGGCGGGCGCCAAGAAGACCACTGCGAAGAAGACCACTGCGAAGAAGGCCGGTGCCAAGAAGGCCCTCGACGGGCCGACCGACGCCGTGGAGCGCGAATTGCGCGAGGCCGGGGCGCTGGTGGTGGCCGGGGTCGACGAGGTGGGCCGCGGTGCGTGGGCGGGACCGGTGGTCGTCGGTGCCGCGGTGTCGGCGCTCGGCGTACCGCCGACGGGGCTCACCGACTCGAAGCTGCTGACCGCGCAGCGCCGCGAGGAGTTGGCGCCGCTGGTCGCGGAGTGGACCGTCGCCCACGCGTTCGGCGCGGCGTCGCACGAGGAGATCGACGCACTCGGTATGACCGCCGCGCTGCGGCTCGCCGCAGTACGTGCGTTGGAGGCTTTGCCGGTACGGCCCGACGCGGTCGTGCTCGACGGCAGCCACGACTTCCTCGGCGACCCGTGGCGGGTGCGTACCGTGGTCAAGGGCGACCGCGTGTGCGTCGGTGTCGCGGCGGCGTCGGTGCTGGCGAAGGTGCACCGCGACCGGCTGATGGCGGAACTGGGCCTCGACTACCCGGAATTCGCGTTCGGCGACAACGCCGGGTATCCGTCGCCGGTGCACCAGGCGGCGCTGGAGGAGCGGGGGCCGACCCCGTATCACCGCATGTCGTGGGCGTACCTCGACAATCTGCCGCGCTGGCGGCACCTCAAGCGGGTGCGTTCGGTGCTGGAGGACGCGGGACAGACCGCGCTGGATTTCTGACCCGGGATCCCGTGGGACATTCACGACAGTTCGGTTGATGTCCCATCACGGTTCGGCGCACGCCGCACGTCGCGCGGGAGCGGACGGTAGGTTGCCCGCGTGACTGCCTCGATACCTCCCGGCTGGTACGACGACCCTTCAGCATCCGGCATGGAGCGCTGGTGGGACGGCACCCAATGGACCGAATCCTCACGTCCGCGGACCGACAGCTCGCCCGGTGTGCCGCCCGCGCCCGGCCAGCCGTCGGACCAGCAGCCCGGCGGATACCCCTCGGACCAGTTCCAACCCGGCCCCGTGCACAGTTCGGGCCCGGGGCAGATGCCGGGGTCGGGCCCCGGACAGATGCCGGGTTCCGGCCCCGGGCAGATGTACGGCCCGGGTCAGCTGTCCGCGCCGGGGCAGACGCCGTACCCGCCGTACGGTGCGTACCCGGGGCAGGGCCAGGGCGGGCCCAGTCGGCGCAACCGGAACACGATCATCGCGATTGTGTCGGTGCTCGTCGTGGGCGGTCTGGTCGCGGCGTTGATCGTGCTGCTGGGCGGCGGTGACGACGACAAGACGGCGACGGCTGGCACGCTCCTCGATCCCGGCACGGGCGTGTCGGTTCCGCGGATCAAGGACTGGGACGTCCCGAAGCCGAACGGCGAGCCGACCCACCAGCGCAAGGACCGCATCGCGTGCGAGCCGGCGTCGGGCAGTCCCTCGGACGGGCCGTCCGACGGGCCTTCCGGTTCGCCGGGCGACTGCTACCTCGGCGAGTCGTACGTCGACACGACCTCGGCAAGCTCGTTCGCGAAGGCCGTCACCGAGACGCAGGAGAGGTACGAAAGCCTCGACGGCGAGGGCTACCAGCTCGTGAACACCGAGAAGAACACCGGCACCACGGTCGACGGCAAAGAGGCGCACATCCTCGAGTACAAGGTGCGCGACCCGGCCAACCGCATCATCTACGCGCAGTTCGTCATCATCAACGCCGAGGTCGACGGCTCGTACCCGGTGCTCACCACCGTGATCTACGACGTGCCCAACGCGCCGGGCCGCGCGGTCTTCGACACCATCAGGAACGGCGCGAAGGTCGGCATGCCTGTTCCCTCCGACAGCGCTTCCTGACCTCCCGCCCGCGCAAACGGCAGTCCTCGGACGCGCATTTCGGCGGCGTGTGGGTGAACCGGCGTATGGTTCGGTTTCACCCGCGCGCCGCTCCGTCTCCGCGTGCGGGCCGCCGCGAACGGGTATTTTCCCGGGCCGAGGGGTCCGTGGGAATCCCATACGCCACCGGGGGGTGCCCCGCACCGCCCGCCGGTCGGCAGACCATCAATGGGGGGTGACCGTGCGTCTTGGGGACCGCCTGCAATGTCCGGGCTATGCCGTGGTGGGAGTGGAGACCACCGGGCTGTCGCCGCACCGCCACCGCATCGTGGAGATCGCGGTCGCGCTGTGCGACCCGGACGGCCAGGTGACCGACTTCTTCACCACGCTGCTCAATCCGGACGGTCCGGTCGGGGACTTCCAGACCCATGGGCTGTTCGACGACGACATCGTGGACGCGCCCGGCTTCGGCGACATCGCCCCGTGGCTGGTCGGCCTGCTGCGGCAGCGCGTCGTCGTCGCCCACAACGCGCGCTTCGAGCTCGGCTTCCTGGAACGCGAGTTCCAGCGCCGCAGGCACCCCTCGGTGCCCCCGCTGACCATGCTGTGCACGATGCGCGAGGCGCCCGAGTACGTGCCCGAGGCACCGCGCTTCTCGCTGATCGCGTGCTGCGAGGCGGCGAGCGTGCCGGTCGACTCGGGGTACGGCGCCGCTGCGAAGGCCATGGGCGCGGCGCGCCTCCTGTCGTACTACCTGGACCAGGGCGCGGGCGAGGCGCGGCACTGGCAACAGGCGCGCACGGTCGCGGCGTCCCTCAACTGGCCGCGCCGCAAGGCCGGTGAGCCGCGCCCCTACACGCGCGACGACGCGCACGCGGCGCGGCGTGCGCGGGAGGAGGCGGAGCAGGCGCGCCGCCGGGTTGCTGTGTCGTACCTGGAGAAGGCCCGCGCGTTCGGCCCGCCGACCGGGGTCGGCGAGGGTCCCGACAGCTACCTGGCGGTGCTCGACGCCGCCCTGGAGGACCGCGTCATCACGCCCGAGGAGGCCGCGGACCTGGCCGAACTGGCCGTGTCGCTGGGCATCTCCGAGGCGCAGCGCAAGGACCTCGACCGGCTGTACGTCACCACGCTGGCGGCGTCGATGGTCGCCGCCGGTCCGGTCATCGACCGCGAGGAGCGCGCGGATCTGACGCGCGTCGCGGCCCAGTTGGGCATTCCGCGGATCGCCCTCGACGACATCATCGGCATGGCCCGAGACACGGCCTCCGGCCAGTCCGCCTCGGCGCACGGCACGCCGCGGATGCTGGCGCGCGGCCGGCCGCTGCTGCCCGGGCAGCACGTGCTGTTCCACGGGTACCTCGCGGTGACGCGCTCCGAGTTGGAGCAGCGTCTGGCGCGGGCCCGGCTCGAACTCGCGTCGGGCATCCACGACCGCGTGGACGTCCTCGTCGTGGCGGACCCCGACGAGTCCTCCGACCGGACGTACTGGGCGCGTCAGCGCGGCATCCGGGTGCTCATCGAGCCGGTGTTCCTGGCGCTGCTCGCGGACCTGGAGAGGGAGCGCGGCTCGGCGGCCGACGCGGCGTCGCGCGTCGCGGCGGCCGGGGCGCTCGCGTACGCCGGGGCTTCCGGGGCCCAGGGCGCCGTCACAGGGCCGCCGCGCACCACCAGCGGGTTCCTGCTGCCCCGACCGGGGAGTTCGGGCCACACGCCGCCGCACACGGCCGGTCCGCTGGTGGCCGGCGACGGTCCGCGGACGGGGGACACGCCGGTCGAGGCGACCGAGCCGGGGACCGTACCGATCCCGCCGATTCCGCCGCCCCCCTCGCCGGCTGTCACGGCGGCCCTCAGCAGCTCGGGTCCCGGTACGGCGCGCGATGCGGCGCAGGACGTCGTGCATAAGGACGCGGGACCGGATGCGGGGCCGGACGCGGGCCTGGGCACGGGAGGCGCGGGCAAGTCGCGGACGGGTGTGGAACGGGCCGGGGGCCGCGCGCCCAGGCGGCGCGGACTGACGCCGTCGTCACCGATGCCCGCGCTGTCTCCGGAGACGGCGGATCCGCGGACCGGTCCGGCGGGCGGGTCCGCGGTGGACACCGGCTCCGAGGCCGTGCCCGACACCGCCGCCGACGTCGCGCCCGAGGCACTGGCCGAGGCGGGCCTAGGCGCGCGGGTGGACGCGGCGCCTGACACGTCGCTCGATGCGGCACCTGACGGGGCGTCGGATGAGGCGCGCGGAGTTGTGCCGGAGACGGTCGGGGAGTCGGTCGTACCGCCTCGGCCGAGCGTCCCGCCGCCGGGCACTCCGCCGCCTCCGTCGCGGCCCCCGATGCCGACTGCCGCGCCGACGATCCTGCCGCGTCCGTCCGTACCGGCGACGCCTTCCGTGCCGCCGGTTCCGTCGACTCCGTCGATCCCGCCCGTGCCGACCACGCGCCCGGTGACCGGCCGGACCACCGCGCCGGACCCGCTGTCCCACCCGCGGACTTCGCTGCCCGCCCCGCCCGTCGAGGAGCCGCGCGCACTCAAGCGTGGCCAGGCCGTCACCATCGACCAGCTCGGCACGTTCACCGGCGCCCTGCGCGTCGAGGCGGCGTGGTGGGGGCCCGAGGCGGTCGACGCGGACGTGGTCGTGCTCGTCCTCGACGACGACCGGCGCGTCGGCGCCGACGAGGACCTGGTCTTCTACAACCAGCCCGTGCACCCGAGCGGCGCGGTGCGGCTGGCCGGCAAGTTGCAGGACGGCAAGCGCGGTTCGGACTCGGTGGACATCGACGTCACCAAGCTCCCGGACGGCCGGGTGCGCGTCCTGGTGGCGCTGGCGCTCGACGCCGCGGCCGGTGCCGCGTTCGCCCAAGTCCCCGTCGCCGTCGGTATCGTCGACCCCGTCACACGACGCAGGCTCGCCGACTTCCGGCTCACCGGCGGGGAGGAGACGGTGATGATCCTCACCGAGGTGTACCGTCGCGATGACGCGTGGCGGTTGCGCGCGGTGGGGCAGGGCTACGCCGAAGGGCTCGCCGCCCTGGTGACCGAGTACGGAGTGGTGGTGGACGAATGACGCGGTAGCGCCCGTTGACCCAACGCGCCCGTCCCCGCTCGAGCGCCGCGCGAGTGCCGCCGCTCCGCACCACGGATCCGAAGCCGTTCCGACCCTGTTCGGACGCCCGGTTCCGATGGCGGCCGGACCCACCGTACGTGCCCCTGAGGCACCCGCGGACCCGGCCGAATTCCAACCGTTACATCAGCCGACACCGACCCGGTCTGTGCATGCCCGGGGAGGCTTTGATAAGACTGGCGACCATGCCGCGTGTGTTTTCCGGGGAACCGGACGCCGATCTGTCCGGGGCGTCCCCGCAGATCCCCGCCTCCGGTCATTCCGGAGCCACCGACGAAGAATCCAGTGTTTCCCGACTCACGACTGCGAATCTGGTGACGACAGCAAAGTCCGCGGCACCCAAGCCGTCTGTACCCCGTAACCCCGCCCACGCGTCCGGCGCGCCCAAGCCGGGCCCGCCGCGGCCGTCCGCGCCGAAGCCGGGACCGCCGCGTCCCGCCGCTCCGGCCGCCACCGCACCGGTTCCCGCGCCGGCCGCACCGCCCGCGCCGACGGCACCGCCTGTGTCGGCCGCACCCACCGCTCCGACCGCCCCGGCGGCGCCTGCCGCTCCGCCCGCCGCCGCGTCCGCGCCCGTCACCCCGACGGTCCCCGCGGCGCGTCAGGGCGAACGTCCCGCCGGACCCGACATCCGCCTCGTGTCCGCGACCCCGGACACCGCCCTCGACGTCGCCGACGACACCGTCGACCGGCTCCTGGACCAGGGCGCGGCACCGGACTCGATCCTGGTGCTCACGACCGGCGACCCGCACCCGTGGCAGCAGCACGAGGAGTCGTTCGGCGCCGAGCAGTACTGGCGTCAGTACACCGAGGGCCGCGACGTGTTCTACGCCCCGGCGCTCAACGACCGCCAACTGCGCCGCGAGACCGTCGTGCTGGTCGTCAACGGCTTCGCCGACCCGGCCCGCTCGACGGACGCGCTCGTTTCCGCGATCGGTGCCGGCACCGGCGCGGTCATCGTGTGCGGGGACCTGGACGAGGTGCGGGCGCTGACCGGCCTCTGAGCCGGCGCTCACGCACGACACGCACCTACGACACGCGCACCTACGACACGCACTTACGGCACGCGCGTCGGGCGTGTACGTGCGGCGTGTACGTAGGGCGCGGGCCACCCGCGCGTACCGTTCGCGGGTTCGGCCGCCCGGCGTGCGGCGCGGCCCCGACCTGTCCGGTTCGCGGCGGCGGACGACTGGCTGCTCACGGGTCCGACCCCCGGCGCGGTCCCCGGTGTTCGGGTGCGCGCGCGTGTGTTCGCGTGCGCGCGTTCCTCGGTGCCGGGCCGTGCCGTGCGGTGTCCTGGATGGTGCCGATGCCCGGGGTACGTGGCGTGTCCAAGGTCCGGCGTGTCCCAGCTCGGCGTGCTCGGACTCGACTGTCCGGAACGCGCAGTTGGGTGCGGGCCCTCGGCCGGTTCTGCGGGTGCCTTCGGTGCGCTCCACCGCCGTCCGGGGCTGCTGCCCGGTTCGCTCACGCGGCCGGGCGGTCAGTGCTGCCGTACCACAGGACCACTCGTGGGGACGTACTCCTGCCCCGAGCCGCACGCGCGGGGCCGAAGTCGGCTACGGTTCGTTCCCATGTCGGAATCGCCTTCGGTAGCCCGGCAACCGGGCCCGTTCTCGGCCGAAGCCAGTGGGCTACGGTTCCCTTCCATGTCCGAATCCCCCTCTATAGCCCAGCTCCTCGACCGTTTCCTGAGTGATCAGGAAGACCGGTTGACACTCCAGCAGTACCGCGCGTGCAGCACTGTGGTGGACATGCTGGCCGCGTACCTCAACCGGTACGCCTTCGCCACTCTGAACGTCGCGGACCGCAAGGAATGGGACGACGCCTACGAGGCCGGAGACGCCGAGGCGTTCTGCAACCTGTTCGGGGTCCGCAAGCTCGTCGCAGGCATCAAGCCGTTCCACGGCGAACACCTCACGAACCGCCTGCACGCTCCGGAGATGGTGCAGGAGCACGCCCTGACCGTCACCACCGAACTCGCGGACTGGCTCTCGTCCCAGGGCCACCGCGGCGCCTAGCCGCCCCCTGGCGGGGCGCCACACCCCACTTGACGCCCCGTCAACTTGCCCCTCGGGCCTTGCGGTTCGCCGAGCGGCCGCGGTGCGGTGCGCGCCTCTTCCGGGAGTACGCGGAACGGCTCGTGGGCTGCAACGCGGCAGGCCCGCGGAGTTGTACGGGCCGGGCGCGGTCAGATCGCTTTCGGGTGAGGCTCCGGTCTGCGCGGCGGCACCCTTCGGCGGGCGGATCGCGGCTACTCGCGGCTCTGCTGCGGCCGAGCGCGCGTGCGGCCCGTGCGGCGGATGCCCCGCAAGCCCCCTGAGCGGCGCCTGTGGTCCCGAACCGACCGGTTCCCGCATGCGGACCTGGGGCCTGCTCTCGTACGGCGGCACGCGGCCGCTGGCGACGTCCGCGGTGGTGTGGCGTCCGGTGCTTCTTCCTGACACATCGTCAGCCCGCGTACCCCGCCCGCAGTTCGCCCGAATCGGCGCGGGTCGGCCGCCCGCGCCTGCCACGCCCGGTCCGGCGGAACTCGGCGGCCGTCAGTCCGCACCCGCTTCACACCTGCCTGCGCTGCCCGGCCCCGGTGCCCCTTCGCCGGCGGTGGTCTGCCCCGGTAAGGGGCTTCGGGCTCCTGTCCTGGAGTGCGGCCGTCCGGACAGACGGCTGTCGGCCACCCGTGTCTCGTCCGGGACCGCCCCTCCGTCGCCTCGGCAGCGCGCCGAGCGGGACGTCCATTGGCCCTGTTGGTAGGGCAAGGGCCACGCCCGGATTGCGGATTCCCGACGACCAGACACCCCGTCGACCGCGGCCACACAGGAGCCGTCGTGCGCGACGCGCTCGCGAGCGCAGGGCGATGCGCCGTCTTCGGGGCGGGCTTCGTCCAGCGCGCTCAAAGGGGCTTCGTACCACCGCGTCCTGCGCCGAACTGCGTGTTGCCCGGCCGCAGGTCCTATGCCGTGGCCACGTCCGGGACCAGGCGGACCACCGGTGGTCTCGGGGGCGGCGCGGGGCCCTCGGGGTAGTCGGCGAATGCCGCCACGGCGACGCCCGCGTGGTCGGAACGGTGCGGCGGATGCGGACGCGCCACGGGGTGGTGCGGGGTGTCGGAGGCCGCGGGCGGTGACGCGGCGGGAAGGGCCGCGGCTGCCGGGAGCGCAGTGGCGGGCGTGGGGACGGCCGGGCGCGGAGACGCCGACACCATGGGCCGGCGTGCCGGATTCGGCTGCCCCACCGGGGCCGGCGTACGGCCGTTCCGCCCGTCGCCGACGACCTGCCAGCCGTCCTCGGCCATGATCACCGCCGCGCCGCAGCGCAGGCCGTGGAGGCCGCAGGCGTCGCGCAGGCCCCACATCCAGCGGCCGTCGTCGGGCTCCCAGTCGCGCTGCCCGTCGCGGCACAGGAGCAGGACGGTCGTGCGCGTGGGGGTGGCGCGGCGCAGGTCGTCCGGGACGATCATGCGCAGGTGCGCCAGGATCGTGTTGCGGCACTCCCACCCGTCGGTCGGTCCCGATCCGTTGTCGAGCGCGAACGACGCACTGGCGACGGGACGTCCGTCCGCGTCGAGGACGGCGACGACGGCGGTTCCGGGCTCGGGCCGGTGGAGGTCGTGGAGGCGCTTGAGCAGTCCGCGCGGGTCGCGCAGGAGCGGCACGTCGTACGCCTGCCACTGCTCGGGATCGACCATGCGCACGGGTTCCTGGGCGGGAACGCGGCGGTGGCTGAGTCTGGACCACAGGGAGGCTGAGGCGGCGGCGGTGGCAGACACGGCCCTCCTTTGGTCCGGGAGCGGTCCGGGGGAGCGGACCGTCGTCAGCCGGTTGTCGTCGCGCCGGCGAGACCGTGCGGATTCTGCCGCATCACAAAGTGATGCGGCCCGCAAAGATCACCAGGACGCTATGTCGATTCTTCCGCGCGCATGGGAGTGGCGGCAACAGGGAAACGTGATCAGCTGCACAGGAATCCCACGTTTCACACGACCGACACATCCGTCTCGCACGGTCGTTGTTGGCAGTTGGCTGTCACTGTTTCACGCGATTCCGCAGGCTTTTGTCCGTTCTGGCAACCCATGTTGTCCGTTGGATCGCGACGCGTCCCAGGGTCGTACGCGCGTCGCCGGGCCCCCGGTCGCTCGGCGGCGCCGCACGATTTCAGGCATCGTCGCCGCCTGTGGCGGGATGGGCTTGGCTTGATGGCGGCAACTCGATTGGGTCGCCTGAATTATCGATATATCTCTGCTGTCAGGGTGGTGTCGATCCGCATCGGGCCGTCGTTACGCCTCGACCGCCAGCACCAGGGGCAGCACCTCGGCGGCACCCGCCCGCCGCAACAGCCGGGCCGCGACCGTGACCGTCCAGCCGCTGTCGACCCGGTCGTCGACCAGCAGGATCGGTCCGTCGACGGCTGCGGCCGCTGCGGCGAGGTCCGGCGGTACGGTGAACGCCCCTGCCAGTGCGCGCAGTCGCTGCGCGCTGTTGCTGCGGGCCGGGGCCGGCTCGGCGCCTGGGGCGTACTCGATCCGGCCGAGGAACGGCAGGCGCCCGATCTCGGACAACCGGGCTCCGAGGCTGTCGATCAACAGCCCGTGCGTGCGGGAGGCCATCGTGACCACACCGGCGGGCCGCCGCTCCCAGCCCCACGACGCCAGGACCTGGACGACCGCATTGAAGACGTCGTCGGTGACCGGGGCGTCCCCGGCATCGGCCGCGAGCACGGGGCGCAGCCGGTTTCCCCAGCCGATGTCGGACAGCCGCCCGAGCGCCCGTCCCGTCGAGGCCTGCTCGTCGGCCGGGATGCGCCCCTTGAGTTGTACGCCCGCCTCCGTCATCCCCGTCGGCCACATGCGGCGTGGTTCCACCTCGACCCCAGGGCGGCCGAGGGCCGCGCGCGCCGCGTCGAGTGCGCCGGGATCGACGGCGGCGTCGTAGCGGGGCCCCGCGCACCCGTCGCAGCGTCCGCAGGGCACGGCCTGCTCGTCGTCGAGCTGCCTGCGCAGGAACTCCAGCCGGCAGCCGGTGGTTGCCACGTAGTCGCGCATGGCCTGTTGCTCGTGGGCGCGGGCCTGCGCCACGCGCGCGTAGCGCTCGGTGTCGTATCGCCACGGTTGGCCGGTGGCGGTCCAGCCGCCGCGGACCCGCCGCGCCGCACCGTCGACGTCGAGCACCTTGAGCATCAGCTCCAGCCGGTTGCGCCGCAGGTCGACCCGCGGCTCCAGGGCCGCGGTCGAGAGCGGGCGGTCGGCGGACGCGAGGACGTCGAGGGTGCGGCGCACCTGGTCCTCGGGCGGGAAGCCCAACGACGCGAAGTAGCGCCAGATCGCCTCGTCTTCGCGACCCGGCAGCAGCAGGACGTCGGCGCGCTCGACGGCGCGGCCCGCGCGTCCGATCTGCTGGTAGTAGGCGATGGGGGATTGCGGTGCCCCCAGGTGTACGACGAATCCGAGGTCGCCCTTGTCGAAGCCCATGCCGAGCGCGGAGGTCGCGACCAGGGCCTTGACGCGGTTGGCCAGGAGGTCGGCCTCGGCCGCCTGCCGCTCGGCGTCGTCGGTCCGCCCCGAGTAGGACGCCACGGTGTGGCCGCGCGAGCGCAGGTACGCGGTCACCTCCTCGGCCGCGGCCACCGTGAGGGTGTAGATGATGCCGGACCCCGGCAACTCGTCGAGGTGCGCGTCCAGCCACGCCAACCGGTGGGCGGCGTCGGGCAGTTGCAGGACGCCCAGGGTGAGGCTCTCGCGGTCCAGCGAACCGCGCAGCACGAGCGCGTCGGTGTTCTCCGCGCCGGTGCCCAGTTGCTCGGCGACGTCCGCGGTCACCCGTGCGTTGGCCGTCGCGGTCGTGGCCAATACCGGCACCCCGCCCGGCAGATCGCCGAGCAGCGTGCGCAGCCTGCGGTAGTCGGGGCGGAAGTCGTGGCCCCAGTCGGACACGCAGTGTGCCTCGTCGACGACCAGGAGCCCGCAGGTCGCCGCCAGCTTCGGCAGCACGGTGTCGCGGAAGTCCGGGTTGTTGAGGCGCTCCGGGCTGACCAGGAGTACGTCGACGAGGCCGTCGGCGACCTCGGCCTGGATCGAGTCCCAGTCGTCGATGTTGGCCGAGTTGATCGTGCGGGCGCGGATGCCGGCGCGGGCCGCCGAGTCGATCTGGTTGCGCATGAGTGCCAGGAGCGGCGAGACGATCACGGTCGGACCCGCGCCGCGGGCACGCAGCAGCGCCGTGGCAACGAAGTACACCGCCGACTTCCCCCAGCCGGTGCGCTGGACGACCAGCACCCGGCGGTGCTCCGCGACCAGGGCCTCGACGGCTCGCCACTGGTCCTCGCGCAGCCGCGCGGTCTCGCCCGCGAGGCCGCGCAGCACGGCGTCCGCCTCGTCGCGGAGTGCGGTCGGGGCGGCGGGGTCGCGGGGTGCGGAGGCGGCCGGGGTGGCGTCGGAGGAGTCCATACGCACCTTTCTATCCGTTCCGCCGGACATCGTGGCAACGCGTCGCCGAATCTGTGGAGAAACGATTCATCCAGCCATCGTGCCCGCCGCTCGGCCTCCCGACGCCGCCCGAGGGAGCAGCATCGCCGTCCGAAAGTTGCGAAGAACCGCCCTCTGCCCTTGGCTCACGCGCCCCGGAGGTGAAGGGTGGGACAGGACTCGTGGACACGGATTCCCCCGGGAGGACACGATGCGCCACCTCGATGTCGAAGGATTCCCCAGGCTCGGCCGCATCGGGCTCGGAACGTGGCAGTTCGGGTCACGCGAATGGGGGTACGGCGACGCGTACTCCTCGGTGACCGCCCGGGCGCTCGTCGGGCGCGCCTTGGAACTGGGCGTCACGCTGTTCGACACCGCCGAGATGTACGGCTGGGGCCGCAGCGAGCGCATCCTCGGCGAAGCACTCGGATCCGACGCCGCCCGTGTCGTCGTGGCGACGAAGTTCCTCCCGGTGCTTCCCGTCGCGCGCGTCGTCAAGGCACGCGGGTACGCCAGCCTCGACCGCCTCGGCCTCGACCGCATCGGCATCTACCAGGTGCACTTCCCGAACCGGCTCTTCGGCATGGACACCACCATGCAGGGGCTCGCCGAACTCCAGGACGAAAAGGTCGTCGACGAGATCGGGGTGAGCAACTACGACCTGGCCCGCTGGCGTCGCGCGGAGCACGCGCTCGGCAGCCGCGTCCTGTCCAATCAGGTGGAGTTCAGCCTCGCGAAGCCCGGCGCGCTGGACGACCTCGTGCCGTGGGCGGAGACGAACGGGCGTCTGGTCATCGCGTACAGCCCGCTCGCCCAGGGGCTGCTGGGCTGTCGCTACGACGCCTACAACCCGCCGCCCGCGTTCCGGGCCCGCCGCAGGCTCTTCCACCCGGAGAACCTGCGCCGCGCGCAGCCGCTGCTCGAACTCCTCCAGGAGGTCGCCGCGGCGCACGACGCCACGCCGGCCCAGATCGCATTGGCCTGGACGCTGCACCGTGGTCCGGTCGTGGCGATTCCGGGAGCGTCCAGCGTCGAGCAGTTGGAACAGAACGTCGAGGCGGCGGAACTGGAACTCGCCGAGGACGAGTACGCGGCGCTGACCACACAAGCGCGGGCGTTCGAGCCGGACCTGCGGCGACACGGGCCAATATCATTTCCGTCCGGCCGCCACAGTCACTCGTAGGAGTGAACTCGCTTTCCACAACCGCAAGTTATCCACAGTCGGGCCGGTCCGGGCTGGACGGCCGCCGGGGTGCCGCAGGCTCGATGCATGAGCGAAACAGCCCTCACCCCGATGTCCGCCACGACCGTCATCAAGGTCGCCACGCCGAGTGAACTGGCCGAGGCGATCCCCTACTTGCTCGGTGCCCAGCCCACGGACAGCCTCGTGCTGCTCGGCGTCCGGCCGGAGGACGGCCGGGTAGGCCCCGTCCTGCGCCTCGACCTGCCGCCGCCCGAACGATTCGCGTCCGCAGCCCATCACCACACGGCGCAACTCGTCCAGCACGGCGTCCGCTTCCTGTCGTCGATCGTGTACGTCGACACGCCACCACGCGACGGCACCCGCGGTGTGGACTTCTACCGGCCGTTGGCCGAGGCGGTGGCCGGCGCCTGCCGTCGTCGCGGCCTCGTCCTTCAGGAATCCGCCTGCGTGCAGAAAGGCAGGGTGTGGTCGTACATCTGCCGGATCCACGCCTGCTGCCCGCCGGGCGGCACGCCGCTCCCGGCCGAGCGGCACACGGCGGTCGCCGCGGCCGCCGTGACGGCCGGCATCCCGCCGCCGATCCCGCTGTCCGAACTGGCGGCCCGGGTACGCCCACCGGAGTTCATCGCCCGTGAGGCGGTCCGGCAGGCGTTCGCACACCGGCGCGCCGAACTGGCACGCCGCAGCGGCGACGGTGAGGACGGCGTCCGGTACGAGACCATCGCCCTCCTCCAGGCCGCCCGGACCCGATTCGCCGGCGGCGACCGCTCGATGACCTACGACGAGGCGGCTCGACTGGTCCTCGGCCTCGACGACCGCAAAGCCCGCGACCACGCGATGTCGTGGCAGGACGGTGCGCTGCCGGCTCTGTGGACCGCGCTCGCGCGCCGGTCCCTGCCACCGGACTCCGCCGCGCCGCTGTGCCTGGTCGCGTGGGCGGCCTGGACCGGGGACGAGCCCGCCTTCGCCCGGGTGGCCGTCAACCGCGCCCTCGACGCCGATCCCACCTACCGGCTCGCGCAGTTGCTCCACACCGCCATCAACAGCCGCCTCGACCCGGCCGAAGCCCGCCACCTGCTGTTCCCCGCCCGCCGCCCGTTGCGCGCCACCCCACCGGAAACCCCGCCCGTCGTTCCCGACAAGTCGGCCACGACCGACCCCGAGCCGCCGCGGGACCCGCCGTGAGCGGCGGCTATCGGCCGGCGACGAACTACGGCGACCAACTGCCGTCCAGAAAGTGGGGGAGATCGCTACGCCGCATCACCAGAAGCTCGTCCGACAGGCCCGGGGTGGCCGCGGCCCACGCGCCGACCCGGTGCACGACACATTCGACTCCCAGTTCGGCGGCAACGAGCGACGGATCCACAACTCGCGCGCCGGGCTCCAGAAACTGGTCGTCGCCTGGTCCATGACCACGACCGTGCCGTTCGCCGAGTGCGTGAGCAGGTCCATGACCTCGCTCGCCTGGGCCACCGTCCCGCTGACGATCCACGACCCGTCGGCCTCCCGGACGCTGAACGTCAGCGGGATGGGTGGCAACGGAGTGTCCTCAGGTGTGGTTCGGCGTCGTCGGCCGACGGTGCATCGGAGTCGCCGGTCTTGATCACGTGCCGTTCTCCCGGGTTCCGTGCGTCGGTCTGGCGCAAGCCTCCATGATCCACCGGGGATGCGCGAGGGCGTATGGCGTGCCGGGGTGGCGTGTGCCTTGCGGGCGTGGCGAATCGGCTTCATCTCGCGGATCCGCGTGACCCCAGGCCCGTCGGCGCGTTGCCCATGGGAACGGGCACGCGAAGCGCTGCGTGCCGCGTGACCGGCACGGGGGCGGTCCTCTGGCCTCCGTGGGCGGATCCACGAGCGCAGCAGGCCGACGAGGAGCATTCACGTGACCGGGACCAGAACGCCGCACCCCCTCGCGCACGACGCGCTGATCTGCGTCGACGCCCCGGGGATGGCGATCTGTCCGCTGGACGGCCAACTGCGCGGCCGGGGTGTCCAAGGGCTGTTCCACGACGGCCGTCGACTGCTCGCACGTTCGCTGGTGACCATCGGGGGCAGCGAACCCGAGCCGTTGTCGTCCCACGTGGTGGGCTCGGGGGCCGCGCGGTTCCTGGCCATGCACCGGTTCGTCGCGGACCCCACCCCGGACCCCGTCCTGGTGGTGGACCGCACGAGGCAGGCGGACGGACGCGAGCGGGTCGTCGTGCGCAACACGGCGACCCGCCCGGTCCGAGTGCCGGTGGAACTGACACTCGGCACCGACCTGGCACCGCTGTCCGAGCTGCGCAACGGCCGGCGCGGGCCGGACCTGCCCGCGCGCGTGTGCCCGGGCGGGCTCAGCTGGACCTCGTCCGACGGCTGGGGCGTACGCGCGGTCGCGGCGCCCGCACCGGAAACGGCGCTCGCGGCATCGGGCCTGTTGCGCTGGGACATCACCCTGGAGCCGGCCACGTCGTGGACGGTCGAGCTGCGGGTCACCGGCGAGCCTGGGGGAGTACGCGCCGCCCCGAGTGCCGGAGTGAGCGCCGGGCTGCCGGGGATTCCGGCCCCGCGTGCGCCGTTGGGGCCGCCGCCGTGGTCGGAGGCGCGGGTGCGGTGCGACGACTTCCGGGTGGCCGCCTTGGTCCGGCAGAGTCTGATGGACCTGCGCGGGCTCCTGATCGCCGATCCGGAGCACCGAACGGTGCCCATGCCCGCGGCAGGCGCCCCCTGGCAGCTGACACCGACCGGACGCGACAGCCTGTGGACGGCACGCATGCTGCTCCCGCTCGGCACCCGCCTGGCGGCCGGCACCCTCCGCATGCTCGGGGACCGCCAAGGCTCCCGTGCCGATCCGGCGACCGGCGAGGCGCCCGGCCGGATCCCGCACTCCCTGGGGCCCGGAGGCCGCACACCCCGCTACGACTGCGTGGGCACCACCGCGCTGTACGTGACGCTCCTCGGCGAGGCCCGGCGCTGGGGCCTGTCCGACTCCGAGACCGAGCCGCTGCTCCCGCACCTCGACCGGGCGCTGGGCCATGTCGCCGCCACGATGGACGCCGACCCGGACGGCATCGTCCGACTGGGCCCCGGCGGTCCGGCACCCTGCGAGTTGCAGGGGCAGATGTACGAGGCGGCGTGGCACGCCGCGGTCCTGCTGCGCGAGCGGGACCCCGAGTCCGCCGAGGCGTGGGAGGCGCGTGCGCACAAGTTGGCGAGCGCGTTCCGGGAGCGGTTCCGTACCGAGGACGGTGCGGGCGTGTTCTACGCCGCGGCGCTCAATGCCGCGGGCCGCCCGGTGTCGGTGCCGAACTCCGCGATGGGCCAGCTGCCCGGCACGGGGATCCTCGACGAGGACGGCTGCGCGGACGTGGCCCGCCGACTGCTGAGTCCGGACCTGAACTGCGGGTGGGGGCTGCGCGGCGTGGGGTCGCGCACCCACGGGTACCACCCGCTGGCGGTGCGCGGCGGGGTGGTGCGGGCCCATGAGACGTGTGTCGCGGTGGCGGGGCTCGCGGTCTCGGGCCAGGCGGAGGCGGCGTACGAGCTGCTCTCCGGACTCCTGGAAGCAGCACCGTACTTCGGGTACCGCATGCCCGAGATGCACGCGGGCGAGCAGCGCGTGCCGGGCCACGCCCCGGTCGCCCATCCCCTTGCCTGCCGTCCGCTGGCCCGCTCCGCGGCCGCGGTCCTGCCCGCGCTGGTGGCGTTGGCCGGGGTGCGGCCCGAGGCGCCCGAGGCACGCGTGATCGTACGCCCGCCCGTGGCACCGGCGTTCGGCGAGCTGGAACTCGCCGATCTCCGCATCGCGGGCGAGGCGTTCACAGTTCGCGTCAACCGGCAGGGGCAGGCGGTCGTGGAGGAGGCGCCCGAGGGCTTCCAACTCGCGGAGTGACACCTTGGAATGCCCCGCTCAAGGACACACTCAAGGACCGGCCGATGAACCGGTCCACGCACCGGCCCACGGACCGGTCCACGGACCGGCCCAAGGAGTCGGTCAAGGACTCGCCGAGTGCCGCACTGGATGCCCCACCGGATGCGTCGTCGGGCACCTCACCGCGCGACCCTCCGCCCGGTTCACCGAATCAGCCGACCGATGGGTCGGTGAACGCGCCGACGGACGAGCCGATTCGCGAGGACGGCTGTTTATCGTCAGGCAGACGACTAAGATCGACTCATGTCGCCCTCCGACGCCTCAGAGTTCCCGCCTTTCGGAGTCACCGTCGATCTCGTGGTGCTCACCGTCCGGGACCACACGCTCAACGCGCTCACCATTCGCCGCGGTGAGCCGCCCTTTCAGGGCCAGTGGGCGCTGCCCGGCGGTTTCGTCAGGCCGGACGAGGGCTTGGAGGCGGCCGCCGCCCGGGAGCTTGCCGAGGAGACCGGTCTGGACCAACTCCCTGTCCACCTGGAGCAGTTGGCGACCTTCGGAGACCCGGGCCGTGATCCGCGCATGCGGGTGGTGAGCGTGGCCTACCTCGTGCTCGCGCCCGACCTGCCCGCGCCGCGGCCGGGTGGTGACGCGGCCGGTGCGCGGTGGACCACGGCCGCCGAGCTCGGCGACGGTTCGCGGCTGGCGTTCGACCACACGCGGATCCTGGCGGAGGGGGTGGAGCGGGCGCGCGCGAAGATCGAGTATTCGTCGCTTGCGGCGGCCTTCTGCCCCGAGGAGTTCACGGTCGGCGAGCTGCGCCGGGTGTACGAGGCGGTGTGGGGCGTCGCGCTGGACCCGCGCAATTTCCACCGCAAGGTGACGGGGACCCCGGACTTCCTGGTGCCGACGGGCGGCACGACGACGCGTCAGGGCGGGCGTCCGGCGCAGTTGTTCCGGCGAGGCTCGGCGGAGAAGCTCAATCCGCCGATGCTGCGGCCCGAGGCATAGGCCCCGTGGCGTACGCGCCGAGGCATAGGCCCCGCGGCAGACGGCGCGAGAGTGCGGAGGCCGCGGATGACACAGCGCGGCGCGCACACCGGCCCCAAGACACGGACGCCGCATCCCGACCCGGGGTCGGAACGCGGGCGTGCGCGGAACGAGGAGCGGGGACACCTCCCCGGCTCAGTCCTGTCCGCCGATATCCAGGGACATCGCCTCGTAGACGAGCTGGTTGTCGCGCCTGCGGTGGCTGCCCCACTGTTTGAGCAGTTCGCGTACGCGCGGGCGCATGCCACCGGGGTCCGCGGGATCGTCCGGCTCGCGCGACGCCCGGGCGTTGAGGTCGTCCAGCATCGCGCTCAGCCGTCCGTGCTCGCGCCGCAGGCGGGTGACCGCGCCCGCGAGCCGCGGATCGCTGCGTCGGACCTCGTCGTAGAGCCCGTCGGGCCCCTCCGTCGCCGCGATGTGCTCGTGCAGGTCGGCCCGTAGCTGACGGAGGCCGGAGCGGAGCTGCTCGGCCCAGTCGGCATTCTTGGCGGCCAGGCCGACGCGCAGCAGGGACAGCGCGTCGGCGGCGGGCGGGGCGGGCGGGACACGGGTGACGCCGGAATACCTGGGGGCTGGATACATGGGGGACATGCCGGCCTCCGAGCGTTCATGGTCGGTCTTCCGATGGTCCCTCCCGGCCGAGATCCGTGTCCAGAGTTGAGCTTCTCCTTTGCTATTCAGATTCTTCTTCGCTTATGCGGCATGGATACAACTAAATCCGCATTCGTCCCTGTACTGTCCGAAATGTTCATGAGGATGCTTCCGGCGACGGACGATCCGGCAACGGGCGATTCCAGCGACGACGAGGACGACGAGGGACAACGCGATGATCGAGGTCCAGGGGCTGACGCGGAAGCACGGCGGTGCGCTCGCCGTCGACGGGCTGTCGTTCTCGGTGCGGCCCGGCCAGGTCACGGCGTTCATCGGGCCGAACGGGGCCGGCAAGTCCACCGCGCTGCGCCTGATGCTGCAGCTCGAGCGCGGCCGTGGGCGGACCCTGTTCGGCGGCCGCCGCTACCGCGAACTCAGACACCCCGCCCGCGAGGTGGGCGCCTGGCTCGGCGCCGAGCCCGCGTACGCACGCCGCCGCGCGCGCACCGAACTGCGCGTCCTCGCGGCCGCGCACGGCATCCGGCGCAGGCGCGTCGACGAGGTCCTGGACCTGGTCGGCCTTACACCCGTCGCGGGGGTACGCGTCGGCTCGCTGTCGTCGGGTGCGCTGGGCCGCCTCGGCCTCGCCGGGGCGCTCCTCGGCGATCCGCAGACCCTCATCCTGGACGAGCCGTCGGCCGGGCAGGACCCCGAAGGCGTGCGCTGGCTCCGGGAGTTCCTGCGCGCGTACGCCACCCAGGGACGCACCGTCCTGGTCGCCGGACACGGCCTCAGCGAGCTCACGGACTGCGCCGACCGTGTCCTGGCGCTCGCACGCGGGAGACTGGTGGCCGACGAGTCGGCGGCCGAGTACCGCGGCCGCGCCGACGGCCATGAGGTGTACGTACGCACGCCTCAGGTCGACCGCCTCTCCGAACTGCTGCGCCACGAAGGCCTCCGCGTGCACGCGCACGGCGGCGCGGTGCTCACCGTGGCCGGCGCGGACCGCGCCCGGGTGGGCGAGATCGCCTTCCGCGGCAGCGTCCTGATCCACGAACTGGCGCAGCGCGAGGTCTCGGTCGCCGACGCCTTCTGCGCCGTGACCGCGCGCTCGCGGGCGGCCGCCGCGGAACACGCCGCGCTGGCCCTGCTCGCGGACGCCTCCCGCCGCCCCTCCGGACGTGCGGGCCGCAAGGCGCTGCGCAGGCGCGCCGAGGCCGCCGGGCCGGAGACCGTGGCGATGCGGGTCGGCGCCGAAAGCGGCGGGCGCTCCTCCGGGGCCTCCTCTGCCGGCTCGTACGCCGTGCGGGCGGATGCGTCGATTCCCGCTCCCGCCGCCGAGTCCGGTGCCCCGGCGGACCACGGCCCGCCAGGCGCCGGTCCGGCGCACGGCGGTTCCGGGCATACGGGACACCCTCTCTCCGCCCGTTCCTCCGGCGGCGCGCCCGCGGATCGGGACGTCGGCCGCGCCGACGGCCGAGCGGACCACGCCGACGACGCAGACCACGGGGACTACGCGGATCACGCCGATTACGCAGACCATCCCAACCGCGCCGACCACCGTCGCCCCAAGCGCCGCCGCTGGCTCGCGCGCGGCCAGGACGCCGCCACCGGAGACCAGATGTCCGACGAGGTGAACGCGTGACCCGCCCGCGGACGCCACCGCCGCATCTCCCCGCCACCGCCGGTCCCGTCAACGCCGGTTCCGCCACGGCCGGTTCCGCCACGGCCGGTTCCGCCATCGCCGTTCCGGCCGCCTCTGACGGCTCGACCATCGGCAACTCCACCCCAGCCACCCCCGCGACCGCAGACGAGGTGAACGCGTGACCGCGATCCGCTACGAACTGGCCCGGCTGCGCACGGTACGGGCCACCTGGGGCGCGGCGTTCGGCGTCCTCGTCGTCGGTGGGGCGGCCACCTGGGTCGAGGCCCGCGACCTGGGCGAGGTTCCCGTGCAGGCGGGCGACGCGGCACAGGTCCTGACCGCGGGAGCGGCCGGACCCGCGACCCCGCTGGCGGCGCTGGTGGTGCTGTTCGCGGCCGTCCTGTCGTGCGCACGCGAGCAACGGCCCACGGCATTGCCGACGTTGCTCCTGACCCTGCCGCGACGCAGCCGGGCCCTGGCGGCGAAGGTCACCGTTTCGGCGATCCTCGGCGCGGTGGTGGCCGTGTTGGGGCTCGCGGTGAACGGTGTCGTCGCGGCCTCGGTGTTCGGACCGGAGTTCCGGGCGCTGGTGTGGGACCAGGCGCCCGCGCCGCGCGTACTGCTCGGCTACGTCGTCTACCTCGCGCTGGCGGCCGCGCTGGGTGTCGCCGTTGGGGTGCTGGCCCGGGGAGCGGCGATCGCGGCCGGACTGCTCGCCGCGGTGCCGCTGGTGATCGAGCCGATGATCGGTCGGGCCGTCGGGCTCGCCCTGCCGGAACGTTTCCAGGACTGGGTGGAGTACCTGCCGTTCAACGCGGCCAACCGCATGCTGTCCACCGGCGGTACGGGGCTGGCCGCACGCGAGGGCGCACTCGTGTTCGGCGGGTGGGCCGCCGGCGCGCTGCTGTTCGCCGCGATCGTCTTCGCCCGGCGCGACGCCCGCTGACGCACCAACTGCACGCGTATCGCGCTGATCTTCCCGCCCGTTCGAGTCGCCAACTGCACGGGTAATGCGCGGAACTACGCGCCCGTTCGAGTCGCTGTCAGGCCGCTCACGCAGCCCGCTGAACCCCATCCGGCGAAACCCAACAAACCACGCAGAGGCATATTTTCGTAAGAAACACCCCGAAGAACCACGTCCGGCGCAGCCCTGTCGCACGGACGAGCGACGGCGACGCAAGGCCGATCACCCTTTCGTGTTTTTTTCAGCCGGGATCGTCGGAACGGCTCAAGCCCGGCCCGCGCCGCGCCGAGATGAAGGAGCGTGAGTATCGCTCCCCACCAACCCATGCCCACCGCGGGCGCGACCACCGTCGCGTCGCCGGCCGACCCCTACCGGGTGGCCGTTGCGGACCTGTCGATGACCGGCACCGAGAGCCTGCCCCCGCAGCACTATGCGTGGGACGGCTCCGACCTCGAGCCCCTGCGCGCGCCCCGCAAACCCGGTGGCGGCCGGGGCCGCGGCCTGCACGGCCAACTGGTGCAGCAGCTCGGCCAGATGATCGTCGCCGGCGAGGTCGGCGCCGAACGCCCGCTGGTTCCGGAGGAGATCGGCCAGCGCTTCGAGGTGTCGCGTACGGTCGTCCGCGAGTCGCTCCGCGTCCTCGAGGCGAAGGGCCTCGTCAGCGCCCGTCCCAACGTCGGCACGCGCGTGCGTCCCGTCGCCGACTGGAACCTCCTCGACCCCGACATCATCGAGTGGCGCGCGTGCGGTCCGCAGCGCGACGCCCAGCGTCGCGAACTGTTCGAACTGCGCTGGGGCATCGAGCCGTTGGCGGCGCACATGGCCGCCTGCCGCAACCACCCCGACGTCGTGCGCCGGCTCACCGAGGTCGTCGTCATCATGCAGCGCTCGGTCGCGCAGCCCGACCCGATGACCTACTCGCGCGCCGACGCCGAGTTCCACGGCTTGCTGCTGCAGGTCGCCGGCAACCGGATGCTCGAGCACCTGGCCGGCATCGTCGCGTCGGCGCTCCAGGTCTCCGGAGGCCACACGGCCGGCTGCGAACATCTGTCCGACGCCTCGGTCGCGCTGCACTCGCGCCTGGTGGACGCCGTCGCGGCGGGTGACGGCGAGGGCGCCGAGGCCGCGATGCGGTCGCTGCTCGCGGTGCACCCCGAGGTCGACCGGCTGTTCCCCGCCCCGCGCGAGGGCTGACCCGTTCACACCCAGGGCGGCCGAAGAAGGCTTCCCAAAGCCTGACAGATCGTCAACATCAAGGCGTTGGCGGCCCGTTCCGCGGGTACCGGATCGGTACCCGTACGTCGGGCCGCCGACGCCGCCCCGTTTCCGGCAGCGTTCGGCACCGGCCCGTCCGAGGCACGCGGCGAGCCACGCAGAGAGTCACGCCAAATCACTCCCGGTAAGGCGGGGGACGTGATTACCCTCGATGTCCGACGCGTTTTCGGACCGGTCCAGCACGGCGTCCGGGCGGACCGAGACGACAGGTGGGGAATGACGCAGTGACCGACGACATGGTGCGCGACGGCCCGTCCGCGGCGGCCGAGGCGCTCGCCGGCGCGATGCTCGACGCGCTTTGCGGCGACTCCTCGGTGGCGTTCGCCCTCTACGGCCGCGACCTGCGGTACCTGCGGGTGAGCGAGGCGCTCGCCCGCATCAACCGCCTTCCGGTCGCCGACCATATCGGGCGCCGGCCAAGCGAGTTACTCCCTGCGGGGCTTGCCTCGAAGGTCGAGAAGACCATCGCGATGGTCTTCGGCCACGCGGAGGGGTACGCCGAGTCCGACGTCGTCCTCGCGCCGCCCGAGTGGCCGGAAACGCGCCACCTGGAGTCCCGTTGGGTGCCCGTACGCGACCCCGGCGGCTCGGTGCGCGCGGTCCTGGCGGTTGTCTCCGACGTCACCGAGAACCGGCACCGCGAGGAACTGCTGTGGTCGAGCCAGTGGCGTACCTCGCGCCTCCAGTTGATGACCGCGCGCCTGGCCGGTGCGCTCACCGTCTCCGAGGTCGACACGGCCGTCGCCGAACTCGCCCGCAGCATCGACGCGATGGACTCCGACCTGTACCTCGTCGACGACGTGGCACCGGTGTTCCCGTGGCCCAACGTGCCGCCCGCCCGGTCGTCGCGCCGCATGCGCGTCATCCCCGCGGAGTGGCCCGACGCGCTCATGCGCGCGGTACGCGAGGGCGTCCCGGTGTACGCCGGGCCCGCCCCGGACACCGGCGCCGGCTCCGCGCCCCGCTCCGCGCCCGATTCGGATCCCGTGCCCGACGCCGTCCCTGCCTCCACCTCAGCCTCCACCGCCTCCGCCGCCACCGCCGCCGCCTCCGGCAGCACGGCGCAGGAGCAGGACTCGGCAACCGTGCCCGGCATGCGCGCCCGCCCCGACGTGCCGCCCGGCGAACGCGCGTGGGTGGTCCTGCCGCTGCTCGGCTCCGGAACACCGCTGGGAGCCATCCGCTTCACCTTCCGCGACGCCCGCGTCTTCGACCCCGGCGACCGGGTGTTCCTGGAGGCGTTCGCCGGCCAGTGCGCGCTGGCCGTCGAGCGGTCGCGGCTCTACGAGCGCGAGCACCGTACCGCCGTGGAACTCCAGCGCAGCCTGTTGCCCGACCGCCTCCCGGACGTCGACGGCGTCGAGTTCGACTACCGCTACCTGCCCGGCGCCCCGGACTTCGAGGTGGGCGGCGACTGGTACGACGTGTTCCGGATCCCCGGAGGCCGCGTCGCGATCGTCGTCGGCGACGTGATCGGCAAGGGCCTGACCGCCGCGGCCGGCATGGGCCGGGTACGCGCCGCCCTGCGCGCCCTCGCGTTCACCGACCCCGACCCGGTGGCCGTGCTGACCGGCCTGGACCGGCTCTTCACCGCCACCGAGGACGACGAATCGCTCACCACGCTCATCTACGGTGTCATCGACCCGGAAACGGGCACTCTCGAATTGGCCGACGCCGGGCACCTACCGGTACTGATCATCACGGCGGACGGCAAGGCGAGGCTGGTGGACGAAGGGAAGGCGTCGACCCCGCTGGGGGTCGCGGAGCCGCGTACCAAGAACCGCATGCGGCTCGGCCCCGGGGATGTCCTGGTCGGTTTCTCGGACGGGCTGATCGAGAACCGGGCGCGCGGCATCGGCCAGGGGCTGGACCTGATCCTCGACGTCGCCAGGTCCGACGCGACGAGAGTCGCGATGGGAGGCGTGGGAGGTTTGGAACCACTGCTGTCGAGCATCCTGGAACGTCTGCTGGACGGTCAGGACCGGGACGACGACGTGACGATCCTCGGGGTCCGCATCGTCGGGCCGCCGGGTCCTCGAGGGCTGATGTGACGCCCTCTCGAGGGCCGATGTGACGCCCGCCACCGAGGGGACGCGTAACACTTCGCCGTCCAGCCCGATGAGTACGAAGGTGGCAGCCGTTCAGGAATACCGGCAAGTGTCAGAATGCTGTGTTGGAAAGCACAGTCGCCGACACGGCCGGGCGTCCTGCACCACTGCCCCCGCCTGAGTGTCGTTCGCCAGGCGGCGACCGACTGGCTCCTATGTCGAACGCCGTCCAGATCCGTCGAGAGGTTGTTTGTGTCGGCCAGCACATCCCGTTCGCTCCCCCCCGAGATCGCCGATTTCGTCAACGTGAAGGCGTTGATCGAGCGGGGTGAGGCTCAGGGGTCCATCGCCAGCGACGAGATTCGCCAGGCGTTCGAGGCCGACCAGATCCCGGCCACCCAGTGGAAGAACGTCCTACGCAGCCTCAACCAGGTCCTTGACCAGGAGGGTGTGGACATCGTGGTTAATGCCGCCGATTCTGCGGCTCCCAAGCGCACCCGTAAGAGCGTGGCGGCGAAGAGCACCGCCAAGCGCACGTCCACCAAGACCGTCGTCTCCGGTGCAGCGGCACGCCCCGCCGCACCGGCCGCCGCCCCCGCGGCTGCGGAGGACGAGGTCGCCGAGCCGGCGAAGGCCGCCGCCAAGGCACCCGCAAAGAAGGCCGCGGCGAAGAAGACCGCCGAGGCACCCGCGAAGAAGACGGCGGCCAAGAAGACGGCCGCCAAGAAGACCGCGTCCAAGGACGGCGAGCCCGAGCTCGACGCCGAGGAGCTGACGGACGAGCTCGAGGGCCCGCCCGGCGACCCCGCGGCGGACACGCCCGAGGACGAGAACACCCAGGGCTTCGTCCTGTCCGACGACGACGAGGACGACGCCCCCGCACAACAGGTCGCCGTGGCGGGTGCGACCGCGGACCCGGTCAAGGACTACCTCAAGCAGATCGGCAAGGTGCCGCTCCTCAACGCGGAGCAGGAGGTCGAGCTCGCCAAGCGCATCGAGGCCGGCCTGTTCGCCGAGGACAAGCTCAACTCCGGCGAGAAGCTGGCTCCGAAGCTCAAGATCGAGCTGGAGATCATCGCCGAGGACGGCCGCCGCGCCAAGAACCACCTGCTCGAGGCGAACCTCCGCCTGGTGGTGTCGCTCGCCAAGCGCTACACCGGCCGCGGCATGCTGTTCCTGGACCTGATCCAGGAGGGCAACCTCGGTCTGATCCGCGCGGTCGAGAAGTTCGACTACACCAAGGGCTACAAGTTCTCGACGTACGCCACGTGGTGGATCCGCCAGGCCATCACGCGCGCCATGGCCGACCAGGCGCGGACCATCCGCATCCCGGTCCACATGGTCGAGGTCATCAACAAGCTGGCCCGCGTGCAGCGCCAGATGCTCCAGGACCTGGGCCGCGAGCCCACCCCGGAGGAGCTGGCCAAGGAACTCGACATGACCCCGGAGAAGGTCATCGAGGTCCAGAAGTACGGCCGCGAGCCGATCTCGCTGCACACCCCGCTCGGCGAGGACGGCGATAGCGAGTTCGGCGACCTCATCGAGGACTCCGAGGCGGTCGTCCCGGCCGACGCGGTCAGCTTCACGCTCCTCCAGGAGCAGCTGCACTCGGTCCTCGACACGCTCTCCGAGCGTGAGGCGGGCGTCGTGTCTATGCGGTTCGGCCTCACCGACGGCCAGCCGAAGACACTGGACGAGATCGGCAAGGTGTACGGGGTCACCCGTGAGCGCATCCGCCAGATCGAGTCCAAGACGATGTCGAAGCTGCGGCACCCGTCGCGGTCCCAGGTTCTGCGCGACTACCTGGACTGACGGCCGGTCGGCGGCCCGGCACGACGCCGGGCGGTCGGTCTGATGGCAAGCCCGGCCGAGAGCCGGACTGACAACTGGTTGCGGAGGCTGTCCGCAACGTACGCAAAGTACGCAACGCGTAGGGGCCCGGAGGCACAACCGCCTCCGGGCCCCTACGCGTTCCCCACCCGCGGACCTGCCCCGACCGCGCTGCGCGCGAGGGCCGCGCGGGCACCTTGCGCGAACCGACGCGGGTCGGCCCCAGGAAGGGCCGTCGGGGCCGCGAAGGGCGCCGTGTGCCCTCGATGTTCACCCGTTCGGGCGACGGTGGCAGGCACCGGTTGCAGCGCCGCCATGATCGACGTTCCCTGAAAGTAATGGATCGAGGACACAGCGTGTTCGGCCAGGTGAGGACGGAGGCTGCGGTGACGAGTACGGGGACGGCAGGTTCGACGGGTACGGGCGGGTTCGGAGACACGGGCGGGTGCCGCCGTGCGGCCGGGCCGCCGCACGGCGGATTGAGGCGTACGGCGGCCAAGGCCCTCGCGGCCGGCACCGCCGCGCTGCTCGCGGCCTTCGGGGCGCTGGTGGTGCAAGGCGGCCCGGTGGTCGCGGCCGAGAGTGTGCCGCAAGGCCCGCCGAGGGTCGTCGTGGGCGGTTCGCCCGCCGACGCGGCGGCGCATCCGTGGATGGTGGCTCTGTCGAGCCGGACGATGTACGGCACGGCGCGCTCCGGCCAGTTCTGCGGGGGTGCGCTGATCGCCCCCGACCGCGTGCTGACGGCCGCGCACTGCCTTTTCGAGCCTGACGGGCAGCCGGCGCAGCGGCCCGACTTCTCGGTGATCCAGGCGCGGACCGACCTGCGGACCACCGCCGGCCGGGAGGCGCGCGTGGCGTCGTGGTACGCGAACCCGGGCTTCGACCTGGCCCGCATCGACAAGGACTGGGCGGTGCTGAAGCTCGCCGAGCCGCTGCCGGGCCCGGTGCTGACGCTGGTCGGCGCGCAGGAGAACGTCTACGCCGCGGACACGCCGGCGACGGTGCTCGGCTGGGGTGACACCACCGGCAACGGCGACTACTCGCCGGTGCTGCGGCAGGTGACGGTCCCGGTGACCACGGACGCGACGTGCCGGACCGCCTATCCGGGCGGGGTCTGGGGGACGTACAACGCCGCCACGATGGTGTGTGCGGGGCTGCGGCAGGGCGGCAAGGACGCGTGCAGCGCGGACAGCGGCGGGCCGTTGCTGATCGGCGGGCGGCTGGCCGGGATCGTCTCGTGGGGCGACGGCTGCGCCCAGCCCCGTAAGCCCGGGGTCTACACGCGGGTCGCCGCGTTCACGGACGACATCCTTGAAGCGGCCGGTATGAGCCCCTGACCCGGGTCAGGCGGCAGGAGCGGCGCTCGCGCGGGCCCTGGCCCGCCGGGCGGCCGCCCGGCATCGACTTAGCGGTATCGACTGGGCGGCACCGTGGTGCCGATCCGGTGGCGGCCAGGTGTCGTGTGAGCGAACTCACGCGGCACGGACCGCCGGACGTGTTGCGTGTGTGACTTCAGAGACCACGGTGGCGGCCACCTTGGGTGGCCGCCACCGCTGCGATCCTCAGGGGACGCACGTATCGGGTCTCGTCGGGTTGTCGAAGGGGTGTTGTCTCAGGGTCAGCGCTCGTCTTCGGCCACGGTGGCCCGAGGCGCCGTCAAGCGGTCGGTCTCATCCTGTATTTCGACGGCGACCTTGCGCAGCTCGGGCTCGAACTTGCGTGCGTGGTGAGCACAGAACAGCAGCTCTCCGCCGCTGGCCAGAACCACCCGGAGGTATGCCTGTGCGCCGCACCGGTCACAACGGTCGGCGGCCGTCAACGGACTGGCGGGAGTCAGAACCGAATTCACGTCGCCTCTTCTCTACTCGACGAGGACTGCATCGATGTTCACAACATCAAACCAGCCTCGAACGTTCCCGGGGGTGATCGTGTCATGTTCGACCCCGGTTGGGCACACCCCATTTTCCCTTAGTTCGTACGAGCGTCCTTCCCGGATGTCTGTGTCGTCTGTCTCTGTGCATAAGGACGTGCCCCGGCGTGCGGTGGTTCATGCCATCACTCGATCGCGCGATCGAATGAATGTTCGAGCATCGGGTAGGCTCTAGCGGCGAGCCGCCGCCGAGCGGTCACCGCGCCCCGGTAGCCTGTGCTCCGGCGCCGCGCAGGTGATCACCGGGGGACAAGGCCCGACGGCCGCAGTTGAACCCCGGTCGCACCCCGGTGCCGCCGACAACTGCACCGGAACACCCGACGCACCCAACGACTCAGGGGAGTTGCACCGCGTGACCGCCCAGACGACTGCGCAGTCGACCGCGCTGCTGGCGGGCGAGCCCGACCACTCGAACTACACGGCACGCCACCTCCTGGTCCTCGAGGGACTGGACGCGGTACGCAAACGGCCCGGCATGTACATCGGCTCCACCGACAGCCGCGGCCTCATGCATTGCCTGTGGGAGATCATCGACAACTCGGTCGACGAGGCGCTCGCCGGCTACGGCACCCGCATTGACGTGGTACTTCACCAGGACGGATCGGTCGAGGTACGCGACGGCGGGCGGGGTATCCCGGTCGACGTCGAGCCCAAGACGGGCATGTCCGGCGTCGAGGTCGTGATGACCAAACTGCACGCCGGCGGCAAGTTCGGCGGCGGTTCGTACGCTGCCTCCGGCGGCCTCCACGGCGTCGGCGCCTCGGTCGTGAACGCCCTGTCCGCCCGCCTCGACGTCGAGGTGGACCGCAGCGGGGCAACACACAGCGTGAGCTTCCGGCGGGGTACGCCGGGCCAGTTCACCGGCGAAGGGCCCGACGCCAAGTTCACCGTGGGCGCCGGTCTGCGCAAGGTCGGAAAGGTCCCGCGCACCCGCAGCGGCACCCGGGTCCGTTACTGGGCCGACCGGCAGATCTTCCTCAAGGAAGCCCGGCTGGACCTCGAACTGCTGCACAATCGCGCGCGGCAGACCGCATTTCTGGTCCCCGGACTGACCCTCGTTGTTCGCGATGAGCGAAATTCCGATGCGGTCGACGAGCAGACGTTCCACTACTCGGGCGGCATCAGCGAGTTCTGCGAATTTCTCGCGCCGGACCGGCCGATTTGCGACGTTATCCGCATCAGCGGCGAGGGCACCTTCAAGGAGACCGTGCCCGTCCTGGACGACCAGGGCCACATGGTGCCCACCGAGGTCCAGCGCGAACTGGGCGTCGACGTGGCACTGCGCTGGGGCACCGGCTACGACACCACGGTGCGGTCGTTCGTCAACATCATCGCTACGCCCAAGGGCGGCACCCATGTCGCCGGGTTCGAGCAGGCCCTGCGCAAGACCGTCAACGACGCGCTGCGCGGCGCCAAGCTGCTGCGGGTGTCCGAGGACGACATCACCAAGGACGACGCCCTGGAGGGGCTCACGGCGGTCGTCACGGTGCGGCTCGCGGAGCCGCAGTTCGAGGGCCAGACCAAGGAGGTGCTGGGCACCTCGGCGGCCACGCGTATCGTGACCAACGTGGTCTCGCGCGAGCTCAAGGCGTTCCTGACCACGAGCAACCGGGCCCACAAGGCGCAGGCCCGCGCGGTGCTGGAGAAGGCCGTCTCCGCCGCGCGCACCCGGATCGCGGCACGTCAGCACAAGGACGCGCAGCGCCGCAAAACCGCGCTGGAGACGTCGGCCCTGCCGGCCAAGCTGGCCGACTGCCGCAGCGACGACGTGGACCGCAGCGAGCTGTTCATCGTCGAGGGCGACTCGGCGCTGGGCACCGCGAAGCTCGCGCGCGACTCGGAGTACCAGGCGCTCCTGCCGATCCGCGGCAAGATCCTGAACGTCCAGAAGGCATCCGTCTCGGACATGCTCAAGAACACCGAGTGCGCGGCGATCATCCAGGTCATAGGGGCGGGTTCGGGCCGGACGTTCGACATCGACCAGGCCCGCTACGGCAAGATCATCTTCATGGCGGACGCCGACGTCGACGGCTCGCACATCCGCACGCTGCTGCTCACGCTGTTCCAGCGGTACATGCGTCCGATGATCGAGGCGGGCCGCGTGTTCGCCGCGGTCCCGCCGCTGCACCGCATCGAGCTCTCCAATCCCAAGAAGGGCCAGGAGAAGTACCACTACACGTACTCCGACAACGAGATGAAGCAGACCCTGCTGGAGTTCCAGCGCAAGGGGGTCCGCTTCAAGGAGCCCGTGCAGCGGTACAAGGGCCTCGGCGAGATGGACGCCGACCAGCTTGCGGAGACCACGATGGACCCGCGGCGCCGCACTCTGCGGCGCATCAACCTCGCCGACCTCGAGGCCGCCGAGCGCGTCTTCGACCTGCTGATGGGCAACGAGGTGGCGCCCCGCAAGGAGTTCATCACCAACTCGGCGGCGCTGCTCGACCGTTCGCGCATCGACACCTGAGCGTCCCGGACCGGTCGCCGAAGGGCGGCGGGGGCGCGCAACGCACCGGCAACGGTCGGCGAAACGATCGGAATCGGACGTCCGAAACAGGGCCCGGAACCACATGGTTCCGGGCCCTTTGGCACGCTCTGGCCGGGAACCGGCAAATCTCGCCACGCATTTCATCCGATCGTGTGAATCGGATGCAGGGCGCGCTCCGGCCGGGCGCCGACTGTCCATGCTGAAGTCCGGCCCTCCCCGACGACTCCCGAGTGTGCGACGCGCACGACCCGGCGGGGGAGGCCACCGGACGAGGAGAGTTTTCGTGACCACCAGTTCGTACCGCGACTCCGAGTACGGGCGGGCACAGGACCGGGGCCCCGTCCCGGTCGCGCGCACGGGGCGCCACGCACGAACCCCCGACACGCGGGAGGACGTCTACCTTCAGGTGCAGGCGAGCCCCGAGTTCCAGGAGATCCGCCGCCGCTACCGCGACTTCGTCTTCCCCATGTCGGCGCTGTTCCTGGCCTGGTACCTGGCGTACGTCCTCGCCTCCACCATGGCCCGCGACCTGATGGCGCGCCGCCTGGTCGGCGAGTTCAACGTCGCTCTCGCGTTCGGGCTCGCCCAGTTCGCGTCCACGTTCCTGATCACGTGGCTGTACGCACGCAACGCGGTGCGCAAGCGCGACCGCGCCGCGCTGAACCTGCGCTGGGACACCCAGGAGCGCTTCCGGTGATCGCCGCGAGCGACCTGGCCTCGGCGGCCGGGGACGACCACCGCATGCTCACCGTCGGCCTGTTCCTCGGGTTCGTCGCCATCACGCTCGGCATCACGATCTGGGCGAGCCGGCACAGCCGTACGGCCAACGACTTCTACGCGGGCGGGCGCGAGTTCTCCGGTGCGCAGAACGGCCTCGCCATCGCGGGCGACTACATGTCGGCGGCGTCGTTCCTGGGCATCGCCGGCCTCATCTCGCTGGTGGGCTACGACGGGTTCCTGTACTCGATCGGCTTCCTGGTCGCCTGGCTGGTCGTCCTGATGCTGGTGGCCGAACTCGTCCGCAACTGCGGCCGCTACACGATGGCCGACGTCCTCGCCTTCCGTATGAGCCAGCGCCCGGTGCGCACCGCCGCGGGCGCGTCCTCGATCGTCGTCTCGATCTTCTACCTGCTCGCCCAGATGGTCGGCGCGGGCTCGCTGGTCGCGCTGCTCCTCGGCGACGCGAACGGCTCGGCGCGGACGCTCACCATCATCGCCGTCGGCGGCCTGATGATCGTGTACGTGACGTTCGGCGGCATGAAGGGCACGACCTGGATCCAGATAGTCAAGGCCGCGCTGCTCATGGCGGGCGCGGTGACCCTGACGGTGCTCGTGCTGCTGCGCTTCGACGGAAACGTCAATGCGATGCTGCACACCGCGGCCCAGACCAGCGGGCACGGCGAGGCGTTCCTGCAGCCGGGGCTCCAGTACGGCAGCTCGCTGACCAGCCGCATCGACTTCATCAGCCTCGCGCTCGCACTCGTGCTGGGGACCGCGGGGCTGCCGCACATCCTGGTGCGGTTCTACACCGTGCCCACCGCGCGGGCCGCGCGCCGGTCGGTCATGTGGGCGATCGGCCTGATCGGCGCGTTCTACCTCATGACGATCGTGCTGGGCTTCGGCGCCGCCGCGATCCTCGGCTCCGACGCCATCAGGTCGTCCAACGCCGCGGGCAACACCGCGCTGCCGCTGCTGGCCGAGGAACTGGGCGGGGGCGGCGACTCGATCGGCGGCGTCGTGCTGCTGGCGGTGATCGCGGCGGTGGCGTTCGCGACGATCCTCGCGGTCGTCGCGGGGCTGACGCTGGCGTCCTCGTCGTCCGCCGCGCACGACCTCTACGCCGCGGTCATCCACAAGGGCCGGGCGAGCGAGAAGGAGGAACTGGCGGCGGCACGGCTGTCCGCGATCGTGATCGGCGCGGTCGCCATCGCGCTGAGCCTGACCGCGCAGAAGCTCAACGTCGCGTTCCTGGTCGCCCTGGCGTTCGCCGTCGCGGCCTCGGCGAACCTGCCGACGATCCTGTTCACGCTGTTCTGGCGCCGCTTCAACACCCGCGGCACGGTGTGGGCGATCTACGGCGGACTCGTCTCGTCGGTGGTCCTGGTGATCTTCTCGCCGGTCGTGTCCGGCGGCCCCAACCCGCTCGTGACGGGCGTCGACTTCCACTGGTTCCCGCTGGCCAACCCGGGCATCGTCTCGATCCCGATCGGCTTCCTGGCGGGCTGGATCGGCACGTTGCGGTCCAAGGAGGAGCCCGACGACTCGAAGTTCGCGGAGATGGAGGTCCGTTCCCTGACCGGCGCCGGCGCGTACTGACGGGGCGCAAGGTCACGCGGCGCGCGGCAAAGCGGCATGCGGCAAGGCAGCAGGGGCATGGCAGTGCGCGGCATCGGTACGCGCGGCGCTAGTGCGCCGGCATCACCAGGCGCGGGCGCATGCTCAGCGGGTTGAGCAGCCCCTTGCCGCAGCTCTCCGGCCGCTCAGGCTCCTCGGCGTGGGCCGTCACCTCGACGGTCCACGTCCGGCCGTCCACGTGGTCCACGCGTACGGTCCACACGCCGTCGGCGTGCTCCTCCGGCTCGGCGACGGCCAGGACGTCGGCGGTGTGCTCGACCGCCTCCTCGCGCACCGCGAGCTCCGCCGCCTGGGCGGGACGCGACCACGTCGAGCGGCCCCGGCAGCCGGCCACGAGCATCAGGCCGGTACGCGCGGCGTCGAGGGCCGCGACGGCCCCGTCGGCGTCGAGGCGGCCGTACACGTACCCGTCCGGCAGCACGACGGCGGTCGGGGCGAAGCGGTGGCCGCCCAGGTGGGTGGCCTCCCAGACCGAGCCCGGCACACGCCCGGCCAACGCGTCGGCGAGCGGGCGCCCGGCCGTCGCGCAGCAGCGGTCGCGCTTGCCGTTGGTGCACACCAGGACCAGGGGCTCGTCGAACGGGACGCCGATCTCCGGTTCCGCGGCACCCGCAAGCGCCGCGAAGTCCAGCGCGAGAAGGTCCTCGACGGAGTCGACGGAGAGCCTGCGCATCCAGGTGTTGCCGGGCTCGGTCCAGGCCAGGAACACGGTGCGGGACGCGCCCGGCACGTCCGCGGTACGGCCCGGTGTCCGGATCAGCGTGGCCCGGAGCCCCGCCGCGGCGGCCCGGCGCTCGACGATGCCGCCGATCTCCGGGTCGATGCCCCGACTGCCGGTCAGGGCCTTGGCCGCCCAGGGACCGGGGTGCTCGATCAGGAGCCAGCCGCGCGCGGTCGGCGCCGTCCCGGCCATCGGCTCGGCGTACGTGCTGGACAGAACAGAGCAGGTCTCCACGGATGTGTACCGTACATGGTCAACTTTTCGGACGGAGCGGCCGCTGGGCGGGTATCCGGTCGGTTGCCGGTGGCATTTCCGGATCTTTGCGGATCAACCGCTCCGCCCGGGCCGGAATGATCGCGGCGGGCTACGGTTGGGAGCAGTAACCGAGACCGGGGGAGCGCACCGGCATGGCAGACCAGACGTCCGGGACACCGGCCTTCGCCCTCGACGACGCGGTGGCGATTGCCCGCCGGGCGCACGAGGGCCAACTCGACAAGGGCGGCAAGCCGTACATCACCCACCCGCTGCGCGTCATGCGCGCCGTCGAGGCCGAGGGCGAGTGGCACCAGATGGCCGCCGTCCTGCACGACGTCATCGAGGACACCGACGTCACCGCCGCTGACCTGCACGGGGCCGGCTGTCCGAACCCTGTCGTGGCGGCCGTGATCGCGTTGTCCAAACTGCCGGGCGAACCGCTTGAGGCCGGCATGGCCCGGGCCGCGGCCGATCCGATCGCCCTCGTCGTCAAACGTGCCGACATCGCCGACAACTGCTCCGAAGCACGCCTCGGCCAGCTCGACGAAGTCACCCAGACCCGCCTGCGTGCCAAGTACGCCCTCTCGGTGGCCCTCCTGGAGCAGTACGCCGAGCAGTACGCCCCGCACTGAGCGCGTCGACAACCCCAAGAGCACCACGCACCCGCAGCAGCCGGCCACAACGGTTCGGGGGTGGCTGACGTCTCGTCAGCCACCCCCGACTTGTCGCGCGTACGTCCGTCAGGGCGCCGGCGGTCCCGCCACCACTGCCACCGGCTTGGCCAGCGGGGACCCGGAGCCGTCCCGGCGGCGGTCCACTTCCGGGAGGTCGACGGGGGTGCCGTTGGCGTTCGCCGCGCGGAGGGGGGTAGGGCCTGCCCAGGCCAGGGCCAGCGCGGTCTCGCCCTTGAGGAAGCGCTGGCAGCGCACCCCGCCGGTGGCGCGTCCCTTGCGCGGGTACTCGTTGAACGGGGTGACCTTGGCGGTGCCGTGCTCGGCGCCGAACAACGCGTCGCCGCTGTACGCCGCGACCGTGACCACGAGGGCGTCCGCTCCCGGGTCGACCGCGGTGAACGAGATGACCGAGTGGCCTTCGGCCAGCTTGATGCCGGCCATGCCGCCCGCCGGGCGGCCCTGGGGGCGTACCAGCGAGGCGGGGAAGCGCAGCAGCTGGGCGTCGTCGGTGATGAAGACGAGGTCCTCGTCGCCGGTGCGCAGCTCGACGGCGCCCACGATACGGTCGCCGTCCTTGAGCGCGATGACCTCCAACTCGTCCTTGTTCGAGGGGTAGTCGGGGGTGACGCGCTTGACGACGCCCTGGGCCGTGCCCAGGGCCAGGCCCGGGGAGTCGGTCGCGAGGGAGGTCAGGCAGACCACCTTCTCGTCGCCCTCGAGGGTGACGAACTCGCTGATCGGCGCGCCGCCCGAGAGGTTCGGGGCGACGCTGCTCGGCGGCAGCGAGGGCAGGTCGACGACGTTGACGCGCAGCAGGCGGCCGGTGTCCGTGACCACGCCGATCTCGGCGCGCACGGTCGCGGCGATGCCGGAGACCACCACGTCGTGCTTGTGCCGCGCGCCCTCGGTGGCCAGCGGGTCGGCCCCGGGGGTACGCGCGAGCAGTCCGGTCGACGACAGCAGCACGTGGCAGGGGTCGTCCGTCACCTCGAGCGGCACCGCCGCGGTCGGCGAGCCCGCCGACTCCAGGAGCACGGTGCGCCGCGGCGTCCCGTACTTCTTGGCCACCGCGGCCAGTTCGTCCGAGACGATCTTGCGGAGCCGCTGGTCCGAGTTGAGGATCTCGGTCAGCTCGTCGATCTCCGCCTGGAGCCTGTCGCGTTCGGCCTCCAGTTCGATGCGGTCGAAGCGGGTCAGGCGGCGCAGCGGCGTGTCGAGGATGTAGGTCGCCTGGATGTCGGAGAGCGAGAACGTCTCCATCAGGCGTTCCTTGGCCTGCGCGGCGTTGTCGCTGGCCCGGATCAGCTCGATGACACGGTCGATGTCGATGAGCGCGACGAGCAGGCCCTCGACCAGGTGCAGGCGCTCCTGGCGCTTGCGGCGCCGGAACTCGCTGCGCCGGCGTACCACCTCGAAGCGGTGGTCGAGGTAGACCTCGAGGAGTTCGCGCAGGCCGAGGGTGAGTGGTTGCCCGTCGACGAGCGCGACGTTGTTGATGCCGAAGGTCTCTTCCATCGGCGTCAGCTTGTAGAGCTGTTCGAGGATCGCCTCGGGGTTGAAGCCGTTCTTGACCTCGATGACCAGGCGCAGCCCGTGCGCGCGGTCGGTGAGGTCCTTGAGGTCCGCGATGCCCTGCAGCTTCTTGGACTGCACGAGCTCCTTGACCTTGGCGATCACCTTCTCCGGGCCGACGTTGTACGGCAGTTCGGTGACGACGATGCCCTTGCGGCGCGGCGTGACGTTCTCGACCGTCGCGGTGGCGCGGATCTTGAACGTGCCGCGGCCCGTCTCGTATGCGTCGCGTACGCCGCCGAGCCCGACGATGCGGCCGCCGGTGGGCAGGTCCGGGCCCGGGATGTGCTTCATGAGGTCGTCGAGGGTGGCGTGCGGCCGGCGGATCAGCTCGCGTGCGGCGGCGATGACCTCGGTGAGGTTGTGCGGCGGCATGTTGGTCGCCATGCCGACCGCGATGCCGGAGGTGCCGTTGACCAGGAGGTTCGGGAACGACGCGGGCAGGACCTGCGGTTCGCGCTCCTGGCCGTCGTAGTTGGGGCCGAAGTCGACGGTGTCCTCGTCGATCGACTCCACCATGAGCATGGCGGCGGGGGACAGGCGGCACTCGGTGTACCGCATGGCGGCGGGCGGGTCGTCGTTGCCGAGGGAGCCGAAGTTCCCGTGGCCGTCGACCATCGGGAGCCGCATCGAGAACGGCTGGGCCATGCGGACCAGCGCGTCGTAGATGGCGCTGTCGCCGTGCGGGTGCAGGCGTCCCATGACTTCGCCCACGACGCGCGCGCACTTCACGAAGCCGCGGTCGGGGCGCAGGCCCATCTCGTTGGCCTGGTAGAGGATGCGCCGGTGGACCGGCTTGAGTCCGTCGCGTGCGTCGGGCAGAGCGCGCGAGTAGATGACCGAGTACGCGTACTCCAGGAACGAGCCCTGCATCTCGTCGACGACATCGATGTCGAGGATGCGTTCCTCGAAGTCGTCGGGCTGGTCCTGGCCAGGCGTCTTCGTGCTGCGGCGGGCCATACTGCGGCGGGCTCCTTAGGCTTGGGGCGGACGCGCCCCATTGTGTCCCCCCGGTAGGACATGCGAGTGCAGCGACCCGACGCCGGGCGGGGGATCGTCCGGGTTTGCGGGCGTTCTTCGCGCCGGGTGAGGTATGAGGGCCACGCTAACGGGGAATGGGCCGGTGTTCGCCGCACTTACGCGAGGCACGGAGGGCTGCCATGGACGACCCGCAGATCCTGGACCGCATCCGCTCGATGGTCGACACCGAGCACGCGCTGCGCGACCAGTTGGCACAGGGGAAGATCACGGCCGAGGAGGAGCAGCAACTGCTGCACGCCATCGAGGTCGAGCTCGACCAGTGCTGGGATTTGCTGCGGCAGCGCCGGGCGCGCCGCGACGCACGCGAGGACCCGGCGGCCGCCGCGGTGCGTCCCGCCCGCGAGGTCGAGGGCTACCAGCAGTAGGCGGTCGCGGGGCGGTCGCGCGGTTTGTTCCCGGCTTCGCCCGCCGCGAACGCCGGCTTCGCCGCCCCGGGTCGGGTGCTTTCCGTCAGTAAGGTTGCGTGCAGGCCGCCGATGCGGCCGCTCGTGGTGTGGGGCCGCGAGGCGCCGGCGGAGAGGACTGATGGGGCATGGCTGGTCTGGCCGAGACGTTCACGGCGACCGAGCACCGGCTCGCCAACGGGTTGCGGGTCGTGTTGTCCGAGGACCACATCGACCCGGTGGCCGCCGTGTGCCTGTGGTACGACGTGGGTTCGCGGCACGAACAGCCCGGCCGCACCGGGTTGGCGCACCTGTTCGAGCACCTGATGTTCCAGGGTTCGGCCAACGTGCACGGCAACCAGCACTTCGAGTTCGTGCAGTCGGCGGGCGGCTCGCTCAACGGCACCACGAGCTTCGAGCGCACCAACTACTTCGAGACCATGCCGGCCCACCAGGTCGAGCTCGCGCTGTGGCTGGAGGCGGACCGCATGGGCGGCCTGCTGGAGGCGCTGACGCAGGAGAGCCTCGACAACCAGCGCGACGTGGTGAAGAACGAGCGCCGCCAGCGCTACGACAACGTGCCGTACGGCACCGCGTGGGAGCGCCTGGTGGCGATGGCGTTCCCGGCCGGGCACCCGTACCACCACATGCCGATCGGTTCGATGGCCGACCTCGACGCGACGACGCTCGAGGACTGCCGGGAGTTCTTCCGCACCTACTACGCGCCCAACAACGCGGTGCTCGCGGTGGTCGGCGACATCGACCCCGCACAGACGCTCGCCTGGGTCGAGAAGTACTTCGGCACGATCCCCGCGCACGACGGCAAGCCGGTCCCGGCCGACGGCACGCTGCCGCCGGTGATCGGCAGCGAGGTTCGCGAGACGGTGTACGAGGACGTGCCGTCGCGTTCGCTGATGGCCGCGTACCGGCTGCCCGTCGACGGCGCCCGCGAGGCCGACGCCGCCGACCTGGCGCTGACCGTGCTGGGCGAGGGCGAGAGCTCGCGGCTCAACACGCGCCTGGTGCGCCGCGACGAACTGGCGGTGTACGCCGGGTTCGGCATCATGCGGCTCGTCGGCGCGCCGTCGGTCGCGCTGCTGGACGTGAAGGCGTCCGGTGACGCGGAGGTCGAGGCGGTGGACGCCGCGGTCAACGAGGAGTTGGCGCGCTTCGCCGCCGAGGGCCCGACGCCGGCCGAACTGGAGCGGGCACAGGCGCAGATCGAGCGCGGCTGGCTCGACCGAATGGCGACGGTCGGCGGCCGCGCCGACGAACTGTGCCGGTACGCCACGCTGTTCGGCGACGCGTCGCTCGCGTTCAGCGCATTGGACCGGGTCCTGGACATCACCGGCGAGGAGGTCCGCGCGGTCGCCGCCGAGCGCCTCCTGCCGGAGAACCGCGCGGTGCTGGTCTACGAGCTGCCTGCCGAGGACTCCGACGACGGCAGCGACACCACCGACACCGACGACGCCGAGGGGCAGGCCGCCTGATGACCCAGACCACGATGGTGTTCCACCCCCGCCCCGGCGCCGGTCCGGAGAAGCCCTGGACCTTCCCCGCGCCCGACCGCACGCGCCTGGCCAACGGGCTGTCGGTACTGCGCGTGCACCGCCCCGGGCAGCGTGTCGTCGCCGTCGAGCTGCTGCTCGACGCACCGCTCGACGCGGAGCCGGAGGGCATCGACGGCGTCGCCACGATCATGGCCCGCGCGCTGAGCGAGGGCACCGACACGATGGACGCCGAGACGTTCGCCGCCGAATTGGAGCGCTGCGGCGCCACGATGGACGCCGGCGCGGACCATGCGGGCGTGCAGGTCGCGCTGGACGTCCCGGCGTCCCGCCTGGAGCGCGCGCTCGGCCTGATGGCCGACGCGGTGCGCGCGCCCGCGTTCCCGGCCGACGAGGTCGACCGGCTGGTGCGCCAACGCCTCGACGAGATCGTGCACGAACTGGCCAGCCCCGCCCGCCGGGCCGCGATCGCGCTGTACGGCGAGTTGTTCGACGCGGGCGCGCGTATCTCGCGGCCGCGAGCCGGCACCGCCGAGAGCGTCGCGCGGGTCGACCGTGCGGCGGTCGCGGACTTCTTCGCCGCTCACGTGCGCCCCGCCACGGCGACCGTCGTCGTGGTCGGCGACCTGGACGGCGTCGACCTCGACGGCATCCTCGACCGCACGCTCGGCCGGTGGACCGGCAGCGACGCCCCGCCGACCGAGGTCGCGGCCGCACGGGCCGACGACGCGGCGCGCGTGGTGATCGTGCACCGCGCCGGCAGCGTGCAGACCCAGGTGCTCGCCGGGCGTCTCGGCCCGGACCGGCACGACGCGGTGTGGCCGTCGCTCAGCATCGGGACGTACTGCCTGGGCGGCACGCTGACGTCGCGGCTGGACCGGGTGCTGCGCGAGGAGAAGGGCTACACGTACGGCATCCGCGCGCTCAACCAGTCGCTGCGCTCCGGCGCGCTGCTGGCGATCACCGGCTCGGTCGAGACGGATGTGACCGGGCCCGCGCTGGCCGACATGGTGGCGGTGCTCAAGACGCTGGCCGCCGAGGGGCTGACCGACGACGAGCGCGACGCCGCGGTGCAGAACCTCGTCGGTGTCGCCCCGCTCAAGTACCAGACGTCCCGCTCGGTCGCCGACTCGCTCGCCGACGTCGTCGCGCAGCGGCTCCCGGACGACTACCTGCCGGGGCTGTACGCGCGGCTCGGTGCGGTCGCGACCGCGGACGCCTCGGACGCCGCGGTGGCCGGCTTCGACCCGGAGCGCCTGGTGATCGTGCTGGTCGGCGACGCGTCGCAGATCCGTGAGCCGGTCGAGGCACTCGGCCTCGGGCCGGTCACCGTGATCGAGTAGGCACGGCCCGCTCGACCACTCCGGACAAACTCCTGGCAAAGTAGTCCCCAAGGATGACTTGGGTGCGCCTCCGCCGTCGCCCGTACGGCGGAGGCGCTCTGCTACCCGGGCATGAACGTCAACCCCGGCTTGTACGCCGCCCTTTCCAGCCGCATACGGTGAGGTCCATGACGCAGGAGACGACAACCGACGACGTGGCCGGCCGCGTGCTCGACGACAGGCGCGGACTGTCCGCCGCCGATGTCGCCGAACGCGTCGCGCGCGGTGCGGTGAACGACGTACCCGTACGCTCCAGCCGGTCGACCGGCGAGATCGTCCGCTCCAACGTCTTCACCCGGTTCAACGCGATCATCGGCGTGCTCTTCGTCATCATCCTGGTCGTCGGACCGATCCAGGACGGCCTGTTCGGCTTCGTCATCATCGCCAACACCGGCATCGGCATCATCCAGGAGATGCGCGCCAAGCGGACCCTGGACCGGCTGGCGGTGATCGGCGAGGCCAAGCCGAGGGTGCGCCGCGACGGCGTGGCGGTCGGCGTCTCCTCGCACGAGATCGTCCTCGACGACGTCATCGAACTGGGGTCCGGCGACAAAGCGGTGGTCGACGGCATCGTCACCGAGGCGGCGGGCCTGGAGATCGACGAGTCGCTGCTCACCGGCGAGGCCGACCCGGTGCTCAAGCAGCCCGGCGACCCGGTCATGTCCGGGTCGTTCGTGGTGGCCGGGTCCGGTGCGTTCCGGGCCACCCGGGTCGGCAAGGACGCGTACGCCGCCCAGCTCATGGAGGAGGCGTCGCGCTTCACGCTCGTCGCGTCCGAACTGCGCGGCGGCATCAGCACGATCCTCAAGTACGTCACCTGGGTCCTGATCCCGGCCGCGATCGCGCTGGTCATCAGCCAGTACCGGATCAACGACGACGACGTTCCCGAGGCGATCCGCCGCATGGTCGCGGGCGTGGTGCCGATGGTCCCCGAGGGTCTGGTGCTGCTGACCTCGCTCGCCTTCGCGGTCGGCGTCATCCGCCTCGGCCGCCGCCAGTGCCTCGTGCAGGAGCTGCCCGCGATCGAGGGCCTGGCCCGCGTCGACGTCGTGTGCCTGGACAAGACCGGCACACTGACCGAGGGCGGCATGAACGTCACCGAGGTCCGCGCGCTGGACCCGTCGCTGCCGGTACGCGAGGCGCTCGGCGCGCTGGGCACCACCGACCCGCGCCCCAACGCGAGCCTCCAGGCGATCATCGAGGAGTGCGACGCGCCCTCGACGTGGACCGAGGACGCCACGATCCCGTTCTCCTCGGCCCGCAAGTACTCCGGTGCGACGTTCGTGGTCGACGGCGCGCGTCAGTCGTGGCTGCTGGGCGCGCCCGAGGTGCTGGCCCGACCCGGCGACCCGATCCTCGCCGAGGCGGAGGACCTGGGCTCGCACGGACTGCGCGTCCTGCTGCTGGTCCGCACCGACGAGCCGGTCGAGGACCTGACCGCGCCCTACAACCCGCTGCACGGGCACCCCGCGGCGCTGGTCGTGCTGGAGCAGCGGCTGCGCCACGACGCGGCCGACACCCTCGCGTACTTCGCCGCCCAGGGGGTGGCCACCAAGGTCATCTCCGGCGACAACGCCGTCTCGGTGGGCGCGGTCGCGGCCAAGCTCGGCATCCCCGGTGCCGAGCACCCGGTGGACGCGCGCACGCTGCCCGAGGACCGCGACGCGATGGCCGACATCCTGGAGAAGAACACCGTCTTCGGCCGCGTGACCCCGCAGCAGAAGCGCGACATGGTCGGCGCGCTCCAGTCGCGTGGCCACACCGTGGCGATGACCGGCGACGGCGTCAACGACGTGCTGGCTCTCAAGGACGCCGACATCGGCGTCGCGATGGGCTCCGGCAGCGAGGCAGCGCGCGGTGTCGCGCAGATCGTGCTGCTCAACAACAGCTTCTCGGCGCTGCCGTCGGTGGTGGGCGAGGGCCGCCGCGTCATCGGCAACATCGAGCGCGTCTCGAACCTGTTCCTGACCAAGACGTCGTACGCGGTACTGCTGGCGATCCTCGTCGTGATCGTCAACGTGCCGTACCCGTTCCTGCCGCGCCACCTTACGCTGCTGGCCTGGTTCACGATCGGCACGCCCGCGTTCTTCCTGGCCCTGGCCCCCAACAAGGAGCGGGCGAGGCCGGGCTTCGTGAACCGGGTGCTGCGCACGGCGGGGCCGGCCGGGTTCATCGCCGGTACGGCGTGCTTCACGTCGTACCTCATCGCCCGCGACTACTACGGCGGTACCGAGGCCACCCGCAGCGCCGAGACGTCCATCGCGACCCTCACGCTGTTCCTGGTCGCCTTGTGGGTCCTCGCGATCATCGCCCGGCCCTACACCCTGTGGCGCATCGCGCTCGTCCTGACCATGGCCCTGGGCTTCGCCCTGGTGATCAGCGTCCCGGCCTTCCAGAAGTTCTTCGACCTCAAGCTGGTCGGCACCGAGATGCCCTGGACCGCCGTCGGCATCGCCGTGGTCGCGGCCCTGCTCATCGAGATCGTCTGGCGCTGGATCGGCAGGCGCTGGCCCGCCGTGGAGGACGCGGCCGCCCCCAAGGCGACGGCCGGTCTCCCCGCGGCATAAGCGGTCCCTCGCGGCGCTCGCCTAGGCGCTGAACAGGCGGACGACGGCACCGCTCAGGTTGAGCGCGCGGCCGCCCACCGGTTCGTGAATTCGTCGATGTTCCCGCCGAGGGTCGCCACGACCAGCTCGGTCTGCGGGAGGCGGGGAAGCCGTGGTCCACGCAGGACGCGCAGCACGGTCTCGGTGCTCATGCCGCCCGCGGCCCGCCGGGCGACGATCGCCGCCGGGGGTTCCCCGGCCGCGGCGTGCAGTTCGGCCATGGCGCCGAAGAACCGCTCCACCGGGCCGGACCCGCGGCTGCGGGACCCGTCGCCCGGGAGGCCGGATCGCGCGTTTCGGCTTGTTCCATTCGGCGCGGGCGCGCAGCCACGTCTGGTGCAGCAGCCACGGATCGGCGCCGCAGGACAGGGCAAGTTGCCGCGTGACGGGCCACGAGGGGACGCCGCGCTCGGCGAGCACCCGCTTGAGGTACGAGTGCGAGATCTCGGATCGGGCGGCGAGTTCCCGGGGCGCGGTCCCGGACGACGTGACCATGTCCGCCAAGAGGAGGGCGAACGCACGGACGACGGGCGGGCCGGGCCAGGTCGCATCCTGGGCCGCGGCCGTCTCCTGGAGGTCGCGGACGGTCCCCAGCCGTCGTTCGGCGCCCGCATAGCGCTTGCGGGCCACGGCGGGAGTCAGCGAGAGCGAGTTGGCGACCACGGTCCAGGGCAGGCCCTCGCGTCGGGCGCGGACGACGCAGGCCTCCACCAGGCGCTCCGCATGCGCCGTGAGCTCGGCCGCTTCGCGCAGCAGCGCCGGATCCGGGCCCGTCGCGTGGCGGAGCCGGAACCGGAGGTGCGCGACCATGCGGAATGTCTGCGGCCCGAACCACCTGGTGAACTCGTCCGCGGGGGGGGCTGCCCCGGGTCGCTTTCCGCTGACCTCGACTTCCGGTACGCCGCGCTCCGGCACCCGCCGCCGCAATACCGCCGCGGGCGCCCGCGCGAAACGGCGCGACCTCGGATTTCCGTGCCGCAATGGCAACACGTTGCAATTTCTGCCGGTGTTTCGTCGGTCACCGCCTCGCGGAGGGCGGCTCCCCGGAATATCGTGTCGCGATATGGTCGTATTCGAATTTCGTGACAATGCCACGCGCGTCGCGTCCCGCCCGGCACAGGAATATGTCGACAGGCCACGGGCCCCGCGCGTTGCCGCCACGACTGTGCAGGACACGGTCCCATTCGTGGCGGCGCGTGGGCCACGTGCTTCGGAGCGCGGGGCTGACGCGATGTCGACAACGCCGGCTACGGGCACGCGGGGAGCCCGCGCCCGACGGCGTTTTCCGGCCGGTGCGTCCGGGCCTGCGATAGCAGTGACCTGTGGCGCCGTGGGGCGTGACCTATCTACGCTCGGCGCGTTGTGCCTGGTGTGCTCGGGCAGGCCCGAGCACATCGGAACGGTCGGTGGACTGGTCAATTGGGACCTCGGGTTCTGTTTGTGGGAATTCGGACACACCGGCTGGTCGGGTAGCCCCCGGGAGAATGGATTGGTAGCCCTGATCCCGGGGGACTACGGCTAGAGATTACTCGCGTGGGAGCCACCGAGCGGATATCTGGGGCTGGAAGGCAACGCCTCGCCCGGGATTTTCCCTGTTGATCAAGCGTGATCGCATGATCGGTCCCGAGGGGCCGCGAATTAGGCGTGTCCCGGTGGAATTCCCAAGGCAATGTGATCGTTATCCGTGACGGCATGAACCGTTGGACGGAGAATCGCCAAAATGTCGCGATCGACAGGCGATGAATCTGCCCTTTGTCGCGATGGTCGGTCTTGGGTGGCGATAGCGGGGGTGGCGCGGTGACGGCTGAACGCGCGCCGGTCTCTCAGACACCGGGCTCCGGCCCGGCCGGATCATGCGGGCCTGGTCAAAACGGTGAGGCCACACCACCTCGGAGGAGGCGATGTGGCCAGCCGCGGGGGGGGGGGCCGGGGGGGGCGCCTGGGGGGCGAGGGGCGGGGGGGGGGGGCGCCGGGCCCGGGGGGGGGGGGCCCCCGCCGGGGGGTGGCCCCGGGCCCCC
>NZ_JBSFVE010000028.1:0-2977 GCF_053592165.1 Streptodolium elevatio
GAGGCTTCTTCTTCCCCATGCTCTCCATGATGGACATCCTCCCCAAGAGGCCGCAGCCCCTCAGCCAGGGTGTCCGTCAAAACGGATCAAGCCCAGCGCCGGCCGTTGTCCACAAAGCGCGATGGGCGAAGGGGGGTGTCGGCTGGTTTCGTTAGCGTCGCCGGGCGTCGGGGGCACAACAACCGAGAGGGCAGCACGTGGAGATCTGGACCGATGGAACGACCGTTGTCCAAGCCTGTGACAACACCAATGCCGTACGGGTGTTCAGGTCGCTGACACGCGTCGCCCACGCCCAGCCGGAGCGCCCCTTGTGGTGGAAGACCCCGCTTGCCGTGGACCCTGTGGCCGGACGCATTTGGACCGGGGACCGCGTCGAGGAATTCGCCCTCGACGACGCGACGCGGGTGGCGGCGTACGAGGATCGGGTCCTGCGCCTCGCTGCGCTCGGCAACGGCCGGCTCGCCGCGGTCCTCCCCGCGCGCCGCGGCGCCTCGGACTGCCGGATCGCGGTGGGCAGGCCGGGTGCGTGGGAGCGCGAGGTCGTCCTCGACAACCTCCACGAACGGCATGGCGTCGTGGCCGGCCTGGCCATGAGCGACGATGAACCCCTGTCCCGGACCCTCGACGGCGACCCGACCCTCACCGTCACCGAACACGGCATCGTGGTCGCCGACGGCCGCAGCGGAGTGGTCGCGCACTTCACTCCGGACCTCGACCTCGTCGGACTGTGGTACGCGGGCGGCACCGACGAAACCGAGCTCATTGGCTATGCCACTGCCCACGGCGTCCTGACCACCGCCCGCTGGGCGGCGCGTGATTCGCTGATATTCCGCCTGACTGCGGACGGACCGCAACAGCTCCTCGCGCAATACGCGGCGTACGCCATGCCCGCGGACAACGACCGCATCTGGGTCGTCGGCAATTTCGACATCCTGCTCCTGGACCGTGACGGCGCCACGATCGCCACCGCACGCACTCCGCGCGACCTGGTGCTGGCCGCGCACGCCGCCGGGGCCTGCTGCGTCATGGCGACGACGTCGTCGGTGGCCGTGGCGGTCGCGGAGGACGACCGGATCGTGACCCACACGATTCTCGTAGAGGACCTGATCGACATCGTCGCCGTCTTCCCGGTCAAGCCCCACGACAATGCGGCACTGCTGGAGATCACTTCCAAGCACAGCCTCTCGTACGGCTACTCCGCGCACCCCGCGACGAACGGCGAACACCACGTCGTCGTCGACAAAGTGAAGCCGGGGGCCGAGGAAGAGGTGACGGCAGCGCTGCGCGAGGCCGGTGCGACAGCCGTCCAATCCCGCGCACACGACGTTGACGGGCTACGCCGTCCCTGCTGCGAGAACTCCTAGAACTCCTAGAACTCCTAGAACTCCTAGAACTCCGGGGTTCCGCCGGTGTGTTGCCGACGATGGTGTCGGTGAACAGCCGCGTCCCCAGGTTTTCGGCGGGTTCGCGGGTGGTGTACGGCGCGGGCGGGTCCGGTCAGATGAAGCGGTCGGCGTCCAGTTGGGTGTACCCGGCGGCGGAACCGGCGCTGCCACCGGTGATCCGGTCCCGGTCGCGGAATTCGCCGAGCGGTGGTTGGTGACGACCATGGACGAGACCTCTTTGAACAGACCTGCGGGCAGGGCGAGTTGGGTGGAGCGGAAGGCATGGGTGCCGCCTTGGAAGGGCTCGTCGTCGGTGGCCTCGGCGCTGAAGGCGGCCGGCTGACCTCGGCCGGCTGGTACCCGTAACGGGCTCTTGGTTATCCCGGTATCAGGAGCACCTGGAACGAGTGTGCTGTTGGGGTGAGGATGGTCGGTATGAACAGTACGGGCGCGGTCGCGCGGGCGCCGCAGACGGTTCGGCGGGGTGAGTTGTCGGCGTTCCTGCGCAGTCGGCGCGCGCGGATCGCGCCGGGGGACGTCGGCCTGCCGGAGGGCACGCGCAGGCGTACGCCGGGGCTTCGGCGCGAGGAGGTCGCGCAGCTTGCCGGGGTGGGCGTCACTTGGTACACGTGGCTGGAGCAGGGGCGGCCGATCAAGGCGAGTGCGCATGTGCTCGACGCGGTGTCGCGCACGCTGCGCCTGGACGTCGCGGAGCGCGAACACCTGTACCTGCTGGCGGGGATCCCGTCGGTGTCGCGGCCGGAGAGCATGGACCCGGTGCGGCCCGAGGTGCAGGGGATCCTCGACCACCTCGACCCGCTGCCCGCGGCGGTCTACAACGCGCGGTGGGATGTGCTGGCGTGGAACGCGACTTACGCGATGCTCTTCCCGGGCGTGGCGGGCGCCACGTCGGCGGAGCAGAACGTCATGTGGAGCATCTTCACGAAGCCGGAATGCTGCTGCCCGTTCGTCGACCCGGAGTTGGAGATGCCGCGCATGGTGGCGTCGCTGCGGCCGGCGTACGGACGGCACATCGGCGAACCGGCGTGGATCGCCTTCGTGCAGCGGCTGTGCGAGGCGAGTGCGGAGTTCGCGGCCTTGTGGGCGCGGCAGGACGTGCTGGTCGGCGACGTGCACGTGAAGCGCCTGCGGCATCCGGAGGTCGGCGAGATCCGAGTGAGCGTGACGTCGATGACGCTGGACGTGCCCGAGACGAGGATGAACATCTACACGACCGTCGACGAAGAGTCGCGCGAGGCGATTGCGCGCCTGCGAACGGTCCCGCAGCCGCGGGTCGGCTGTCCGGGCCACGGGTACGTCCACTACCGCAACCCCGCCTTCGTCACGGCCGGTTCGGACGCGGCGCAAGTGGCGGTGCAGGTCGCTGAGCAGGCCGCCGCGCAGGTTGCGGCGCCGGCCGCGGCATCGGTCGCGGACGAGGGAGTGGCCGGCGCCTGAGACCCGGCCCCCCGGTCACCTGACGGCTGCGGGCGTGGGGGGGGGGGGGGCCCCCCCCCCCCCCCCCCCCCCCGGGCCCCCCCCCCCCCCCCCCCCCCCCCCCCCCCCCCCCCCCCCCCCCCCCCCCCCCCGTA
>NZ_JBSFVE010000028.1:2984-97658 GCF_053592165.1 Streptodolium elevatio
GGCGCTGGGGGGGGGCCGGGGGGTGGCGCGGGCGCGGCCCCCCCGCCCCCCCGGCCCCCGGCGGGCCGGGGGGGGGGGGGCCCTCCCCGCCCCCCCACCCCACGCCCGCCTGGTCCCCGCCCCCCGGCCGGAGCCGGCCAGGCCCAGCCCGGTCCCGCCCGGTTCGGATCAGGCCGCGCTGTCCGCGAACTTGCGTACGGCCTCGTCGATCTGCTGCTCGCTGACCGGGAATCCGGGGAAGCGGGCCAGGCGCGACAACGGGATCGCGCGGATCATCTGGCCGCTCTCCGGGTCGAAGAGCATCGCGGCGAAGCCCTCGGTGCCGACGGCCTCCCGCAGCCAGGGGCCCGCGGTCGGGTGGGCGAACCACTGTTCGGCGGTGGAGTCGGCCTGGAGCGGCACGGCGAAGGCGTCGCCGCTCAGTTCGACCGTGCCTTCGAGGCGGATGTCGCGCGAGGACGCCCCGACGCGCAGCCCGAAGACGCCGCCCTCGACGATCCAGCGGTTCACGGCCTCGTGCCAGAACGCGAAGGCGCGGCGGCCCAGCGTCAGGGTGACCGGGGTGCTCTCGCCCGGCTCCAGGGTGACCCGGGCGAAGGCGCGCAGCTCCTGCTCGGGGCGGAAGACGGACGCCTCGGGGTCGGCGACGTACAACTGCACGGTCTCGGTGCCCGCGCGGTCGCCGGTGTTGGTGACCGTGACGGTGACGTCGACCTGCGGCTCGGTGCCGTCGGCGCGGACCGCGACCTGGAGGCTGTCGTACCCGAACGTGGTGTACGACAGGCCGTGCCCGAACGGGTAGGCCACGGGCAGGCGGTGCGCGTCGTACCAGCGGTAGCCGATGAGCAGGCCCTCGCCGTACTGCACGCGGCCGAAGTCGCCGGGGAAGTTGCCGATGGTCGGGTTGTCCTCGTACCGCACCGGGACGGTCTCGGCCAGCTTGCCGGACGGCGCGACCGCGCCGAGCAGCAGGTCCGCGACGGCGCTGCCGCCGGCCTGGCCGAGCAGCCAGCTCTCCAGGATCGCCTTGGCGCGGTCCTGCCAGGGGGCGAGCGAGACGACGGAGCCGTTGGACAGCACGACGACGAGGTTCGGGTTGGCGTCCGCGACGGCGTGCAGCAGGGCGACCTGCTGGGCCGGGAGGTCCATGTGGGCGCGGTCGTAGCCCTCGGACTCGTAGGCGGGCGGCAGGCCGAGGAACAGGACCGCGACCTCCGCGCCCGTGGCGGCGGCGACCGCCTCGGCGACGAGTCCGGGGTCGGCGTCCTCGGACTCGATGACGTAGCCCGCCGCGAACGCGACCTCGCGGCGTCCCTCCAGGGCGGTACGCAGCGCGTCGAGGGCGGAGTCGACGCGGGTCGGGTTGACCTGCGACGAGCCGGCGCCCTGGAAGCGCGGGGTACGCGCGAACTCGCCGATCACGGCGACGGTTCCGCCCGCGGACGAGTCGAGCGGGAGCACGCCGCCGTCGTTCTTGAGCAGGACGGCGCTCGCGGCGGCGGCCTCGCGGGCGAGTGCGTGGTGCGCGTCGGCGTCGTAGCCGGCCGGGTCGGCGAGGGCGGGCAGCGCGCGGTCGACGAGCGTGAGGACGCGGGTGACGGCGAGGTCGACGTCGGCCTCGGTGAGCTGTCCGGAGGCGACGGCGTCCAGGATGATGCGCGTGCCGACGCCGCCGGAGGACGGCATCTCCAGGTCGAGGCCGGCCGCGACGGTCTCGGCGCGGCGGCTGACGCCGCCCCAGTCGGAGACGACGAGGCCGCGGAAACCCCAGTCCTCGCGCAGGATTTCGGTGAGGAGCTGACGGTGCTCGGCGACGTACGTGCCGTTGACCCGGTTGTAGGACGACATCACGGTCCACGGGTCCGCCTTGGCGACCACGGTCTCGAACGCCGGGAGATAGATCTCGCGCAGCGTGCGCTCGTCGACCTCGGCGGAGACCGTCATGCGGTCCGTCTCCTGGTTGTTGGCGGCGTAGTGCTTGACCGACACGCCGACACCCTGGCTCTGCACGCCCTGGGTGAACGCCGCGCCCAGCTCGCCGGCCAGCGCGGGGTCCTCGGAGTAGTACTCGAAGTTGCGGCCGCAGAGCGGCGAGCGCTTCATGTTGACGCCCGGGCCGAGGACGACCGCGACCTGCTCGGTGCGGCACTCGCGGCCGATCGCCTCGCCGACCCGGGCGACGAGCGCGGTGTCCCAGCTCGACGCGAGGCCGGCGGCGGGCGGGAAGCAGGTGGCCGGGACGCTGGCGAGCAGGCCGAGGTGGTCGCCGCTCTCGTCCTGCTTGCGCAGGCCGTGCGGACCGTCGGACAGCATGATCGCCGGGATGCCGAGGCGCTCGATCGGCTGGGTGCGCCAGAAGTCGGAGCCGTCCAGGAGCGCGGCCTTCTCCTCGAGGGTGAGTTCGGCGAGGAGCGCCGGGATGTCGAGGTGTGCGGGGACGTCGAGCTGTGCCGGGACGTCAAGCGGTGCGGGGTTGTCGAGCCGTGCGGGGTCGCTGGTCATTTGCGTCGTCTCCGTGGGTGCGGTGGATGGACGGCCCGCCGCCGGAGCGGCCCGCGTCGGCCGTGGCGCCACTATAGGCACAATCCCGACCGCGTGGTAAGTATTCGTGGCAAGAAAACTTATTGCCTGGTAAGTATTGGGTGTGTGGCATTCTGTCGCGAATCCAACCGCGAGGCCGACGCCCCGCGAGGCCGAGGCCGGGAGGAACGGACGTGACCGCCCAGGTGCGGCGCAGCTACGCCAAAGGCCGCGCGAAACGCCGCGAGATCATCGACCAGGCCGTGGCCCTGTTCGGAGAGGTCGGTTACCGCGGCGCCTCGCTCCGCGAGATCGCCGCCCGCTGCGGCATATCCCACCCGGGGCTGATCCACCACTTTCCGACCAAGGAAGCGCTGCTCCTCGCCGTACTGGCGCAGCGGGACGAGGACGACGCCCGGCGCCTCACCGCCGCCGGCGAGGTGGGCGTGGCACGTCTGCGGCGCATGGTCGAGGTCGTCGAGCTCAACACCGGCCGCCGCGCGATCGTCGAGATGTTCACCGCGCTGGCGGCGGAGGCGACCTCCGCGGACCACCCCGCGCACGCGTACTTCGCCGAGCGCTACCGGAACACGATTGCCGGGCTGACGTACGACTACGCGCACGCCCGCAAGGCCGGTCTCCTGCGGCCCGGCATCGACCCGGAGGAAGCCGCGCGCCAGCTCATCGCGCTGATGGACGGATTGCAGGTGCAGTGGCTGATCGACAGCGAGGGGACCGACATGGCCGCGATCGTGCGGGCGCACGTACAGGCGCAGCTCACGGTCGGGGTCTGAGCCCCGCCGTACGCCCGCTTCGGGCGCGCCGGAGCGGTCCGTACGGGTCCGCCGCAAATGCGAACATACGCGCGACGCGCGGACCGAGATCTCCCTGATTCCCCGCGCGGCGCGCTAACCTGCAAGTCAGGGGCCCTGTCCCGGGTCCCGTCGACGCCGTAGCCCCAGGGGAGGGCCCATGTCCGGTGTCACCCCGAGTTCGACGAGCCGCGGCCTGGTCATATGCACCGGGGTCTACCTCGCCCTAGCGTCGCTCTACTCCGCGATCTACAGCCCGCCGGCGTGGATGTGGTTCGGCTGGTCCGTCATGGCCATCGCGACCGTCATCCTCATCGTCACCGACCGCTGACCTTCACCAGCCGCCGATTCCGTCGATTCCGTGGCGCGGCCGTCCGCGAGGCGCGGACCGCCCGCAGGCTTGGGCGTACGCGCGCGCCTGCCTCACAGCACGAGCAGGTCGAACAGCCGGTCGAGCTCCGCCGCCGGGTTCGCGGTCAGCCCCCCGTGCACCGGCCCCGGCTGCACCACCGCGCTGCGCGGCGCCGTCAACCAGCGGAACCGCCGCCCCGGCGGCTCCGCACCCGCGGGCCCGGCCCCCGGCGCCCCCGCGCACACCAGCTCCCACGCCGCCAGCGCGGCGCGCGTCTGCACCGAGTCCGCCGCCGGATCGAGCGCACACAACCGCGGCACGTCCAGGTGCGTACGCGCGCCCAAGAAGCCGAACGCCTGGCTGTAGAGGACAACGCCGGCGTTGATGCACTCGCCGCGGTCCACCCGCGGGATGACGCGGATGAGCGCGTACTCGAAGAACTCGCGCGGCCGCGGCGCCACTTCGGCGGTCAGCGGGGTCGCGCGCGGCGCGGTGGACGGCACGGAGTCCGGCAGGTCGCGCGGCTCGGCGGCCGCCGGAGTCCGCGGGGTCGGCGAGGCGGAGGCAGTCATGAGGCGTCCACCGCCGGGAGCCAGGCGTCGCGCTGCGCGACGCGGGCGAGCAAGTGGTCGACGTACGCCGTGCGCAGCGCCTCGGCCGAGTCGAGCCCGAGCGCGACCTCGGAGTCGTTCGGCACCAGCCACTCGTCCGGCACCAGCCCCGTCACCTCGCTCAGCAACTCCCGCGTGACCAACGGCGCCAGGGCCTTGTCGGCATCGCCGAGGTGCCCGGCGGCCATGGGAGCGAGTACGTGGTCGGACGCGTCGTACGGACGCGTCGCCGCCGCCTTCGCCGCCGACCACGCGTGGTGGAACCACAGCGCGGCCCCGTGGTCGATGAGCCAGAGCCGGTCGTGCCACACGAGCAGGTTCGGGTTCCGCCAGGAGCGGTCGACGTTGCTGGTCAACGCGTCGAGCCACAACACACGCGCCGCGGTCGGGCCGTCCGGCTGCCACGCCACCGGGTCGAAGCCCACCGCCCCGGGCAGGAAGTCCATGCCGAGGTTGAGCCCGCCGGACGCGCGCAGCAGGTCCTGGACCTCCTCGTCCGGCTCGCTGCGGCCGATCACCGGATCGACCTCGACGCGGACCAGGTCGGGCATCGCCAGCCCGAGCCGGCGCGCGAGCTCACCGACGATCACCTCGGCGACCAGGACCTTGGGCCCCTGACCGGCGCCGCGGAACTTGACGACGTACGTGCCGAGATCGTCGGCCTCGACGATGCCCGGCAACGAGCCGCCCTCGCGCAGCGGGGTGACGTACCGGATGGCATGGACCAGGGGAAGCACAAGATCAGCCTAGCGGTGCCCGGGCAGGCGGGCGCACGGCGGCGGCGCGCCCGGCTGTCGCACACCCGGGCCGCAGCGAGGCTGCGCCCCGGGCCGTCCCCTTGGTCGCGCGCCCAGGCTGCGCATTACTCGAACTGCCGGATGATGGTCGGGTCGGTGATCAGGTCGTCCCGGGCCGGCAGCATGGCCTTGCTCAGAATGACCGACAGGGTCCGGTCGCCCTCGCAACGGAGGTACGCCCCGGCGGGAACCGCCTCCCCGCCCACCTTCGAGACGATGCACAGGTACCGGTCGTTCGGGCTCATCAGGACGTTCCCCGACCCGAGATGGATGGCGTACGTCCGCAAGGTGCCGGTGACGCGCAGAAACCTGCCGTCCAGTTCGCAGCGGGAGCCGATGGCGAGGCGGGGCACCAGCCGTGCCGGCAACTCGCGCCGCGTGTCGTCGGCGACGCGGTGCGGGCGCTGAACGGCCGTGCGGGTATGCGGGCCGCCGCCCGCGTCTCGCGGCCGACCGGCCGCCCGGGGGATGCGGCAGGTTCTAGGCTGGTGCCCTACAACTGCACTGCGGATGGCGAGGGTTCGAGGCGCCGCCGCGGGACCGGGGACGGCCGGGGACGGCCAGGGCTGGGGGGACGACGGTCGATGCGCGTGACGATCACCGTGAACGGCGGGGACGGCTCGGACGGCTCGGACGCGGCGGAAGACGTCCGGCACCTGTACCGGTGGCTTCGTGATGCCGACCAACTCCGCTATGACGCGCGTGTCGAACTCGCCTCGGCGGAGGCACCGGACGGGGCGGCGATGGGCCCCGCCCTCGACGTGATCGACATCGTGCTGGCGAGCGGCTTCTCGGCCGCGAGCCTTGCCGCGACGCTGGCCATGTGGCGGAGCAGCCGTCCGCGGGCGGGTTCGGCGACGCTGATGGTGGGGGCGACGACGGTGACCGTGCAGGACGGTTCGCCGGAGACCATCCGGGCGATCGTCGATGCGCTGACGGCGACGCCGAGGTCGGTTCCCGCTCCGACTCGGGTGCCGGCGCGGGCGGATTACCCGGCTATTGGGGCGGTTGCCGCGCCGCCGGCGGATCCCGCGCCGACGGCGGCGCGGCGGCCCGCGGACGGGGCCGCCGAAGGCGACGCCTGATGGCGCCGGGCCTGCACGACCCGCGCGCGTCGCGTGCCGTGCTCATCGGCACCCACACCTACGACCACCTCACCGACCTCCCGGCTGTCGCGCACAACCTGCGCGCACTGCGTACGGCGCTCACCGACCCCCTCGTGTGGGGGCTGCCCGACGCGCACTGCACCGTCGTCGAGCAACCCGGCAGCGCCGACGACGTGCTGGAGACCGTCGCCGAAGCCGCCTCCGCCGCAAGCGACTTGCTGCTCGTGTACGTCGCCGGGCACGGCCTGCTGTCCCCGGTCGACGACGGACTCGACCTCGCGCTCCGCGGCTCGCGGCACGACCAGCGGTTCCGCCGCCTCGGCTACGAGTCGGTACGCGGCGTCCTGCGCGACGCCCGGCACATCCGCGCCAAAGCGGTCGTCCTCGACTGCTGCTTCGCCGGACGCGCGATCGTCGGCGCGATGGGCCCTCCCGTCGAACTCGCCGACATCTCCCAGGTGGAGGGCACGTACCTGCTGGCCGCCGCGTCGGCCACCGAAGCCGCGCTGGCGCCGCCCGGCGAGACGTACACCGCGTTCACCGGCGAACTCCTCGACATCCTCGCCAACGGCATCGCGGGCGCCGACGCGTACCTGGACTTCGCCGTCGTCCACGACCACCTCAGTGCCCGGCTCGCCGCCAAGGGGTGCCCGCGTCCGCAGCAGCGCAACGACGGGCACGGATCGCGAATTGTGCTGGCACGCAACCGCGGTGCCGTGCCGGAGGCCGAGGAGAACGGCGGCCTGCGGGGGCCGCTGCGCGACCTGCTCGTGGCGCAGCAGCGCGCGGCGAGCAAGTTCCCGTACCGGCTGTACGGGGCTCCGTCCAACGCGCTGGCGACGGTGTACGTACGGCAGCAGACACGCGCGTACGTCTCCGAGCGCGACCGCGCCACGGCCGCCGAAACGGACGGGGAGCACAGGCGCGAGTTCGGCCCCGAACATGGCCCGGACGAATCGCACGTACGCCCGGGCAACGGCCCGACCGCCGAACGGCACGTCCGGGCGCCTGGCCCGCGCCCTTCACCCACCCGCTCGACCGCCGCGCGCCCGGCGACCGTCGCCCCGCTGCGCCCGGTGGACGAAGCGCTCGCCCTGCACCGTCACTTGCTCATCCTGGGCGGTCCAGGGCAGGGGAAGTCCACGCTCACCCTCCAGCTTGCGTCGACCCTGGCCGCGGAGTTCCGTGCCGGCGGCGGCGAATGCCTCGTGCCGCTGCGCGTCACAGCCGCCAAACTCGCGGACCTGGACGGGCCCTGGAACACCCGCGTCGAACGCGCCCTCACCGACGAACTCGGCCCGTTCCTCGACGGCGCCCTGCCGCCGGACCTGCCGGCGTTCCTGCCCGCAGAGCACACCCGGCTGCTCATCGTGGACGGACTCGACGAGATCACCAACCCGGAGCAACGGCGGGCCTTCATCGCGATGCTGGGGAGCCGGCTGCAGGACGAGGGCGTACCGTACCGCTTGTTGATCACCAGCCGTCCGCTGCCCCGGGACGAGCTGGAGTTCCTGAACCAACTGGCGCTCGGGACCTACACGTTGGAGCCGTTCAGCCGCGAACAGTTGGCGGAGTTCGCGGGCCGGTGGTTCGGCGGCACGCCGAACGGCCGCCACCGGGCGCAGTCGTTCCTGCACCAGATCGGGCGCGCGGGCGTACGGGAGCTGAGCCGCGTACCGCTGCTGGCCACCATCGCGGCGATCGTGTTCCGCGAGGGAGAGTCGGGGGCGCTGCCGACTAGCCGATTCCGGCTGTACGAGCAGTACTTCGCGTACCTGGACCGCGACCAGACCGCGATGCACCACAAGCAGAAGGCGCGGATCCTCGACGATCTCAAGTACGCCCACGCGGTGCACGTGCAGAGCGTGTCGTACCTGTTCTCGCACCTGCGCGAACTGGTCGAGCACCTGGCCGAGTCCGTCGTCAACGTCCGGGACGCCGACGCCGAACCCCGCGACCTCCTGCGAACAGCCCTGGCCTGGCTCGACGGCCAAGGCTGCCGCCCGACGCGTCTGCAACTGCCGCAGTGGCCGACCCTCGTCGCCACCTTCCTCGGCGCATCCGGCCTGTTCGTGCTGCAAGGCGACCGACTCCGCTTCGTGCACTACACGTTCGCCGAGCACATCGCCGCCGACGTCCGCGCAGCGGGCCTGCCGGTCGAGTTCGACCCGGAGGACGCGGCCTGGAGCACCCTGCTCGACGAAGCGCAGAACGCCGACATGCAGGCATGGGCAGTCGTTGTTCATCACTCGAACATGCACGCGAGCGGCGATGCCATCCTGACCTGGCTGAACGGCGGCGGCACTCAGCACCAGGCCCTGGCGGGCACCTTCCTCGCCAACGGCATCGAGGCGGACGAACGCCACGCCTCGCGCTTCGTGGACCACGTGCTCCACCGTCTGGCGAACCTGCTGCCGCACGAGGAACGCCGACAGATCGTCAGCGACATCGCGGCGATGGTCCAGTATCCGGAGATGCGCACCGCAATCGACCGGTACCTGCGGGAGGGCTACAGGACGTACGACATGCAGATCGCCGTCGCCGAGGCCATCGGCCCCGACGTCCCTCGGATTGTCGAGCCGGTGTTGCACGCCGCCATGCGGGACACGGATGCCGCCGGCAGTCATCGTGCGGCCGCGGCTCGCGAACTCGTCGACCTGGCACCGCACTACTTCGGCGAAGCCGTCCAGGTTCTGCGCGGCATCGTGTCCGCGGAGCGCTCCACTCCCGATGACCGCCGGGTGGCGGCGGCCGCCCTGGGGTCGCTCGATCCTGGGTTCGCGGACGAGGCCGCGGGCGCCCTGCGCGGCATCCTGGCCTCGCAGGCGAGGCTGACTGCCCGCGTCGGCGCGGTTGTGGCACTCGCCGGCCTGGGGCCGAACCACGTCGACGAAGCCGCGGCACAGCTACCAGGGCTCGCGACCGTTCCGGAGGCATCGTGCGAGGACGTCGTGGACATCGCGACGGCCTTTGCCGAACTCGGCGCCGAGCACGCGGTGTCGGCCGCCGAGTTGCTGCGCGCGGCCGCCCACGGCCGCCCCGAATGCGACCGTATGACGGTCGCCGCCGCCCTGCCGCGATGCGGATCGGCGTACCGGGACGAGGCGGCCCGCATGGCACGCGAGACTGCCGCGAGCCCGGACGCCGAGCCGGACGATCGCGAGCAGGCGGCCGCACTGTTGGACCGGCTCGGTCACACCGCCGAGGCGGCGGCGCTGTGCATGGCCATGGCCCGTGAACCGGACAGTTACAGCGGTTCGCGCCGCGCCGCCGCCGCAGTGAGAGCGGCGCAACTCGACGTCGGGTACGCCCCCGAGGCAGCCGAGCTCCTGTGGCAGGCGGCCGTCAACGAGGACGACGCCGAACGGGAGCGGGCCGCCTCCGCCGCGGCACTCGCATCGCTCGGCACGGCGGACCGCGAGCGGGCGGTCGCCTTGCTGCGTGCGGAGATGACCTCCCCGGAGGCCACCGCCGATGCCCGCATCGCCTTTGCGACAGCGCTGGGGAAGCTGAGCCCCGCATACACCGCCGAGGCAACGCGGGCACTCCTCGACCTGAGGTCGGTGGTCCCTGCGCTGCGGTCCGAGTCCCTGGCGGCGGCACTTGCGGATTTGGGGGCCCAGAACACCGAATCGGCCGCCGCACTGCTGCGTACGGTCATCGGCCACCCTGACGCCCACGCCAGGGACAGGGCGTCGTGTGCGAGCGCACTCGCCGAGCTCGCGTCCGCTTACCTCGGCGAAGCGGCGGTCGCGCTGCGAGAGAACGCCCGCGCACCCGACTCGGATGGATATGCGCGCGTGGACAGCGCCGTCAGACTCGCCGGCCTGGCGCCCCGCCATACTGCGGAGGCCGCCGCGATGTTGGCGGCGATGGTGTCCGACGACGGCCACAGTGTCTGGGTACAGAAGGTGGCGGCCGAGGAACTGTCCGAACTCGATTCCCCGTTGGCCGAGTTGGGAGTCGCTCGCCTCCTAGGGGTGCTCGACCAACCTCACACGCGAGCCCACGCGATGGTCTCGACCGCGCGGGCGGTCGCCCGCTTGGCTCCGCAACACGCGGCTGCCGCGTCAGACAAACTCCGTGAGCGTATAGGGGCTCCCGACACCCCGATCGAGGACATAGCCGTCCTCGGCCGCCGCCTGGCCCAACTCGAACCGGAGGACACGGAACGGTTCGCCGAGTTCCTACGCGGCGTTGTTCGCGAGGGTGAGACGACGCCGTACGCGCGGCGCTGCGCGGTGCAGTCGCTCGGCGGACTCGGGCTCGCATTCCACGATGAAGCCGTCGCGCTGGGCGATGTTGTGGCATCGGCCGCCGACGTGCCCAACGAGTACCGCTGGATGGTCGTCGCGGATCGTTCCGAATGGGGACCGAGATACCGTCACCAGGCGCTGCAAGTCTTTCGGGCCGCGCGCTCCGACCGCACCCTCTCCCGGCGTGAACGGTTCGAACTCGCGCGGAAGTTCCGGGATCTGGGGGCCGCGGGGCAGGCGGACGCGACGGCTGTGATGTTCGAGGTGTTCACCGACGCGGACTCCCCTCGCTGGCTGCGCCACCTGGCCGCTCGCGAGGTCGGCACAACCCACCGGGGGCGGGCGCGTGAAGTCGTCGAGCTGCTGCGCCGGGCGACCGCGGACGCGGAACGCCCGGTCCTGGCACGGGTACAGGCGATCGAGGTTCTGGCGTTCGTGGATCCCGACGCCGGAGCACAAGCGGCGGAACTGCTGCCGGAACTGCTGGAGTCCACGTCGGACGCGGCTGCACGCATCGACATCGTCCAGGCCTGGGACGCTTCCGGCCGTCGCTTCGGTCGAGCGGCGGCCGAAACCGTGCGCGCGGTCCTGGCCGACGCAACAGCCGATCCTGCCGAGCAACTCCGTGCCGCATCCGTGCTGTTGTGGATCGGCCCGCAGCACCAGGAGGAGGCGGCAACGGCTTTCCGCGGCATCGTCACCTCGACGCATGCCTCGCTCGACGTGCGCACCATGGCCGCCTACCGGCTCGCCGACATCGCCCCTAGGTACGAGGGCGAAGGTCTGACGCTGCTGCTCGGACTCGGCGACGAGGCGGGAACCGCCCAGGCCGCCGTACTCGTCGCCGGCCGTCTCGAATTCCTCGGCGGGGCGCACGGGCCCGCAGCGACCACCCTGTTCCGCCGCGTCGCGCGGGACGTTGCGGCGCCCGCGTACCTCAGGGGCCTGGCCGCCGGCCGCCTGGCGTACCACGGGCGGGTGAACCGGCGCGAGGCCAAGACGATCCTGCGCGGGATCGTCGCGGCCCCGGACACCCCGCGCCGCACCCGCCGGAGGGCGGCTGTGGACCTCGGTCAGCTCGGAGCCTCCTGCGCCGCCGAAGCCGCGGATGTCCTGTTCGGGATGGCCGCGGCCAGTCCGGCCGGTTCGGTCGCCCGCCGCGCCGCGCTGCGGTCGGCGGCACTCATCGGGCACGCGTACGCGAGCAAGGCATTGGCCGAACTCGACGCCCTGGGGGCGCAATCGCCCTCCTACTGCCACCGGCCGGCGCCGGGGACGGGCCGGGGGAGCGGGGGCGGCGCCGTGGTGGCCACGTGAGCCGGGCGGTTGAGGAGAGCAATCGCAATCTGTTGCGTGCACGGGACGCGATGGATCGCTGCTACGCGCAGCCACTCGACGTCCCGGCGCTCGCCCGGATCGCGCACGTCTCTCCGGCGCACTTCAGCCGGACCTTCCGCGCCGCGTTCGGTGAGACACCGCACCGCTACCTGCAACGCCGCCGCGTCGAGCGGGCGATGTTCCTGCTGCGCGAGACCGACCACCCGGTGACCGAGATCTGCCACGCCGTGGGCTTCGGGAGCCTGGGAACGTTCAGCCGGACCTTCCGCGACATCGTCGGTCGGTCGCCGCGCGCGTACCGGCGGGAGGCGGGTGGGGGCGCGAGCCGGAGCCAGGGGGCCGCGTATGTGTCCACCTGCTTCACGATGGCCTGGACGCGGCCGCGGAGTTGAGCAGTTTCGGAGAAGTTTCCGGCGGACCCGGCAACTAGATTCGTACGCATGTTCACTTCGATCACGCACTCGCAGATCTACGTCCTCGACCAGGACCAGGCCCTGGACTTCTACGTCGGGAAGCTCGACCTGGAAGTCGTCGCCGATGTCGACCTCGGCTTCATGCGCTGGCTGACGATCGGCGTCCCGGGTCATCCGGACCGGCAGATCCTGCTGGAGAAACCGGGGCCGCCCGCGATGTCCGAGGAAACGGCCGAGCAGGTACGCGAGTTGCTCACGAAGGGCGCGCTGGGCGGCCATCTCATCTTCAGCACCGACGACTGCCGGAAGACGTACGAAACGCTGCTGGCCCGCGGCGTCGAGTTCACCGAGGGCCCCACCGAGCAGACGTACGGCATCGACTGCGGCCTCCGCGACCCCTTCGGCAACAACATCCGCTTCAACCAGGCGAAGGCGTAGCCGCCAAACGTACGCTCGCGGCCCGCGACGTGGCTACAGCGCCCAGGCCCACCACTTGCCCTCGCGCGCCACGGCGCACCGGCCCGCAGTGGTTTCGACGGTCCAGGCTCTGCGGGACAGGCGGGTTCCGCCGCCTCTGACGCGGCGGATCGTCCCTACCTGCGCACCGCTCGCTTCGCGGATTCGGTAGACGGCCGAGCGTCCGCGGACCTCCTCGGTCGTCACCGTGGCGACCGGGAGGGTGCGGTCCGGATCGCCGTACAGCGTCCAGGAACGTTCGCCTGCCCCGCGTACGTGCCCGGCCGTGGAGGCACCTTCGGCGATGTGGTCGTACGTGGCGTGCAGCACCGGCCGGTCGTCCGCGCCCTGACGTACTCGGACCGAGGCATGGTGCACCCACCTGGCACCCACCTGCCCCGCCTGTCCCGATGTCACGTACAGCGAAACCGGCACACCCAAGCTCCCGCGCATTGGCCCCCCAAGCGGATTCGTCCGACTCCCCCGAGCCGGCCCGCCAAGCCTAGGCCGGGCCGCGTGCTGCCACGTCGGAAGGTGCGGCGGGGTGCTTGGGGGGCTGACGGCGACTGCCGGACTCTCTCTCGCGCAGGGCGACTTGGACGTGGTGTGCGCCCGGCGGATTCCTCGTCCCATCCGACCGAGATTCAGCAAGCGGGTGATTGAATCTCTGGCCGCTGTGCCCCTCGGAACCCCCCTGAGGGAATTTGAGGGACCAGCGGCACAGCGGCACAGCGGCGCAGCGGCCGCGCCGGGGTGTCTCGTCAGGCCGGCGTCAGCCGACGGCCAGCATGACCGGGAGGATTCGCCGGACGTTCCCGGCAAGGTCGTCGGCGGCGTCCGGGTCGCCGGTCAGGTGGCGCAGCAGGGCGTGCTGGAAGACCCCGTCGTACATCGCGTACGCGGTGGCGGTCGGGAACGCCGCCGGACGGCCGGAGAGTTCGGCGTACTGGTCGACGATCCGGGCGATCATGCGCTCCAGGCTGCGGTCGATGTCCTGGACGTCGTCGCGGAAGGACTCCTCGAACAGGCTCTGGTTGCGCAGGTCGTACCAGAGCCGGTGCAGCGTGGCGTCGTCGCGCAGGGTGGCGGCCATCGCGTCGCCGAAACCGCGCGCCAGGCCGTCGGGGGTCTCCGCGGCCGAGACGCCCTCGTCGTACCGCTTGACGCACTCGACCTTGTACTGCCGGACGCAGTGCGTGATCAGGTCCACCTTGTCGCGGAAGTAGTAGTGCAGGACGCCGTGCGAGAACTCGGAGTTCTGCGCGATGTCGCGCAAGCTCGTGCGCGCGTACCCCAGTTCGGCCAGCGTGCGCAGCGCGGACTCGGCGAGTTGACGTCGCCGGGCCTCGAACTTGTCGACCTGGCGGCGGGAGATCCTGTCCCGGCCCCGGTCCGCAACCTGGGTCATAGCGCGTCTTCCCGTCGGCCGCCGCGGCTCCGGACCTCCCGCGCTCCACCGTCGGCAAGGTCCTCAAGCCGGCCATCCGGCAGCGGCTGCTGTCCTGACCGCCCGAGCCGCGGACGACCTTCAGTACCTGCACATGATCGTGCGCGGGCGACCGCCGAGACGTCGGCCGAGCTCGGCGACGAAGTCGTCCCTCAGTTCGGGCCAGTTCTCGAACGCGACCGCCAGTTCGGCGACGTACGCGCCGAACTCCCATTCCCAGTCGCCCAGCAGCGCGCCGGCTCCGCAGTCTCCGCAGGTGGCCGAGGGCTCGGCGTCCTGCCGCCAGGCGTGCAGCAGCTCGTGGAACCGCTCGAGGTCCAGGGGACTGCCGCACCCGGGGCACGGCGGCGGTTCGAACAACTCGTACGCGGTGTAGGCGTCACGCGTGCACAGGATGTCCGCCTCGTAGCGGCCGTTCAACCACTCGTCGGTGATCCGCCCCTCCGCGGTCGGACCGGCGAGGAACTCGCCGGAATCGCGCGGGCGTACGTGGCTCGGGTTGCGGACGAACAGCCCTTCGCCGGTCAGCCACTGCTCGATCTCCGCGCGGCGGGCGCGCGCCTCGTCGGCGGACAGGTCGAGGGCAAGGACGTACACGATGGTGTCACTCACCCCTCGGATCGTAGGCGCCGCCGACGGCCGCGGAAGCGACGCACCGGGCGCGCACCCGGAAACCGGAGGCGGAGCCGCGGTACCGCGCGGGATGCTCGCGGGCATGACCAGGACGCCGCCGGACCGCCCCCGCACGCTGGTGCTCGCCCCGCGCAGCACGGAGACCGACCGGCGGCTGGGACCGGCCGCGTACCGCAAGGGGCTTCGCGTCGAGCGGTCGCACGACTGGGCTGTTCCCGACGGCGTGCCGCGCGGCGAGGCCTACGTCTACGCCGGGCCGCTCTTCGCGGACGCGGTCGCCCGGGAGTTGGGTGTGGGCCCGCTCGAACCCGCCGACGACTGGCTCGCCCGGCTGCCCCGCGGGCTGACCGGGCGCCGGGTCGAGGCGATGCCGCTGGGGCGGGCCCGCGCACTCCGCGGGCCGCGGTTCGTGAAGCCGCCTGCGGACAAGACCTTCCCGGCGCGGGTGTACGGCGACGGCTCCGAACTGCCCGGGCCCGATGTGGCGGATCAGGACGCGGTCGTACTGGTGTCCGAAGTGGTGCGCTTTCGTACGGAGTTCCGGATGTTCCTGCTGGACGGACGCGTCCGCGCCGCGTCGCGGTACGCCGTCGACGGGGACCTCGCGGTCACTCCGTTGGACGGGTGCGCGGAGGGGGCGGACGCCGAGGCGTTCGCGGCCGAGGTCGCCGCGGACCCGACCCCGGGCCGGCCGAGCGCGGTCGTCGTCGACATCGGGCACACGGACGCGGGGGAGTGGGCCGTCGTCGAGGCGAACGCGGCGTGGGCGTCGGGCGGCTACGCCTGCGACGACGACGGCGTATTGGAGGTGGTGATGCGAGCCGGGGGACCGTTGGCGGAGGTGCGCGCGTCCGATCGGGTGTTCGTACGCGCCGCACCGGAAGTTGTGCGATGAAAAGCCGAGGAACCAGGACAAAAGCCGCCGCCTCCGAGAAAATCCGCATGACTTGCGGGCATCCGGGTAGACACGCGAACCATACCGGCGCCCGATCCGGGCGCCGGTCCGTGCTGCGTGGAGGTATCGCATGCTGATGGCGCATCCGGCGGTTCTGGCGGACCTGGTCGAGCAGTACGAGGCACTCAGCCTCCTCCACGCCGAGCAGGGCACCCCGGAGGCGAGGCGCCGCATGGAGGACGTCGCCTACACGCTGTGCGTCTCCACCGGAACGCGGGACGTCCACGCGGCACTCATCGCCGCGAAGCTCCGCCTCCCCGGGGCGAGGCCCGAGGACGACTCGCTCGTCGAGGCCTGATCTCCGGGACCCTTCGCGGCTGTTCCACCGGGCGTGCCCCCGCGGCACGCCCCTTTGCCGCGCCCCTTCGGGCCTTGCTTCGTCGGCCCACCTGGCCGACCCGCCGTCGGCCCACCTGGCCGACCTGCCCGTGCCGGCAGCCGCGCCGGTTCGTCATCGATCGCGCGTGGCCGGGTAGCCGTGATGCGCAGGTGCAGGCAAAAGGCCTGCGGATCCGACGCGGCTGGTGGTGAGCGGACGTGGTGCCGGGAAGCGGCCGAGGAGTGAGTCCGCGCGCGTTTCCGCGTGCCGAGCGGCGCAACGCTCGGCACGCGGAAACACGCGCCGAGGCAGGGGCAGGGACGCGGTCGGGCGGGGGCACTCGAACCCGGACCGGGACCCGGGCCGCGCCCGGGCGTACCGGGCCGGGGGCCCGTACCGTGGCGGCGCTCACGGCCGTCGGCTGCGCGGTGTTCGCGGTCCTGGCGGTCCTCGTCGAGTCGGCGTGGGCACCGCTGGAGCGCCTGGACGCGGACGTCGCCAAGACGTCCGACCGCTGGGTGCGCGCGGATCCCGTCCGCGAGGACGTCCTGCGGATCCTCAGCGACTGGGTGTGGGACCCGTTCGCCTTCCGCGGCGTCGCGCTGGTGCTCTGCGCATGGCTGTGGTGGCGCCGCGCCGCCCGCCGCCACGTGCTGTGGGCGGCGGTCGCACTGGTGGCGGCCGTCGGGATCAGCGGCCTGTGCAAGGTCGCGTTCGACCGGCCGCGACCGCAGGGCATGACGGTGACCGGACCTGGTGGTTCCTTCCCGTCCGGACACGTCATGACCGCGACCGTCGGCGCCGGAGTGGTGGTGCTGCTCCTGCTCCCGTACCTGTCGAGCCGGGTGCGTCCCTGGGTGTACGCGCTGGCGGCCCTGTCGGTGGTCGGCGTCGGCATCACACGCGTCGTCCTCGGCGCGCACTACCTCTCGGACGTCGTTGCCGGATGGTTCCTCGGCGCGGCCATCCTGGCCGCATCCGTCGCCGTCTTCGCGTGGCGCGGAGCCGACCCGCTGGTGCCGCCCGAACGCCGGTGAACCGAACGGCCGCCCGGGGCGTCCCGGGCGCGCGCGGCACACCGCGTCGGGCCGCCCACACTGGGGGTGTGGGCGGCCCGACAGCCGAGCACGTGACGCGAATCGGCCGGTGCTGCCCGCGGCAGCCCCCGCGCAGCCACCGGCCACCCGCGACCAGCCCGCGCTCAGCCCCCGTTCAGCCCGCCGGGACCGGTTCCGCCGCCGGCACCGGCAGCGGGGCCACCGTGACGGGGATGCCGTTGACCGCGGCGTTGCCGGAGATGGCGTCCACGAACGCGCCGGGCGCCAGGACGTTGGAGTTGACCCCCGCGTGGGCGCGGGCCGTGGCCATGCGCGTACCGGGCTCGTCGTGGCCCCATCCGTGCGGCATGGAGACCACGCCCGGCATCATCTCGTCGGTGACCTGCACGGCGACGTTGATCGTGCCCTCGGGCGAGGCGACTTCGGCGTCCTGGCCGTCGGCCAGCCCGGCACGCGCGGCGTCGTCCGGGTGCATGAGCAGCGTGCACCGATTGGTGCCGCCGACCAGCGCCGGGACGTTGTGCAGCCACGAGTTCTTCGACCGCAGGTGGCGCCGGCTGACCAGCAGCAGCGACGACGGGTCGGCGGCACGTTCGACATGGGCGCGCAGCCGGGGCAGGTCGGCGGTGATGTAGTCGGGCGCGAGCTGCACGCTCTCGAACCCGGCCGCCGCCAGCACCTCGGCGATGCGCGGTTCCATCGGCCCCAGCTCCAGGCCGTTCGGGGCGTCCTTGAAGTTCTGGAGGGTCAGGCCGTCCTCGACCCGCCCGTAGCGGTCGCCCCACGGGCCCGTACGCACCGACAGGTCCGCGATGCGCTCCGGCCCGCCGCGCTCATAGTGCGGCAGCACCTCGTCGGGGTCGAGGCCGCAGATGCGCACGAGCGTGGAGAACCACATGTCGTCGAGCGCCGCGACGTCCACCTCGTCGGCTTTCTGGCCCGCGAGTATCGCCGCCAGCCGCAGCACGATCTCCCACTCCGCCGGGCGGTCGGGGTCGGCCGGCAGCACCGGCTCGGACCACTTCCCGGCACTGCCGACGGCGAAGTTCCACATCAGGTCGTCGAAGTGCGGCACCTGCAGCGGCCCGGGGCCGGGCAGGATCACGTGCGCGTGCCGGGTGGTCTCGTTGATCCAGTTGTCGATGCTGACCATCGCGTCGAGCTTCGGCAGCGCCTCGCGCAACCGCGCCGCGCCCGGCGCACTGACCGCCGGGTTGCCCGCGATGGTCACCAGCGCCCGGATGCGGCCCTCGCCCTCGGTGTCGATCTCCTCCGCGAGGCACGACGCCGGGACCTGGCCGAGGACTTCGGGGGCACCGCGCACGCGCGAGTGCCAGCGCCCGAACGGCGCGCCCTCGGCCGACTTGCTGTGCTGGGTCAGCGTCGCCACCGACCAGTTCATCGGCTTGGGGAACATCAGGCCGCCGGGCGTGTCGAAGTGCCCGGTGAGGATGTTGACGACATCGACGAGCCAGCTCGCGAGGGTGCCGAACTCCTGGTTGCACAGGCCGATGCGGCCGTACACGACGGCGGAGCGGGCGGCGGCCAGCTCGCGGGCGAGCTGCCGGATGCGGTCGGCGGGCACGCGGGTGGCGTCCTCGACGGACTCGGGCGCCCAGTCGCGCGCGAGGTCGCGAAGCGTGTCGATGCCCGCGATGTGCGCGGCGGCGGGACCGAGGTCGACCAGGCCGTCCTCGAACAGCACGTGCACGACGGCCATCAGCAGGGCGGCGTCCGTGCCCGGCACGATGGGCAGCCATTCGTCCGCCGCGTCCGCGGTTCCGGTGCGCCGCGGGTCGACCACGACGACGCGGCCGCCGCCGCGCCGGATGCGCTTGATCTCGCCCATGATGTCCGGGCACGCCAGCAGCGACCCCTGGGAGGCCTGCGGGTTGGCGCCCATGACGACGAACAGGTCGTCGGTGCGCCGCAGATCGGGCACCGGGATGGTCCACATGCCGCCGTACATCAGCAGGGCCGAGACGTTCTTGGGCCACTGGTCGACGGTGCCGGACGAGTAGATGTGGTGGATGCCGGCCATGCCGACCAGCACGCCCGCGTACCGGGCGAGGGCCATGTTGTGGGCGAGCGGGTTGCCGAGGAAAGCGGTGAGCACCTGCGGGCCGTACGCGTCCAGCACCGGCCTCATGACGCGCTCGCACTCGGCGAACGCCTCGTCCCAGGTGACCTCGCGCCAGGTGTCCCCGTCGCGGACCACGGGCGCGCGGAGCCGGTCGGGGTCCTCCTGGAGGGCGCCGAGCGTCGTGCCCTTGGGGCAGATGTGGCCCTTGCTCCACACGTCGTCGCGGTTCGGCCGGATCTTGTGCACGCGGCCGTCGCGTACGTGGACCTCAAGGCCGCACATGGCCTCGCACAGGTGGCATGTGCGGCGGTGCACCGTGGTGGCGCCTTCCGCGGCGCCTTCGCCGGTGCTTTCTGTGGCGCTTTCTGTCGCGCCTTCGGTGGCGCCTTGTACGGTGCCTGTCGCGGGGCCGGTCGTGCGTGCCGTGCCGTCGCCGTCGGTCTGCTGTGCCGTGCTCATCCGGACCGGCCTCCCTAGCTCTGCCGAAACGTGCGCGACTATCGCAGAGATCGCGTGCGGGGAGAAGGGCGACTACTGGTTTTCGTTGGACGCAATTCCGGAAACTGCGGCCGACTCCCGACGGGAGGCGCGGTCACGAGACGGAACGTACCTCTGCACGCTCCGGGCGGTCCGCGTCGCTGCCACCGAGCGCCGCGCCCGTCCGGTCGGCCCGCGGTGTCGGCGCGGCCAACTCCTCGAGCGCGGACCGAGTCCGGGCCCGGAACTCCGCCACCCGGGCCAACTTGATGTCCTCGTAGCCACGCACGACATCCGGCAGTTCCGCGAGCGCGACCACGGCGTCCACGGTCGACGCGTCCAGGAAGCCGAACGCGGCGTCCACCGCCCGGCGGTACTCGCCGACGAGCGCGCGCTCGACCTTGCGGACCCTGGCGTACCCGAAGACATCGAGCCGGGTGCCGCGCAGCCCACGCGCGGCGTGCAGCGCACGGAACGCCGGAACCGCGGTACGCCGCAGCCGAATCTTCCGCTTGACCCCCAGCGCGCGGAGGACCGGCGGGTGCAGCAGCACCGACACGTCCGCGTCGGCACCGAACTCCTCGTCGCGGCGCGCCTTCTCGACCGTGTCCAGGTGCAGGCGCGCGACCTCGTACTCGTCCTTGTATGCCATGAGCTTGTGCAGCCCGCGCGCGTACGCGGCGCCGATCCGCGCGCCGTCCGCCGCGCCGACCCGGGCACGCGCGGCCTTGGTGACGCGCCGGACGTCGTCGGCGTAGGTGCGCGCGTACGCCTCGTTCTGGAACCCCGTCAGATCCGCGATCCGGGTGGCCAGCACGTCGCGCAGCCCGGCGTCGCCCACGGGCGGACCCCCGGCGGCGGAACTCGCGTCGGGCGAACTCGCGTGGGGCGAACTCGGTTCGGGCGCGTTCGCGTCGGCCGCCGCGCGCTCGGCCAGTGCCTGCGACACCGCGTCCACCGCCACCACCGGGCGGTCGGGAACGGCGACGGCGGCCGGCACGGCGGCCGGGTCGACCGCCGCCGCGCGGCCCCAGCGGAACGCGGCCAGGTTCGCTTCCACGGCCGCCCCGTTCAGGCGTACCGCGGCCTCCACCGCCTCCGCGCCGAGCGGCAGGCAGCCGTGCTGGTACGCGGCGCCCAGCAGCAGCATGTTCGCCGGCATGTGGTCGCCGAACAGGGCCTCGGACAGTCCCAGCGCGTCGAAGTACAGGTTGGACCGGGCGGCCGCCGTGCCTTCCGCCGACGGGGCCGCGCCGGGCGCCGCGGTGGCCGCCTCGATGCGCGCCACCGCGTCGTCCGGCGAGCCCGGCAGCGCGAGTTGGTTCGTGACCATCGCCGCCGTCGGCACGATCGCCGTGTTGACCACCGCCACCGTGTGCCCGGCGCGCACCGACGTGAGATTGCCGTCCGCCGCCGCGCCCAGCAGGTCGAAGCCCACCAGCACGTCGACCGTGCCACGCGACGCCCGCAGGGCACCCTCGATCGGGGCGTCCGCGATGCGCACGTCGCTCACCACCGGGCCGCCCTTCTGCGCGAGACCGGTCTGTTCCAGGCCCGCCGCGTACCGGCCGTCCAAGTGCGCGGCCATCTGGAGGATCTGCGACACCGTCACCACCCCCGTGCCGCCGATCCCGGGCATGCGCAGCAGCACGCCGTCACCGTCCGCCGCGAACCGGCGCACCGGCTCCGGCAGGTCCACCGGAAGATCCGGCCGCGCCGCGCGGCGCGTACGCGTTCCCGGCTCGACCAGCAGGAACGACGGGCAGTCCCCCTTCAGGCAGGAGAAGTCCGAGTTGCACGAGGCCTGGTGGATGCGCGTCTTGCGACCGAACACGGTGTCCACCGGATGCACCGACAGGCAGGTCGACTGGTCCCCGCAGTCGCCGCAGCCCTCGCACACCCGCTCGTTGACCACGACGCGCTCGGCGGGAGTCGGCAGCTGCCCGCGCTTGCGCAGCCGCCGCTCTTCGGCGGCGCAGCGGTCGTCGTGGATCAGCACCGTGACACCCTCGACCCCGGCGAGTTCGCGTTCCACGTCGGCCAGTTCGTCGCGGTGCCGGACCCGCGCCACCGGGTCCAGGGCGATGCCCCGATACGCCGCGGGGTCGTCGGTGGTCACCACGACCCGCCGCACGCCCTCCAGCGCGAGCCACCGCGTGAGCGTCGGCACGTCCATGCGGCCCTCCGCGCGCTGCCCGCCCGTCATGGCCACCGCGTCGTTGTAGAGCAGCTTGTACGTCATCCGCACCCCGGCCGCGACCGCCGCCCGCACCGCCAGCGAACCCGAGTGGTGGAACGTCCCGTCGCCGAGGTTCTGCACGAAGTGCCGGTCGTCCGTGAACGGCGCCAGGCCGATCCACTGCGCGCCCTCGCCGCCCATCTGGGTGAGCCCGATCTGGGTGCCGCGCCCGCGCCCGTCGAGCGCGATCATCGCGTGGCAGCCGATGCCGACGCCCACCAGCGTGTCGTCCGACGTCCGGGTGGAGGTGTTGTGCGGGCAGCCCGAACAGAAGTACGGCGTACGCGACGCCGCCATCGGCAGCGCGATCCGCGCGGGCCGCTTCGGCGCACCCGACGACAGGACCGCGGCCGCGGTGTGCGGCAGGCGGTCCGCGCCGATCCGGGCGGCCAGGACCCGCGCCACGTCCTCGGCGCCGACCGCGCCGCGGGCGGTCAGCAGCGGGCGCCCCGCCTCGTCGCGGCGACCGAGCACCAGCGGCGCGTCCGGCCGCCGGTACAGTGCCTCCTTCAGGTGCCCCTCCAGGAACGGCACCTTGTCCTCCACCACCAGGACCTCGTCCAACCCGAACGTCAGCTCGGCCAGTTCCGCGGCGTCCACGGGGAACGGCATGCCCAGGCGGATCAGCCGCAGCCCCAGGTCCGCAAGCTCCGCCTCGCCGATGCCGAGGTCGCGCAGCGCGCGGACGACGACCGCGTACTGGGTGCCCGAGGCGAGGACGCCCAGCCGCGCGCCCGGGGTGGCGGTCGCGGGGGAGTGCGGGGCGCCGGCCATGATGCGGTTCAGGCCGACCGACCGGGCGTACGCACGGGCCAGGTCCAGGCGCCGGGTCAGCATGTCGAGTTCGGCGTCCAGCGACGCCGGGCCCACCAGCGCGGCGGCGGCACCGCGCGGCGTCCGCACCGGCTCCGGCACGACGCCCGCGAACCCGCCCGCGTCGACCGTCGCCGACGCGTCCGCGACATCCGCCACGATCTTCAGCCCGGTCCACAGCCCGCTCGCCCGCGACATCGCCACCGCGTGCAGCCCGAACTCCAGAACCTCCGCCACCGATCCGGGAGCCAGCAGCGGCATCGCCAGGCTCTCCGCCATCGGCTCGCACGAACTGGGCACCGTCGACGACTTGCTCGACGGGTCGTCGCCGATCCACGCCACCGCCCCGCCCAGCGGCGCGGTCCCGGCCAGCGTCGCGTGCCGGATGGCGTCGGCCGCCCGGTCCAGGCCCGGGTTCTTGCCGTACCAGAACCCCACGACGCCGTCGTGCCGGCGGCCCGGCACTTGGTCGGCCAACTGGCTGCCGCCCACCGCGGTGGCCGCCAACTCCTCGTTCAGACCCGCCTGGAACACCACGCCTGCCGGGTCGAGGAACCGGGCCGCACGGCCCATCTCCAGGTCCAGCGTGCCCAGCGGCGAGCCCTGGTAGCCGGACACGAACACCCGCGTGTCCAGGCCGCGCGCGGCGTCGAGGCGGCGCTGCTCCAGCGTGAGGCGTACCAGCGCCTGGACGCCGGACAGCAGAACGCGCCCCTCCTCGGCGGCGTACTTGTCGTCGAGCGACACGGCGGACGGATCGATACGCACAGGAGCCTCCGACACGCAGGGCAGGAGCGGGAAATGCAGGCGACGCGAACGCGGACAAACGGAAAGCGCGGAGCGGGTGGTGCCCCGAAAGCACATCAACGCTCCCGAGGTCACGCAAGTACCTAGAGGTAAATGCGCCGGAAGACGCAAATGCTTGACGCTGAGACGGGAAGGATCGTCAATAGTTTGCGTACGAAGCCCCGAATCGAGAGGTCTCCGATGGCCGACGCCGACGACACCGACCACCGCCTGCTCCGCCTCCTGCGCGAGGACGGCCGCCGGACCTTCTCCGACATGGCCGCCGAGGTCGGCCTCTCCGTCGCCGCCGTCAAACGCCGCGTCGACCGGCTCCGCGACCTCGGCGTCATCACCGGCTTCTCGGTGCAGATCGACCACGCGAAACTCGGCTGGGGCATCGAGGCGTTCACCGAACTGCGGTACGCCGGCAGCACCACCGTCCAGGAGATCATGCGCACCACCACCGGCGTCCCGGAGATCCAGGCCGTCTACACCATCGCCGGCGACCCCGACGCGCTCATCCACGTGCGCGTCCGCGACATCGCCCACCTCCAGGAAGTCATCGACACCCTGCGGCGCGACGGCCGCGTCACCGGAACCAAGACCCTGATGGTCCTCGGATCCTGGACTCGCGAGGCATGATCCGCCACGATCGGCAGCCGTACCACCCCGGGCGCCCGGAGCCCGGCACACGTACCCACCGCCCGGCCCCGAAACCGGACGGTCCGTCAGGAGGCCCCTCGTGTCCGTCCCGACCACCCACAGCACCGACGCGGTGATCATCGAAGCCGCCCTCAACGGCATCAACCCGCTCGCACCGCGCGACCCCGCCGACATCGCCCGCGACGCCGTCGCCGCCATCGACGCCGGCGCGGCGATCCTGCACAACCACATCGACCTGTCCGGACCCACCACCAGCGAGGAAGTCGCCGAACGCTACCTGCGCGCCTGGCGCCCCCTGATGGCCGAACGCCCGGACACCCTCGTCTATCCCACCGTCGGCTACGCCCCCGACGTCGCCGGCTCCTACGCCCACGTCGAACTCCTCGCCAAGGGCGGCTGGCTGCGCATCGGCATCGTCGACCCCGGCTCGGTCAACCTCGGCGGCTGCGACGCCGACGGCATCCCCACCGGCGGCATCGTCTACCGCAACAGCTACGACGACATCCGCCACCAGATGGCCCTGTGCGCCGAACTCCGCCTCGGTCCGAGCCTCGCCATCTACGAACCGGGGTTCCTACGCGCCGTCCTCGCCTGGCACCGCGCGGGACGCCTGCCGGCGGGGGCCATGGTCAAGATCTACTTCGGCGGCGAGTACGGCTACCTCGGCCGCACCACCGCGGGCCCGTCCTTCGGCCTGCCGCCCACCGCGGCCGCGCTCCGCGCCTACCTCGAAATGCTCGACGGCACCGGCCTGCCGTGGTCCGTCGCCGTCATGGGCGGCGACCTGTTCGCCACCCCCGTCGCCCGCCTCGCCCTCGAACTCGGCGGACACCTCCACGTCGGCCTCGAGGACCACGCGGGCCCGGGCCTGCGGGAGACCACCAACGCCGAACTCGTACGCGAGGCCGCCGCCTTGGCCAAGGAAGTCGGCCGCCCCCTGGCCACCCCCCGCGACGTCCCGGCCCTCCTCGCCCTCCCCTCCCCGCAATACCCAGGCCCCGTCGGCGACTGAGCCAAAAGCCACGCGCACCGCACCGAACGACGACCCGCAACGGGAAGCGGGCGGCGCCCTTCGGTGGGCGCGGGACAAGCGGCGGGATGATTCCCGCAGTTGGGGGTGGTATTCGGGGGATCAATTTCGCGTTCGGCATCGTGCATTCCGCCTCCGCTCGCTACGTTGCGCGGGTGACCCTCCAGCAGCTGCGCTACCTCATCGCGATCGTGGAGCACGGCTCGATCTCGGCGGCGGCCGAGGCGCTGTTCACCGCGCAGCCCGCCGTCACCCGCGCGATCCAGGCACTGGAGCGCGAGCTCAAGGTCCCGCTGCTGCTCCGCTCCCAGGGCCGGGCCCGGCTCACCTCCGAGGGCGAGGCGGTCGTCCAGCTCGCGCACCGGGTCCTGGCCGGCGTCGCGGCGATCGGCGAGTCGATGCGTCCCAAGGACGCGACCCCCGCGGCCGCCGCACGGCCGGTACGCCTCGGCACCACGCCCGCGCTCGCCATCCAGATGATCAGCGCCCTGTCGCCCCGGTTCGCCCGGCACCTGCCCGGCATCACCGTCGACGTCGTCACGTTCCCGAGCCGGGACCCCATCTTCGACGCCTTGCGCGCGGGAGAGATCGACGTGGGCCTGACCGACCTGCCGGCGCCGACCGACCTCGAAATGGACCTCCTCCGCCCGCACGAGGTGGTCCTCGTCTCCCCGCAGAACGTCGACCTGCCCGATCCGCTGCCCTGGGAACTCCTGGACGGGCACCCGATGATCGTGCCCACGCGCGCCTCCCCGCGCCGCGCCGACTTCGAGGAGTTCTTCGCCACGGCCGGGATACGCCCCGCCGTCGTCCTGGAGACCGACGAACGCGCCGCGTGGCTGGCCGGCGTCGCGGGCGGCCTCGGGTCCATGCTCTGGTACCGCGACCTCCTCGAAGGGTTCGACGCGATGGTGCGCATGCGGTCCTTCTCCCCGCCGATCCACCGCACGATCGGGCTGGTCTCCGCGCGGCGCGCGATGCGCGCCGAAGTCCGCGCGTTCTACGGCTTCGCCCGGCGCATCAACGCGACCGTGTTCCACGCGAGCGGCGACGGACGCGGCGAGGCACGGGGTGAAGCACGCGGTGAAGCACGGGGCGAGGCGCGGGGTGAAGCACGGGGCGATGGACGCGGCGACGGGCCGGGCGGCTGAGTGCCCGGCCGCACCCGACTCCACCGGCAGCTCAGCGGCGGCGGCCCCAGATGTACGCCCGGTCGCCCTTCTGCGTGAGCGAGAACAACCGCTTCGCGTCCGCGAGCCGCATGTTCACGCACCCGTGCGAGCCGGGCGGCGTGGTGATCGCGCCCGCGTACGCGTGGAACGCCTGCCCGCCGTCGAAGTACTGCGCGTACGGCATCGACACGTTGTAGGCGTACGACCAGTCCTTCACCCGCTTGGCGTAGATCGACTTGAGGCCGGTACGCGTCGGAAAGCCCTTGCGGCCGCTGCGGATCGGGACGGGGCCGTACGTACGGCGGCCGTTCTTGTCCTGCATCCACAGCGTCTGGTTGTCGAGGTTCACGCAGACGATGCGGACGTACCCGCGCGGGCAGGGGTTCGCCGCCGCCGCGGGCGCCGCCTCGACCGCGGGCGCGAGCGCGAACAGCAGCGCGCCGGCGAGCGACGACGACAGCAGCACGTGCCTGAGCGGACGCCGCGGCCCGTCGGATCGGGCGGCGAAGCGGGCTGCTGTTCGCATGTCACGCATGACGGTCTCCTGCGCTGGGCCGAACGCCCAGGGCGGGATCGGAGCCCGGGGCGGCCCTCCAGGATCACGGTGCCCACCCGCCCCGCGCATCTCGGCGTCACCCGCCCGGAGGAAGGCCGATCGTGGTAGCGAAGACCCGTTCGCAGCAGCCGCGCGATCACGCAAGTCCCCGCACAATCGGAGTCATATACCAGGCGCCGCAACGGAGTTCGGCTCCGCCGGCCGACCGCCGGGGCACCGGCGCGCACCGCCGCCCGAGCCCGGAATTCCACCCTCCAGGAGCGCCGACCATGCCCGTCCGGCCCTACGACGCCGTGCTCTGCGACATCGACGGCGCACTGCGCCACTGGCCCGCCCCCGGACACACACCGACATCGACCGCACGCCCTACCTCCCGGTACGCTCGCCGCCGCCCGTAAACCGGCGATGACAGCCGTCCACTACCGCAGCACCGAAGACCTCCGCACCGCCCTGCACCCCCCATCAGGGACGCCCCCACCAACAGCGACAGTCACTCGGCCCGTGAACGTCACCCGGCTGCCCAGACCCCCTCAGGCCCGACGATCCCCGCATCGAAATCCTGTGGTCCGCCAGGGTGGCAGCCGACACGATTGCGCAGTGATCACGCGCCAAGAAGCCGTCTCCCAGGTCGTCGCACGCCTGGTGCCCGAGGCCACCGCCGCACGGGCGGCGTTCGAGGATGCGGTCCGCGTACGGGACCTCGGCTTCGGCTGGCTCGTCCGCCACGAACCGCGCGAAGGCCGGAACGACACGTCACCCCCCGACGATGACAGCGTGCGAGGGGGTGGAGCGTACCTGGTCGATGCGAAGACAGCAGTGCTGTATTTCGTGCTGGCCGTCGACCTGGCGGACGACGCGTGGATCGACGGGTTCCTCTTCCACCACACGCGGCGTCACGTACCCGACGCCCTCGAGACACGCATTCGCGACGTCCTCGCCGCCGGCGGGCGGATGACCGCCCTACGCGAACTTCGCCGATTGGCACCGGCCTTCGACCTCGAACGTGCGCGCGGGTATGTGGACGCGCTCGAGAACCGGGCGGCCCCGCCACGCGTACTGCCCCCGCCGTCAATCCAAGTGGGCCAGCTGGACCCGCCAACAGCCGGTCTGAACGAGCACGTGCACATGTGGACGACCGACCGGGACCAGTGGTACCTCTCAACTCTCCCCGACCATGTTGCGATCCCGATCCATCGAGTCCATCGAGGCGCGGAGGAGTCTGCGCTGGTGATCTGCGACGATCGGCTGGCCGCCGCTGTCGTGGCGCACATGGCCGAGGCCGGAGTGGAGATGGTGGCGCGGGCGCTCGTACCGCCCAACCCGGCGCAGTAGCCGGTGGCTGATTAAGGCATTCGGCGAGCGGTTACTTGCTGGTGACGAGGGATTGTTGGTCGAGGTCGTCGAGGAAGCGGTCGACGATTCGGCGTTGGAGTGCCTCGTCCCTGAGCGATTCGCCGACGATGCGGCCGGCCAGGTCGGTGGCCAGCTTGCCGAGGTCCTGCCGGACCACCATGGAGGCCTGCCTGCGGTCGGCTTCGATCTGCGCGTGGCCGGACGCGACGATCTCGTCCTTGATGCGCGCGCCTTCGGCCCGCAGCTCGGCCAGGGCCGCGGCACCCCGCTCACGCCCTTCCGCGGTGAGGCGGCCCGCTTCGCGTCGGGCGTCGATCAGCTCGGCGCGATGACGCAGCAACTCGGCCTGCGCTTCCGCCTGGGCCTCTTCCGCACGGGCAAGGCCGCCCTCGATGGCGTCCGTACGCTCTTCCAGCGTCTTCCTGATCCGCGGCAGGAGCACCTTCGCCAGGAAGTAGAAGACGATGAGGAACGCCACGCCACCGATGACGATCTCGTCGAGCGGTGGGAGGAGGGGGTTCATCGGCTCGTGCCTGGGGACGCACGGGACCGTCGGGTCGTACGTCGGGTCGTGCGTCGGGACGCAAAGGATCGTCGCCTCGTCGCCTGCGGCAAGGTGCCTCACGGTGGCTTCTTCCGTTGCCAAGTCCAAGGTCACACAAGGAAGACGCGGCGAAGCCCGGGAATGCTGTGCCGGGTACCGGCGACTTTTTCGGTGCCTTCGAAGGGGCGCGCTGCGGATCGGCGGGAGCGTGGCGCGCCAACTGTCCGGAAGCGGGTACGCGGCGGTTGTCCTGCCGAACTGCGCGCCGTGATCGACCTCGGCTGCGCCACGCAGGGCCCGTCGGGCCGGCGTACGGTCCAGGCGGTGATCGCCCTCGCCGACCTGCACACCCGTATGGACGACTGGGCGCAGGCGCGGACGCCGCTGGAGACCGTCGTACTCGAAGGCGACGCCACCGGGCGGCAGGACGACCCCTGGCTGCCGATCACCCGGGCGCGCCTGGCGCGGTCACCGAAGGACTGAACCGGAACCTATGACCCGTCGACGGAACATGTGACCCGTCGAGCAACCTTCGGGTGACCGCCCCAGGCGCCGCGCTGTTCGCGGAGTGGGGTGGGGCGGGGTGAGTTGGGGCAGGGTCAGGAGTCCTTCGGGATCGCGGAGTTGAGGGCGACGCGGTGTTCTGTGACGTTCTCCTTCCGCAGATCCGGGGCGTAGTTGGCGACGATCTCCCGGAACCGTTCGACGGTCTCGTCGTCCATGATCTCGGTGCCGTGGTCGGCCATCGGGATGGTCAGATAGCTGCGTACGCGCCCCAGCTCGTGCGCGCGGTAGCTCATGTCGACCGCATACCGGTTGACCATGAGGCGCTTGTCCGGCTCGTCGTGCGAGATGTCGTTGGCGAGCGTCTCGAAGCCGAGGTTGAGGAACAGGTCGGGCTCGTCCATCAGGCGGGTGTGCGCGGGCGACCCGCGCCAGCCGCTGCGGTTCCAGTTGCTGTTGCCCGGGATCTCGTTCTTGGCCGGAAAGCCGCGGTACTCCGAGTTCGGGAACTCCTCGAGGAGCAGACCGCACAGTTCGCGCGTCTCGATGAGGGTGTCCCGGGTGTCCTCGGGGATCCCGAAGACATACAGGATCTCCGGGATGAAGTCGTTCCGCTCCGCGTGGTCGAACGCGTGGATCAGGTCCGACCGCAGCTCGTCCGCGTGCTTGCGCATCGCCCGCAGCACCGCGACCGAGGCCGCGCCGTCGGCGCCGAACCCGAAGCGGTCGAAGCCGGCCGCGCGTACCAGGTCGCGGATCTCGTCGGACGCCATGGCCGCGTTGTACGAGTCGGCGCGCGTGAGCGCGTGCATGCCGACCTCCACGCCGTGGCGCTCCGAGACCTCCAGCACGGCTTCGAGGCGGCCGGTCAGCTGCGCGAGGTCGCCGCCGGGCAGCGCCTGCTGGAAGAAGTCGAGAGAGGTGCAGTACAGGTAGAGCGACGGGATGCCGAGGCGCTGTGCGTGTCCGCAGTACAGGTCGAGGAACGCGCGGGTGTCGAAGAACGACTCGCGCCGCTTGGTCTGCGCGCCGCAGAAACTGCAGCCGAACAGGCAGCCCTGGCTGAACGGGAGCGTCATCTCGTTGGCGAGGTACACGCGCAGGTCCACGTCGCTCAGCCGGGCCATCTGGCGTTCGAGGCCGGCGTCCATGGCGTCGGGGAGCTGCGCGAGCGCGCCGCGGTCGGTCTTGCGCGCGCCGGGGAAGATGCGCTGGAACTCCTCGGACGAGAGCCGCTCGACACCCTGGCCGCCCACGTGGATCCGGGCGGGGTCCACCCGCTCGGCGAGGTGGCGGTAGACATGGCAGTCGAACAGCACCGGTTCGGCGAGGCGGTGGCGTTCGAGCAGTTCCGCGGCGTACATCGGGGCGACCGGAAGGAAGGGCTGCCGGTCGGTCACGAACGGGGTGCCCTCGGCGAGGTAGTTGTCGTGCACGTACGGCGGATGGATCATCAGAGTTCGGCCGGTCGGCACGGATGCGACGTCCGACGGCGACAACGACAGGGATATCGGCGGCGCGGGTTCCCCCTTGGTTGTGGTGGCGGTGCGCCGGTGTTCTGGTCTGGCGGCGGCGGTGGGCGTACGGCCACTGGCGCGAAGGGACGCGCGAGGGCCCCGGGACGGGGTCGCCGACGGTGTCAGCTACACTGAGTGATCGCGAAGGGGAGTAGTCCTTCAACGTCGGCTGGTCGACACACTGGGCATCTGCGGATGCCCCGGCCACCGAGCCCCGCCTTACGGGCGGGGTGGACGAGACCTTCGGCCAAGGCATGACCGGTCCGCGCATCCGTGCGGGCCTGCTCCGTCGTGCCGGGCCGAACGGTCGTATCCCGCCGCACACGCGGGGCCCGCACGCTCTGCCCGGCCCCGCAGAAAGCAGTTCCGGCGTGACACTCGATCCCCTGGCGATCCTGACCGCCTTCGGGCTCATCTTCCTGGCCGAGCTTCCCGACAAGACGATGTTCGCGTCGCTGGCCATGGGCACCCGCATGCGGCCGCTGTACGTGTGGTTCGGCACGTCCACCGCCTTCGTCGTCCACGTCGCGCTCGCGGTCGGAGCCGGCAGTCTCATCGGCCTGCTTCCCAACGTGGCGGTCAAGCTGGTCTCCGCGGCCTTGTTCGCGTTCGGCGCCGTGGTGCTGCTGCGCGGGAGCGGCGACGATGACGACGAGGACGCCGCGAGCCGTACGGTCACCGGCTTCTGGCCCGTCTACACCACCGCGTTCATGGCCGTGTTCATCAGCGAGTGGGGCGACCTGACGCAGATCACCACCGCCAACCTGGCCGCGACGAACGGCTGGCTGCCCACCGCGATCGGCTCCGCCGCCGCGCTGATGTCGGTCTCGGCGCTCGCGCTGCTGGTCGGCCGGTTCATCGCCAAGAAGGTGCCGCTCAAGACCGTGCAGCGGATCGGCGGGGCGTGCATGGCCGTGCTGGCGGTGTGGACGGTGATCGAGGCGTTCACCGGCTGAGCCCGCCGAAGCCCGCCGCTCCCTGGCCGCCCGCCGCCCCGGCGGGCTGACCGCGCGGCTGAGGACGCGCAGCCTGCCGTCGCAGCCTGAGACGGTCAGAAGGTCCACCGCGTGTGGGTGAAGACTCCGTCGTCCCTGCCGAAGCCGTACGCGGTTCCCGGGGCCACCCGGAACACCAGATCGTCACCCTTGCGGATCGCGCCCCCCATCCCGTGGAAGGTGCCGTCGGGGGAGGTGATGTGCGGGCCGTACTGCGCCTCGTACGCCGCGACCACCTCCTCCAGGCGTGTCGGGTCGTCGACGCGCTGGGCGGTGCCCTCGATCACGATGTCGAGGCCCTCGGTGAGCGAGTTGCCGCCCGTGACGAGCGCGCAACGGCTGTTGTGGGCCAGGTTCTTGGCCTTCTGCTCGGCGGGGCCGGTAGAGAAGTGCACCGCGCCGTCGTGCCAGGCGGCGATGACCGGGGTGACGTGCAGTCGGCCGTCCGGCCGAACGGTGACCGCCCAGAAGATCTCGGCCTCCCGCAGCAGCCGTTCGGCGTCGGGCCACGGGGTGGCCGTGACGTCCGCGGCGCCCGGGCGGGGGTTGAGCGCGGAGCTGTAGCGGGCGTCGAGTTCGGTCGTCGGCTGCTGGGCCGCGGGCTCGTTCGGCTTCGCGTTCGAATTCGCAGGCGAGTTCGCGTTCGGCTTCGAGTTCGGGTTCGAGGGCATGGCGGACTCCTTTCCGTTCCTCCCCTATAGACCGGAACCCGGCGTCCGAATCATCGGTCCGAGGGCTGCGAGCTGCGGACGGCGGCAACGGCGACGACGGGTGTACGTCGAGAGCCCAGGACACCGGTGACGGTGTCCTGGGCTCTCGACGTACACCCGTCCGGGCCCTTCGGCCCGCCCTGAGGCGGCGTCGGCGGAGGCCCGGTCGCGCGCCGGGTCACGCCGCGTGTCCCGCGGCCGCCGCGACGCCGACCTTCCCGCCGCCGGCCTCGGCACGCGCCTGGCGGCGGGCCTCGCGGCGGCCGAGCAGAGCCTTGCGTACGCGGCGGTCGTGCGCGGCGGCACGGTGCAGCTCCTGCGCGCGAGCCTGGAACATCTCGTACTCGAACATGGTGCGCTCCCCTGTGAGGTCTACGTCGCCCGGTCGGCCTGTCCGCCTGGGCTTGCCTGCCTCGCTGGGCCTTTGCGACCCCTCTTCGGCATGCCTCAAGACTCGCGTCCCAGGTGGGGGCCGGACATCGGGCGGATGCCGGATCTTGCCGCCGCCGTGCCTTACCGGGGTCCCTAAGCCACTGCCTTAGTCGCTGCCTAAGGGCGGCCGAGCCGCCTAAGGCACCCGGGCACAGCGCTCGAACATGCCTAGGCAGCCCGTACGACACGCACGACCGGCCCCCGACGACCGGGAAAGGTCAGGAGCCCGCTTTGCCACGGGGGTGCAGGACGGCCTCGGCGATCTCGCGTACGCGCTCCGGCGTGATCCCCGTCCGCTGCTCGACGGCCAGCGGGTGGTCGGTCGCTTCGAGCTCGACGAACGGTCGCCTGCCGACGGCCCTGGTGTGCACATGTGTCTTGAGGTTGGTCGTGCCGGGCGAGTAGACGGGCAGGTCGGTGCACAGCCAACCGAAGTACGGCTGCTCGGACTCACGGCCGGGCGTCTCCCACAGGTCCAGCGCGCGAGCGAAGTTGGCATGGCTGAGGGACACCCAGACGCCCCAGGAGAACACGTCCTCGCTGCCGACGACCGGTATCTCGATGAGGCCCTTGACGAAGAAGTGCTGCGCCCTGATCACGCACTGGTCCGAGGACAGCATGGAGTCCGAGGCATCCGCGAACGCGTGATCCCACACGTCGGGAGCCGCCGTCGAGTAGCCCATCGGCAATTCCGCGTGGTGCTCGCCGCAGCACGTACAGGTGAAACCAAGATCGTGAACCATGTGCAGGACCCTAGTGAGCACCCACCCGAGCGCCCGGTTCAGGTCAGGGTGCGCACGGCTGCCACGTCGTACTCGGCTACGGACGCGGCGAGGATCGCGGTGCGCTGCTCGTCGCCGGGGCCGCCGGCTCGGAACGCTTCGACGGCCGCCTGCGATTCCCAGCGCTCGAAGATGACAATGCGGCCGGCGTCCACCAGGTCGGCGGAGACGGAGAAGTCGAGGCAGCCCGGGGTGCGGCGGGCCTGTTCGACCACGCTTACGCAGTCCGAGAGGTACGCCGCGCGCTGCCCGGGGTCGACGATGATGCTTCCGGCCACGATGACCATCTGGTGCTCCTCCGTGCGAACGGTTCTTGCACGGTAGACCCGCGGCCGGGGGCAGAACTCATCGCTGCGCCCGCTCGGCGGCGGCCGCCGCCACGTGGCCACGTAAGGGTAGAGTCGCCGGGTCGCCCAGGGAGTCGTTTTTCCGTGGCCGCACCGATTCATCCGCGGCGGGGCCTCGGTCCCGCCGTTCCGCTGCCCGGCGAGGAGGAAGGAGCGCGCCATGCGTACCCGCCGCGCCGCCTCCTGCCCGCCGTGACCCCGCGCTGTTCTCGCTGGACGCGACGCGTCGCGATGCACGGGATGCACGGGATGCGATGCGACGCGCGGCCCCGCCGTCGGGGCCGGCGCGTACCCGTCGTCCTGCTCCGGCTTCCACCCGCGCTGCGCGGGTGATCCACGGCCCGCCCCCGGGCGCGCCGTACCCCGCAACACGCGCGCTCCGCCTCGCCGCGGCGCGCCCGAGACACCGAAGGCCCACCCTTGCCCCGTTCCGCCCCGTCCTCCTCGCTGTCGCCGCTCCGTTCGCGGGCGCGCGTCGGGCGTCCGGATTGGCTGTCGTCCCCGAAGGTCCTGCGCACCGAAGTCCTCGCCGGGCTGGTGGTCGCGCTGGCGCTGATCCCCGAGGCGATCTCGTTCTCGATCATCGCCGACGTCGACCCGGCCGTCGGGCTGTTCGCCTCGTTCACGATGGCCGTGGTCATCTCGGTCGTCGGCGGCCGCAAGGCGATGATCTCCGCGGCGACCGGCGCGGTCGCACTGGTCATCGCCCCGCTGAACCGCGACCACGGGTTCGGGTACCTGGTCGCCGCGGTCATCCTCGCCGGCGTCATCCAGATCGTGCTGGGCGCGCTGGGCGTGGCGAAGCTGATGCGGTTCGTGCCGCGGTCGGTGATGGTCGGGTTCGTCAACTCCCTCGCCGTACTGATCTTCATGGCCCAGGTCCCGGAGATGCACGACGTACCGTGGCCGGTCTACCCGCTGATCGCCGCGGGGCTCGCGCTGATGGTGCTGTTCCCGCGCGTCACCAAGGTGGTCCCGGCGCCGCTGGTGTCCATCGTCATCCTCACCGTGGTCACCGTCGCCGCGGGGATCGCGGTGCCGACGGTCGGGGACAAAGGCGAGCTGCCGTCCTCCCTGCCCACCCCCGGACTGCCGGACGTGCCGTTCACGTTCGAGACGCTGAAGACCATCGCCCCGTACGCGCTGGCGATGGCGCTGGTGGGGCTGATGGAGTCGCTGATGACGGCCAAGCTGGTCGACGACATCACCGACACCCGCTCGAACAAGACCCGCGAGTCGATCGGCCAGGGCGTCGCGAACGTGGTCACCGGCTTCTTCGGCGGCATGGGCGGCTGCGCGATGATCGGCCAGACCATGATCAACGTGAAGGTGTCCGGCGCCCGCACCCGCCTGTCCACCTTCCTCGCCGGCGCGTTCCTCATGGTGCTCTGCGTGGTGTTCGGGCCGGTGGTCTCCGACATCCCGATGGCCGCGCTGGTCGCGGTGATGGTCATGGTCTCGGTCGCCACGTTCGACTGGCACTCCGTCGCACCCAAGACCCTCAGGCGCATGCCCGCCGGGGAGATCACCGTCATGGTCGTGACGGTGGCGTTCGTGGTGGCCACCCACAACCTCGCCATCGGCGTGGTCGTCGGGTCCGTCACCGCCATGGTCATCTTCGCCAAGCGCGTCGCCCACCAGGCCGACGTCACCGCCGTCGTCGACCCCGACGGCAAACAGGCCGTCTACGCGGTCACCGGCGAGTTGTTCTTCGCCTCGTCCAACGACCTCGTGCACCGGTTCGACTACGCGAACGACCCCGAGCACGTCGTCATAGACCTGACCGACGCCCACATCTGGGACGCCTCCTCCGTGGCCGCCCTGGACGCCGTCGAGGCCAAGTACGCCGCGCGGGGCAAGAAGGTCACCATCACCGGGCTCAACGAACCCAGCGCGAAGTTCCACGGCAACCTCAGCGGCGAACTCACCGGAGGCCATTGACCGGACTGCCCGGGCAACCTTCCGCGTGGCCGACGGGTCCAACCAGAATCCAACCTGTGGGGGAGTACACGTGCGACGCACATTGGTCAGCGCAACCGCAGCAGCAGCCGCAGTAGCGGCCGCCATCCTGCTCGGGGGGTGCGGTGGCGGGGACGACGACGGCGACAAGGCGACGCCCGCCGCGCCGCCGACAGCGACCGCGACGGATCGGTCTGGGACATCGGCCGGCGGAGGCTCGTCGCCGGGCTCCCCGGCGTCACAGCCGGCCGCCGGGGCGAACCCGTCGGCGCCCGTCGGGGCGCCGCCGGCTCCGGACGCCGCGACGCGGGCGAAGTACATCGCGAGCCTGAACTCGATCAACCCGGCCCTCGTGGACGGGAAGGAGGACCGCGCCGTCGACCGCGGCCTCGACGTATGCCTCGACCTGGGCGCCAAGAAGGACCATGCCACCGTGCTCAAGAACATCCAGGAGCGCTTCGGCAGCCCTACCGTGACCGTCACGGCCGACGAGGCCGACCGGATCAAGGCCGTGGCCAACTCCTGGCTGTGCCCCAAGTTGTAGGCATCCGGAGCACGCCTGCACCACCGAGCGCGCATCGGGCCGTCGCCTGCACGGCCCGATGCGCGGCCCCGACGCGCGGCCGGGAGCGCGACGCGATGTGCGACGCGGTGTGCGACCCCGGGAACCGGTTACAGGGTGACCAGTTCCACGGTCGGGCGCTCGGGGAGCGACTCGGCCAGGAACCAGCGGAACCACAGGATGCCGGAGCGGTGCCCAGCGGTGGAGATCCAGTTCGGCCATTCGGAACGACACGGGTCGTCGTGGGCGACGACGATGGTCCACGACCCGTCCGGCTCATACACGATCTGCGTGCCGTTGAGGGAAACCGGCTCGGTCGCCCGGTACTCGTAGTTGAAGGTCGACAAGAACGGATTCCACAAGCACAGGTTCCAGAACACCGACTCCGGCGAGCGGCCGCGTATCACCAGCGCCTCGTTCTCGGCGAGTTCGAACGCGCCCGAGGCGTAGCACGCGTCGCCCGCCGCCCAGCCGCGGGTGACGGTGGGCACCGGGTACGGCTCGGCGACCGTGTTCGGCACGTGCGCGGTCGACGGGAACATCGCGCCGTGCCGACGCACCCAGCGGGCGGCCGCCCGGAACCGCTCGGACATGTCGCCCGCGTCGAGCCGGTGTCCGGTGGGGTTCGCGGCGAACCCGGCGCCGTCGCCCAGGGGTTCGATGTGCCAGTCCGCGCGGCGCCCGGTCGTCGTGTCGGCGAGGTAGTCGCGCGTGATCGCGCACACCGTCTCGGCGGTGAGTTCGACGAACGCACCGGTGTGGCCCGGCGGGCGTACGGGGGCGAGCAGGATCTCGAACCTGCCGTCGGCGTCGAACGCCAGGTCGCGGTCGTTGACGATGCCGACTATGCGGTCCGTGTCGACGACTCGGTCGCCGGTGCTGTCGAGGGCTGTGCCGTACACGGTGATCGACAGGTACACGGCGTCGCCGCGGCGGCCAGTCACCCGGTAGCCGCGCGCGGGGTCCAGCGGCGCGAACTGGTAGAAGGCGTCGGGGTTGTCGCCGTAGAACTTGCGGTACGGCCCGACGATGTCGACGAAACGCGGCCGCGCCGGGTCGGCGGTGACGAACACGTCCTGCGCGATCGAGAGCAGCGACATCGCCCACCGGTAACCCTCCAGCCGCGACTGCGGATCGGTGACGGTACGCCCCCACCCCGCATCCAACCCCGCGGCCGCGTCCAGGAGTTCGCGGTACGCGTCGCCGACTTCTTCCACAGCGTGCTCCTCGGGTGCGGGTGTTCACATGATCACGTGGGGACGTTCCTACCGCGCGGGGCCGGGGTTCTCAAGGGAAGGCCCGGGGGTCGGCGCGACGTGAGGACACCCGGGGCGGATGGTGTGAGGACGGTCGGAGGAGTCGAGATCGACCACTGGATGGTGGAGTCCATACTTTCGTCGGGTTGGGACGGAACCTCTGGCCGTTACGCCGCGCCCAGCGGTCGCCGCATGATCGACGGTATGCGGAAGCTCTTCGAAACCGTCGGATTCCTCCTGGCCGTCGCAGGCGCGGCCGGGATCGCCCAGCACTACCTGGGGTGGTTCCGGTTCCACGCGGTCGTACGCTTCCTGCCGCTCGGCAACGCCGACGTCCTCTGGGTCAACATCGCGCTGATCGTGGTCGGGGCCATCCTGATGGTCACGCCGGACCTCGTCCGGGGCGGTCAGAACAGGTGAACCGGCGCGGAGCCCCTCCCGGGCCGGCGAGATCGCGGGCTCACCACGGCCCAGTGACTCCACCAGCGGTCGGCGTCGGGCCCGACACCGGTCGGGCCCTCGGCACCGCGACGGCCGCGCATGGCATGCTCGCCACCATGTCCGCCAACCCCGTCAGCCCCGTCTTCGTCGGCCGTACGACAGAACTCGACGCCCTCGATGAAGCCCTCCGCACCGCGGATTCCGGCACCCCGGCCGTCGTCCTGGTCGCGGGCGAGGCCGGCGTGGGCAAGACCCGCCTGCTGGAGGAGTTCCTCACCCGCGCCACCGCCTCCGGCGCCGTGACGGCGGTCGGCGGCTGCATCGAACTCGGCGCCGAAGCCCTGCCCTTCGCGCCCGTCGCGGCCGCGCTGCGGATGCTCGACACGGCACTGGACGGGTCCCTCGCCCGGGCCGCGGCGGGCCGTGAGAGCGACTTCGCCCGCCTGGCACCGGGACTCCTCCGGCAGACCGGCCCCGGCACCGCCGCCGCCCCAGCCTCCGTTCCGGCTCCCACCCTCGAGCCGGCGCCACCCGCGCCGCTGATACCGCCGGGCGCCGGCCCGTCCGCCGCAGCGACGGGCCACGGAACGACGGGCCACGGAACGACGGGCCACGGAACGACAGGCCACGGAACGACAGGCCACGGACCGGCCGCCGCACTCGTACCGCGCGTGCCCGGCAGCACGCCCGGCATGCCCCCGGCCGACCCCGACGGCGGGGCCGCGGACCGCGTACGCCTCTACGACCTCACCCTCCACCTGCTCGACACCCTCGGCGCCGACCGCACCCTCGTGATCGCCGTCGAGGACCTGCACTGGGCCGACTCCGCCACGCGCGAGCTGCTGGCCTACTGGGTCCGCATGATGCGCCGCGCCCGCGTGCTGCTGGTGGCCACGTACCGCGCCGACGCCGTCGACCGCCGCCACCCGCTGCGCCCGGTGCTCGCCGAACTCGACCGAGTGCGCGCCGTACGCCGCCTCGACCTCGCCCGGCTCACCCGCGACCAGGTCGCCGCGCAGCTGCGCGGCATCCTCGGCGACGCGCCCGCGCACGAGACGGTCGAGCAGATCTTCGCGCGTTCCGAGGGGAACGCCTTCTTCGTCGAGGAACTGGCCGACAGCGTCCGCGACGGACGCCTCACCCGGCTCTCCGACTCGCTGCGCGACCTCCTCCTCATCCGCATCGAACAACTCCCCGAACCCGCCCAGCAGGTCGTCCGCCTCACCGCCGTCGGCGGCCCCACCGTCCCGCACCGGCTCCTCGCCGAGGTCGCCGCCGCCCACGCCCGGCTCGACGCGGACGCCCTCGACACGGCCCTGCGCGCGGCGGTCGGCGCGTACGTCCTCGCGCCCGCACGCGACGGAGACGGCTACACCTTCCGCCACGCCCTCGTCCGCGAAGCCGCCCTCGACGACCTACTCCCGGGTGAACGGATGCGCAGCCACGCCGCGTTCGCCCGCGCCCTGGAGGAACACCCCGGCCTGGTCCCGGCCGACGAGGCGATCGGCGGCATCGCCGTCCACTGGTGGGCGGCCGAGAACCCCGCCCGCGCGCTGCCCGCGCTCCTCACCGCCGCCCGGCACGCGGGGGAGCGCTACGCGTTCGGCGAGCAACTGCGCCTCCTCGACGGCGCCCAGCACATGTGGGAGCGCCTGCCCGACCCCGAGGCGCACACCGGCGCCGCACTGGTCGACATCCTCGAGGACGCCGCCACCGCCGCCCGCTACCACAACGCGCCCGACCGCGGCCTCGCCCTGCTGCGCCAGGCCATCGGACTCGTCGACGCGGACGAGGACCCGCGCCGCGCCGCGCGCCTGTGGCTGGCCCGCGGAATGCTCCTGCGCAACACCGCGCGCGCCTCCGGCCTCCCCGAACTCCGCAAGGCGGAAGCGCTCCTGGCCCAGCTGCCGCCGACAGTCGACCACGCGAGCGTCAGCATCCAGATCGCTCGGGCGCAGATGCTCGACGACCAGGCGCCGGAGGCCGTCCGCGCGGCCCGCGAGGCTTTGGAGGTGGTGCGCGCGCTCGGCGACGCGGCGGCCGAGGCCGACGTCTCCAAGACGCTCGCGTGGTTCCTGCTCAGCGTCGGCGACGTCGAGGAGGCCGAGAAGATGGGCCGGGAGGCGGCCGCCATCGCGGAACGCGTCGGCCGCCCCGACACCCTCGTGCACGTGCTGGCCAACCACGCCTCGCTGCTGGAAGGCCTCGGCCGCCACGAGGAGTCCGTGGCCACCGCCCGACGGGCGCTCGCCCTCGCGCAGGAGACCGGGCAGCGGCACATGATGGTGTTCACCTCCGGCAACCTCGCCGAGAGCCTGCTGTCGCTGGGGGAGTGGGACGCCGCCACGCAGGTCGCCGCGGACGCCTTCGCGCTGAGCCCGGGGCCGCGGGCCTCCGCCCACCTGGAACGCGTGCTGGCGGAACTGGCCGGCTACCGGGGGGACCACGAGGCGGCGGTGCGGCACCGTACGCGCGGGCACACGACGGCGACCGAGACGTACCTCGAACCGCAGGGCGTCATTCCGCACCGCGCCCTCGAGATCGCCGCGGCCCGCGACGCGGGGGACCTGGCGGCGGCACGGGCCTTGGCCGCGGCGCAGATGGCCGAGGGCATCGTCTCCGGCCACCAGCGGTACGGATGGCCGCTGCTGGTGCAGGCGGCGCGGGCGGAAATGGTATTGGCACCGACCGCAGGACTCGGGCCCGCGGACGCGGAGGACTCGGCGGCGGCAGACCCGAGGGCCGCCGCAGCGGCTGCCGCAGCGGCGGCCACGGCCGCGCTGCGCGCGTGTGCCGCGACGCTGGCCCGGGACTGCGACCTGGACCGCGCGTACGCGGCCACGGTCACCGCGCTGCTCGACACCGCTGAGGGGCGCGATGACGCCGTCGAGCGTTGGATCGAGGCCGATGCGGCGTGGTCGCGCACCGGCAAGCCGTACGACCAGGCACGCGCGAAGGTGGACCTGGCCGCCGTCCTTGCCGCGGCGGGCCGCCGTACCGAAGCCCGGGACACCCTGTCGGCCGCACACGCCACGGCGTCCCGCCTGGGTGCGCACCCGCTGCGCGCGGAGGCCGAACTGCTGGCGCGCCGCCTCGGCCTGACACTGGCTCAGGGCGGCACCGGCAGCCGCGAGGACATCGGCGGCGGCCCGGGCGCGGCCGGCGGGGACCGGGACGCCGCCGCGGCCGCCGGCCTGCTCACCCCGCGCGAACGCGAGGTGCTGCTGCGGCTCGCCCAGGGGTACAGCAACCGGCGGATCGCGGAGGAGTTGTTCATCAGTGTGAAGACGGCGAGCGTCCACGTGTCCAACATCCTCGGCAAGCTCGAGGTCGCCAACCGCGGCGAGGCGGCGGCGCTCGCGCACCGCCTCGGGCTGCTCGACGACGTCGGCTGACGCGGCTTCGTCCGCTTCGTCGGCTTGCGCGGCCCCCTCGGCTTGCGCGGCCCCTCGGCTTACGCGGTCCCGTCGGCTGACACGGCTCGGTCGGTTGACGCGGTCGCGTCGGTGCCGTCAGGCCTCAGGCCGTCACCGCGCGAACGGTCCGCCGCCTGACGCTCCGCCCGCTTCGCCTCCTCCGCTCTTCGGTGCGTTCTCCGACGCGTTCACCGAAGCGTTCTCCGACTACCGACAACTGGAAGGACCGACGCGCCTGTGTCCACGGCATCCTCAGGCACACCGTCCGTGCCGTTCGTCTGCGTGCACAACGCGGGCCGCTCCCAGATGGCCGCCGGTTTCCTGCGCCACTTCGGCGGCGACCGCGTCGACGTACGCTCCGCCGGGTCCGTTCCGGGCGACCGCATCAACCCGGTGGCCGTCCAGGCGATGAGGGAGGCGGGCATCGACATCGCCGGGCAACAGCCCACGATGCTCACGCCCGAGACCGTGCGGGAGTCCGACGTCGTGATCACCATGGGGTGCGGGGACGCCTGCCCGGTCTTCCCGGGCAAGCGCTACCTCGACTGGCAGTTGGACGACCCCGCGGGCCAGGGCATCGACGCGGTGCGACGCATCCGAGACGAGATCGAGGGCCGCGTCCGAGCGCTGCTGGCGGAGTTGCCGCCGCCGAAGCGCGAGGGCTGAGCCGCCCCCCGAGGGCGCCGGGGCGAGGGTGTACAGCTACGGGACCAGGACCAGGCGCCCGCGGACGGCTCCCCGGGCCAGGCGACCGTACGCGACCTCGGCGTCGGACAACGCGAACGTGTCGGCAACGCGCAGCGTCAGACCGCCCGTTGCGGCGGCCGCGAGCTGCGACAGTTGGGCGAGGCGTTCCCCGTCGGCGGCGATCCACGTGCGGCTCGTACGGATGCCCCGCAGCGGGATCGCGGACGCGGGCCCGAGCGTCGTGTACGCCCCGTGGTTGCGCACCGCCCCCAACACCTCCGCGCCGCCCAGGACCGCGGCGTCGAGGGCACCGTCGACGCCACCGGGGACGAGCGCGCGTACCGCCGCGCCCAGGCGCTCCACATCGCGCGGTACGAACCACTCGGCGCCGAAGCCGCGTACCAGCGCCTCGTCCGCCGCAGCCGCGACAGCGGCCACCCGCAGGCCGCGCCGGACGGCCAGCTCGACCGCGAACCCGCCCACACCCCCGGCCGCGCCCGTGACCAGAACGCTCTGACCGGGCGTCAGCGCGAGATTGTCGAGCGCCTGTTCGGCGGTCAGCGCGTTGAGGGGGATGGTCGCCGCCGCGACCGGGTCGACACCGAGCGGGGCCGGGGCGATCTGGTGCGTGTCGAGCACGACGTACTCGGCGTGCGTGCCGCTCACCGCGTCGAGCAGGTCCGCAAGGCCGATGACCTCGTCCCCGACGGAATACGCCGCCACGCCCGCGCCCAGCGCGTCGACGCGCCCGGCGACGTCCCAGCCGAGACCCACCGAATCGCGAGCCGGATGCAGCCCGCCGGCCGCGAGCACGCCGTTCGCGGTCGCCAGGTCCACCGGATTGACCGCCGCGGCCCGGACCGCGACGCGGACCTGGCCCGGACCGGGCACGGGCAGGGGGAGTTCGACGACAGCGAGGGTGTGGGTGCCCTCGCCGGAAGCCGACGTACGCGGGGACTGCGAGACAAGCGCGCGCATGGCGGAGCTCCTGAAGGTCGCGGGGCCTGCGGACAACGCAGGCCGGGGGGAGTGTGGAGACGTACTGCGCGGACGCAGTGCGGGAAGCGGCCGGAGGGCCGCGGCACCAACTTGCCCGGGGGTACTCTCCGGAAGGAAGTACGTACCTGGAAGTGCGTACCGGAGACGGAGGTGCCCAGGTGGCGACCATGACGGCGGCCGAGCGGCGCGAGCGCGGACGCGAGGCATACGACGCGTACCTCGCCGAATGCCCCTCACGACACGTACTGGACCGCATCGGCGACAAGTGGGTCTCGCTGCTCCTGGTCGCCCTCGCCGACGGCCCCCGCCGCTACGCGGAACTCGGCCGGGCCGTGGCCGGGGTCAGCCAGAAGATGCTGACCCAGACCCTCCGCGGACTCGAACGCGACGGCCTGGTCTCGCGCACCGTCACGCCGTCCGTCCCCGCGCGCGTGGACTACGCCCTGACACCGGTCGGCCGGAGCCTGGTCGACCTGATCGGGGTGATCAAGGTGTGGGCCGAGGGCAACATCGCCTCCATCGAAGCCGCGCGCACCGAGTACGACGCCCGCGAGCAGCCGCCGTCGTGACCCCGGCGGCACGAGCATCGGGTTCCGCACGAGAGCTGCTGCGCTCGCTCCCGCGACGACCTGACACGCCGCCGTACGCCGCCGCAGGCCGCTGCGTAGGCTCGTCCCATGACCGACGCGACATGGGAAGACGTACGCGCACGCGTGCGGGCACTCGCGGAACGCCCCCTCGACGACCGGGCGTTCGACAACGGCGTGTTCGGCGCGCTCGGCCACCGGTTCCGCCTCGACGACCCGCTGACCCCCGAAGGCCTCGCCGACCTCGAGGCCCGGACCGGGGTGTCACTGCCCGAGGAGTACCGCGGCTTCCTGCTCTACGTGGGAGCCGGGGGTGCGGGCCCCGCCTACGGCGTCTTCCCCGTACGGTGCGAGCACGGAACGTGGCGGTGGGTCGGCGACGGGGCCGACCTGGCCGACCTGGCCCGGCTCGCCGAACCCTTTCCCCGCCGGGGCCCCGACACCGAGCGACTCGAAGCCCTCCTCGCCGAACGCCCGGACGAGGAAGAACTCGACGACGACGGCGACGACTTCGACGCCGCGCTCGAGGAGTGGAGCGACCGATGGGAAGCCCTGATGTGGTCGGCCGACCGCACCGTCGGCGCGATCCCCATCTGCCACCTCGGCTGCGCCACCCGCCAATGGCTGGTCCTCACCGGGCCGGAACGCGGCCGCATCTGGGCCGACGACCGCGTCGACGAGGTGGACCTCGAACCGCTGCTCGACGCAGCCGGCGAACCGGTGACCTTCGCCCGGTGGTACCTCGGCTGGCTCGAGGCGGCGGAGCGCGAACCGTCCCTGACGTAGCCGCCCGACCAGGACGCCTGTTCAGGGCCCGCGCGCCCGGAAGCGCCGTCCTGACGCCTGCTCCCGCTCCGACTCCAACGTCAGCCGGAGCAGGCGCCGCGCTGGTCTTCCTGCCACTCGCACACCGGGCACAGCGTCACGCCGCGTTGCGCGGCCGGGTATTCGGTCGGCTTGCCGCAGTACACGCAGTCGGCGAGTCCCGCAGTCGTCCCCGCGTCGGCGGCGGGAGGCAGTGGCCGCGCGGCCGACGCACCGCAGTACGGGGCGCCGACAGCCGGGTCGGCGGCTGCGGGGGAGTGTGCGGCGTCCATGGCCACGACTGTACCGGCGCGCCCCGGTTGCAGGCCGCCGCGGCCGGGGAACGCCGGAACGCCGAACCTGAAGGCGTGTCAGCCGTGCGCGATCGGAAGGCCCTGCGTTCCGATCAAGGCGCGAGAGCCCAAGGGGGCATCCAGGGTTACCGACGCGGTGCGCCCGGCCCCGATCGCCGTGCACGCCACGCCCGCGGCCGACTCGTGCGGATGACGTACGACCGCGAGAGCTACCACGCCGACGCGCTGCACCGACTCGACCGTGTAGTCCTCACCGCACGGCCCGGGCTGGTCCGGGGCACCCGTGAAGCCGAGTGTGATCGTGCGGCCGTCGGGCGACACCGATGCCCTGCTGCCGGGGCCGTCGATCTGCGGACCGCTGGGGCCGGCGTCCGGGTTCAGGCGGGGCGGCTGCGGGTCGCCGAGCAGCGCCGCGGCGCGGCCGCGTACTGCCGTGCCCTCGAACGTCATCTCCCACATCGGCACGGTGGCCGGCCCGTCGCTGGTGACGACCGTGCCGGTGGTCAGGGTGATGCCGGTGACCGGGATGCGCGGGAACGGCTGCGTACCGCACGTGGATTCCATCGCCGGGGGGACGCTGCGGCCGAAGGACTGCCGCGGGGCGACGAACGGCCGGTTGAAGACCGTTCCGTCGGCGCGGCGGACCTCGCCTTCGGCGGGATGCGGAGGCACCGTCGCGGTCGGACGGATCTCGAAGCACGCGTTACCGAACGAGGCCTTGTACACCTCGTTGTGCCGCTCCCACGTGCCCACCTGCTCCACGGCGCCGGACACCAGCACGAACGCCGGCCCGGCCGGCCGCTTCGTCTGCGCCTGCTCCCACGCGTCGGCCGCCCGGGTGACCGCCTCGCGCGCCACGCGGGGGAAGTCCTCGGGCCTCAGAGGCTCCCCGGGCGGCGGCAAGGGTATGCCCGGTGACGCGGGGGGCTCAATGGCGCGGGCGGGGCCTCCGTGGTTGAGCTGCGTTGTGAAGTGGTTCATTGGGTGGACGAAGAGCCGTTTCCCGGTTGGGTGGAGGCGCAGTTCACGGACGCGGCGGGACGTCGCTGGTCGCTGTTCGACAAGCCCCCGATTGTCGCGGCAGCGAGAGATCTCGGCCCGGATTCGTCCTACCGGTCGAGGCCACCGTCACAAGCGTGGTCCGCGAAGGTCACGACTCGCCGGCGAACGACACGGTGACCATCTCCACCTCGCCGCACGGAGCCGCGACACCGGACAGGCACGACGAGTTCACGGTGCGGCGGGACCAGCTCATCCGCTGAGCGCATGGTTGTGGAGCGGCGCGAAACGGCTCGATCAACGTCGGATCACTCGCTGAGATCACCCCACCCACACCATGACCAACGCGACGGCGAATCCCCAGTTATGGACAACCTTCAGGTGGTGAGGACGACTTTGCCCTCGACTTGGCGGGACTCGAGTGCGGCGTGGGCTTCGGCTGCTTTGGACAGCGGGAAGCGGGTCATCAGCGGGACCCAGCGGCCGGAGGCCGCTTCCTCCAGAGCGCGTGCGGTCAGCTCGTCGCGGCCGCCGGCGGGGAGGGACTGGGGGCCGAGTGCCCAGGTCGCGGTGAGTTGGCGGGCGACGAGGTCCTGCGTGGTGATCGCGGTCGGTTCGCCGGAGGCCCATCCGTACAGGAGGAAGCGGCCGCCTGGTTCCAGGAGTTCGAGTGCCTGGCGGCCCAGGGTGCCGCCGACGCCGTCGAGGACGACGGTGACGCCGCGGCCGGCCAGGGCGGCGCGTACGCGGGCAGGCCAGTCGGGGTGCCGATAGTCCGCCGCGACGTCGGCTCCGAGGGCGCGTACGCGGTCGGTCTTGGCGGTGCCGCCTGCGGCCCCCACCACGGTGGCGCCGGCGTGCCGGGCGGCTTGGACGAGCAGGCTGCCCAGGCCTCCGGCGGCGGACATGACGAGCACGGTGTCGTCGGGCGTCAGTGCGGCGACGTGCAGGACGCCTTGCGCGGTGGCGCCACTGGTGACGACCGCGACGGCGGTGGCGGCGTCGAGTCCCTCGGGGAGCGGGCGGACTCCTTCGAGCTGTGCCACGGCCATTTCGGCGTAGCCGCCCGCGGCGTGGAGCTGGGCGACCACGCGGCGGCCCAGCCAGTGTTCGTCGACGCCGGGCCCGAGCGCGCCCACCACACCGGCGACTTCGCCGCCGGGCGTCATGGGTACCGCCGGCGGCTGGTGCGGCCCGACGGCGGTGCCGCCGCGCAGCCGTGCCTCGATCAGGTGGACTCCGGCGGCTTCGACGTGGACGAGTACCTGGCCGGCGGCCGGGACCGGGTCGGGGACTTCCTCGTACGTCAGGTTCTCGGCCGGGCCGTGGGCGTGGAGGCGTATTGCGTGCATGCGCCGACTCTGACACGGGTCGGTCGGGGGTGCGGAGGCGGTCCCGGTGCGGCGGGGGCCGGCCTGTGCCGTCGGGCGGGAGTGGTGTGCGGCGGCGGTGGTCAGTGGGGGAGGGGGACGGTCACCCAGATGGTTTTGCCCCCCAGGTCGGGGTCGGGTTCGATGCCGGCGGTCCCGCCGCATTCGTCGACGAGGTACTTGACGATGTGCAGGCCGCGGCCGCTGTCGTCGTCGACGGTTTCGAGGAGGGCTTTGGGGCGGAAGGGGTGGCGGTCGTGGACGCCGATCTGGATGCAGCCGGTGTCGGTCAGGTGCAGGATCACGTCGATCTGCGGGGAGAGCATGCCGGCGTGCTTGACCGCGTTGGTGACGAGTTCGGACACGACGAGGCGGAGTGTGTCGGCGCGTTCGTGGTGCGGGGGCAAGCCCCATCCGGTGGCGACGTCGATGACGGCGTGGCGTGCCTGGGGGACGGCGGCGTTGTGCGGCGGGATCTGGAACCGGCAGGCGGGGGTGGCGTCGCGCAGGGCGGTCATGCCGCGGCCTCCGGGGTGTGGGCCGCGCGCGGGTGCGCCGGTGCGGTCTGTGTGGTGCGGGTCCTGCGGCGCAGGGGGCGCATGCTGTGACTGCGGGTGTTGCGGGTGTTGCTGCGCATGCGGTGCGTTGCGTGACTCATGGTGCCCCCGGGGGCGGATGCGGCTGTTCGGAGCAGCGTACCGACCCTTTCGCGACTATGAGTGTCGAATCCGTCACTCCGTGTTGGTATCCGGGGTCTTGCGGGATCTCGTACGGGGCGCGCGGGTGCGTCGGACGCGGACCGGCGCGCACTCGGTGGGGAGTGCGCGCCGGTGGGTCGGGCCGGTGGGGGTGGGGGCGTCGGCGGCGGGTGCGCCGCAGGTGGGCTGTTGGCGGTGATGCGAGTGGGGCGGATGGGGTCTGGGTCGGCGGGGGCCGCCGGCGAGTGCGGGCGGGTCAGCCGCGGGTGAGGTCGGGGGTGTGGACGTCGGCGCCGTCGAGGTGCGGGCGTACGAGGACCTTCACGTGGTCGTCGGGTCGTCCGAGCGTGTCGATCGCGGCGGCGACGCCTCCGAAGCCGACCTCGCCGGTGACGAGCGAGGCGGCGTCGACGGTGCCCTCCGCAATCCGCCGGAGGGTCGCGGGGTACTGCTCGGGCGGGTAGGTGAGGCACATCTTGACCGTGAGGTCCTTGTAGATGCCGACGACGGGTCGGAAGGAGTCCATGGTCATGCAGACGCCGATGAGCATGACGGTGGCGCCGCGCGGGACCTTGTAGAGGACGTCGTTGAACATGCCGGCCTTGCCGGAGCATTCGAAGACGGTGAGGGGCTGGCCGGCCTCGGAGACTTCGCGCCAGACGGCGAACGGGTCCTGTTCAGCGGGGTCGACGACGACGTGGGCGCCGAAGGCGCGGGCGAGTTCGCGGCGGCGCGGGGACGGTTCGGAGACGATGACGGGGGCGACACCGCGTTCGACGAGGCCGCCGACGGCGCCGAGTCCGATGGGGCCGGAGCCGATGACGATGGCGCCGCCGCCCTTCTCGGCGCCCGAGCGGGCGACGTTGCCGAAGCCGACGGCGAGGGGTTCGGTGAGCGCGGCTACGGGTGCGGGGACGTGGTCGGGGACCTTCACAAGGGCGGCGGCCTGCATGACCATGCGTTCGCCGAAGCCGCCGGGGAACTGGTTGGAGTAGCCGATGGTGCGCAGTGTGCCGCCGCCGTCGAGGGCCCAGGGGAGTCCGACGACGACCTGGCCTTCGGCGAAGCCTTCGACGCCGGGGCCGGGGCGCACGACGCGGGCGGACAGTTCGTGGCCCATGACGAGGTCGGCGTCGGGGTCGAAGATGAACGACGGGGTGTCGGAGTCGATGGAGGCCTGGAGGAACTCGGCGGTGTGCTTATAGGCGGACAGGTCGGAGCCGCAGATGCCGCACGCGGCGGTTTCGACGAGGACCTGGCCGGGGCCGGGGGTGGGCTCGGGGACGTCGTCGACGGTGAAGTGCCCGCCGCGCAGGACCGCTGCTCGCATGGTGGTCGCCTCTTCTTGTGTCGGGGACTTCTTGGGTCGGGGTCTTCTGATGCCGCGAAGTGCGGATGCCCGGGGGTTCGCGGGCGGGGGTGTTCGCGGGTGCCCGGTGTGTTCGGGGTCTCGGGTGTGTTCGGGCGCCGGGTGCTCAGGCCAGGTGCTCAGGCCGGGTCGGTGCCGTCGCGGTGCTGGGTGAACGCGGCTTCGACGGCCTGGCGGAGTGCGCCGATGAACTTGCCGCTGTTCTGGTTGGCCCAGGCCATGGACGCCTGGCGGGGGCGGTTCGCGCCGGTGAAGTGCGGGATGACGTACTCGGCGAAGAGTTCGTAGCTGCGGCGCTTGGCGGCGGGGTCGGCTATGGGCAGGTCGAGGAGCAGCAGGGTGCCGAAGCCGCCGGACTTCTCGGCCATGGCCTCGATGCGGGCGATGGCGTCGGCGGGGCTGCCGATCATCGCGACGCCGAAGGTGGGGAAGCCGTCGGTGGTCCACTGGCGCACGGCGTCGGCGGCGGTGGCGCCCCAGGGCATGGTCATGCCGGTGAGGCCCTCGATGTAGCGGACGAGGTGGAGTACGCCGTACTCGGCCTGGCGGCGGGCCTCTTCCTCGGTGTCGGCGAGGTGCATGGGGACGACCAGGCGCCAGGTGTCGCGGTCGGCGGTGTGGCCGTTTTCGGCGCAGGTCTTGGCGTAGATGTCCCAGTTGCCGGAGAGGGCCTCGAAGCCGTTGGGGTCGGAGGCGGCGAGGGAGAGGAGCGAGAGGCCGTGCGTGCCGGCCTGGACGGAGCCGGACGGGGAGACGGTGGAGGCGCAGGCGACCTCGATGCCGCCGCGCTGGTAGGGGGCGAGGTGGAGACGGGCTTCGTCGAGCGTGAACCAGTCGGTGGTGCGGGTGACGATTTCGCCGCGGAGGAGGGCGACGACGGCTTCGAGTGCCTCGGCCATCATGCCGCGCTGCTTCATGGGGTCGATGCCCATCATGAAGGCGTCGGAGGCGAGTTGGCCGGGGCCGGCGCCGAACATGACGCGGCCCTGGGACTGGTGGTCGAGCTGCACGATGCGGTCGGCGAGGACGAGGGGGTGGTGGTAGGGCAGGGAGTTGACGCCGGTGCCGAGGCGGATGCGGCGGGTGCGTTCGGCGGCGGCGGCGATGAAGACCTCGGGGGAGGCGACGGTCTCGTATCCGGCGCTGTGGTGTTCGCCGATCCAGGCCTCCTCGAAGCCGAGGTCGTCGAGGCGGGCGACGAGGTCGAGGTCGCGGCGTATCTGGAGGGTGGGGTTGCCGTCGATGCCGTGGTAGGGGGCGATGAACGCGCCGAAGCGGGTGGGGCCGACGGGTGCGGCGGGGTCGGCCGGGGTGGTGGCGCCGGTCGGGGCGGCGGAGGGCGCGGTGGTGCGGGCGGCGGCGTCGGTCATGGGGCTGCCTCTCGGGCGATGTCGTTGGACGCAAAATTATGATGACAGTTCTTATGTCCTATCGTTGAGGACGTGCGAGGTCAAGAGCACCGGCCTTGTTGCTGACAAGGCGACGTCGATCCGAGATCATCAACGGGCCCGCCCCCCGTCCCCCGAGGTCCCCGAAGCAAGGAGCGGACATGACCACCGCACCGCGCACCCGTCGTCGCAGCGACGGCAGCCCGAGCGCCCGCACCCTTCTGCTGACCGTGCTCGGCGAGTACGTCGGGTACGCGGGCGCCGACCGCGTCTGGTCGGCCGCGGTGGTCGACGCGCTGCGGGCCTGCGGGGTGGAGGAGACCGCGGCGCGGCGCGCGATCACGCGGCTGACGCACGAGGGTTGGCTGACCACGGAGCCTGCGGGCCGGTTCACGCGGCTGGTGATGACGCCGCGGCTGGTCCGCCTGCTGGCGAGCTGGACCGCGCGGCTGCGGCGGGCGATGGAGGAGACGCCGTGGGACGGGACCTGGCAGCAGTTGCTGATGCGCGTACCGGCCACCGCGCGGACCGAACGGGCAGCGGTGGAGGAGCAGTTGGCCTTTCAGGGCTTCGGCACGCTGGGCCAGGGCGTGTGGATCGCGGCTGACGCTGGCGGGATCGGTGCGTTGCGTGAGCTCGTCGAAGAGCTGGGGTTGGGCGCGCATGCGATGTGGCTGACGTGCCGTGCGGAGTCGGTGCCGGGCGGCGGCGCGGGGTCCGCGGCGGACCGGGCGCTCGCGGCGCAGGCGTGGGACCTGGACGCGGTGCGTCCGCTGCACGCCGACTTCCTGGCCCGCTACGGCGGGGCGCGGGCTGAGGGCGACGAGGAGGCGTTCGTGCTGCGGACGCGGTTGGTGCACGCGTGGCGGCTGACGTTCGACAAGGACCCGCGGCTGCCCGGCGTACTGCTGCCGCCGGACTGGCTGGGCCATGAGGCGGCGGAGTTGTTCGTGCGTACGTGGCTGGACTGCCACGAGGCGGCGGACCGCTGGTGGGCTCGGCTGGACCGGGATCCGCGGCCGACGGCGGCGCAACGGACGGCCTGAGCGGGTGCCCTGAGCGGCGATTTCGGTCCGCGGGCGCGACGGGGGTGTGGCCCCCCGGTCGGGGCGACGGCGGCGCGGGTCGCCGCTCGGGCCCGGTCCGCCGCTTCCCGGTGGCTGTTTTCCGGCCGAATTCGGGCGGATCGAAGAGGAATAACGAATTCACCGGCGAGGTCTGATCTTTTTGATTCCCCTATCGCCGGGCGGTGCGACCTGCGTAGGCTTCCGAGCGGTTGGGGTGTGCGTTCACCCCGCCTGAAATTTTCGTACCGGGGGAGCGGGAGTCCTGTCGGATTCGCCCGCGGCGACGCGATCGAAATCCGAGGGGGGAGAAAAGACCCGCCGGAGCTGGAGAGGATGTCTCATGCCCGAGATCGACCTCGGAGTGGCGACGGACTGGAACGAGGGCGACACGCACGGCCGCGTCAGGTTGCGGCAGAACCAGGTCTACCCGAACGCGCCCGCCAAGCAGGACGTGCTGATCAGCGGCCCGAACAGCATCGAGCTCGCGGTGAACTCGAACAACTCGCTGACGCAGGAGGCGGACAAGATCTATTTCACCACGTACCACGGCACGACGAAGAAGATCATCGCCGTGCTCGACTCCGACGGCAACCTGCATATCGCCGGAAATCTGATCACCGAGCAGAAGGACCTGTCGTACTAGCCGGCACACCCAGGCGCGGCAGGTAATTCTCGGGAGATCGAATTCCCGGGCGATCGAATTCCGGGTCCGGATTTCCGGGCGGTGAACTGTTTTGCCGCGCCCGATTTCGCCCGGGCGGTGAGATCGGCACATCAGGTACGAGTACGAGGTCCGCGGACCGGAGCATTCGCTTCCGCGTCCGGCGGCCGGTGGGGGCGGCGCTTCTCGACGCCGTCCCCACCGTCGTTCCGGTACGGCGCTACACCGCTACGCCGCCGGCGGGGGGCAGGTCGAGGATCATGTCGAGGGACGGCGCGCCGTCGGGGCCGGGGAACGGGCGGCCGACGGTGCGGAAGCCGTGCTTGACGTAGTAGCTGATGGCGCGGGGGTTGTCGGCGAGTACGCCGCCCCACAGGATGATGCGCCGCCGGCCGAACCGGCGGGCGACGTCCGCGACGAGCGGAAACACCCGCGAGCCCACGCCCTTGCCCTGGTGGTCGTCGGCGAGGGTCGGGCCGAAGCGGCAGTCGGCGGGCGTCAGGCGGATGCCGGCCCGGCGGTAGCGGGCGACGTCGCCCGGCGGGAGGTCGAGGCTGAACTCCATCAGGCCGACGATCGTCCCGGACGAGGGCGCGGGGCCTGCTCGGGAGGCGTCGAGGACGAGCCTGAGTTTGTCGTGGCGTGCGATTGCGGCACACAGTTCGCGGGCGGCGTCGAGGTCGTACCCGTCGAAGGTGCTCAGTCGCCGGGTCTCCGCGGACAGTCCGGCGAGGAACGCGGCGAGTCCGTCCGCGTCGCCGTGTTCGAGCGGCCGCAGGATGAGGGCGGTGCCGTCGTCGCGGTCGAGGGTGTACGTGAGGATCGCCGGGTCCCGCGCGACGTTGCCGAGTCGCAGCACGGGTCAGCCGACCCGAGCCGGGCTCGAGGCGTCGGCCGAGGTGGCTGAGGACGCCGGGGCGGCCGCTGCCGGGGTGCCGGGGGCGGGCCCGCCGGTGACGGTGTCCCATGTGGCCATCGCGAGGTCGGCGGTGCGGGTGAGTTCGGCTCGTGAGGCACCGTCGCGGGCGCGGATGGACAGGCCCTGGACCACCGCGACGTAGTAGGCGGCGACGGCCGACGTGTCGGTGTGCGGTGGGAGGTCGCCCTCGCGTACCCCGCGTTCCAGGCGCAGCCGCAGGTCGCGCAATCCCTCGTTCCGGCGGGTGGCGAGGAGGTCGCGTACGGCGGCGTTCGCGTCGGTGCAGTTGGTGGCGGCGACCACGAACATGCAGCCGGCGGGGCCGTCGTCGTCCGCGGTACGGGTGTTGGCGCGCAGGATCGCGGCGACGGCTTCGCGGGCGGTGGGCTCGTCGGTGAGCGCGCGGTCGACGGCGGCGCCGAGGGTGGCGTCGTAGAGGGCGACGGCTTCGCGGAAGAGCTGCTCCTTGGAGCCGAAGGCCGCGTACAGGCTGGGCGAGGCGATGCCCATGGCGGTGGTGAGGTCCCCCATGGAGGTGGCCTCGTAGCCGCGCTCCCAGAAGACGCGCATGGCGCGTCCGAGTGCGGTGTCGCGGTCAAAGCTCCGGGGGCGTCCAGCTCTCACCATGGGTATGTCCTTCGTTCAGGACTTCTGTGTCGTTCCTTCAATATATCGCTTGACGTGGGCAGATGTGCCGTGGAAGCGTTCTGTGTCGATCAACACAGAAGTCGCCGTGCGGCGACCGCGCCCCCGCGCCGCGGCTTGCCCCTGACGACTGCGAAGACCAGCGCGCGACAACGACGCGCGACAACGACGTGCCACGCAAGTTGCGACAAGACCTGCGATGACACGACCTGCGAAGGAGCCTCCGATGGCCGTGCCCCACGTTTCCGCCGCCGAGCCCACCCATGTGCCCACCGACGCGACGTACCCCGCGGGCGGTGTGCTGGTCGGCAAGGCGGCACTGGTCACCGGTGGCAGCCGGGGGATCGGTGCGGCGATCGTGCGCAGGCTCGCACGGGATGGCGCCGACGTCGCGTTCACGTACGTCAGTGCGGCGGGCGAGGAGCACGCCCGCAAGGTCGTCGCCGATGTCGAGGCCGCCGGACGCCGGGCGCTGGCCCTTCGTTCCGACGCCGCCGACCCGGCCGCGGTCACCGCCGCGGTCGACCGGGCCGCCGCCGGGCTCGGACGCCTCGACATCCTGGTCAACAACGCGGGCGTGTTCCCCAGCGGCCCGGTCGAGGAGGTCTCGTTGGCGGAGGTGGACCACACGATCGCGGTGCACGTACGGGCGGCGTTCCTGGCCTCGCAGGCGGCGGCGCGCCATCTGCCGGACGGCGGCGGGCGCATCATCGGCATCGGCAGCACGCTGGGCGAGCGCGTGCCGTTCGCCGGCGTCACCCTCTACGCGATGAGCAAGGCCGCCCTCGGGGGCCTCACCCGCGGACTGGCCCGCGACCTGGGGCCGCGCGGCATCACCGTGAACGTCGTGCACCCCGGCTCCACCGACACCGACATGAACCCGGCCGACGCCGCCGACGCGGACTTCCAGCGCGAACTCACCGCGCTGGGCCGCTTCCTCGACCCGGACGACGTCGCCGCAACCGTGGCCCACCTGGCAGGCCCCGCCGGCCGCCACATCACCGGCGCGGCCATCACCGTCGACGCGGGCGCCAACGCCTGAGAGTCGACCAACGCCGAGAACGACTTCGAGGAAGCCGGGGACGTCGAGGCTCCGCCGCACGGGCGGACCGAGGACTTCCGGATGAGGGCCCGACTGACGGTGGTCGCGTTGTTCGAGGGGGCATTGCGCGGGGATACCCCCCACCCCTATGGTCCTCATATGAAGACTTGTTCATATGAGGCAATGAGGGGTGCCCGGTGACCGCCCCGCAGCCCGACGCCGACGCCGCGTGCGCGGTGCGCGTCGTGGACGCCGACCGGGTCGCGGCCGTACGCGAGGCGCTGCCCGACGAGGGCCGCGTCGCCGACACCGCGGCGGTCTTCGCGCTGCTCGGCGACCCGGGACGGCTGAAGCTGCTGGTCGCGCTGCTGGAGGGCGAGATGTGCGTCTGCGACCTCGCGGCGGCGTGCGGGCAGGGCGAGTCCGCCGTGTCCCACCAACTGCGGCTGCTGCGCGCACACCGCGTCGTCACCGCCCGGCGGTCGGGGCGCATGGCGTACTACCGTCTTGCGGACGCCCACGTGCGCCTGCTCCTCGACGTCACCCTCGCCCACCTCGAGCACGCCGGGCCCGCGGACACCGTGGCGACCACCGCGGCTGCCGCGGCGCCGACCCGCACGGGGGGTGCGGACCGATGACGTCGACGGACAACGTGCCAAACCAGGGCGGTCAGCGCCACGACGACCACCGTCACGGCCATGACGACGGCCACAGCCACGCCGCGGGCTACGTCCCGGACGACGTCCGGGACGGCAACGGCCGCCGCGCGGCACGCGCCAAGAACACCCGCTCAGGCGACCACTCGCACGACCATGCGCACGGCGACGGGCACGCCGGGCATTCCCACGGGGTGTCGCCCGACGCCGACCGCCGCTACCTCACGGCCGCGCTGGTCCTGATCGGCGGCTACATGGCCGTCGAGGTCGTGGTCGGCGTCATGGCCCAGTCCCTGGCGCTGATCACCGACGCGGGCCACATGCTGACCGACGCCGTGTCCATCGTGCTGGCGCTGGTCGCGATGCGGCTGGCGGCGCGGCCGGCGCGCGGGCGCTGGACGTACGGCCTCAAGCGCGCCGAGATCCTGTCGGCGCAGATCAACGGCATCACGTTCCTGCTGCTGGTGGTGTGGTTCACGTACGAGGCGATCCACCGCCTGATCGACCCGCCCGACGTCGAGGGCGGCCTCGTCGTGATCACCGCCGTCGCCGGGATCGCGGTCAACGTCGCCGCGGCGTGGCTGATCAGCCGGGCGAACCGGTCGAGCCTGAACGTCGAGGGGGCGTACCAGCACATCCTGAACGACATGTGGGCATTCATCATCACGACGATCTCCGGCGTCGTGGTCATGACCACCGGCTTCGCCCGCGCCGACGCGATCGCCTCGCTCGTCGTCGCCGCACTCATGCTCAAGGCCGGGCTCATGCTGGTCCGCGAGTCGTGGCGCATCCTGCTGGAGGCCGCCCCCGCGGGACTCGAACCGGACGAGATCGGCGGCGAACTCGCGCTCCAGGACGGCGTGTCCGAGGTGCACGACCTGCACATCTGGACCATCACCTCGGGCTTCCCCGCCCTGTCGGCACACGTGCTCGTGGACGCCGGACACGACTGCCACGCGGTACGCGACCGCCTGGAACGCGTACTGCGCGAACGCTGGCAGGTCGAACACACCACCCTCCAGGTCGACCACGCGCCGCCCGGCGTCTGGGAGATCGCCGAGGGACCGAAGGCCGAAGGCGCCACGAGCGCCGATCCGTCGCACTGCGCGGACCCACACGGCACGGTGCACCGCGCGGCGGGCACGCCCCGATGACGACGTGGTGCGCGCAGCCTCCGGCTCGGCGTGCCTAGACTCCGGGGGTGGACGTGACCCAGGGCGCGGCGGACGGCCGTACTCACGAGGACAGCCCGCCGCGCCCTGCGGCCGACGGCGGACAGGACGCCGCGCTCGACGCGGTGGCGGTGCTCGCCGACCCGGTGCGCCGCGCCCTGTACCGCTACGTGGCCGCCGCGGGGCGCGAGGTCGGCCGAGCCGAGGCCGCCGAGGCGGTCGGGGTGCAGCGCACCCTCGCGGCGCACCACCTCGACAAGCTGGCCGAAGTGGGCCTGGTGGAGGTCGCGTTCGCGCGCCCGGCCGGGCGCAGCGGGCCCGGCGCGGGGCGGCCCGCGAAGCTGTACCGGCCGGCGGCGGGGGAGCTGTCGGTGTCGGTGCCGCAGCGGGCGTACGACGCAGCGGGCCTGGTCTTGGCCGAGGCGCTTGAGCGGCTGCGCGCGGACGACGCGGTGGCGCGCGCGGGTCGTGAGGAGGGCTACGCGGCGGGACTTCCGTTCCGGGCCCGGGCCGCCGCGGGGTCGGGGAGTGTCGCGGAGCAGGGCGTACGCCTGGCCGAGGCACTGCGCGCCCGCGGGTACGAGCCCGAACCCGACGCCCGGGACGCGCGTGACGCACAGGACGCCGAGTCGATCCAGGGGACCTGCCGGGACGCGGAGCACGGGCCGCTGCCGAGTGCGCTGCGGCTGCGGAACTGCCCGTTCCACCGGCTCGCCGAGCAGTTCCCGCCGCTGGTCTGCGGCATGAACCTCGCGCTGCTGGAGGGCCTGGTCGAGGGCGCCGGTACGCCCGCCTGGCGGCCCAGGATCGCCCCGGCGGGCGACGGCTGCTGCGTGGTCCTGGAACCGGCACCCGAGTCGGCCTGAGCACGCCACGCCGCAGGACCGCTGGTCCGCCGGGTCCGCCCGGCCCGACGGGGCCCAGGAGCCGACGGACGTACCCGGCCATGCGCGCCACCACCCCACCCCGTCACCCCACTCGCCACGTCGCCCAACGGGACGCGTCGCGGCTCCGTCGCCGTGCGCGCGCGGGGCGCCCGTGCGCCCCGAGACGGGCATCGTCCACCACCTGATTTCTAAAAACAATGGAGATTGACATACCGCCGCGCGAGATGGTGACATGACGCCCATGCCGAACACGCCTGCCGACACGGCCCCGATGCCCGCCTCCGCCGCCACGCCGCACCCGTCGGGCGAGCCCGCCGAGGGGGCCGCCGCCGCGTACCACGTGGCACAGCTCAACGTCGCCCGCCTGCTCGCCCCGATCGACTCGCCGCAGCTCGCCGACTTCGTCGCCGGTCTCCACACCGTGAACCTGCTCGCCGAGTCCTCGCCGGGCTTCGTGTGGCGGCTGATCGGCGACGAGAACGACCGCGACGCCACCTACGTGCCCACCGTCTTCGACGCCGACGTCCTGGTGAACCTGACGGTGTGGGAGGACGTCGACTCCCTCTGGGAGTTCGCGTACCGCGGCCACCACCTGGAGTACCTGCGCCGCCGCAACGAATGGTTCGGCGACATGGGCGAGCGCTACCAGGTCCTGTGGTGGGTCCCCGTAGGAACCGAGCCGACCGAACGCGAGGCCGCCGACCGCCTGGAACACCTCCGCACCCACGGCCCAACCCCCGAGGCCTTCACCTTCCGTCAGCGCTACCCGGCGCCCGCCACACCCTGACGCGCCGGAGGACGCCCGCGTGGACCGAGTTCGCGGGAGGTTGACGGAAGACCGTCCCGCGCGCCCGGCGTGCACCTGCGAGCCTCGCGCCATGAGCGGACCAAGCGGACCGAGCGGATCGAAGTGCACAGGGTTCGGGCGCGTCGACCTGGAGCGGGGGGTGCGGGCGTCTGGAGCTGTACGCAATCGCCATCACGTGAGGGCGCGACCGGCGACGCCCCGGCCGGCAACGGTGCCCGAGGCGTACGTAACTTCCGGTTCCCGACCGGCAGGAGCCCCGCGCGCCTAGGCTGCGAGGTGACAACGCGTCCGTGGGCCGGGGGGCCTCGACGGACCGGCCGGGCACCGCCGCGGCCGGGACCGGGACGCGCATCTCAGGGGGGACCTGATGAGCGGAACTGGTTGCTCTGCCACGCCCGGAAGCGGCTCGGGGAGCGCGGGGGACGGCACCGACGGGCCGGGTCGCAGTCTGCGGACCCGGCTGTTCTTCACCGCATGGAGCACCGCCGTCGTCGTCAACGTGCTGATCGTGCTGGTGGTCCTGGCCAAGGTGACCGACTGGTGCGACACCGACTGCGAGGGCAGCGACGTCTTCCAGGACAACGTGGGCGCGGTCCTGTTCGGCGGCCTCCTCATCGGCGCGTGGTCGGGCATCTGCGCCGGGTTGTTCGCCGTCGCGCTGCCGAACCGCCTGGCCGCGGTGCGCGGCGTCGCCCCGCTCGCGGCCGTGGCAGGGCAAGTGGTCGGCTACCTGACGATGGCGCCCTGGTGGCTGCGGCTCGCCGTCACCGGCCCGGAGGCCTGGGAGCTGCACAGCCTGATCCTGTTCCCGCTCCCCGAACTCGCCGTCGGCCTGGCGGTGTTCGTGGCCGTGTCCCATGCGGCGCGGCGCCCGGCCAGGCCCCTCGTACGGGCTGGGAACGGGAGCACGTAGACAGCCGGGGGAACGAGCGGAACCGGGAACGGTCTGCGGGGACGGGAGGCGCAGGGGACGAACCGGCGGCGACGACCACGCGGCTAGCGGCGCGTCCATTCGGGTTGCGCGAAGTCGGCCGCGCGGGCGTCGAGGCGGCCGAGCAGCACCACCTCGCGGAACTGCCACAGCAGCGCCCCGGTCGGGGCGTGCATCACCATGTCGGGGCGCAGCCACATCTGCAGCAGCGGCGGGCCGCCCGGCTGCGGCAGCCAGCGCGGCGTGTCGGGGTCCGCCAACCGCGTCAACTCCACCGGATACACGGCGTGGACCTCGTGGTTCGGGGTCAGCACGACAGGACCGGCGACGGCCGCCACGATCGGGGTGATGGCGAAGCCGGAGGTGGCCGGGAAGTCGTCCAGACGCCCCAGCACCGCGTCCTCGCCGAGCAACAGGCCCAGTTCCTCGGCGAGTTCGCGCAGCGCAGCGCCGACCGCGGACTCCCCGTCGTCCACCCGGCCGCCCGGCAGGCCCCACTGGCCCGCGTTGCGGCCCCGGTACGCCCGCCTGATCACGATCACACATGCCACGCCGTCGAACTCCGCCGTGCACAGCACCACCGCGGCCCGGCGCATCCCCGGCGCGTCGGCGACCTCGGTGTGCCGGAAAGCCGCGAGCCGCTCCCGTGCCGTCGCCGCGAACTCGCCCACACCCACGCCTGCGCTCATGCCCGGCCCCTCTCCGACGGGATCATCAGGCTAGTGCGCGCCCACCGCGGAACGCCAAGAGGTCCGCCAACCCGACGTCCGGGCCCGGCCGACACGGCACCCAAGGCACCGCACCCGAAAGAACACCCCGAAGGACAGGTGAGGGAACATTCGAAAGAACACGCGCAACAACGCCCGCCGCAAGGCTGACACAGCGCCAAAAACCGTGCTCTGCGAGGCAATAGCCCACCGGGTTGGTTGCCCGAACGGAGCAACGAGCCAATAGGATCATCGACCGTGGGCCACCGGCCCGCCCGCGCGTGCCGGTCAGCACACCCAGGCAACCCGGCACCACTTAACCCCCGGACGGACAACGCGAACCCATGTCCCACCCCTCCGCCCAGCACCCGCACGACGGCGTCACCGGTACCGTGCAGCTGAACCACACCGTCGTCCACGCCGCCGACCCCGCGCTTTCGGCCGAGTTCATCGCGGTCGTGCTCGGCCTGGAGGTCGGCGCCCGCTTCGGGCCGTTCCTGCCCGTCGACCTCGGCAACGGCGTCACCCTCGACTACTACGAGATGCGCGACGAGCCGATCCAGCCGCAGCACTACGCCTTCCTCGTCCCGGACGAGGCGTTCGACGCGATGCTCGCCCGCCTGGACACGCTGGGGATCGTGTACTACGCCGACCCGGGCCACACCGAACTGGGGCGCACCAACGACCTCTTCGGCGGGCGCGGCGCGTACTTCGACGATCCCGACGGCCACAACATGGAGATCATGACGCGGCCGTACGCCCGCCCCTAGCCCGCTTCTAGCCCGTGCCCGCAGTGCCCGCAGTGCCCGCGGTGCCCGAGGCGTCCGCGGCACCGGCGAGGTAGCGGCCGCGCGAGAGGGTGTACACCTTCACCCGCTTCCCGTACGCCGGCACCACCGTCTCGCGTTCCTCGGCCATGCCGAGTCGGCGCATCACCTGCATCGAGGCGGTGTTGCGGACGTCGCAGATGCTCACCACCCTGGGGAGCCGGGCGTACGCGAACGCGAACCGCAGCACCTCACGCGCCGCCTCGGTGGCGATCCCGAGCCCCCAGTACGCGCGGCCCAGCCGCCACCCGATCTCCACCGCGGGCATGATCTCCGGCAGGAACTCCGGCTCCGCGAGGCCCACCCAGCCGACCAGCGCGCCGCCGGATCCACCGCTGCCGGATCTCCCGCCGGGCACGCCACCCGGCCCGACGCCGGGCATGTCACCGGGCCCGCCGCGCAGCTCGACCGCGAACAGCCCGAACCCGAGGGTGTCCCAAGCCTGTTCGTACGCCGCTATCGCGGCCGCCGTCTCCTCGCGAGTCCGCACCCCGCCGTCGCGGATGAACCGCATGACCTCCGGGTCCGCGTACATGGGCGCCAACGCCTCGACATCGTCGGCGCGCCACCGGCGCAGCAGCAGCCGGTCCGTCTCGATCTCCATCACCACGCCCCCATGCTCCCGCAGGCCCCCGCCGCCGCGTACACGCCCCTCCTCCGCACACGTGCGCGCGCGGAAGCGCACGCGCACCGCACACGGAAACGCCGGTGGGCCCGCACCTCTCGGTACGCGCCCACCGGCGTTTCGCCCCGCACAGCAGGGCGGCGGTCACTGCCAGACGAAAGCCGGACAGTCGACGTCAGCTCGGCGTCAGGCGGACGCCGCCCGCACCGCGCGCAGCCGCTCCGCCCGCAACTGCTCGTGCCAGCGGTCCTCCAGCGGCGTCAGCGGCACACCCGTCGCCCAGGTGAGCAGCAGGTCCGCCAGCGCCGGATTGCGGGACAGCACCGGGCCGTGCATGTACGTGCCGATCACCCGGCCCGCGAACGCCCCTTCCGTGCCGTCCTCCGTACCGTTGCCGAACCCGGCCGTCACCCGCGCGAGCGGCTTGACGCCCGGGCCCAGGTGCGTGACGCCCTGATGGTTCTCGAACCCGGACAGCGCCGGGAGCCCGAGCGTCGGCTCGACGTCGGCCAGCACCTCGCCGACGCACCGCCGGCCCACCGGACCGCGCCCCGACTTCACGTCCAGCAGCCCCAGGCCCGGCTCGACCCGGTCGAGGTCGTCCACGAACTCGTGCCCGATGATCTGGTAGCCCGCGCACACCGCCAGCAGCGTCGCACCGCGCGCGACCGCCTGCCCCAGCCCCGGGTCCTTGCGCAGGCGTTCCGCCGCCAGCCGCTGCGGACGGTCCTCGCCCCCGCCGATCAGGTAGATGTCGCCGGACGTCGGCACCGGCTGGTCCGACCGCACGTCGATCCGCTCCACCTGGATCCCGCGCATCTGCGCGCGGCGCTCCACGATCAGCGCGTTGCCCTGGTCGCCGTACGTGCTCAGCAGGTCCGGGTAGATCCACACCAGCCGGAGACTGCTCATCCCGATCACGCCTGGGCCTCCTTGATCGTGCGGCGCAGCTGCTGGAACGCCGTGTAGTTCGCGATGACCTCGATCTGCCCCTGCGGGGCCGCGGCGACCGCGCTCGCCAGGTCCTCGTGGACGGTGAACGTCAGCCCGGCCACGTCGAGGCGCACCGCGAGGTCCAGACGGCGCTGCCCGAGCACGAACAGCGGACGGCCGGCCAGCTTGGTGTAGTCGACGTCCCACAGCCACGAGGTGTCCTTGCCGTCCGCGTCGAGCGCGTTGACGGACAGGATGACCGGCGCGGGCGCGGGGTCGATCAGCGAGAACGTCTCCAGCCAGCCCGCCGGGTTCTTCGCCAGCAGAAGGCGCAGGTTCCGGCCGCCGTACGGCACGATGTCGTACCGGCCCGCGACCGCCGTGACGTGCTTCATGCGCGCGAGCGCCGCCGCGGTGTCCACCCCGAAGACGGACGCGACCGCGGCCGCCGTCGTCGCGTTGGCGCGGTTCGCCCGGCCCGGGAGCTGGAGTTCGAGCGGCCACACGCGCCCGTCGGGGTCGACCATCTCCTCGCCGACCAGCGACCACGTCACCTGCGGACGCCGGAAGTCGCAGTCGCCGCAGTACCAGTCGTCGCCGGGACGGTGCATCACACCGCCGCAGGAGGGGCAGGACCACGAGTCCTCCTGCCACATCTGGCCGGCCGCGACCCACACCACGTCCTTCGCGGACGACGCCGCCCACACCACGAGCGGGTCGTCCGCGTTCGCGACCAGGACGGCCTCGGTGCCGCGCAGGCCCTCGCGCCACTTCTCGGCGAGCATGCGCGTCTCCGCGGCCCGGTCCAGCTGGTCGCGCGACAGGTTCAGCAGCACGATCGCGATCGGGTCCGTGTCGCGCGCGACACCCGACAGGTACTTCTCGTCGACCTCGATCACGCCGAACCGGGCGTCCCCCGCACCCGCGAGCGCGGAGGTGATCCCGGCCGGCATGTTCGCGCCCAGCGCGTTCGACACCACCGGACCGGCCGCGCGCAGCGCCTCCGCCACCAGCCGTGTCGTGGTCGTCTTGCCGTTCGTTCCCGAGACCAGCACGACCTGGAGATGGTCGGCGAGCTGCGCCAGCAGGTCGGGGGCGATCCGCAGCGCGATTTTCCCGCCGATCACCGAACCGCTGCCCTTGCCGGCGCGGCGCGAGATGGCCGCGGTCACCCGGCTCGCGGTCACCGCCAGTTTGGACCTCGGCGGCAGCGCGTCGGGTCCGCGCGAGGGCCCGGCGCCCTGGCCCGGGACGGGGGTTCCTGTCATCGGATGCGTATCCTCCAGCGGTCTCGCCTGCCGCCGACACCCAGGCCCGTGCGACCGGGCGGCGGCCGTTCCCTCGGCCCCCCGCGTCCGGCGGACAGGGCACGGACACGGGAGCCCCGCCCGGGTGCGCCGGTCCGCACGCGACGCCCTAGGCCGTTCGCGCGCGGACGGCCGGGCGCCGTACGGCACCTGACACACCCTCGGAGGTCCGCACCCGGTCCTGCCGCCGGGGCGGGGGATCCGTATACGTCGCGTCAGCCTATCGAGATTGGCCCCCTGAGGTGGGACGCCGCTCGGGCACGACGACCGGCGCGACCACAGGCGCGACACCGGCCGGGTCCGACGGCCCAGCGGTCCTGCCGAGCCGACCTGGCCACCTGGAGCCCCGCGGACCCAGGGTGGGAACCCGGGGCCGACCGTTGGCGGGGTCAGCCGTTGTAGGGCGCGGCGACATCCAGGACCCAGGTGACCCCGAAGCGATCGGTGAGCATGCCGTACAGCGGCGCCCACGCCGCGGGCTCCAGCGGGCGTACGACGCCGGCGCCCGCCGACAGCTTCCGCCACAAGGCGGCGATCTCGTCGGCGTCGTCGCCGCGCACGGAGACGAAGAACGGGCTCTCGCCCCGGCTCCAGGGCAGGTGCGAGGGCACGTCGTACGCCATCACGTGGAAGCCGTCGGCGCCGGCCACCTCGCCCCACATGATCCAGTCGGCCTCGCTCTCGTCGTGGACGCTTCCGGCGTCCTTGTAGGTGACGGCGACGCTGCGCCCGCCGAAGACGGATTGGTAGAAGTCCAGCGCCTGGCGTGCGTCGCCCCGGAAGTTCAGGTGGGTGGTGGTCGTGACGGACATGGCTGCGTCTCGCTTTCGGTGGGGTGTGGGTGCGGGGTGGGCGCCCTCACGCGGTCGTTCGTGCCGGTGCCGCAGCGCCGCCCGGTTCCCCAACCGTCGCAGCGGTAGCGGACAGGTTGTGTCCTGTACTGAGGGCAGACTTATGTGCATGCATAAGACGTCCGCACGGCTGCTCGCGCTGCTCTCCCTGCTGCAAACGCGCCGAGACCGGTCGGCCTGGGCCGGATGGCCGGGCGACGACCTCGCGGAGCGGCTCGGCGTCACCCCGCGCACGGTCCGCCGTGACGTCGACCGCCTGCGCGAACTCGGCTACCCGATCACCGCGGTCAAGGGCCCGGCGGGCGGCTACCGCCTGGATGCCGGCACGCACCTGCCCCCGCTGCTGTTCGACGACGACCAGGCCGTCGTGCTCGCCCTCGCCCTGCGGACCGCGTCCGCGGCCGCCGGCACCGCGCTCGCCGACGACGCGGCGCGGGCCCTCGCCACCGTCCGGCAGGTCATGCCGCCACGGCTGCGGCACCGCATGGACAACACGGTCCACGTCACCGCCGTCCCCTCGGCGCCGTACGAACCCGCGGGCAACGGCCCGGACACTCCACCCGCCGGCACCCGCCTCATCGCGGACCTGAGCGCCGCCGTCCACGCCCGCGAGGAACTGCGCTTCGACTACGCACAGGCCACCGCGGGGGATCGCGGAGGGGAGCGGGCGCAGGGACAGGGACCGGAGCGCCGCCGCGTACAGCCCCATCACCTGGTGGCGTGGCGCGGCCGGTGGTACCTCCTGGCCTGGGACCTCGACCGCGAGGACTGGCGGACGTTCCGCGCCGACCGCCTCCACCCGCGTACGCCGACCGGACCGCGCTTCACCCCGCGCGAACTCCCCGGCGGCGACGTGGCCGCGTTCGTCACGGGGCGGTTCCGCGGCTCCGGCGGCACGACCGCCGACTGGCCGTGCCGGGGGCAGGCCGTCCTTGCCCTCCCCGCCGCCGAGGTGATCCCGTACGCGCACGACGCGGTCGTCGAAGAACTCGCCCCCGACCGCTGCCGGGTCGCGCTGGGCTCCTGGTCGTGGCCCGGCCTGGCCGCCGCCTTCGGCCGCTTCGACGCGGACATCGAGGCCGTCACCCCACCCGAACTCGCCGACGCCTTCGCCCAACTCGCTGCCCGGTACGCGGCCGCCGCCTCCCGCCGAGGCGCGTCCCGCTGACCCGTGTGGTTTTCGGTCGAAGATCACGGCCCGCGACATCAGACATCTGCGGAAAATGTGGTGACGAGCGGCTCTCGGCCCGGCGCGTAACCGGAATCAGCGGTTCGCCCGCACCGCGCGTTCTGGGCGGGATATCCCGTTCCGGCCATTCGGAGACCGGGCACGCCTGTCCGGCGGCACGTGTCGCCCTACGTTTCCAGCCGCCACTGCGGCGTCGAGAAACCCAGTTGGCTGGTCAACGCGCCTGGCAGCGCCCGGTTGTTGTCCATTGGCGCGGGTGCGGGCACTGTCGGGCGGCCGATCCGGCTCCCGGCCCGGGCGTCGACGGCCCGTCAGCGAGGATGCCGATGACCAGGAAAATCGTGTGCCTGTTGGCTGCCTGTTTTCTGACCCTCCTGATTCCGCAGTCGGCGCACGCCGACGTGATACCAGGCACGTACAAGAAGATGTTCACCGGCAACTGGAACTGTCTGGACGCCGTGGGCCAGACCAACAACCAGAACGGCGGCGGAGTGCAGCAATGGGAGTGCCTGCCGCCCGAGCAGGCCCTCAACCAGATGTGGTACGCCCAGAGCCTGGGCTACGACCTGTACTGGCTGCGCAGCATGGGAAGCGGCTACGGACAGCGCTGCCTGACCACCGACGGAACGTCGAACGTGTTCCTGTGGGACTGCCAGGCCGACCCGGGGTACTCCGGGCAGCAGTGGCACTCCCTCGCCGGCGGCAGCGGAGCGCTGATCAACCAGCGCACCCAGACATGCCTGACCCTCGCTCCGGTGTCCACCTGGCCCGGCAACGGCAGTGCGATCTACCTGGCGCCGTGTCAGTTCGAGCTTGTGAACGGCAACTGGAGGGCGATCTCCAGGCAGCAGTTCAACGCGGTCTGAGCCTTCCGCCGACAGGCGGTCCACTCACCGCTCACCCTCGCCGTCGGGCCCCGCACCCCACAGGTGTGCGGGGCCCGACGGCGAGCAGCCCGAAACCGTCCGCGAAGCGCCGTTCCTCCGCAAACAGGACGGGCGCTGGACGGGCGCTGGACGGTCACCCACGAACACCACTCGTTCCCGATGACGCCCACGCCTGACGCCACCACGGAGACGGCGGATGCGACGGCGGCGGACCGGGACGCCGCGGACCGACGCTCCGAAACCGAAATCCGCGACCTCCACCACTGGTGGTTCGCCCACACCGCCGGCAAGGACCTCGACGCGATGATCGCCGACAGTGCCGAGGACGTCGTCGCGTACGAACAGGAAACGCCGCTGCGCCACACGGGCGTCGCCGACCTCCGTACGACCTGCAAGGCAGGCCTCGACGCCGCCGGCGACGCCACCGTCCACTGGGACGTCCCCGACCTCACCGTGGCCGCGCGCGACGACCTCGCCGTCGCCTGGGGCCTGGACCGCATCCGCCTGGCGAACCCCGGCGGCTCGGCCACCGAGGCCTGGTCCCGCGCCACCCGCGTCTTCACACGCCGGGGCGGCCACTCGCGGATGACCCACCAACACCTGTCCGTCCCCTACGACGGGCAAACCGCGCGGGCCGCCCTCGACCTGACGCCGTAGCCCGGTCGGCCGCGTTGGGCGGGGCCGACCATCCGGGGCGATTCCCCGGGACGATGCCCGGGCCGGTCCTCGGGCCGGATGGACCGGCTAGGAGATCGTTCCGGCCGTGTCGTCGTCGGCGCCGCCCAGCGCCACGGCGACGGCCGCGTCTGCGACCGCGAGGGCGCCCAGCACCACCATCCACGCCTTCTCGCGCCGGTCCAGCGCGCGCCACCGCCCGACCGTGCCCGCGCCGTCGGACACATCGGCGGCCACCTGGAGCCACGCCCACTCGGCGGCGCCCTTGCCACCCCGGTCCAACGCGTGCCACCAGCCCGCCGCGACCACGGTGTCGCGTACGCCCAGCCCCCGCGACAACGCCGACGCGTCACCCACCCCCGCGGGCCGCGCCGGAAGCAGCCGACCCGCGGCGTGCGGCGCCACCGCCTGCACCACGCCTACGGCGATCCGGCCGGCCGCCAACAACCGTGCGGCGCCCAGCGCCTGACGGGGGATCGGCCGCGAACGGTGCCGCGCCACCGCCCGCGACACCACCGCCGAGGCGCCCGTCGCCACCGTCGTGGTCACCTTGGCTCCGGTGGCCTTCGCGGTGGCCGCCTGTCTCGGCGCGACCACCCTGGCGACCGTCGTACCGCCAGTACCGCCCCCCATGTCGACCGCCCTTCCCTCCGCTGTACCCGCTTGTACTCGCTGACCGACCGTTGCAGCCGCGACCGACAAACGAACGCCGGCCGACGACGTCGTGCGTCGTCGTTCCTCCGCCCCGTACGGGCCACTGTGCCGAACTCGGGGCACCCGGCGCAGCCGGATTCCCCTCACCCTTGCGAGGACACCCCGCACCGTCCCCGCGCGGGGACGTGGGCTGTCACTTCACTCTGTGAACCGCCAGGCCGCGCCGAAACGCCCCCAGCCCCGGCAAACCGTCCGGTCGCGGCGGGAACGCCGAGCCCGCGGCGCGCGACCCGCCGACGGGACAGGGGGGCACAGGACAGGAAGTACAGGGGGGCGGGGTAGGCGCAGCAAAGTGCTACGCCCGACGCGCGCCCACCGGCCGGTACACGACCAGCCGGCGCCCCTTCGCGATCCGCAACTGCGACGCGCCCGGCCGCACCTCGCCGTCCACCGCGAGCGGCGCGCCCGCCTGAATCTCCGTCAGGCGCATCGCCCGCGCCGTCGACGCCTCGTACACCCGCGAGCGACCCAGCGTGCCGGACAGCACCGCGGCCACCAGCCGGATACGCGCGGCCGGCTTCGCGGCGTCGACCAGGCGGACGTCCAGCAGGCCGTCGTGCAGGTTGGGCCGGTACGCGGGGGCGAAGCCCGGTGGCGCGTACGCCCCGTTGCCGAGGAACAGCAGCCACACCGACCGCGCCCGCCCGTTGACGCGCAGCTTGACCGGCCGCGCCTCCTTGAGCACCTCCACCAGGCCGACCAGCATCGCCGGCCACTTCCCGATCCGCCCCTCCATCGCCTCGCGCGCCCGCACCAGGTCGGGGTAGACGCCCAGCGAGAACGTGTTGAGGAACACCTCGGGGTCCATCCCACTCAACGGCCCGAAGTCGTAGGTGCGGTCGCGCGCGATCTCCGCAACGTCCACGAGCACCGCCTCACCCGCACGCACCGCACGCGCGGTGTCCTCCAGGCGCTGCAGGCCCAGGTCGGCCGCGAAGTGGTTCAGCGTCCCGGCCGGGAACACCGCCAGCGGGCAGCCGAAGTCCAGCGCGACCTTCGCGGCGGCGTTGATCGACCCGTCGCCGCCCGCGATGCCCAGCACCGCGGCCTCCGACGCCGCCTGCCGAAGCAGCGCCACCAGGTCCGAACTGTCGGGCTCGTCGCCGTCCGCGCCCTCGGCGGCAGCGGGAGCCGTACCGGGTGCCGTACCGGGGGCAGCGTGCGGGCCCGGCTGCGGCGTACCGCCCTCGGACGCGACGTCCTCGCCGTCCCCGTTCGCGGGGGCCCCGCCGTCCTCGGCGTCCGGCTGCGGCACCCGTTCGAGGATCGTCGCCAGCGGCAGCAACTCCCGCAGCCGGGGCGCCACCTCGCCGTCCGGGCCCGCCGAGGCGTTCACCACGACCACCAGGCCCTCGCCGCCGTCCAGCGCCGGCACCCGGACCCTGGGCTGCGGCGCGAAGGCGGCCACCACCGGACGCCGCGGCCACCACCGCAGCGTCACTGCCGCCAACCCCGCACCCAGCGCCGCGCCGGCCAGCACATCACCCGGGTAGTGCACCCCCGTGTACACCCGGGAGAACGCCACACCCGTCGCGAGCACGCCGGCCGCCGCACCGAGCGACCGCGACTCCAGCGCCACACCCGTCGCGAACGCAGCCGCCGACGCCGCGTGCCCCGACGGGAACGACGTCGTCCACGGCTGGCGCGGCAGCCGGCGTACGTGCGGCACCAGGTCCAGCACCGGACGCGGACGCCGCGTCCAGTTCTTCAGCACCACGTTCGTCACCGTGGACGCCAGCGCCACCGACCCCAGACCGCGCAGCGCCGCCCGCCGCCCCGACCGGCCGCCCGACAACGCCATCGACCCGGCCGCGACCATCCACAGCCGCGACCGGTTCGCCGACCGCGACAACGACGGGAGCGCGCGGTTCGCCCACGGGACGTGGTGCGACGCCACCCACGTGAACGCCGCCTGGTCCATCGCGTGCACGCGGCCGAGCACGCCCGGCTTCGTCCCGGAGACCGTCGGGGCGGACCCGGCCGCGCTGGCCACGCCCAGCGCACCCGCGACCCCCGCCGCCACCCCGGTCACCGCACTGCCGACCGAACTCGCCGCCTGGCGGCGCAGCGCCGCCACCGAAGGGCCGTTCAAACCCGCCAGCCCATGCCGCGCCCCATCCCGTGCTCCACTCCAGACATTGGTCAGCGTGCCGTTCAATGCACCGTTCAAGGCGCCGCCCAGCGCGCCGTTCACTCGGCTGCCGCCATTGGCCGCGGCCCGGGCGGCCCGCGTCGCCTTCGCCGCCTTCGCCGTTCGTGCCGCCGCCGCGGCCGTGCGCCGCGTCATCGGGCGAGCGCCTCGGACAGCCGGACCAGGTCCGCGCGGTACTCGATCACCGGCTCCCACTCCGCGGGCCACGCGGACATGCCGTACGCCGCGCCCGCGAACGCCCCCGCCAGCGCCGCGATCGAGTCCGAGTCGCCGGACGAAGCGGCGGCCCGGGCGAGCGCGTCCACCGGGGCGTCCTCGTACATCAGGAAGCACAGCAGCCCGGTCGCGAACGCCTCCTCCGCGACCCAGCCCGCCCCGGTCACCCGGCACGGGTCGCTGCGCCGGTCCGCGAGCACGAGCGCCGCGTCCAGCCGGTCCAGCACCGCCAGGCACTCGTCCCAGCCCCGCTCGACGAACGCCTCCGGCGTCGTCCCGAACGGCCCCCGCCACAGCTCGTCGCCCAGCCAGTCCCCGTGGTACACCGACCGCTGCGCCTCGGCGTGCGCCCGCAGGTACGCCGGGAGGTCCTTCGGCGCGACCCCCGCGCGCAGGGCGTGCACGGCGGCCGCGGTGAGGTCCGACGCCGCGAGCGCGGTGGGATGGCCGTGCGTCATCGCGGCCTGCAACTGGGCGGCGCCGCACCGCTCGGCCTCGCCGATGCCGTCCACGAGGGCGACGGGAGACACCCGCATGTTGGCGCCACAGCCCTTGGACCCGCGGATCGTCGCCCACGACCACTCCACGCCGTCCGCGAGCGCCTCGCAGGCGCGCAGGCAGGTGTTGCCCGGAGCGCGGTTGTTGTCGGGGGAGGCCCACCAGGTCAGGAAGTGCGTGCGCAGGCGCGGGGTCAGCCGCTTCGCGTCCAGGCGCGGACCGCGGCCGCCCGCGACCGGGCCGTCGGGCACGGCGCCGGGCGAACCGCCCGGCGAACTGTCGGGCGTATTTGCGGGAGTTCCGGTGGGCTCGCGCGAGGAGTCCGCGCCCAGGACGTCCGCGAGTGCCTCCGCGACGGCCAAGGCCATCTGCGTGTCGTCGGTCACCAGCGCCACGCCGCCGTGCACCGGGAGTTCGCGTGGGCCGGGGACGTCGTAGCGGCGCATGATCTCCGCGTACGAGAGGAACTCGGTCGGCGCGCCGAGCGCGTCCCCGTACGCCAGCCCGAACATCGAGCCCGCCACCCGGTCGTACCCCACACGCACCCCTCCGTCGTGTCCGTCGTCTTCGCCGTATGTGTCATGTGTGTCGTCTGCGTGATGCGCGTCGTGCGCGCGGCGGCGCCGCGGCCCTCCGGAATCTGCCCCGACAGCGAGACTGCCACCGAACCGGCCCGGCATGCCCAACCGGTCACCGGCCCGACCGCCCACGAGCCCAACCGCCGCAGCGTAACGCCCGGCCCGCCCGGACGCGCGCCGCGCGGGCCGCGCCCAGCGCGCCGGATGTCGGTGCCGATCCGCGCTCCGGGCGCACGCGCGGCACATTTCACGCATAACAGGAGCCGCCACGGGCGAAGAGTGGTGCATGGACGTCCTGAGCAGCCGCATCCTGCTGCGGCCCACCGACCTCGAACGCACCCGCGCCTTCTACCGCGACGTCCTCGGGCTCGCGGTCTACCGCGAGTTCGGTACGGAGGAGCACCGCGGCACGGTCTTCTTCCTCGGCGGCGGCTACCTGGAGGTCTCCGCGGGCTCGGACACCGTGCCGACCCCGGCGACCCAGCTCTGGATGCAGGTCCGCGACCTCGCGGACGCCCACAAGACCCTCGCCGAACGCGGCGCCGAGATCCTCCGCGAGCCGCGCCGCGAGCCGTGGGGCCTGGACGAGATGTGGATCGCGGACCCGGACGGCCTGCGCATCTGCGTCGTCGAGGTCCCCGAGGACCACCCGATCCGCTACCGCCCCGGCACCTGAGCGGGGCCGTACGGAAGCGGCCTCGGGGATGCGGCCGTACGGAAGGACTGTCGGGCAAGGCTGTCGGCCAGGTCCGCGCGGGACGGGTCGGGACTACTGCCTGTCCGCCGACTCGGCGTCGGCCCCGTTGCCAGTCGCGGTCCCGGCCCCGGTCGCCGCCTCGCCGGCCTCCGCGGCCGCGGCCAGCGCGGTCGGCAGGGCGCCCCACAGGAGTTCGGTGAGGTAGACGGTCAGTTCCGCGCGCTCGCACGGCCGTTCGTCCAGCCACCAGTCGCCGCAGGCCTGCACCATGCCGACGATGCCGTGCGCCCACGCACGCGCGAGCACGCCCGTGGCGCCCACCGGGTCGAACGAGCGCGCCAGTTCCTCGCCGACGCGCCGCTGGTACGCCGTCACGTGCCCGTGCACGTCCGCCGACTCGGCGCCCGCCCGGTGCAGCAGGAAGCGGTACACCTGCGGGTTCGCCTCGATGTGCGCGAGGTACGTGTCGATCGTCGCCTGCACGCGCGCCCTGGGGTTGTCCGAGCGCCCAGGGTCGACGGCGGCGCGGATGGCGAGCGCCAGTTCCTCGGTGTGGCGCTCGGCCAGTGCCCGGTACAGGCCGTCCTTGTCGCCGAAGTGCCGGTACAGGATCGGCTTGGTGATGCCGGCCTCGGCGGCGATGGTGTTCATCGACGCGTCGGGGCCGTCGCGCATGACCACGCGGTCGGCGGCGTCGAGGAGTTCGAGGCGGCGGAGCGCGGAGCGTCCGCTCGCGGGCCCCGTGGCGGCGGCTCCGGATGCGGCGGCGCCCGTGGCGCCGACCGCGGTGCCGTGCGTCGTCCCTGTGCCCGTCCCCCTGCCCGTGCCCGTTCCCGCGGCGGAACCGGTGGCGGCTTCGTTGTGCGTCATGCGACCCTTCGCCGAACCCTCGCTCGTGTGGTACGCGTCGTGCTTCGAGGCGCCCCGGCCTTGACAGACGTTACCAGGAGTAACACACTGCGGGTTACCCGCCGGTAACAGCCAGGTGTCCCACCCCAGCGTCCCACCCCGCACACCACCACGACACCTCCACCCCACCGCCGCGTCCGCACGGCCCGCACCACGCACCGCGTACCGCACCACCGGCAGCCACCGGCGCCCCGGCCCCGGACCCGCAACACCCGGCACGGCATCACACCACCAACCACCGCAGGGAGCCAGACCCGATGAGCGCATTCTCCCTCCAACTCACCGACGACCAGCGCACCGTCCGCGACTGGGTCCACACCTTCGCGGCCGACGTCCTGCGCCCGGCCGCCGCGGAATGGGACGAACGCGAGGAAACCCCCTGGCCCATCCTCCAGGAAGCCGCCAAAGCCGGCCTCTACTCCCTCGACTTCTTCTCCACCCAGGCCTTCGACCCCACCGGCCTCGGCATCCCCCTCGCCATGGAAGAACTCTTCTGGGGCGACGCCGGACTCGGCCTCGCCATCACCGGCACCACCCTCGCCGCCGCCGGCGTCGTCGCCAACGGCACGCCCGACCAGGTCGCCACGTGGGCGCCCCAGATGTTCGGCACCCCTGAAGACGTCAAAGTCGCCGCCTTCTGCTCCAGCGAACCCGACGCCGGCTCCGACGTCTCCGCCATGCGCACCCGCGCCACGTACGACGACATCACCGGCGAATGGGTCCTCAACGGCGTCAAAACCTGGGCCACCAACGGCGGCATCGCCCACATCCACGTCGTCGTCGCCACCGTCGACCCCACCCTCGGCGCCCGCGGCCAGGCCAGCTTCGTCGTCCCGCCCGCCACCCCCGGCCTCAGCCAGGGCCAGAAGTTCAAGAAGCACGGCATCCGCGCCTCCCACACCGCCGAAGTCATCCTCGACAACGTCCGCATCCCCGGCGACTGCCTCCTCGGCGGCAAGGACAAGCTCGACGAACGCATCGCCCGCGCCCGCGAAGGCGCCCGCTCCGGACGCACCAACGCCGCCATGGCCACTTTCGAGTCCTCCCGGCCCGCCGTCGGCGCCCAAGCCGTCGGCATCGCCCGCGCCGCGTACGAATACGCCCTCGAATACGCCAAGACCCGCGAACAGTTCGGCCGCCCCATCATCGACAACCAAGGCGTCGCCTTCACCCTCGCCGACATGCGCACCCGCATCGACGCCGCACGCCTCCTCGTCTGGCGCGCCTCCTGGATGGCCGCCACCGGCCAACCCTTCGAAGCCGCCGAGGGATCCATGTCCAAGCTCTATGCCGGCGAGACCGCCAAATGGGTCACCACCAACGCCATGCAGATCCTCGGCGGCAACGGCTTCACCCGCGAGTACCCCGTCGAACGCATGCACCGCGACAGCGCCATCTACACGATTTTCGAAGGCACTTCGGAGATCCAGCGCCTCGTCATCGCCCGCACCATCAGCGGCGTCCCCATCCGCTGATCCCCGAACCCGCACACGTCGAAGGCCGGTACCCAGAGAGGGCCCGGTACGCCGAGAGGGCCCGGTACGCCGCACCACGCGGCGCACCGGGCCCTCGGCACGCACCTGCCGCTCAGCCCCCCAACGGAGGACGCCCGCCACCCGGAGGAGCCGGCTCCGGCTGCGGAGCGGGACCGGGATCCGGCGGCAACGGATCCGGGAACGGGTCGGGCAACGGCTCGGGAGCAGGATCCGGGGACGGCCCCGGACCCGGAGCCGGAAACGGATCAGGCGGCCACGGGCCCGGAGGACCCGGGGGAGCGGGCGGCGGACTCGGCGGATGGGTCACCACAACCTCCACACACACGGACAGACCACCCCCCACGACTCCCCGCATACCCGCCACCCGACCCGCCAACTCCCAGACCCGGAAGTACGACCACGCCATCACCGCGCGGACACGCGTGCCCGACTACCCCGACGCATCCGCCCCCGGCACCGGGGCCACGAACAACGACTGCGCCACCGACCCGAACAGCCCCGCCTCGTCGAACAACCGGGTACGCGCCACCCCCACCCCCGCGTCCCCCAACTCCGTCGCCGACCGCAGGCACAACCACTCCGACACCGGCACCCGCAGCAGATGCACCGACAGGTCCAGGTTCGGCCACACGAACCGCCGCGAATCCAACTCCGCACCGATCCCCGAACCTGTGTCCGCCACCAACACCACCCGCTCCAACGCCCCCAGTGCCTCACCCTCCACCAACGGACGCCCGCACCGCACCCACGCCGTCGCCGGCCCCGGATGGCGGAACGACCCCTCCAGGAACCGCCAGTCCAACGCGCGCCCGTACCCGAACCGCCGCGCCAACGGCCCCTGCGGCTCGGCCGGCACCGGCCCCGGCACCTGCGACGACGCCAACGCCCCCTCGGGCAACCCGGCGACCTTCGCCGCCCGTACCCGCCACAACTGCGCCGACAGGCACACCCGCCCGTCGACACTGAGCTCACCCGCCACCAGCTGCACGCTCCGGCCGTCCCGCACCACGCGCACGGCCACGCGTACCTCACCCACCGGCACCGGCCCCAGGAACTCCACCGTCAGACGCGCCGGAACCAACTCCGGACGGGGCGCCAACCGCTCCAACCGCCCCGCCAGCAACGCCGACGGCGGACCGCCGTGCTGCTGCTCCAGACTCCACGGCCCCTGCGTCAACTCCGACGCCGCAAACCGCTCCGCACCCAGCGGAACAAAAAAGGCCGCACCGGCATTGACCGATTCCGCCGAGACGTCCACCGCGCCGACCACCTCAAACCCCCGTCCGAGACCGACCACCACCAAAACCCGCCACCAGCACCCGCCACCAGCACCCGGAACGCAAAGGCCGGGCTCCGCGCATCCCATCACACCGAGACCACGCCACACACCGCAAAGACGCGACCGCGACGACGCGACGGGATCACCGGGCCCGGCAACCCCACCCACCATTAATCTGACAACAACCCGCACCGACGACGGCCGGAGGACCCTCGCAGGACACCTGCTGACACCTGCTGACGCCGTCCGTCGCCCGTCCACCGCCGACAGTACGAAGCCGAACCCGAACCGGAGCCGCCGCCATGTCCAACCAGGTCCCCATCACCTCCACCCCCCTCCCGGGCATCGGGACCCAATACACCCTCCAGACCCAAGGCGGCCGCGCCCTCAGCATCGTCGCCGCCCGCGACGGACGACGCAGCCTCGCCATCTTCGAGATCGACGACCCCGACGCCTGCGGCCCCGGCGTACGCCTCACCCCGGCCGAAGCCACCGCCCTCGCCGAGCTCCTCACCGGGGAGTAACAGCCCGCCGCCCACCCCGAACCGGAGCCGCGCACCACTCCATGCACTCCGCATCGCTCTTCATCCAAATCGGCGCCATCATCCTCGGCCTCAGCGTCCTCGGACGCCTCGCCGCGCGCATGGGCATGTCCCCGATCCCGCTCTACCTCCTCGGCGGACTCGCCTTCGGCCACGGCGGCGTCCTCAGCCTCTCCGAGAGCGACGACTTCATCTCCGTCGGCGCCGACATCGGCGTCATCCTCCTGCTGCTGCTCCTCGGCCTCGAGTACAACGCCAAGGAACTCGTCGGCAACCTCCGCGCGGGCACCCCCGCCGGACTCGTCGACTTCCTCCTCAACGCCACCCCCGGATTCGTCGCCGGACTCCTCCTCGGCTTCGAACCCGTCGGCTGCATCGCCCTCGCCGGCGTCACCTGGATCTCCTCGTCCGGCGTCATCGCCAAAGTCCTCCGCGACCTCGGACGCCTCGGCAACCGCGAAACCCCCACCATCCTCAGCGTCCTCGTCCTCGAAGACCTCGCGATGGCCCTCTACCTGCCGATCCTCACCGCGCTCCTCGCCGGGGTCGGCCTCCTCGGCGGCAGCATCACCGTCCTCATCGCGGTCGGCACCATCGCCGTCGTCCTGTTCGTCGCGCTGCGCCACGGCCAGGTCGTCTCCAAGGCGCTCTCCAGCGAGGAACCCGAGTTCCTGCTCCTCGGCGTCCTGGGCCTGACCGTTCTGGTCGCCGGACTCGCCGACAAGCTCCAGGTGTCCGCCGCCGTCGGCGCGTTCCTCGTCGGCATCGCCATCTCCGACGAAGTCGCCGAACACGCCCAAGAGGTACTCGCCCCACTCCGCGACCTCTTCGCCGCCGTCTTCTTCGTCTTCTTCGGCCTGTCCACCGACCCCGCCGACCTGCCGCCCGTCCTACTCCCGGCCCTCGCCCTCGCGGTCGCCACCACCCTCACCAAGATCGCCACCGGCTACTGGGCCGCCCGCCGCGCCGGCATCGCCAAACCCGGCCGCTACCGCGCCGGCGGAGCACTCGTCGCCCGCGGCGAGTTCTCCATCGTCATCGCCGGACTCGCCGTTGCCGCGGGCACCGACACACGACTTGGACCGCTCGCCACCGCGTACGTCCTCATCCTCGTCATCGCCGGCCCCCTCACCGCCCGCTTCGCCGAACCCGTCATGCGCCGCCTCTTCGGCCCCAAACCCGCCCCGCGCCGCACCTACACCGACGAACACGACCTCGACCTCCTGCCCTGATCCGCACCGAAGTCCCCCTCGGACGCATCGTCCTGGAGTTCCTCCGCCATGCCGTACGGCGGGCGGCCCCTGCCGGCCCCCGGGTCAGGACGTAAGGAGGAACACCACGGCCACGGCCACGGCTGCGAGGACGGCGAAGGACAGCAACCAGAGAACGGGGAACGCTGCGGGCCGCAGCGCCCGGGCCGCGGACGCCGGCCACCGCAACGCCGCGCGGCGGTACGACAGATCGCCGCGGAAGCGGCCGTGACCTCCGTACCGCTGACGCGGCGGCGGGCCGGGGGAGGGGAGCGAGGGGTAGGGCTGCGCACGTCCCGGCGGAAGTGACGGTGGGGGCGGAGGCGGGGGCGGAGGCCGACTGGGGTCGCCTGGGTCGCCGTACATGCGTGCCTCCCGAGAACGGCGGGGGTGCGCGGCAGTTTGCGGTTCCAGCATGGCGCTAGTCGGGGCGAGGGAACACCCTCGGTGGAAGATCCGCGTCTGCGCGTATATTCGCGTGCACCGACGGACGGCAAGGGGGCCGTCCGCGTGATGTGATGCGGGGAGTACGGCGCATGCCGGACGAGCTACAGGAACTGGCGCGAGTCGCCGCGGCGAACGTGGTCAGGGCCATCGGAACGGAGTCCTGGCAGACCGTACGCGGCTCGCTGCTCAACCTCCTGATGCGGCACGGCGATCCGGGCGCGGCGACATGGGTCGACGCATTCGGGAGCATGATCGAGGGCGCGGACGGCCGAGAACAGAACGGACTGCGGGACGCCGCGTACGCGCGCTTCGAGTCGGTGTTCTCGGGGCTGCTCACCACCCGCCCCGACGCCGCCGCGGAAGTCGCGCTGCTGGTCCTTCCGTCGTCCGGGCCAGGTGCGCACAGCGCGCCGGGTACGCCGGGCGCGCCGGGCGCGCACGCGGCTCCGGCCGCGCCCAACATGGTGAAGGACCCGTACTCCTCGGCACCGCAGTCCTCCCCGCAGCAGGCTGCGCCGCACGCGTCGCAGCCGCAGGGCTTCCCCCCGCCGTCGCAGTTCCCGGCCGGCGGCGCAAGCGGACCAGGCCAAGGACAAGGGCTTCCGCCGATGCCTCCGGGGCCTCCGCCGGCGACCCCGTACGGGGCCCCGGCAGGCGCGATGTACCAGCAAGCGCCGGCCCAGGGACCACCGCAGGGGCCGTACGCCGGCGCCCCCTACCAGGGCGGGCAGCCGCCGATGCCGGGCGGGGCGTCGTCCGGCAAGTGGCTGATCGGCGGCCTCGCGGCCGTCGTCGTGATCGGAGCGGTCTTCGGCGGAATCGCGTTGTTCGGCGGCTCGGATGACGACGACTGCCCGTCCGCGTCGGCGGCCTCTTCGGGGGCGGCCGGGACACTGTCGGCGGTCGCGAACCCGTCGAGCAAGTGCGGCGGAGTGGGCCCGGCAGGCCAGTCCGGCAAGGGCGGCTCCGACGGCAAGGGCGGCACGAGCGGCAACGGGAACGCGGCAACGCTGAGCGGACCGTGGAGCGGGACGTACGACAACAAGGTGCCTGCCACACTGTCCGGTTCGTTCTCGATCACCCTCGAGCAGAGCGGCAGCAGCGTGGAAGGCCAGCTCGATCTGGACGTCGCCGACTGCGACCTGTCCGGCCCGGTCGACGGAACCGTGACGGGCGACAAGGTGCAACTCCGCTCGAGCGGCGGCTCCTCGGACACGATCAGGCTGGAAGGCAAGCTCTCGGGCGACCGCTTGACCGGCACATACACAACCACCTGCAACGACGCATCAGGCACCTGGGAAGCCGAACAGGGCTAGGCCGTTTGTTTCAGATCATCCGATCGTTGGATGGTTGTGGGGGATCCAGCGGATGGCCGTATCCGCGTCGCCGACCACGTCGAGCCCGTACGAGGAACTCACCATGCACCGCCTTCAGTTGGCGATGACACCCGCATCCTGCCACGCAGGCGCCACTGGCTGCGGTGGTGCCGACCCCGCACCGGGCATTCACTTCCCGCGCTGCCGTGCCACTCCCGATGCAGGCGGCACCTGCGCGACCTGCGCCCGGCCGCGTGGCCCGGCGGGTGTCGGGGTCGACGAGGCGGCATCGACCGGGAAAACCGGGAAGCGAGTGCCCCGTCACCGACACCGACGGGCCCGGGCCTCCCAGCCGACACCCCGCCGACCCGAAGGGCATTCGTGAATCCCGGGACGAAGGCCCTGGAAGGACTCACCGGTTTCGAGCGCACCGAAGGTGGTCGAACAGTTCCGTGAGGTTGTCGGCCCACCGCGAGGGAGGCCAACCACCGGTTTCGACCCCGAATACGTATACGTGTCCGTAAGAGGCGCCGAGGCGGTGATCGACGAACACGATCTCGCCGTCACCGCCGAAACACCCCGCTGTTCCCACCCGAGCGGGACATCGGCACCATGCTCGATCACGCCGTCAAGACCTTCGCCCCTCTGGAGACGTACCAGGGGGAGGCCAACGCCGTCCCGGTGCCCCTGCCTCCAGGCACATTGCAGCAGAGAACTCTAGTGACGTCATCCGGCCGGGAATACGGCGCCAATGCACCATTTTCGGCGCTCCAATGGGCGCGGACGCACTTCCAGGCCCCCACACGGGGGTCGTCGCGCACCGCCCCTATTTGCTGCCCGGTAACGCGGTGCACCGTTGCGCGCCGACGCCGTACTTGACGGCTTCCGCGGACTGCGCAACGGCCTTACCGAACATCCAGATCGCGTTGTCGCTGTGTGCGTTTTCTGGTTGGTGGTTTCACGCCGCGCGGCCGGATACTTCCCGGACGTACCCGTCCCCGGAGAGGAATACGGAACATGCGTACGCTCGCGAAGCGTGTTGCCCAGGCCAGCGCCGACGGCGCTTTCGCGCTCGCCGCTACCATCGGTCAGGCCCAGGCCCAGGCCCAGGCCCAGGCCCTCGCCCTGGTCACGGCCTGATCGCGAGACCCACGAGACCGGGTGTCCGCGCCGCGGCGAATACGCCTCGCGATCCCCCCACAACGCGCCTTGGCCGCGGCGCGGACAAGCGACGGGGGCCGAGCGGCCTTGGCCTATGAGCGCGAACATCGACCTAGTGCGAGCTGGGCCCAAGGCTTCGCCGGAAGGATGAGTCCTGGCGGACGAGTGCTGGCCCTATCGACGGACTACGACCTGAACGAGGCAGACGTGGGAGGACGGTGCCCCGCTCTTCGCCGATAAGCGCGTGACAGGACTCCGTGCCTGCCCCGCCCTATTCCCTTGCCACGAAACGGAATTGGATCATCCGTTTACCGTCACGCCACGACCTCTCGAGGGGGCACACATGGAAGAGATTCTGCGCCTGGCTCGGCCAGACATCCTCGCGCTCACCGCCTACGTCACCGGTCGCGACGACTCGGACACGGCCGGAATCTCGGTATACCTGGACGCGAACGAGAGCCCGTACCCGCCGTTCACCGGCGAACCCCCGCCCGACGACACCCAATCGTGGCCCTCCCACCGCTACCCCGAACCCCAGCCGACGTGGCTGCTGGACCGACTCGCGTGTCTGTTCGCGACGGCGGCGGACCAGTTGCTCGTCAGCCGCGGCGCGGAGGAGGCCATAGCCCTGCTGGTCCGCGCGTTCTGCGACGCCCGCACCGACCACATCGTGGTCAACCCGCCGACGTTCGCGATGTACGAAGTCGCCGCGCGGATCCACGGCGCGGGCGTGCGCGCGGTGCCCCTGGTGGCCGCCGAAGGCTTCCGGCTCGACGTCGAGGGCGTGCTGCACGCCGCGTCCGCCGGCGCCAAGCTGGTCTTCGTGTGCACCCCCAACAACCCAACCGGCACCCCGGTGGCACACGACGACGTCCTCGCGGTGGCCGAGGCCCTGCGCGGCAAGGCTCTGGTGATCGCCGACGAGACCTACCAGGACTTCCACGACGAGGCCACCCTGGCCGACCACATCGGCGCCCAGCCCAACCTGGTGGTGCTGCGGACGCTGTCCAAGGCGTACGGCCTGGCGGGGGAACGCTGTGGGATCACCATCGCCCACCCACAAGTGATCCGGATCCTGCGCAAGGTTCTCGCGCCCTACCCGCTGACCCAGTCCTCGCTGCGCGTACTCGCGCACGCCCTGTCCCCGCGAGGGCTGGCACACGCCCGCACGAACATCCTCCGCATCCGCGCCGAACGCACGCGCGTGGAGGCCGCGTTGGCCGCCCGACCCGAGGTACTGCACGTTCACCCCAGCGTCACCAACTTCGTGCTGTTCGAGGCCGAGGACCCCGTCCTCCTGGTCAAGCACCTCCATGCCGCCGGCGTCAAAGTCCGCGACCGAAGCGACCAACCCGGCCTGGAAGGCTGCGTACGCGCCACCATCGGCACTCCGGCAGAGAACGACGCGCTCCTTACCGCAATCGACCAATTCACCCCCACTGCCGGCACGTGCCACGCCCATTGAGCGCATAGCCGCCTGATTGGATGGACGAACCACGACCAGCCGGGCGCCGGACGGCTGGCAGCCGACTGCTCTCCCGCCGCCGGGCGGTGCGTCGGCGCTGCGCGAGGACGAACGCCGGTGGGCCTGGTGCATGGCGCGTTCACCGGCGACGCCGTGGCGTTGCGTCGGGTCCGGCCGCGTACGCGGCAGCCGCGGCGGCGACGTCGCAGTGTGGCGACAGGATGTCGCCTTCGACGCGCCGGCGGCCTTCCCAGCCCGAGGGTGCGTGCCATGTCAAGGGCGGTGGGGAGGTCTCCGGCGCGGCGCGCAAGGTGAGCCAGGCCGCGTCGGGTGTCGGGGGCGACCTGCGGCATTCCGGCGACGGACTCGGCGGTGCGTCCGAGGTCGCGCTGGGCTTTGGCGAGGTGATAGACGGCCGTCTGGGTCAGGTCGGTCGGCGGCGGTGACGGCGGTGCGACGCTGGCGGAGGTGACCGGCGGGGCGTACGACGCAGCCGAGTTCGTCGTCGGCCTGGCCGTCCCCGACTGCACCAAGACCGTCTCGTCGCGCGACGACGGCGGCGGCACCACCGTGTGGTCTACCGCCTCCCCTGACGCTGCCCGAAGCCTGGGCGAGCGAGAGGTGCGCGTCGTCAGCCTCGCCGCAGAGGTGCGAGTGCGTCAGCCCACGTGACGACTTCGGTCAGTAGCTGCTGGAGCATGGCGGTCTGCCGCTCGCCGGGGGTGAACATGGTGTAAGCCTCGAAGTCCGTGGCCAGGGACAGGTTGACCTCGGTGCGGACAGTGGCCATGTGCAGTGCTCCGGCGACGAGGCGCAGTTGCTCGGCGGCGCGGGCTCCGCCGGCGGTGCTGCCGTAGGAGACGACGCCGGCGACCTTGTTGTTCCACTCCCGGTACAGGTAGTCGATCGCGTTCTTCAGCGCTGGGGGTATCGAGCGGTTGTATTCGGGTGTCACGAATACGTAGGCGTCGAACTCGGAAATGCGGGCACTCCATGCGCGTGTGTGGGCGTGCTCGTAGTCGCCCAGCAGCGGCGAGCGTGGCTCGTCGAACAGCGGTAGCTCGTGGTCGGCGACGTCTATGAGTTCGATTTCGGCGTCGTCTCGCTTCTTGGCGGTCTCGACGGCCCATGCGGCGACCTGGGGGCCGACCCGGCCGGGGCGGGTGCTGCCGAGGATGATGCCGATTTTGGTCATGCCAGGTCTCCGTGTCTGTCGGGTGCAAGCGGGCGTGGTGGTCGTTCTGAGGCCAGTGGCGTCAGTGGGGACCCGTTGGGCTGGCCGTGGTCGCGGCGTTGCGCTGGAGACGGCGTCCAGCGGGTGCGGACGCAGTGGCCGTGCCGTATGAGCTCAGGGCATGGGGTGGTGTCGTGGTGCCAGGGCCATGGTGAGTCCGTTCAGTCGCAGGCGCGTGGCGCCGCGCAGGTGCGGCAGGTCGTGGCTGCCGTCTCCCGACGGGGTGATGAAGGCCACCTGCTCGGTCCAGCGCAGCCGGGTGCCTTGTACGTCCGGCCGAAGCTCGATGGTCGCCAGGGAGGTCCAGCGCAGGACATCGTCGACGCGTGCTTCGTAGACGTGGACGATTCGTCGGTCAGGGACGATGTCGATGTACCGGGCTCGGTATTCGAGGTGTTCGGGGGGACTGTCCATGGTGGTGAAGGTGCTGTGGACCGTCTCGCCGCCGCCCACCGCGAACTCGTGGCGGTAGGAGGAGGTCGTGCCCGGAAGCCTGAACCACTGCTGCCTGACCGCCGGATCACTGAACGCCGTGAACACTGTGGCCGGCGGCGCGCTGAGGTGCTGCTCGACCGTGAACGTCTCGTGCCGTGGGCCGGCCGCCGTATTGCCCGCGAGGTCGCCGGACACCGAACCCTTCATGGGCCGATCTCGCCGGTCGCGGTGCTGTGCGCCGGGAACGTGCCCCGGTCTCCATGCGCGGTCATGATGTCCTCTCGTGGTGTGAGGTCGCCCCGTCGGGCGGGGCCGCTCCTTCACTTACTATCAGTAAGAAACGTGGGGGCGCGGGTTTTGACGCCGCCCTCGCACACGCACTTTCACGTCACCTACGCACGTTGGAGGAAGTAACGCGTGGATGCCGCCATGCGCGCCGATCTCGCCTCGCGGGGCGTCTCGCCGGAATGCCTGGAAACCATCGAACTCGTCCGGGACGTGCTCACACGCGTCGGCGACAAGTGGACGGTCCTGGTGGTCGGTGCGCTCTCTTCCGGTGGACCGCTCCGGTTCACCGCCCTGCACCAGCAGATTCCGGGCATCTCTCAGCGGATGCTGAGCCAAACGCTTCGATCGCTGACCCGTGACGGCCTGGTAACCCGGACCGCCCACGCCGAAATGCCGCCTCGGGTGGAGTACGCGCTCACACCCCTCGGCCGCTCGCTCGGCGACGCCGTGGCAGGTGTCGTGAGCTGGGTCAGAAAGCACCAGTCGCAGATCATCGACAATCGCGGCGAGTTCGACCGAGACGAGGCTGCCCGAGGCGGGGACGCTGCAGCCGACGGTCCTGGGCGAGACCTTCCAGGAAGGCGAGTTCGGTGATCTGAAGGCGCCCCTCGTCGAATAGCGGCGACGAGGAAATGAAACTGAAAGACCAATACACCCGGCCCCGCAGCGCCGCCAGAAGAGCGAAGATCGACATCGACACGGGCGCCTTCTGGCTCCGTACGACGGACGACGTCCTGACGCTCCTGCCCCAAGACCGGCGCCGCGCCTACGACGTCGGTTACCGCCGGGGGTCCGACCGAGCTCGCGCTGTGCATCGAGTCACAGGGTGGGGCGGCCGGGAGCGTTTGTTGAGCGAATGCGCCGCGCGCCGCCGTTTGTCGTGGTGGTGGCGGTGTTTGGAGGTTGGTCCGGTTGGCCCGGCGGTGTGGTCGGGCCGCCGGGCCGGAACGGGTGCGGCGGCCCCGACGCTCGGGGGTGACGTCCGGGGCCGCCGACAGGGACGGCCGCGCGCCGCAGGGGGAGTGAGGAGCGCGCGGATCCAAGGATCGTGCGGCGTCCGGTCTGAGGCCCGGGCTGCCGCATGCCTTCCCGAACACCCACGGTAGGCACGGTCGACGGCGACAGTGCGGTGCCACGCTTGATCAAAACCGGTCGGTTCGCGTCGAGTTGCAGCACTCCGACCGGGGCAGCCGGGTCCGCGGCATTGTCGGCCGCCGCCGTATGCAGACGCCGTCGTTGCGTCGTCGTGCAACACGCCGGCGAGCAGTCGCGCGTCACTGGGCCGCTCGATGTCGGGCCACACGCATCGGCTGCACCCCTCGCGGCCCCGGCGGCGCCCGGTCGACTCCAGGCGAGGGAACGTACGCACCGTCCCCGGCGCAACGCTGCGGGCCCCTCTCCCGTTGGCGGCCGAACGGAGCACACCCGCTGCGGGGTACCGCCACGAACGGGCGTACCCGGGCCGCTGTTTGATGCGGTCGGCTCCGGGCCATGGAGTGATTCCGCGGCGTGCCGGGAACGCGCATCTTCCCGGGTGCGTATCGGCGCTCGGGCCAGTCGTCCGTCACGGATTCGGAGCGAGAAACTGATGCCGCCGCCCACGAAGTTCGACCGCTACGTCCCTCCCGCTCAACAGCCGCCGCGACCGCAGCCCCCGTCCGCTCCCGCTGACCCGCCGCCGGGGCCCGAGACGCAGCCTCGGGACGACGAATAGCCGTTGCCTTGCGCCCGCGACGAACACGGCGGCCCTGGGCCGGGCAACGCGTGTCCTTGACGACAAAGCCAACGCGGGTCGCCGTGCTACCTAAAGGAACTCGTGATGGCTCGGTCGTTGTGGCAGCAGTCGCCCGCTCGGGTGCGCGGCGCGGCCGAAGCGGCCATATGCCCTACGAGTGCCGACGGCCGGACGAGTTGCAGTACGGCATGACCGCGCTCGCCGACCTGGGGGAGTACGCCACGCCCAGCCCGATGCTGGTGCCGTCGGTGCTCGACGACCTGGCGGACAACTTTGTCGCGTGGCGCGCGCGGTCCGCGCAGCCGGAGGAATGGCTGCGGCTGGACCCGTGGGCGCGCGACCACTTGGAGCTGCTGGCCGACCTGTTGCGCGGTTGGGTGGACGCGGCGGAGGGCGACACGCTGGTGCACGCGGACCTGTGGGTGGAGCAATTTGATTGTCACGCGGTTGCGCGTCATGGTGACCGACTGCTGGACGTGTCCGCTTGGCCGTCCCCGGACGGGGGTGCGGGCAGCTGCAACGCGGTAGGCGGTCACGGCTGGTCGACAGCGAAGACGTACGCGGTCCCGGGATTGCGGACGACAACGGCGTGGTCGGTGCCCACAGGCGCGGGCGGGTCCGTCACCGCGCGCTGGAGGACCGCCTTGGTCCGCAGGTCAACGGCCATCGAAGGGTCCTTCCCGGAATACAGGACCGGTCCGACGACGGCAACCGGGTCCAGACGGGTCTCGTCCTCGGCCTGCCTCCACAGCAACGTGCCGGTGCCCTGCTCCCACGCGGCGGTGGTGTCTGTCGTGGCCACAACCGCTACGGTGCCGCGCGCGTCGGTGATTCCGGACTTGGGCGAGCCCGGAAGCACGGGGCCGGTCGCCAACAGCCTGCCGGTGGCGGGGTCGTTGACGCTGTAGGCCGTGGAGGGCTCTCGGGGCGTGTCGAAGGAGCTGGTGTACCAGGCGACGACCAGGGCGCCGCTGGTCCCCTCGACGAGTTCGGGTTCCGAGCTGACATCGGCTCCTGAGGGACGACCGAGAGCCTGCTCACCCCACAGGCGGGCTCCGGTGACCGCGTCGAATCCCGCGAGAGCCTCCGCATCGTGGTCGTCGGACCGATGGACGACCACGCCGGACGCGACGGTTGCGGTGTCGTTGGCGCAGACCCTGTCCTGACAGGGGATCCGCCACCCGGGCGCGTCGCTGCCCGCATCGCTGACGACCAGCGCGCCGGGGCTGCCGCCCTGGCCGGCCTCGACGACGATGCGGCGTCCGTCGACGATCAGGGGTTTGTCCTTGCCTGCGTGCTCACCCCTCGCGACGCGTCGCCCGCCTTCGTCGAACGCCTCGACCAGCCAGGTGGTCCGCTCCGGGGAGATTCCGTCGGACGGCGTCGTCTTCACGCTCTGCGCCACCAGCGCCGGGCGGCCGTGCCAGGTGGTTGGCGTCAGCCTGCCGGTAACTTCGACGCTCGCGCGGACCGTTCCGGTTGCCGCGTCCCGAAACTCGACGGTACCGACGTCACCGCGCGAGGCGACCACGGCGACGCTGGACCCGACAGGCGACGCGGCCCCGCCCTGACTGGCCAGGGGCACCGACCACAACGGCGCACCCCGCACCCCTGCCGGCACCCCTCCGGGAAAGGCCGACGCCACCGGTGCGCCGTCCTTGGCGGTACCTCCGGACACGTCGGCCGGGCCCGCCGCACCACCCGAGCCGGAGCACCCTGCGGTCGCCGCCATGGCCAACAACACCGCACCTGCCGCTGATAACGCCCGCCACCGCAAGACCACACCAACTCCCCGACCACACACCAGCCATGTCCCGCACGAGCACGGAACCCTAGCGGCAACCAGGGCCGCCCCGCAGCCACACAACAACCGCACGCGACCACGACAGCATCCGGACCGGGCCGGCGTCGATGCCAGTGCGGCCGTGGGGGAGCGGGACCCACCCGGGGCCGCAGGTCACCCACCGTTGTGGGCGCCGCCGATTCCGAGGCGGCGGCGCTCCGCGGCCGTCCACGCCTCCGCGAGAGCAGGCCACTGGTCCCCGTCATCCTCGGCGCTGCGCGATTCGGTGTCAGCGGCGCGTTCGGCCGCCAGGAGCCGGGGGACCTGCCCAGGCGGTGCCGGTGTCGTGGGGACGGGTCCGGTGCCGTAGCAGCAGCGACCCGCACATCACCCGCCACCTCGAGGCCGTTCGCGTCGGTGAAGGGACGCCGTCATGAGTCGCGATTGCCTTGGTTGCCTTCAACCGGTCACTGTTGCCTCGATGCCGAAGCAGCGGCTTCGCGCGGTGACCTCGGCGGACTCGATGACATCGTTGTTGCCGAGTCCCATCAGCATGGTGGTGCTCATCGAGAACGTCGCAGTCACGTGCATGTGGCTGCCATTGCTCCTGGGGAATGCGAAGCTCTTGCGGGCCCGCCATGTCGGCTGGGCGCAGGCCCACCCTGTCCCGCCCACCTCGTACGGGACCACGGCCTTTCTGCTGGCCGTCCCGCGCAGCTCTCGGACCGTCAGATCCTGGTCGAGGAGGGGCGGTGCGTCCCGGGTGAACTGATCACGCCGATCCCGAGGGTGAGTTCGAAATCCACGTCAGGGTGCGTCATCGCGGACATCGCCGCTGTGCGCACCTTGTCCGACGCCGCGAGATTGGAGCGGCCGAGCCTGTGCGCGCGTTTAGAAGCCAGCATGGCAAGGAGACGGTCCATTCCCGGGCAGTAGTGGAACCGCCTGGGATCGCCGGGACCGCCAAGGTCTTTCAAGAGGTCCTGGGAAAGGTCGGCGCCTGTGCCGAACGCGTTTTTGTCAGCGGAGACGAAGTAGACATCGCTTTGGCAGCTCGCCACGCTTGGACGGCGGTGAGCCAGGTAACGGCGTCGCGGCCTCCGCTCTTAGGCGAATCGAGCGCGGTCTTGGCCGGGGCTTGACGACGTACTTCGTGGAGCATCCCTTCGCGGAAGGCCCCCTCCGAAGTGGGGAGGATGCGGTCGAAGGTCTTCCGGAGGAGATCTCCGCGAGCGGTCAGCGCCCTGTCGGCAATGTCGGGGCCGACGCGTGCGGCCCTGCACGCGCTGTGCGGAAGCAGGCGTTCGAGGCCCCTGACGGCGCGCCGGTGCCGCGCAGCGGCGTCCATGGTGTCCCGTCGGATGTGAACCAGGTGTTCTTCCAGCGCCAACTCCGGCAGGCACAGATCAAGCTTCCGCGCCGACGCGACCTTCCGCAGCATCGCCAGGAGCGGCCCGTTCGGGCTGGGCGTGCTCGAGCTGGTTCGGGTCAAGGACGATCACAAGCGGCAGCGTAGCGGAGCATGAGCCCGATCGTGTCCGGGTCATGGGAACTCCCGGAACGGAGCCAGCCTGGTCTCGGCGTTCCTGACCTTCAGATCGACCAGGGGCGACACGGGGAATGGCGTGTTGACTTACTTCAGCGGTGTCCGGGGTGGGCCATGTCGACCATGAGTTTGAGGGGATGGCGGACGGAGGGGTGGAACGGGGCGTGGGTGAGGGCGTCGTGGGCTTGGGCGAGGCGTTCGTCGATCATGCGTCGGACGACCGTCGGCGCGCCGGAGGTTTCGACGAGGGCGCGTGCCTGTTCGAGTTCGTCGGTGTCCAGGTCGGGGTTGCCCATGAGGTTGCGCAGGTGGCGGGCGGGGGTGGGGCCGAGCATGCGCAGGGCGAGGATGATGACAACGGTGTGCTTGCCGGTACGAATGTCCTCGCCGGGGTTGCCGTGACCGGGGGTGACGTCGTCGAGGTCGTCCCACATCTGGAACGCCTCTCCGACGGGGCGGGCGTAGGCGGTGCAGGCGTCCAGGAGTGCCGGGTCGGCTCCGGCGAGGGAGGCGCCGATCTGCAGGGGCCGCTCCACCGAGTACTTGGTGGTCTTGTGGCGAACGACGTTCAGGGCGTGGTCTACGTCGGCGGCGTAGTCCTGGAAGCCGCGCACGTCCTGGTATTCGCCGGCGATCAGTTCGGTGCACAGGGCGTGGAAGAGGGTGCGGGCGCCCAGCGCCGGTGCAGTTGGCGGCAGGGAGCCGGCGAGTTCGGAGGCCCAGGCGGCGCACAGGTTGCCGAGCAGCAGGGCGGCGCTGCACCCGAGCCAGTCCGCGCGAAGACCGGGGTGCCGCAGGGCGAGGGTGCGATGGACGGTGGGGCGTTCGTGGCGCATGTCGGAGTGGTCGATGAGGTCGTCGTGGATCATCGCGTAGGTGTGCAGGAGTTCCAGGCCCGCGGCGGCCCGCAGCACGTCTTCGGTGGGGGGCCGCCCGTCGACGGCTTGCCAGCCGAGGCAGCAGAACAGTGGGCGGGCCCGTCGGCCGCCGGAGGCGAGGAAGTCGGTCAGGACGTCGACGAGGTCGTCGAGCAGGCCGGCGCAGGGGTCGGCGCGTTTGGCGTCGACGAACGCGGTCAGCGTGTCGTCCACGGCTTGCCGGGTCCGGACCAGGTCCACCACCGCGAGTTCGGCCAAGTTCGGCACAGCAATTTCCTCCAGGAGACGGTGGGAGACACGGCGGTAGGGGACCAGCGGTGGAGGACCGACGGCATCGCTGTGTCGGGTTCGCGGTTCACCGGCGTTTCACAGCCCTGCGGTGTCCGCCAGGGGCCACAGGGTTGCGCTGCCCGCCGTACCGAGCAGGCACCCGACGGCCACCTGGCTAAAGGAGTGGGCGCGTAACTGCAGGCGGGACCAACCGATCAGCGCCACCAGCGGCGCAACCACGACCAGCCATGCCCCCAGCGCGCCGTACGCGGTGCCGAGGACGGTGGCGAAGGCGCCGGCCACGGTGCAATGCACCGAGACCTTCCACACGGCGGTCAGCGCTGTGGTCGCCGCGCACAGCGCTGCCAGGGTGAACGCCACCGCGGACACCGCCTGGTCCGCGCCGACGGCCGCCAACAGGATCACGACGGCGGTCACGTACAAGCTCAACCCCACCGCGACGGGCGCGCGTTGGGTGCGCACGCTCAAGTGCCGGTCCGTCCACCGGCCGCGCCGTACCCCGGCACGGACGTAGAAGCTGGGCGGGACCACGAAGACGACGGCCGCCAGCAGGCCCCAGCCCACCCCGACCACCCGGCCCCCGTGAGCGCCGGTCAGCGGGAAGACGGCGAACAGCAGGTACTTCGGGCTCAAGCCGTCGCTCACCCGACGCGCGAACAACGACGCGGAGGACAGCGTGTGAGGCAAAGTCATGACAGTCGCGCACTTCCGAACCGCTGATCGAGTCACCGACACAGGGCGCATCCCGCCCTGCACCCACACTCCTGTGAACCCGACGGCCCTGTCACGTACCACCACGCGCCCAACCTCAGAATCACCCCTGCAGATCCCCGAACAAGTGCTCCCGCCAGCTACGGCACCAGTCCGCCGCCCGCGTCTCGGGGTAGGTCGGTGTAGTCCTGGCCGGGGATCGGCCGGACCAGGGCGCCGGCACGATGTGGACCTCGTCGACCGGCCCCGGGCTTCCCGGCCTTCAGGGCCGGGGAGCCTCTTCGTGGGAATTGCATTGTGCGAAAATCCGCTTTTGTGACGGATCTTTCTTCGGCCGAACGGCCAGACGCGGACGACGTCGAGCAGCGGGTTTTCGCGAACAGCGGCGCTCCCGGACCCGGCGGCCGCGGCGAAGGGGGCTCGCAGGCCGAGGGCTCGGGTGAGCGGACGGCCGGGGACCGAGTCACGCGGCTACGGCGGCGTCTCGAACGGTTGATCGGCATCGCCGCGACCGAGGGCAACAGCCTCGTCCCGTTGCGCAACGGGGACGAGATATTCGCCGCCATGCTGGCCGGGATCCGCCGGGCCGAGCACACGGTGGACATGATGACGTTCGTCTACTGGAAGGGCGAGATCGCCCGCCGGTTCGCCGAGGCCCTCGCCGAGCGGGCCCGCAGCGGGGTGCGGGTGCGGTTGCTGTTGGACGGCTTCGGCAGCCGTTTGATTGATGCCGACCTGTTGGAGGCGATGGCGCAGGCCGGTGTGCAGATGGCGTGGTTCCGCAAACCGCTCCACTTGTCTCCGCTCAAGCAGAATCATCGGTGCCACCGCAAGGTCCTCGTCGTCGACGAGGAGACCGCGTTCACCGGCGGTGTCGGCATCGCAGAGGAGTGGTGCGGGAACGCCCGCAACGAGCACGAGTGGCGCGACACACACGTCGAGCTCAGCGGACCCGCGGTGGACGGCGTCGCGGCGGCGTTCGCGCAGAACTGGGCCGAGTGCCACCCCGAACTCTTCGACGACCGGGACCGGTTCGTCGAGCACCGCGCCCGGGGCGGGGCCGTCGTGCAGGTCGTGCGCGGCTCGGCCAGCTTCGGCTGGCAGGACATGCAGACCCTGCTTCGCGTCATGCTCGAGTCCGCGGAGGAACGCTTCCGACTGGCCACCGCATATTTCTCACCGGACGCGTACTTCATCGAATTGTTGTGCGCAGCAGCCCGGCGAGGCGTCGAGGTGGAGATCGTGCTGCCCGGGCCGCACACCGACAAGCGGGTCTGCCGGCTGGGCGGTCAGCACCACTACGCGGACCTCATCGCCTGCGGGGTGAAGATCCACGAGTACCAGCCGACGATGATGCACGCCAAGGTCATCACTGTCGACCGCGTCGCCGCACTGATCGGCTCGACCAACTTCAACCGCCGCTCCCTCGACCACGACGAGGAGGTCATGCTCGCCGTTTTGGACCCGCAGTTCACCTCCACCCTGGACGCACACTTCGACGAGGACATGGCCGCCAGCGAACTGATCCAGGCGGGCCGGTGGAAGAGACGCTCCCTCGTCCAACGGATCCAGGAGATGGCCGTCCAGCCCATCCGCCGCTTCCTCTGACCGACCGATGACCGACCGTCCCCGCGGCAGGAGCTTGCGCCGCCCCGCCCTCCAGGGATTCGGTCCGCCGCCGAAGCCGATGCCCTGTGGGAGCCGTCAGCCCCAGATCAGCCGGATGCGGCGGTGCCGGGCCCGGATCCGGGCGAGCAACGTGTGGGCGGCGGCGCGGTCGGTGGTGTCGGCCCCGGTGACCAGCACCTGGAGCGGCAGGCCTGTGCAGGACAGCCCGGTTGAGGTGCCCTCCGGTGACGCGGTCGACGGCCGGTTGATCGACTAGTGCTGTGACCGGAAAGGTTCACCGGTTCTCGCCCCCCAGCACGGCGCCTCGCGGCGTTGCGGACCCTCGCGACGAGAACCGGCAAACCTTCCCGGCCACAGCACTAGCTGGTCGGCCGGGCCCGCGCCCAGGGCCTGGACCTGGTGGGTGAGGGCGGGCTGTTGAAACAGCTGACCAAGCGGATCCTGGAGTCCGCCCTCGAAGGTGAGATCACCGATCACCTCGGCTATGAGAAGCACGACGCGGTCGGCAGGGACACCGGGAACTCGCGGAACGGCACCCGGGCGAAGACCGTGCTGACCGACGTCGGCCCGGTGGAGATAGCGGTGCCGCGGGACCGGGACGGGTCGTTCGAGCCGCGGATCGTCCGCAAGCGGCAGTGGCGGCTGTCGCATCCCCAGCGGCATTCCCGGCCCCGCTTCGTGGACCGTCGGCGGCTCTGATGGCGCTGCCTGATGTCACCGCGACACGACAAACTCGCGCCCATGACGTCAGAGTTCCCGCCGGTTCGCACCTCGTGGGCCCGGATCGATGCATGCCTCCTCGCCCATGCGCCCGCCTCGTACGCAGTCCTCGCTCCGCCTGCGGACGCCGCCGATGTCGAGGCGGCGCAACCCGATGAACCCGCGCGCAGCCGACCGGGGGCACCGCCCACGCGGGTGCTGGTGCGCTGGTTCAGATGCGGGGGGTGGGGGTGTAGCGGCAGCCCGGGGTCTTGGCCTCGATGGTGGTGACGCCGTCGTGGGGCGCGAAGTCCTTCTCACAGTTGAGGTAGGGGAGCTTGGTGGCGGCGAGTTGCTGTTCGGCGCTGGCCTTGGCCTGCGGGCCGGCGTTGCCGACCAGGGTGACGGTGAAACCCATGCCGACGCGTTCGCTGGAGGCGATGTCGCGGTCCTTGTGGAACGCCTCCATCGTGGAGTTGTCTGCGTCGACCAAGAGGATCGCCACGGTGAACTGCTGCCCGCCGTACCAGCACAGCGCCTTCTGCTTGCCACCGCGGACCTGGTCGGCCCGGGTGAGCTCGACGGCGCTGCCGCTGGTGTCCATGCGCTCGCAGGCGCCCAGTGCGGGCTTGAGCAGCGCGGCGACCTCCTCGAACGAAGCCGCCCGCGGCAGTTCCGAGGTCGAGGACTCCGCATCGCTGCGCCCCTCGGAACCGTCGCCTCCCGTGGCGGCCCCGCCGCCGGCCCCGTTGGTGGCGCTGGAAGTGGCCCCGGCGACCGGCGACGTGTCCGGTTCGCCGTCATCGCCTGCGCAACCCGTCACCAGCAGCGCCGCGGCGGTCAGTAAGACAAGACTCCGAACCCTCACCGAACTCCCTTCAACAGGCGGGCAAACGCCCACCGCACCGACGCAGCAGCCTAGTAGTGCTTTGTTAGCTCGGTCTGGGTTTGCGGTGGGCGGTGGGGCGTCTGCAGGTGGGGCAGGTGCCGTGCCAGGTGGCGAGGAGTTGT